>JBELZL010000026.1:0-48833 GCA_040274025.1 Arthrobacter sp. | reverse complement strand
GACTTCCTGCGTGCCCTGCGCGACTACGCCAGCCGCCAGCGACGTTTCGGGTCCTGACCTGCAGAGCCTGCGATGCTCAAGCATTCCCGTTCGGAAATCGCACTGGCCTCCGGCCTGGCCTGGACTGCCGGCTACGTGGACGCCGTCGGGTTCCTGCATCTGGGCGGCTACTTCGTCTCCTTTATGACCGGGAACTCGACGCGCGCCGGTGCTGCGGTGGCTGATGCTTCGCTGAGCGGCTTCCTGCAGGCCTTCGGGCTGATCGCCGCCTTCTTCCTGGGTGTCGTTGCCGCGTCCGTACTGCGCCGGGTCCTGAGCCGGCACCGGCGTCCGGCCATCTGCCTGCTTTCCGCCGCCGTCCTCGGCGCTGCCTGGTCCAGCACAGCGTTCCCCGGAGCCGAAGGGGTGCTGGCTCCGGCGCTGGCCGGCTCGATGGGTCTGCTCAACGCCGTTTTTGAGCGCGGCGGCGAAGTGTCGATCGGCATTACCTACATGACCGGAACCCTGGTGAAGCTGGGGCAGAAGGTCACCGGCGCCCTGTTCGGAGAGCGCGGCAACGGCTGGCACCGGTACCTGCTGCTCTGGTGCTCGCTGACCCTTGGATCGCTCTGCGGCGGTGCCGGATACCTGCTGCTGGGGCTGGCTTCGCTGGGTCCGGCGATCGTTGCCCTGGCCGCGGCAGCAGCGGCGTCGTGGGGCCATCCCGGGCACCTGCACGGCTAGCTACCGCCGGCAGCGCGCCGGTGCGTAAACATGATGTGAACAAATACAACTCCGTCGTGTCCCTGTGTCCCGCAGCACGCCCGCGGGCGTAGCTTGTACGTATCGATCAGCCCCATGCTGATGGAACCGGAGGCCGGATGCTCACACGGTGTGTGCTTGCACAGGGAGGCCGCTGCCCGGCCTCCCGTTCCGGCCTGCGGAGAAGAACACTTCTAGCTATCCGGGGCCTGCGGTCCCTGACTGGAGTTCTAAGTGGCCGTAACCAACGCATCCATGCCTGAGACCTCCGGCGCAGCCGGCAAGCCCCAGGCGTTCGTGCTGGACACATCCGTCCTGCTGTCCGACCCGAAGGCAGTCCTGCGCTTCGCCGAACACGAGGTCATCCTTCCGCTGGTGGTCATCAGCGAACTTGAAAGCAAACGCAACGACCCGGAACTGGGCTATTTTGCCCGCGCCGCCCTGCGTCTGCTCGATGACCTGCGTGTGGAGCACGGCGGCCTGGACCGGCCGGTGCCGATTGGAGACGCCGGCGGTACCCTGCGGGTGGAACTGAACCATGTCTCCCTGGAAGTACTGCCGTTGGGAATCCGCGGATCCGGGAACGACAACCGGATCCTTGCCGTGGCCCGGAACCTCGCCGATGAGGGACACAGAATCACCGTGGTTTCCAAGGACCTGCCGCTGCGCGTAAAGGCGGCAGCAGTTGGGCTCACGGCCGATGAGTACCGCAACGAACTGGTCCGGGACACCGGCTGGACCGGCATGGCCGAAGTCGAGACCTCAGACGCCGAGATCAGCGCCCTGTACGAACACCAGCCGGTGTTCGTGCCCGAAGCCGCAGACCTTCCGGTCAATACCGGGCTCGTGCTGCTCTCCGGCCGGTCCTCGGCCCTGGGCCGGCTGGGTGCGGACAAACAGGTAAGACTGGTCCGCGGGGACCGGGACGTCTTTGGGCTGCATGGACGCTCTGCCGAACAGCGGCTGGCCATCGACATGCTCATGGATCCGGAAGTCGGAATCGTTTCCCTGGGCGGCAGGGCCGGAACCGGCAAGTCCGCGCTGGCACTGTGCGCCGGGCTTGAAGCCGTCCTGGAGCGCCGGGAACACCGCAAGGTGGTGGTCTTCCGTCCCCTGTACGCCGTGGGCGGCCAGGAACTGGGTTACCTGCCCGGCAGCGAAAGCGAGAAGATGGGCCCCTGGGGCCAGGCAGTCTTTGACACCCTGGAGGCCCTGGTCTCCAAGGAAGTGGTGGAGGAGGTCCTGGACCGCGGCATGCTCGAAGTGCTGCCGCTGACCCATATCCGCGGACGGTCGCTGCATGACAGCTTCGTGATCGTGGATGAAGCACAGTCCCTGGAGAAGAACGTCCTGCTCACGGTGCTTTCCCGCATCGGGCAGAACTCAAAGGTGGTCCTGACCCACGACGTCGCCCAGCGGGACAACCTGCGCGTGGGCCGCCATGACGGGATAGCCGCAGTGGTGGAGACGCTCAAGGGCCACCCGCTGTTTGGGCACATGACGCTTACCCGCTCTGAGCGCTCTCCCATCGCGGCCCTGGTGACCGATCTCCTCGAAGAAGGGGCGATTGGCTAAGCAGTCCACAGCCGCTGCGTCCTGCGGTACGCCCGGCGCCGCCGTCGCGTAGCGTAGGGCGCATGTGGGGGATCCTGGGGGAGTACTGGAGCGGGCCGAGGCTTTCTGCGCTGCTGCTCGCAGCGGCGCTGGGCTACCTTGCGGTGTTGGCCTGGAAGCTGACGGTCATGGATCTGAGGACGCGCCGGCTGCCGGACCGGCTCGTGCTGCCGGCCTACCCCATCTCCGCCGTGCTGCTGGGGGCGGCCGCCCTCACTTCAGGGGAGCATGGACGCTTCGCGTCGATGGCGCTGGGAGGGGCGCTTCTGCTCAGCGGGTATCTCCTGCTTCGGGTTGCGTCGCCGTCCGGGCTGGGGCTGGGGGACGTGAAGCTGGCCGGTGTCCTGGGGCTGTACCTCGGGTTCGCCGGCTACAGCTACCTGCTGGCCGGGGCTGCAGCGGGATTCGTGCTGGGAGGCCTGTGGGGACTGGTCCTGGTGCTGTCCGGGCGGGGAACGGGTAAAACCCGGATCGCCTTCGGCCCGTTTATGCTCGCCGGTGCGTTGCTGGCGCTCGCAGTCCCTGGCCTAGAGTAGAGCCATGCCCACACCCGACTTCATTCTTTCCCTGCGCGAAAAAGTGGGCCACGAGCTGCTGTGGCTGCCCGGAGTTGCCGCCGTCGTCTTTAATCCGGACGGCGAGGTGCTGCTGTGCCGGCGGGCGGACAACGGACGCTGGACGCTCATCACCGGCATTCTGGAACCCGGGGAAGAGCCCGGTCCCGGCCTGCTGCGCGAAGTCGAGGAAGAGACCGGAGTGCAGGCGAAGCTTGAACACCTCATCCATGTAGGCACCACGGACCCAATCATGTTTCCCAACCATGACCGCTGCCAGTTCCTGAACCTGGTCTTCCGCTGCGCCTGGACCGCTGGGACCGCCCGGGTGAACGACGACGAGTCCACGGACGTGCGCTGGTTCGCCCTGGACGAGCTGCCCGAACTGAACGCGCGGCACCGCATGCTCATAGAGCTCGCACGGAACTCCACCGGAGTTCCGGTCTTCGAGGTGTAGCTCCGCATTCCGCACAGCTGTCACCGCTAACCGCGAAGGCTAGAACTTCTGGTCGAAGCGGTACAGGAAGGCAGCCATTGCGTCGCGGGCGATCGGCTGACCCGGACGGAACGTGCTGTCAGTCCAGCCGGTGGAAATGCCGGTTGCCGCCAGCCAACTGATCTCCTTGTAGAACGGGTGGCCGGTGCCGACGTCCCTGAACTTCGAGACCGCAGGAGGCGTGTACGCCGGGCTTCCGGCCATCCGGTAGAGGAATGCGGCCATGGCATCGCGGTTGATGGGCGTCACTGGCCTGAAGGTGCCGTCACTCCAGCCCGTCGTCACCTTCGATGAGGACAGCCAGTCGATCTCCTTGTAGAACTGGTTGTCTGCCCTCACGTCAGTGAACCTGGGCCTGGCAGCGGGCTTATGCGCGGGGCTGTCCGAAAGCCGGTAAAGGAAGGCAGCCATGGCGTCACGGTTCACGGGCGTCAGGGGACCGTACGTCCCGTTGGCGTACCCGGTGGTGATCCCCTTGTTCTTCAGCCAGGCGATCTCAGCGGCGAAGGCAGAGTCCGCCGGAACATCCTTGAACGGTCCCTGTGGGGCACTGTTGCGTGCCAGGGCGGTCAAACCCGCAGATGAACCGTTAAAGACGTTGGAGTCGCCGACGAACGGACCCGAGTCGCTGTACTGCCAAATGCTGTAGCTACTCCAGCTGGCCGGCAGGGGGCCCGCCCCCACATGGTTGTAGTTGGCGATGTGCAGGGGGTGTTCGCTGAACGCGGCACTGTTCCCGGTGCAGGTGATCCACCAGTCTGTAGTCGTGTAGATCATCGGAACCCGGCCGGTGCGGGCCATGACCTGGTTCGAGAATGCCTTGATCCAGTTCACCATCTGGGACGGGCTCATGTTGTAGCAGGTGTTGCCCAGGGACTTGTACGGGTTGTATTCGATGTCCAGCAGCGGAGGCAGGGTCTTGCCGTCTGCTGACCAGCCGCCGCCGTTGTCGACGAAGTAGTTGGCCTGTTCCACGGCTGAGGAGACGTTCGGCAGCGCGAAGTGGTAAGCGCCGCGGATCATGCCCCTGTTGTAGGAGCCGTTGTACTGCTGGCCGAAGTTCGGGTTCTTGTAGGTGGTGCCTTCGGTGGCTTTGGCGTAGGCAAAGCGCGCACCGCGGTCCCAGGCCGCGTTCCAGTCAACGTTGCCCTGATGGCTGGAAACGTCGATTCCCTGGATCCCGGCCGGCTGCCAGTTTCCGGCTGACGGGGCAGCTTCGGGGGCCTTGGCGGTCTGGGTATCTTCGACTCCTGCCGGGGCCTGGGCATCACTGGTGGAATTGATGCGGGTCAGCCCCTGGCCGAGGCTTGCACCGTGCTGACCAATGATCCGGGCCTGTTCCGCCACGCTGACTTCGATGACTTCGGTGACTTCGATGGCTTCGGGCTCTGCGGGTTCGGTTCCTACTGCAGCCGCCGGACCGGCAAGGCAAGTCAGCGCCAGCAGTGCCGCGAGGGCCGAGGAGGCGATGCCGGAGGTAAGCGTCTTGGCTTTCAATCAAAGTCCTGGATGTTGAGAACCGCGAGGTCCTTCGGCTGGCTGGGAAAGGCGCAGGGTTCCCGGGAGAAGCTGCGCCGGCACATACGTGCGGTTCTGCTGCCGGAGTTCACCGGCGGTGCGTCCTGCCCATCCTAAAGGGCGTCAGGCCGAGCGGTGTCCAGGACCAGACCTTCCCCACGCCGCGTTACGCCTGATGACAGCGGGCTCCGGAGAGTCCCCGGGGCCCGCTGTGTTCCGGTGTACTAGCTCTTTTCCGGCCCGGATGCCGGGGAATTGTCCGGTTCGGGTGCCTGGGAACCGTCCGGCGCTGCGGAAGGCGCATCTTCCCCGGAAGCCGGGGCATCAGCGGAAGCACCGGCAAGCCGCTCAGCCTCGAGGCGCTTCGCTTCCGCTCCGCCCACGGCCTCGCCGCGCGCCACCATGCCTGCAACGTCGGAGAGGGGAATCTCCTTCAGGAAGAAGGCGAGGATGAGCGCCAGCGCCAGGAACGGCACCAGGTACCAGAAGACCGGTGCCAGGGACTCGGCGTAGGCGTTGACGATGCCGTCGCGGACCGGCTCGGGAAGCGCAGCCATGGCGGAGGGCTGCAGCGTGGCAGTTGCCTCGCCGGCAGCAGCGGCGTCGAACCCGGCACCTTCAAAGACCCCCATCAGGTTCTCCGAGAGGCGGGTGGTGAACATCGCGCCGAAGATGGCCACACCCAGCGAGGCGCCAACCTCGCGGAAGTAGTTGTTCGAGGACGTGGCGGTACCGATCTGGTCCACCGGCACAGAGTTCTGCACCACCAGCACCACAACCTGCATGATCAGACCCAGTCCGGCGCCGAAGACGAACAGCTGGGAACAGATCACCCAGACCGGCGTTTCTGCGGTCAGCATGGTCATCCACAGCAGTGCTGCAAGGACCAGGACCGCACCTGAGATCGGGTACTTCTTGTACCTGCCGGTCTTGGTAATGGCCAGGCCGGACCAGATGGAGGTTCCCATCATGCCCACCATCATGGGCAGCATCAGCAGGCCGGAAGCGGCGGCCGAGGTCCCGGTGGACATCTGCAGGAAGGTCGGAACAAAGGCGAGGGCCGCGAACATGCCCATGCCCAGGGTGAAGCCGATCGCGGTGCTGTTGACGAAGATCGGGTTCTTGAACAGGCTCAGCGGAATGATCGGATCCTGTGCGCGCCGCTCTGCCAGAACGAAGGCGAAGGCAGCCGCCAGCAGGCCGGCGCCGCAGGCCAGCGTCAGCGGATCGGTCCAGCCGCGGTCGGCGTCGCCGCCGAAGTCCGTGAAGAAAATCAGGCACGTGGTGGCGATCGAGAGCAGGACGACGCCGGGAATGTCGATGCGCTTCTCTGCCTTCTTGCTGGGCAGGGTGAGGGTGAAGAACGCAATCAGGAAGGCGGCGATGCCGATCGGGATGTTGATGTAGAACGCCCACTGCCAGGTCATGTGGTCAACAAAGAAACCGCCCAGCAGGGGCCCGGCCACGGCAGAGAGACCGAAGATGCCGCCCAGCGGGCCCATGTACTTGCCGCGTTCGTTGGCCGGAACAATGTCCGCAATGATCGCCTGGGAAAGGATCATCAGGCCGCCGCCGCCCAGGCCCTGCAGGGCGCGGAAGAAGACGAACATCCAGAAGTCGGTGGCAAACGCGCAGCCGACCGAGGCCAGGGTGAACAGTGCAATTGCGAAGAGGAAGAGGTTGCGCCGGCCCAGGACGTCGCCGAACTTGCCGTAGATCGGCATCACGATAGTGGTGGCCAGCAGATAAGCCGTGGTGATCCAGGTCTGGTGTTCGACGCCGCCCAGCTCACCGACGATCGTAGGCATCGCCGTCGAGACAATGGTCTGGTCCAGTGAGGAAAGGAGCATGCCCGCAATAAGGGCGGAGAAGATGATCCAGATTCGTTTCTGGGTCAGCAGCAGCGGTCCGGAGGAGCGCGCAGCGGTGGTGGTCATGACAGGTCCTTGCTGGAAGTGACGGGAGAGAAGGAAGCGAAGGCAGCACGGGCGGACTCCACTGCGTCAGTGAGCACCGCGCGGTAGCTGCGGGTATTGTCCGGGTCGAAGAATTCCGGTCCGGCCCGCTGGATGAGTGCTGAAAAGACGGTGGCAACGGCAACGATTCGCGGATCGTCCCACTCAAGGTGCTCACGCAGCGCGATGAGCCTGCGCAGGCGCTCGTCTGCCTCGCGGGTGCCCTGCATCAGTTTCAGAACCAGCCTCGGTTCGGTGGTCAGGGCATCCTTGAGCTGGGCGAGCTCGGCGCGGGAGACGGCCATGGACTCCATGTGCGCCACGGAAAGGTCCACAAGGTCCTGGAGCAGGTTCGGTGAAAGTCCGGGGCTGGGAGATCCCGCTGCGATGAACGGTTCGGTGAGTTCCTCCGGCAGGGCGGCAGGGGCACCGAGGACGGCGTCTTCCTTGGACGGGAAGTAGTTGAAGAAGGTACGCCGGGAGATTCCCACCTGCTCGCACAGTTCCTCGACGGTGAAGCCGGTCAAGCCGCGTTCGGCGGTAAGCCCGCGGGCGGCAGTGGTTATTGCGCTGTGGGTGGCTGCCCGTTTGCGTTCCCGGAGCCCGCCCTCAGAAGATGCACTATTGGTCACATAGTAAAGATTTGCACGCTGTTTCGTAAAGTGCAAAATGAATCGGCTTTCGGAGCCCCTCGCTGCCATCCTTGATGTTCCTGTTGCTGGTGGGGCGCGGCCGGAACCGGCGTTCCCACGCATCGTTACTCCTGTTCATTCGTGTGACCCCACAGGTGAACACTCGTAACAGGAGGTGGGAACGGCGGCATAGGGTGCCCAGGCCTCACACGCCCGGACCTCCTGGCGCGCGGGACCCGCCCCGGGACACGCAAAAGGGGGCCGTCCCACCGGGCGGCCCCCTGAATGCAGCGGAAGATTAAGCCTGCGGCGGCTTGGTCATCGAGAGGACGTCGAGGGCAGCATCAAGCTGTTCCTCGGTGACCTCGCCGCGTTCGACGAAACCGAGCTCGACGACGGCCTGGCGGATGGTCTTGTTTTCCTTGACTGCGAACTTGGCGATCTTGGCGGCGTTCTCGTAGCCGATGTACTTGTTCAGCGGGGTAACGATCGAGGGAGAGGCCTCTGCGAGGTAGCGGGCACGCTCCACGTTGGCTTCGATGCCGTCAATCATCTTGTCCGCCATGATCACCGAGGAGTTGGACAGCAGGCGGATCGATTCAAGCAGGTTCGAGGCGATGACGGGGATGCCGACGTTGAGCTCGAAGTAGCCGAAGGTGCCTGCCCAGGCGATGGCGGCGTCGTTGCCCACTACCTGTGCGGCAACCTGCATGACGGCCTCGGAGATAACGGGGTTGACCTTGCCCGGCATGATCGAGGAGCCCGGCTGCAGGTCGGGGATGGCGATTTCGCCCAGGCCGGTGTTGGGGCCGGAGCCCATCCAGCGCAGGTCGTTGGCGATCTTGGAGAAGGACACTGCGATGGTGCGCAGCATGCCGGAGACCTCAACGAGCGCGTCGCGGTTGGCCTGGGACTCGAAGTGGTCCCGGGCTTCGGTCAGCGGCAGGCCGGTGTCGGCAGCCAGCAGTTCGATTACACGCTGCGGGAAGCCGGCCGGGGTGTTGATGCCGGTGCCGACGGCGGTGCCGCCCAGGGGAACCTCGGCAACGCGGGGCAGGGAGGCCTGGACACGCTCAATGCCGTAGCGGACCTGTGCGGCGTAGCCGCCGAACTCCTGGCCCAGGGTGACCGGGGTGGCGTCCATGAGGTGCGTGCGGCCGGACTTGACGACGTCCTTGAACTCTTCAGCCTTGCGCTCCAGGGAAGCGGCCAGGTGTTCCAGCGCCGGGATCAGGTTGTTGATCAGCGCGGAGGTGGCGGCGACGTGGACCGAGGTCGGGAAGACATCGTTGGAGGACTGCGAGGCGTTGACGTGGTCGTTCGGGTGAACGGAGGTCTCGCTGCCGGCTGCCTTCAGGGCGCGGGTGGCGAGCTCGGCCAGGACCTCGTTGGTGTTCATGTTCGAGGACGTGCCGGAACCGGTCTGGAACACGTCGATCGGGAACTGGCCGTTGTGCTTGCCTGCAGCAACTTCGTCGGCAGCAGCGGCAATCGCCTTGGCGCGCTCGTCGTCGAGCACCCCCAGCTCGGCGTTGGCGGTGGCAGCCGCCTTCTTGATGCGGGCCAGTGCCTCGATGTGTGCGTCATCCAGCGGCTTGCCGGAGATCGGGAAGTTCTCCACGGCGCGCTGGGTCTGGGCGCGGTAAAGGGCGTTTACCGGGACGCGGACCTCACCCATCGTGTCATGTTCAATGCGGTATTCAGCGGAGTTGGAAGTCATGGCTACCAGCCTAGTCGGCAGTTCCGCCGGCGCTGAAACGCGTGTCGGAATGGGGCGGGATTCCTGCCCGCTAGCCTGCCGCGAGGCCGGTTGTTTCAGCCTCCAGGCTGCCGATGCTGGACACCAGGTCCGCACGGCCTTCGGCCAGCCGGTAGGAGAGCCCGACGACGGCGGTGGAGCCGGAGGCAACGGCGTCGGAAATCAGGCGGGAGCTTTCCACCAGGCGCTCGGCGGTCTGGCGGGTGTGCTCAACCACCATGTCATTGACGTCTTCCAGGCCGTTCCGGCGGGCTGTGAGGACTGACGGGGTGATCCGTTCAACCAGGTTGCGCACGTAGCCGGCCGGCATCGAGCCGGTGTCAACCGTGTGCTTGGCAGCGGTAACGGCGCCGCAGCTGTCATGGCCCAGGACCACGATCAGCGGAACGCCCAGCACGCCGACGCTGTATTCGAGCGAGCCGAGGACGGCGTCGTCGGTGACTTGGCCGGCCGTGCGGACAACAAACACGTCGCCGAGCCCCAGGTCAAAGATGATCTCAGCGGCGAGGCGGGAATCCGAGCAGCCGAAAATGACGGCAAAGGGGTTCTGCTCGTTGACCAGGGAGCTGCGCCGGGGTGCATCCTGGTTCGGATGGCGGGAGGTGCCGGCGACAAAACGCTCGTTTCCTTCACGCAGGCGCTGCCATGCCTGGGCGGGAGTGGTGGGAGCAGTAAGGGGGCTGTTGAATTCGGTCACCGTTCAAGAATACGGCGCTTCGGCACCCCTCCGCTGTTCTGTTACCGCCGCAAGTCGCCCGCAGCCATGGCTTTGGTGCTACTGGCCGCCGGATCCGAGGTCTGCAAGCACGGCTTCAGCAAGGACGTCCACGGAGGACAAGTCGCCCTCTGAACTGAGGACGACGGTCATTCCATTGACCTCGGTGACCAGATGGGCCTCACCGTTGGCGCTGTCGCGCAGCTGCCAGGTGGCACCGCCGGCGGTCCGTTCACCGGCCACCAGGGAGTCCTTGGTGGTCTGGGAAACCCAGGTGGGGTTCGCCGTGTTTGTCTGTGTGAGCCGGATGAACTCGGTATCCGGAGTGAGATATCCCACTTCCCAGGCCGGAACGCCGCTGTTGACTCCGGAGTCCCAGCGCGCGTAGTTTGCCGTCCAGCCGTCGGGGAGCTCAGGGGCCAGCGGATCGTAGCCTGCGTCGGCGGCTGCCTCGGAGGCAATGGCCTGCACATCCACGTTGCGCGGCTGCGGCTTCTGGTACGGGTTCAGCAGTACCGGCACCAGCACAATTGCCAGCGTGATGCCGGTGGCAATGAGCATTCCAATGACCGTAGCGTTGGCACGCTTGGCCTGCTTGCTGGTCAGGGTGGGGGTTACGGGCTCTTCGGGCTGCTGCTGCTCACTCACCCTTCCATGATCGCCTATCCGGGGTGGCAAGTCCTATTCCTGCGCAAGCGCCGCAGAAGGCCTTCAACGAGTCCGGCGCCGTGAAATGAGGGGGTCCAGCGGTGGCACGGGTCACTTGGCGACTATGATCGGAGCAAGGAACAGCAGGCGGGCCCGCTGTTTGGGACTGCTATTGGTCAATTCCAGACATATCCTTTCCAGTGCGGCTCGAATTTCAAAGATGAGGTTAGACGTGTCCCAAGGTGCCCAGTACTCAACTCTTTCACCCGCGCTGGCGGTCGGCGACGACGAGCCGGACCGGAACCTCGCGCTCGAACTTGTCCGTGTCACGGAAGCAGCTGCCATCGCCGGCGGCCACTGGGTCGGGTTCGGCGACAAGAACGCCGCCGACGGCGCTGCCGTTGACGCGATGCGCTCACTGATCTCCACCGTCCACTTCAACGGCGTCGTGGTGATCGGTGAAGGCGAGAAGGACGAAGCTCCCATGCTTTACAACGGTGAGCACGTGGGTGACGGCACCGGTGCGCTCTGCGACGTCGCCGTGGATCCGATCGACGGCACCCGCCTGACCGCCCTGGGCATCAACAACGCACTCGCCGTACTGGCTGTCGCCGAACGCGGCACCATGTTCGATCCCTCCGCCGTGTTCTACATGGAAAAGCTGGTCACCGGTCCCGAAGCGGCGGACATGGTGGACCTGCGCCTTCCGGTCAAGCAGAACCTGCACCTGATCGCCAAGGCCAAGGGCAAGAAGATCAACCAGCTCAACGTCATGATCCTGGAGCGGGACCGGCACAAGCCCCTGGTCCAGGAAATCCGCGACGCCGGGGCCCGCACCCGGATGCTGATGGACGGCGACGTTGCCGGCGGCATTGCGGCAGCCCGTGAAGGCACCGACGTTGACGCGCTGATGGGCATCGGCGGCACCCCTGAGGGCATCATCACCGCCTGCGCCGTGAAGACCCTTGGCGGAGTCATCCAGGGCCGGCTGTGGCCGACCTCGGATGAGGAAAAGCAGAAGGCCATCGACGCCGGCCACGACCTGGACCGGGTGCTTTCCACCAACGATCTTGTGACCAGTGACAACTGCTACTTTGCCGCCACGGGCATCACCGACGGTGACCTGCTCCGCGGCGTCCGCTACAAGAAGGACCGGGTCCTCACCCAGTCGATCGTGATGCGTTCCAAGTCCGGAACCATCCGCGTGGTCGACGGCGAGCACCAGTCGCACAAGTGGGAGTCCTACGCCCGCCTCCGCTAGGCGGCAATTCGCCCCTGGGGCAGCAAAGGGAGGGTCCGTATCCGGACCCTCCCTTTCGTTGCCTCCTGTCTGGACTGATTAGCCCCGGCGGATCGCTGCCACCCTGGTGCCGACCGTCGCGATCACCACAACTGCGGCTGCAACGGCAGCCGCGATTGCGGTGGGAGTGGAGAGCAGTTCGCCGTTTACGCGGGAAACAGCGATCCAGGACAGGCCCCACGCCAGAGCCGCCGCGGGAGCAAGGCGTCCGCGGCCGTAGAACGCCAGGCCAACGCCCACCGCCGCGGCGGCGGCCAGCACAACGGATGCCCAGATAACCGGGTCCAGGCCAAAGCCGTCAAAGCCGCCGGAAGTCAGCGCCGAGGCAATGTTGGCGCAGATGGCCACGCAGACCCAGCCCAGGTACAGGCCGAGCGTTCCGTCCACCACGACGGCGCCGAGCAGGCTGCCGGGGCGGCTGCGGGCGTAACGGGCAAAGATCAGCGCCAGGACCACCAGCAGTGCCGTGATGACCACAACGGAGAGCGGGACGGATCCCGCCTGCACGCTGAGGATCCAGGCGGCGTTCAGGATCAGTGAAGCAGCCACCGGCCATCCCAGCCTGCGCTGGCGGTCGGAGGCCCGCTGCGAGGGCAGCCACTGGTAGATCGTGTACGCGCCGAGCCCGGCGTAGATCACGGACCAGATTGAGAAGGCCGGGCTGGCCGGGGCGAGGTAGGTGGCGTCCGCACTCAGGGCGCCTCCGGCGGCTTCGGCTATGCGTGTGCCGCCGAAGACTCCGACGCCGATCACTGAGCCGATGATGCACAGGATGTAGGAGACGGTGACCGTCAGCTGCCGGGCCAGGTCCCTGCCCGGGTAGCCTTGCGAACCCCAGGCCGCCGTACCCGACGGTTCGGATGGACTGGATGTGCTGGGAGTCGAAGAAGCCATATTTGAGCCTAACAAAGCATGCTTACTGTTTTCCGGGCTTTTTACGCTGCTAAGGGTTTCAGCTCCGTAACAACCGCGCGTTCGAAGCCGGTGCTGGGTTCCACGTAGGCTAGTTGGCATGACACTGAGCGTTTCTGCCTGCACTGATCCGTCCCGCTGGAACGGCCTCGTCAACCAGTTCAACGGGCACCCGCAGCAGCTGTGGGGTTGGGGAAAGACCAAAGCCGAGCACGGCTGGCAGGCCGAGCGGCTGCTATTCTCCGAAGGCGGAGTTATTGTCGGTACCGCGCAGCTGCTGATCCGCAGGCTGCCGTTCCCCTTCCGGGCACTCGCCTACATTCCGCGCGGGCCCCAGGGCGAGCCGGGCCGCGAAACCGAGCTGCTTGCCGCTGTTGCCGGCTACGCCAAGGCGGAGCACCATGCGGTGGCGCTCACCATCGAACCGGACTGGGACGCAGACTCCGCGGCTGCGGCAGCGCTGCCCGGAGCCGGGTTCCGGTCCAGCACCAACACCATCCTGATCCCGCGCACCCTCATCCTGGACCTCACCCGGGAGGAAGATGAGCTGCTGGGGGCCATGAGCAAAAAGCACCGGCAGTACATCCGCAAGTCCGGGCGCGAGGAACTGGAGTACCGGGCCGTCCGCCGTGAAGAACTTCCGCAGTGCCTGGCGGTCTACAAGCAGACAGCCGAGCGCGCCGGTTTTGGCATCCACGAAGACGGCTATTACCTGGACATTTTCGACAACCTCGGGGAAGACTCACCGGTCTACGCCGCGTTCAAGGGCAGCGACGTCGTGGCGTTCCTGTGGCTCTCCGCCAGCGGTCATACCGCCTTCGAACTGTACGGCGGGATGAGCGAGGAGGGCGAACGGCTCCGGGCAAACTACGCCCTGAAATGGCTCGCAATCCAGGAGATGAAGGCCCGCGGTATTACCCGCTACGACTTCAACGGCCTGCTGAACGACGGCGTGTCCAAGTTCAAGATGGGCTGGGCACAGCACGAGAACCTGCTCGCCGGGACCTGGGACTTACCACTGTCCCCCCTGTACCCGGTCTTCACCAATGCGCTGCCGCTGGCCAAGACGGCCCTGCGAAAAGTGCGCGGCGGAATCGGCGCGCTCCGGAGCCGGCTGGGCCGCTAGGTCCAGCTTTTGCTCCTGCACTCTCCGGACTAGATCTGCAGTGTCGGCGCGTCGGGGTCCGCCGCCGGGGACGCGGAGCCAACGGTGACGGCGAAGGCAAGCGCGCCGTCGTCGTGCTGGGCTGAATGGGAGGCGAGCTTGGCGATTACCGGCGCCTCGTCCGCGCCGATGAAAGCGCAGTCTCCCGGGTTTAGGATCAGGTCCTGCTTTGGCGAGTCGAGCACCAGCGAGCCCCGCAGCGCCATGACCAGCGTGGGCCCGTTCTGCAGCAGCGGAACGTCCGCCGCGGACATGCTGGCGGAGCCAGCGGTCTGGGCCAGTTCCAGCCGCTGGAGCGAGAACTCGGAGAACGGCGGCCGGTAGAGTTCCTGGCCCAGTCCGGTGCGCTCCGGCTCCACCCGCGGAACCCCCAGCGCCTGGAAATCGATGGTCCGCAGCAGCTCCGGCAGGTCCACGTGCTTGGGGGTCAGGCCGCCGCGGAGCACGTTGTCCGAGGACGCCATGACCTCCACGCCCAGACCGCGCAGATAGGCGTGGACGTTCCCCGCGGGCAGGTAGATGGCCTCTCCGGGGGAGAGGGATACGCGGTTCAGGAGCAGGGAAATCAGGACACCGGGATCCCCGGGGTAGTAGCCGTCCAGCTCATCGAGTTCAGCCACGGCAGGGTCCAGCCCGTCCCGGTCCGCGCCCTGAAGCGTCCGGACCGCTCCGGCGGCGGCCGCGACTGCCTCACGGACCTCGTCGCCGCCGCTGATCAGGCGGCGGAAGACGCCCTCCAGCCGTTCGTTTTCGGGCCGCCCGGACTCCAGGTCGGAAGCAGTCTGGGTCAAGAGTGCGGGTGCGGGGACTCCGGCGGACTCCGTGAGCCGGGCCACGGTCCGGAACAGCTGCGCGGCATCCTCGGGCTGCCGGAACCCGCAGAGGGCCTCGAAATCCGTCAGCGCGAAAATCATCTCCGGCTTGTGGTTGGCGTCCTTGTAGTTGCGGTCCGCTGCGGCACGGTCCACCCCGGCAGCTTCCTCCGCCGCGAAGCCCGCTGCGGCCTGCTCCCGGGTGGGATGGACCTGGAGCGAGAGCGGGGATCCGGCAGCGAGTACCTTCGCCAGGAAGGGCAGCGCCTCACCGTGGACGGCCACTGTGCTGCTGCCCAGCAGCCGTGCGGGATCCCGGGCGATGAGTTCATCGAGGGTGACGGCCTCCTCTCCGAGGACGGCCGAGGGCGCACCGGGGTGTGCGCCGAACCAGAGTTCGGCTTCGGGTTCCCCGCTGGGGTCCCGGCCAAAGAGTTCAGCCATGGCAGTCAGGGATCCCCAGGCGTAGGGACGGAGGGTTCCGGAAAGCAGATACATGTTTCTCTCTTCGGTACTGGGCCGCAGGGCGGACCGCGGCAGGTAGAAGGTTGTGCGGGTCAGCCTGCGCTGCAGACGCCGTTGTTATCCAGCAGCATGCCCAGCGTAGCCGTGTCGCCAAGGCGCGCCAGTTCCTGGAGATACTCTTCGGTGATTTCCGGACCGGCGGGGGCGGGCTCCGGAGCGGGTGCCGGCGCAGCCGGTTCCGGGGCCGGGTCTTCAGGCTGGGGCTCAGCCGGATCGTCCTGGCCAATCGCGCCCTCGTCCACCGGCGCGGGGGGTGCCTGCTCCATTGTTGCCTCAGCTGCGGCATCCGTTTCGGCAAGCATTGTCTGTACACGGGAGTGGATCAGGGCGAAGTCGGGGTAGGTGACGAAGTTATCCGCGGCGGTACCGAAGTCCGGCGGGCCAATGGTCATCCGCTGGACTTCGTGGTTCTTGGACTTCAGGGCGAGGTCCACAAAGCTGCCCAGCGCATCCTGCGGGATGTCAGTGTGAACTACCTGCTCGCCGGCCGAGGCGATGGCCTGGAAGCGGGTCAGCAAAGTGGCAGGGTCCAGCTGGGCGACCATGGCCTGCTGGACGCACTGCTGGCGGGCTATGCGGTGGTAGTCGGTGACGAATTCACGCGAGCGGGCGTACCAGAGGGCTGTGTAGCCGTCCATGGTCTGCACGCCCGGGGCAATCCATCCGTCCGGAGGGTAATGCAGGTTGGTGCCCGGGATCTCCGCCGCGGTAATGGGCACCCAGCCGCCGACGTCGATCTTCACACCGCCCATGGCGTCGATCAGGGTGGAGAACCCTTCCATGTCCACAATCACGTAGGACTGGATCTCTAGCCCGAGGATGCCCCCTGCGGCATCCATCATTGCCTCGGCTCCGGGGTCTTCGGAGCCGGGATAGAGGTCGGGGTACTGCTCGGTGACCACGGGGTAAAGGCTGTTCAGGATGCACTCATCACCGCAGTTGTAGCCCTCGGGGAAGACCTGCCAGAGCGGGGAACCGTCGGTGAACTGGGCGTTCTGGAAATTCCGGGGCAGCCCGAAGGTGACAATCTGTCCGGTGTCGGCGTCCACGCTGAACACGGACATGCTGTCCGGACGAAGGCCGGTGCGGTCAGCGCCGGCGTCCCCGCCGAGCAGGAGGAAGTTGTAGCGTCCGTCCACCGGATCGAAGGCGGGACCGGAAGCGAAGATGTTGTCGAAAGTCTGCCGGCTGACGTTAAGCAGCCAGGCCCCGTAGCCCAGCCCGCCGCTGGTGACTGCCATCAGTACGACCATCGCCGCGGCAACGGCCGGGCGCATGTTCCGCTGCAGCAGGGGCGGCCGGATGATGCGGAAAGTGTTCAGGAACAGCAGCGCCCAGCCGACAGCCAGCAGGGCGAGCACCGCCATGATCAGGAAGGAACCCCAGCGGTTGGTGAAGATGTTCACCAGCAGGATCCGGTTGGTCAGCGCCAGCACGGCCACCGCGATCACGGCGGCCCAGAGCAGGAAGGTGATGCGCAGGGCCGTGCGGCCCAACCGCCGGTCCCCGGCCACCACCTGCGCAGAGCCGGGAAGGATGAGGGTCAGGAACAGCAGCAGGAAGGCCCGCTTGTTGCGCAGCCGTGGTGATGCTGACTGCGGGTAACGGACCGGGTCCGTGTAGACGGTTCCGGGTGCTCCCGCTGCTGTTCTGCTCATCGGCCGGCTCCTAGGCGCTTTCCGTAACCGAAGTGCGCAGGCGGGCACCCTTGGCCATGGCGCTCTGGCGCAGTTCGCCGGCGAAATCAATGAGCTTCTGCTGCAGGCCTGCAGCCAGGGGGTCGGTGCCTGCGGCTAGCATGCGCACGGCAAGCAGCCCGGCATTGCGGGCGCCGCCAATTGACACGGTGGCCACGGGAACTCCGGCAGGCATCTGCACGATTGAAAGCAGGGAATCCATACCGTCGAGGTACTTCAGCGGCACCGGGACGCCGATGACCGGCAGCGGAGTCACTGAGGCAAGCATGCCCGGCAGGTGGGCGGCGCCGCCGGCACCGGCAATGATGACGCGCAGGCCGCGGCGGTGTGCTTCCTGGCCGTAGGCGATCATTTCGGCCGGCATGCGGTGGGCGGAGACGACGTCGGCTTCATAGGGAATGCCGAATTCGGCCAGCGCTGCGGCGGCTGCGTCCATGACGGGCCAGTCAGAATCCGACCCCATGACCAGGCCGACCAGCGGCTTAGTGGCGGTGCTCATGCCTTCTCCTCATTCGGTTCGCGGCCGTCGCGGATGATTGCCGCGGCCCGTTCGGCGCTTCGCCGGACAGCAGGCAGGTCTGCAGCGGCGGCTCCGACAACATTGACGTGGCCGACCTTGCGCCCCGGGCGCACCGACTTGCCGTAATTATGGACCTTGGCGGCAGGTTCGGCTGCGAGAGCCAGCCGGGTACCAAGGTACAGGTCAGGGTTCTCAGCGCCGAGGAAGTTCTTCATCACGGCCACGCCGCCAAGCAGCGCGGTGCTGCCCAGGGGCAGTCCCAGCACGGCGCGCAGGTGCTGTTCGAACTGGCCGGTGACCGAACCGTCCATGGTCCAGTGCCCCGAGTTGTGCGGGCGCATGGCGAGTTCATTGATCAGGAAACCCGGGCCGCGGCCGGGCGTTTCGAAGAGCTCTGCGGCCATGACGCCGCTCACTCCCAGTTCAGCGGCGATCCGCAGGGCCGCCTCGGCGGCCGCCGCTGCGGTCTCCGGGGCCAGATCCTGGGCGGGGGCGATCACTTCATCGCAGACGCCGTTGACCTGGATTGAATGGACAACGGGCCAGGCGGTGGATTCACCGTCCGGTGTGCGTGCAATCAGTGCGGAGAGTTCACGGGTGAAGGGAACCTTCTCCTCAGCGAGCAGGGGAGTGCCCGTGAACCAGTCTGCGGCGGCGTGGGCAGCGGCGGCGTCGTCAATGATGCGTACGCCCTTGCCGTCATAGCCTCCGCGCGGGGTCTTCAGGACAACGGGCCAGCCGGAAGCCTTGCCGAAATCGATCAGGTCCGCCACCGAAGAAACTGCCGCCCAGCGGGGGTTCGGCAGGCCCAGCCGGTCCACAGCCGCACGCATGACCAGCTTGTCCTGGGCATGCAGCAGGGCATCCGGTCCGGGCTGGACGTTCACGCCCTCGCCGGCCAGGGCCCGCAGATGCTCCCCGGGCACGTGCTCGTGGTCGAACGTCAGGACGTCGACACCGCGGGCAAAGGCAAGCAGGGTCTCGTAGTCGGTGTAGTCACCGACCACGGCCTTGGCTACAGCTGGAACAGCGGACACGTCCGGACCTTCTGCCAGGACCCTCAGCTCAAACCCGAGTTCGGTGGCCGCCGGGGCCATCATCCGGGCCAGCTGGCCGCCGCCGACAACGCCGATAATAGGAAATCTCACGTCTACAGGTTACCGAAGCTGAGCGAAGTTCCTGCCCTGTGTCACGGGCCAAACCCGCGGGACGAGGGCCAAATCCGGGGAACGGAAGGTAAAGTGGGTTGTCTCTGCCGTGCCATAGCGCGGCAGTTCCTTCGTCCGGCGGGAATCCCCCGTGCGTACACAACTGGCCGCGGAGGGTCATGATCAGATCATTTATTGCCTGGCTCAGGTCCCTGGCGTCTGCCTTTTGGCGTGAGGTTGCAAAGTTCGGCACCGTTGGCGCCGTCGCGTTTGTGGTGGACAACGGCCTGACCTGGATCTTCATGCACACCGTGATGGAGGGCAGCCCGGCCAAGGCGCGTTTTGCCGGAGCTACGATCGCCACGATCTTTTCCTGGGTGGCCAACCGCTGGTGGACCTTCCGCCACCGCCGCCAGTCCAACGTAGCCCGCGAGTTCGGGCAGTTCATCCTGATCAATGGAATCGGGATCTTCATCTCCACGGGATTCACCTGGATTGCCCGTTACCCCATGGGCATCACGGACAACGGAACCCTGTTCATGGCCGGTGTCATCGGCATTGGCGTTGCGACGGTGGTCCGCTTCTTTGCCTACCGGTACTGGGTGTTCAACGGCTCAGCCAGCGAAGCCGAAGCAGACGAGCGCGCCATGGAACTCACCGTGGACCCGGCCCACACTGCGGCTCCGGAAGCCCCGGCAGAGCCCGCCAAGCCGCTCAGGCCCCAAGCCGAGCAGTAACCTTTTCCGCTGCCAGCATCCGCTCACTGGCCGCGACGCCGTTTCCGGTAAGCACCAGCGTTCCGCCCCGGGCCCAGACCACCAGCGCCGTTCCCAGGATCCGCTGCGTCCCTGCTTCTGCGGGGGCGAGCACCGTGTGTCCCTCAACCGTTGCCGCTTCGGTGAGGGCGCTGAACTCAATGCCCGGTTCAGCTGCTGTGCCGGCGACGGCCTCAGCCGGTTCGTCCCGGTAATCCGGCCCCGTCCAGGTGTCGGCGAAGGCACGGACCTCCGCCGCGTAGTCGCTGGTCCCGCCGGGCAGGGCGTCCGGCCAGGACATGGCCAGTGCCGGGAGAGCCACCGCTGCAACGAGCTCTCCCGCCCTCCGCGGCTGCGGATCGGATGCCGTGGCCCTTACCGGGGCGCCTGCAGCTGCCGATAGTGAAACAGGGCACCCGGCCTGCCAGGCGCCAAGCGCCCAGACGAGCGTCTTCCAGTGAACGGGCAGATCCAGCTCAACGGTGGTCCCGGGTTCGGCGTCGAGCTCCTCGGCAAGGTAGTTCGAGGTCTTGGCAGCCCAGTTGTCCAGGACCTTCCCGGAGAGCTCCACCCGTTCAGAATCCGGCCCGTACCAGATCAGGGCAGGTGAGGTTGCCTGCTCAGTCCTGAGCGTGTTCAGTATGGAGGGAACCGGGTTGACCGTCATGGGTTTTCGCTTTCGCTAGGGTGGTGCGGGGCTCGCGGAACCGTTCCGGGGGAAATTTCCGGCGTGGCGCGCCGCCGTCAGACGGTTCCGACTCTATAGGATGCCGAAACAGCTTGACGTGACCGTATTACACGCGTGTAATTAGGGGACGGATTTGTTCCAGCAAACCATGACCTACATGCGTTCACAGCAGGCTGATTGTCGCCTGGGTGAATCCAGATATCCGCTGCTGGGGCATTTACACCGGGAGGACTCCATGGGGCAAGCAGAGAAGATGCAGGGCCGGCCGGACATCCAGGCGCAGGCTTCAACGAGTTACGGCTCACGCGGCGTGCCCGGAGACTGGTACGTCGATCCCGCTGACCCGCAGGCGGCGGACCGCTACCGGGAAGGTGCCGGCGGCAGCCTTGAAGATGCAGCCACCGCCTTCCTCGCTGCCCACGAAGCGCTGGCCGGGGGCGAAGTCCAGAGCAGTGAAGACCTCCTGGACCCGCCGATCTCCCTTTTCCCTGCCCCCGCGGAAACCGAGCAGCGTCCGGTATGGATCGGATTGCCCGGCATCGGGGACGGCTACGCAGACGAAAGCGAACTGGGGTGGCAGGCGGACGCCCTGTGTGCCCAGACTGATCCGGAAGCGTTCTTCCCGGAAAAAGGCGGCTCCACCCGGGATGCCAAGAAGGTCTGCGCAGCGTGCACGGTGCGTTCGCAGTGCCTCGAGTACGCGCTGGCCAATGATGAGCGGTTCGGCATCTGGGGCGGACTCTCCGAGCGTGAACGCCGTCGGCTTCGGAAGCAGGCAGTCTAATTCTTTCGCACGTCCGTGTATGTGCCGTAGTGGTTGCCCACAACGGTGCCGAGTACCTCCCGGAAACACTCTCCGCGCTGGCGGCCCAAACCCGTCCGGCGGACTTCTGCGTCGGTGTAGACGCCGGATCAACTGACGCATCTGCGTCCCTTCTTCAGCTGGGCCTGCCGGTAGGAAGCCCCGTCACGGGCACAGGCTCCCGGTCCGGTTTCGGCGCCGCAGTCAAGACGGGACTGGAACAGCTGCCCAGGCGTGCAGAACCCGCGGACAGCACACAGGAATGGCTGTGGCTGCTCCACGACGACTCTGCCCCGGACCCCGGAGCGCTGGCACAGCTGCTGCGCGCCGTGGAACTGGCACCCTCGGTGACCATCGCCGGGGCCAAGCAGGTGGAGTGGGAGAACCCGCGCAAGCTTATCGACGTCGGAGTCTCCATCAGCCGCTGGGCTGAGCGCCTGACCATGATCGACGTCGATGAACTGGACCAGGGGCAGTACGACTCCCGCAGCGATGTTTTCGCCGTCAACTCCGCAGGCATGCTGATCCGGCGGGATGCCTGGGACGCCCTGGGCGGCTTTGACCCCGCACTTCCCGGGACCGGGGATGACATAGACCTCTGCTGGCGCAACCGGCTCGCGGGCAACCGAGTTGTAGTAGTCCCCTCAGCACGGGTGCGGCATGCCGGAAGCCGGCCCAACCAGGCCGCCGGCGCCCGCGCCTCCCGCAAAGCTGAAGTCTTCCTCCGCCTCAAGCATGCTCCCGGCTGGCAGGTGCCCTTCCTGGCTCTCGGCGCCGTGCTGGGCGGAATCGGCAGGTTCTTCCTGGGCATGCTGGCCAAGGACCCCGGATACGCCGCCCGCTCCCTGGTTTCGAGCATTGCCGCGGTGCTTCGGCCCGTAGATCTCTACCGCTCCCGGCGCCGGGCTGCGGCTACCCGCAGGCTGCCGCGCAGTACCGTCCGGGCGCTGGTAACCACCCCGCGCGAGGTCCGCGAGCACCGCAGGTCAGTCCACGAGGCGGACGCAGCTGCGAACGCCTACCGAAGCGAGACACCGGGCGCAGCGCAGTCCTACGAACCCAGCGGCGACGCCCATGACGACTTCGCCGCCCTGGCAGCCCCCGGGCGTGCCTGGTCCGGCGCCGGAGCCCTGGCCGCTTCCCTGATCCTCGCGGCCGCGTCGGTTGCAGGCCTTCACCGGCTGGTAGGCGCCCCGGCCTTTACCGGAGGAGCGCTGCTCCCCGTATCGGACACCCTCTCGGCCATCTGGGCCAACGCCGGCTCCTGGTGGAGCGAAGTGGGGGCCGGCTACCCGGGCCACGGCGATCCCTTCGACTATGTTCTGTGGCTCCTTGGTGCCGCAGGCTTCGGCAAGGCCAACGCTGCCGTCGTGGTGCTGGTCCTGCTGGCTATGCCGCTGGCGGGCCTGAGCGCCTGGTTTGCCTCCGGCATGCTGACCCGCCGTCCCGGCGCGAGATTCTGGGCCGCCATGGTCTGGGGCACCCTGCCCGCCCTGCAGGTCTCCCTGGGACAGGGGCGCCTGGGCGCGCTGATCGCGCACATCATCCTGCCCCTGACCGTCCTGGCCATGGCACGCGCCGTTGGCGCAGGTACCGCTGCACGTCCGGCCCGGGTCCCGGCCGACCAGCAGCCGGGGCCGCGCAAGCCCGGCGTCCAGGGGATTCCGAGCTGGACCGCTGCGGCCGCCGCGGGCCTGCTGCTATCTGTGCTGACTGCCGGCGCCCCGCTGCTGTTTATCCTCGGCGTCCTGCTGGTCCTGGTGCTCTCACTGCGCCTGCGTTCGCGGGCACGCACGCTGTGGTGGTCCCTGCTGGCCCCGGCTGTACTCCTGCTCCCCGTGGTGCTTTCCGCGTCCGGCAACCTTCGCGCTGCCGCCGCGGACCCGGGCGTTCCGCTTCCGTTCGCTCCGGCGGCGCTGTGGCAGCAGCTCCTCGGCTACCCCGTGGCTTTTGGCAGCTGGGACCCGGTTGCCGGACTCGGCTTCCTTCCGGACGGGCCGTGGGCCCTGGTGCTTGCGCTGCTGGTGGGTGCGCCCCTTGCTGCCCTGTCCGCGGCGGCACTATTCCTGCCCAGCCGTGCCGGAACCGCCCGCCTTGGCTGGCTGATGGTCATCGCTGCCCTGGCGCTGGCGGGGGCATCCGCCTACCTCGTGACCGGAAGCGCTGCCTCAGCCCTGGTGACCCCGTTCCCCGGCCCGCTCGTCTCCGCAGCTGTCTTCGCGCTGCTTTGCGCAGCCCTGCCCGCCCTGGACAAGGTCCTCGCAGGACGGAAAAACGAAACCGGACGCACCCGCCGCCGGGCAGCAGCCGGTGCCGTTGCCATTGCCGTCCTGCTCAGTGCCGGTCCGGCCGCAAGCCTGGCGGCCTGGACCGTTCCACAGGCCACCGGGGCAGCATCCGCTGCCGGTTCCAGCGGAGTCCAGCCGGGCACACAGCTCTCCATTCGGCCAACCGACCCCCGGGTGCTTCCTGCAACCGCAGCGGACCGCGGCAACAGCGCGGACCAGACCCGCGCCCTGGTGCTGGCCATCGGACCCGAAGACCAGATCACGGCGACGCTGATGCGTGCCGGGGGAAGCACCCTGGACGCGCTGAACGCAGGCTACGCCGCCCGCGCCGTCGAAGGCACCGTCGGAGACGAAACCCTTGCCCCTGATGACGAAGCGACTGCCGCGGTGCGCGGCGCCGTTGCCGTCATCACCGCGGGCACCGGGGTGGATCCGCGCGAGGACCTTGCCCGTCTGGGCGTGGGGTTTGTGGTGCTGCAGACCTCGGACACCGCCGCTGAGCTGCTTGCTGACCGCGTGGACGCCGTTCCAGGACTCACCTCCGTGGGCCAGACGGGCTCCGGCTGGCTCTGGCGGGTCACCGGGTCCTTGGATGACCAGGGCACCGAAACGGTGGCCGGGCAGACCGCACGGGTACGCATTGTGGATTCGGCCGGCCAGACCCTGGAACTCGTTCCTTCGTCCTCGACCAGCGTCGACGCTGAAATTGCACCGGGCCCCGAAGGCCGGCGCCTGGTGCTGGCCGAGCGGGCCGATACCGGCTGGCAGGCCAGCCTGGACGGCAAGGCACTTGAACCGGCCACCGACGGCTGGGCACAGGCTTTTGAGCTTCCGGCCGAGGGCGGGAAGCTCACGGTCGGCTACACCAGTGCCTGGGAACCTTGGACGGGGATCGTGCAGATCATCGTGTTTGGCCTGACTGTGCTGCTGGCTGTTCCAACTCCGTCCCGAACAGGCGTCATCCGGCTGCCCGGGCGGCAGGGGCCGGTACGCTCGCCGGCAGTTCCGGTCCAGGCGGACGACGGCGGTGCGGAGCCGCAGAACGCGCAGGAGACCCCGGTCCCGCAGCCTGCGAAGGAACCGGTGCCCGGGAAGGAACCGGCGTCCGCCCGGGACGGCCGTTCCGGGGCACGTGCCCGGCGGGACAAGACCCACGGCAAGCGCCGTCCCAAGCGGGCAGCAGAACCGCAGGCTGCACCGGACACAGTTGCCCCGGTGAAAAAGAGTTCGTCTGAAGGAGTGCACTGATGGCCGATCCCACCGGGACATCCGGCGGCGCATCATCGCGTGCCCAAGGGCGCAGCCGCAGGGCCGAAGGCCGGAAGAAAGCCTATGCGGTGTTCTCCGGCAGCGTCCTGCTGGGAACCGCAGGCGCCCTGGTCACGGCCGCCGCCCTTGCGGCACCGCCGCGCACCGACCTGGCCGCAGCACCGCCGGCCACCGAGGTTCCTGCGGGAACGCTTACCGGTGTGTGCCCGGAGCCCCTGCGCCTGCTCGCCGGAAACGTCACCTCAGTGGATGCAGAGTTCAGTCCGGTCTCTGAATCGGCGTCCACTGCCGTCACCACAGCCGTCGTGGGCGGAGCAGGGGCCACCCTGGCGCCTGCGGCGCTGTCCGTGCTTGGCAGCGGAGCCTCCGTCGCGGACCTTGAGCCGGGTTCCGAGGTGCCGCTGGCCGGCACCCGGCTGGCCGGCGTCCTGGCCAACAAGGCAGTTACTTCGGTTACCGCCTTCGAAGCAGAACCAAGCGGGGACCAGCAGGCCGTTGCCAACGCCGTTATGGGCTACACCGCCTCAGACGGAGACCTGGCGGGGCTCGCTGCCGCCAACTGCCAGACACCCGGCAATGACATGTGGCTGCTGGGCGCCCGGACCACGGTGGGTGCCACTGCCGTGCTGCGGCTGAACAACCCCTCCGCCACCCCGGCAGCCGTGGATCTGGAGATCTTTGGTTCCGGTGGCCGGATCGAAACCGGAGGCAGCCGCGGAATCGTGGTTGCCCCGGGGGAGACCCGGTCCATAGTCCTTGCCGGCCTGGCATCCAGCCAGGAGTCCGCGGCGGTGCGGGTACGCAGTTCCGGCGGCCCCGTCAGTGCGTTTATAGAGCAAAGCATCCTGCGCGGACTCACGGCCGGCGGGGTCGAAATCATCGAACCGACTGCGGCACCCGGCCCGCGGCAGGTGATCACCGGCGTCGCACTGCAGTCCCCGGAGAGCACCCGGAAGCTTGCCGAACAGACAGGCTACGAATCCGTGTCTCCGGTGCTCAATGTTGCCGTGCCGGGAACCTCGGATGCTTCCGTGCATCTTCGGGTCTTCGGCGATAAGGGCGAGGTGGAGATTCCGGGCGGCGGCGTATTCAGCGTTCCGGCCGGCACCGTGGGGAAGATTCCGCTGGCGGAGCTCCCTGAAGGCACCTACACGCTGGACCTCTCTGCCGATGTGGCGGTGGCTGCGGCGGCTGTCTTCAGCCGCGGCACCGAACCCGGTGAACGGGTTGAACTGGCTGTTGCGCCCGCCGATGCGAGGCTGGGCAGCGAACACCTCGCCGTGGCCGTCCCCGGCGGAAAATCCTCCCTGGTCCTGGCCGCACCCGACGGGGCAGCGGAAATCCGGTTGCGGGCACTGGGTACCGACGGAACCCTGCAGGAGGAAAAGACCGTATCGGTTCCCGAGGGCAGGACCCTGACCCTGCAGTCAGGGGACATCGGCAGCGGAGAGCTGGCCGGCGTGCTGGTCAGCGCGGTGGGAGAAGCGGTTTACGGTGCACAGCTGGTGACGGGCGAGGGGCCGGGCATTTCCGTGCTGCCGCTTCCCGAAGGCGCGTCCGGGAGCCGTTCCGTCCAGGTGGAGATCGGCTACTAGCCTGCGGATCCGGGTACTACAGCGGCCGGAACCGGCCGTAGGTGGGATCAATGGACTCGGGGTCCATGCCCATCAGGGACGCAAGCTGTTCCACCACCACGTCATGGATCAGTTCGTTGACCGGAACAAGTCCGCGGGCCGTTGATTCCACGGGCCGGCGGTAGATGGTGATGACCGGGGGCTTCGGACCCAGGCCGGGGCTGGAGGAAGCCAGCGGAATCGAACCGCCGCGGCGCACCAGTTCCTCCAGCCCGTCCGGGATCTCCTGGACGATGAACTGGTAGGCCTGGATGTCCTCGCCCCAAAGCCGTTCCAGGCGCTCGGCGGACTCCATCACCCAGTCATCAAAGCGTTCGGCGCGGGTCCGCGACCCGGCCAGGTGAGCCGGCAGCAGTTCTCCGCGCAGGCCGCGTCCGTGGCGGTTCCTGCGCCTGCTGCGGAACGGGCGCGGCGCTGCAGGTTCCGGCTCACCGGTGCCGGATCCGCCGTCGAGCCTTATCCGTGAGGAAGATCCTGGAGGCATGGCACCTACTCTAGCCCGCGCCGCCTGCTGCGGGGAGACCGTGTCCCGGGCGGCGGAAGCCCGGCGTGGCTGCGCCGGCTCCCGCATGCTGCCGGGGTAGAGTATTGATCCGTGGGATCCTTACGTCTTTGTTCACGTTCAGCGTGCCGGCAGGCCGCCGTCGCTACCCTGACGTACGTATACGCCGATTCCACCGCGGTCCTGGGACCGCTGGCAACCTACGCCGAGCCGCACTGCTACGACCTGTGCGAACTGCACGCGCAGCGGCTGACCGCCCCGCGCGGCTGGGAAGTCCTCCGCCTCGACCTCGGCACGCTTCCGCGCACCCCCGTCCCCGATGAGCTTTCCGCGCTGGTGGACGCCGTTCGGGAAGCCGAGGAAGCCCCCGGCGCCGAAGAACCCGCACGCCGCAGCGGCAAGCATGCGCTGGAACCGCCCGCTGAGATCGGCGGTTCACGCCGTTCCCATCTGCGCGTGCTGCGCGAAGAGATCAGCGAACCGAGCTGAGCTAAGCCGTTGTGCCCGGCACGCTATAGGCTGGAGAAATCAGCCGGGGATGAACCGCGGCCGTGACCAGTCAACCGTTTCGCAAGGAAGTGCCGCAGCCATGGCTAACCTGACCGCCGACCTCATGGATGTCCTGCGTTGCCCGCAGACCCATTCGCACCTGCTGCAGGAAGGGAACGAACTCGTTTCCACCGCTCCCGGACCGGGCGGCAAGCCGGTGCGCTACGCCATCGAAGAAGGTATTCCGGTACTGCTGCCGGCATCCGACGCCCCGGCTGACAACACCTAAGAACTGAGGACCGCATACCTGTGAGCATCGACTTCAAAGTAGCTGACCTGTCCCTGGCCGAAGCCGGCCGCCACCAGATCCGCCTGGCTGAGCATGAAATGCCCGGGCTTATGGCGCTGCGGCGTGAATACGGGCCCAGCCAGCCGCTGGCCGGTGCCCGGATTGCAGGTTCCCTGCACATGACCGTGCAGACCGCCGTGCTGATTGAGACCCTGACGGCCCTGGGCGCCGAGGTCCGCTGGGCCTCCTGCAACATCTTCTCCACGCAGGACGAGGCCGCAGCCGCCGTCGTCGTCGGGAACGGAACGCCGGAAGAACCCAAGGGCGTTCCGGTCTTCGCGTGGAAGAACGAGACCCTCGAAGAATACTGGTGGACTGCCGAGCAGATCCTTACCTGGCCCGAAGGCTCCGGCGGGCCGAACATGATCCTCGACGACGGCGGCGACGCCACGATGCTGCTGCACAAGGGCGTTGAGTTCGAAGCCGCCGGTGCCGTGCCGGCGAACCCCGCCGAGGACGACCCGGATTACTCCTACGAGTACACGGTCATCCTGGACACCCTCCGCCGGTCACTGGCCGGGGCCCCGGGGAAATGGACCGAAATCGCCAAGGGCATCCGGGGTGTTACGGAAGAAACCACCACGGGCGTGCTCCGGCTTTACCAGCTGGCCTCGGACGGACAGCTGCTCTTCCCGGCGATCAACGTCAACGACTCGGTCACCAAGTCCAAGTTCGACAACAAGTACGGCATCCGCCACTCGCTGCCGGACGGCCTGAACCGTGCCACGGACACCCTGATCGGCGGCAAGGTCGCCGTCGTCTGCGGTTACGGCGACGTGGGCAAGGGCGCAGCTGAAGCGCTGCGCGGCCAGGGTGCCCGCGTCATTGTTACGGAAATTGACCCGATCTGCGCCCTGCAGGCTGCGATGGACGGCTACCAGGTGGCACGCCTCGATTCGGTTGTGGGCCAGGGCGACATCTTCATCACCACTACGGGCAACAAGGACATCATCATGGCCTCGCACATGGCCGGGATGAAGCACCAGGCGATCGTGGGCAATGTGGGCCACTTCGACAATGAGATCGACATGGCGGGCCTGGCCCGCGTTCCCGGGATCCGCAAGGTGGAGATCAAGCCCCAGGTCCACGAGTGGATCTTCGACGAAGGAACAGAGAACCAGCGCAGCATCATCGTGCTCTCCGAAGGCCGCCTGCTGAACCTCGGCAACGCCACCGGGCACCCGTCCTTCGTGATGTCCAATTCCTTCGCGAACCAGACCATCGCCCAGATTGAGCTGTTCACCAAGTACGGGCAGAACAAGGAAGACGGCACCCCGGAGTACGCCAACCAGGTGTACGTGCTGCCGAAGATCCTCGACGAGAAGGTTGCCCGCCTGCACTTGGATGCCCTCGGCGTCGAACTGAGCGAACTGACCAAGCCGCAGGCCGAGTACCTCGGTGTGGACGTGGCCGGACCGTACAAGCCGGACCACTACCGGTACTAGACCGCGCAGCAGAGTAGCAAAACAGCCGTGCCGCTTCGGAAAAAGTCGCGGCACGGCTGTTTGTGTTGCTGCGGCGGTCAGCCCCGCCCGGGGTTCTTGTGGCCGGGACGTCCGGGAGGTTCCGTCCCGCGGTAGACCTGGACCACGGCCGGGCGCGGAGCCCGGACCTGTCCCGGCTCCGGGGGCTCTGATGCGTAGTCCGGGAAGAAGGACGTGTGTGCTCCGTAGCTTCCGTCTTCACCCGGATGCTGCACGGCAACGAACACCATGGATTCCTCATCGTGGATGACCGGTCCGCAGGTTTCAGCTTCGCGCGGGACGGAGAGGAACTGCTCAACCTTTCCACGCTGATTTCCCTCGAGGCCCACCTTGAACAGGCCGTCGTTGTAGCCGATGCCCGACGGCGCTCCGTCCGTGGAGATCCAAAGGCTGCCGGCTGAATCGAAGGCCAGGTTGTCCGGGCAGGAGATAGGACTGACAGCGTCCTGTGGGAAGCCGCTGAAGTACGTGGCATCGCCCTGGGCCGGATCCCCGCAGAGCATCAGAAGGTTCCAGCGGAAACCGGTGGCGGTGGGATCGGAGCGGTTCTCGGTGATTTCGATGATGTGCCCGTCGCGGTTTTCCCGGCGCGGGTTCGCTTCGTCGGGTCCGGCGTTTGTGCCTGCGCCGCGGTTGGAATTGTTGGTGCAGGCCACGTACACGCGCTGGGTTACCGGATGCGGCTCGACGTCCTCGCAGCGGTCCATCTTGGTGGCGCCGGCCTTGTCTGCGGCGAGCCGGGTGTAGACCAGGACTTCCTCAACGCTCATTCCTTCGATCCGGGACCTGCCGTTCACCACCAGCGGCAGCCAGGTACCGGTTCCGTCGAATGCGCCGTCTGAGGGCAGGGCGCCCGTACCGTCCAGCTCGCCGGCCGGGGAGTTTCCGGTGAACTTCGCCGCGTAGAGATCGCCTTCGGCAAGCAGGCTCATGTTGTGCCGCTTGTCGTTTCTGCGGTACTTCCGCTTGGAAACGAACTTGTACAGGTAATCGAACCGCTCGTCGTCACCGGAGTACGCGACCACCTTGCCGTTGCGGGCAATGGTGACGTTGGCTCCTTCGTGCTTGAACCGGCCCAGGCTGGTGTGCTTGCGGGGCACTGAATCCGGGTCTTCCGGATCGATCTCCACAATGTAGCCAAACCGGTTCGGCTCGTTCCGGGTGTCCTCGGACCGGGCGTCGAAGCGCGGGTCGTCCAATTCCCAGCCCATGGAGGTGGCAGAACTGTCCAGTCCGTAGCGGCGGTCCTCCGCGCTGGTCCCGTTCGTGCGGAAGAAGCCGTTGAAGTTCTCTTCCCCGGAGAGCACGGTTCCCCACGGGGTGCTGCCGCCAGCGCAGTTGCCCAGCGTGCCCCGCACAAACCGGCCCTGCGGGTCCTCCGCGGTCTGCAGCAGTGCCGATCCGGCAGCCGGTCCGGTGAGTTCGAAGACCGTGTCCATGGTGATCCGGCGGTTGAGCCGGCCGCCCTGGACGTAGTTCCACGGTTGGGAGCGCGATGTGCGGGCAAGCTCCACCACGGACATGCCGACGGCGTTGCGGAAGATGGCCCGGCGTGCGGCTTCTTCCGCCGCAGAGGCAGGGGCTTCGGGGAACATGATCTGCGGGTTGACGTACTCGTGGTTGCAGACCAGGAGGCCTTTTTTGCCGTTCGGGTGGCGCAGGATTTCAAGGTAGTCGTTGTTGTAGCCGAACTGGCGTGCCTGGGCGGCGGCGTCCTGTGCCGCGAAGTCGAAGCCGGGGGAGTCAGCGAACAGCGGGTCTCCCCAGCGGATCAGTGCATCCCACGTGTAGCCGGAGGGAACGTCAAAGCTGTCCACTGCCGCATCAACAGGGCGGATGGGGGAGAAATCCAGGCGCTTGGGTGGCCGGCCGGGACCGCGGCCGGAAGCGCCGGGAGCTGCCGCGGCGGGTGAAGGGCCGAGGGAGACGACGGCGGCGCTCAGGATGCCGGCGGCGCCGGCACCGAGGGCGGTGCGCCGGGAAAACTCGGCGGAGACGATGTCCCGGAAGTAGCTGTTGGCTGAGGTATTGCAGACAGCCTTGCTGCACGCACTGTCACATTTCAGGGCGCAGGTGACGGCGCTGCGCTTCCCGCGGGTGTGGCCCTGCATGGGCAGCAGCCGCCGTCTGCCTTCGGGGAGGTTGCCGGGGGTGAGGGGAGAAGTCATGGTCCTGCCTTCCGTCTGCGGATCCGTGTGGCACCACGCTGGCAGGAAGAAGCGGCCAAAAGACGGCCGGAACATGAACCCGGGATGAACGGCCGGGCACCTCCGGCACCCGCTGACCGCTAAAGGAGGGGCCCGGCTAGGCGTCGGTGAAGGGCAGCCGGTGCAGCCGCCGGCCGAGCTGTTCGGTCCGTTCGTGCTGGGCACTTAGGCGCGCGTAGTCGCGTTCCCGCCGCTGGGAAGCGACGGCGCGGAGGTAGGTTTCGGGAAAGGTGCCGGCAGGCGGGGGCGGAGAGACAAACGCAGATACTTCGGTGGCCAGGGAGGAGGCCATGGATGAACGGGCGGCCGGGGCCATCCGGCTGGCCTGGGCCAGGAACCGGGACACCCGCCGGGAGAGCGGATCCGGCAGGCGGCCGATGTCCGCAAGCTCCGCCCACGGTGCGAGTTCTGCCGGCATGGCCACGGTGGGGGGAGGGGGCGCCTTTACCCGCTCACGCATCGAATACGTCCCGGCCAGCATGTCTCCGAGCCGCTTGGACTTTTCGTTGAACACCGCCACGATGAATGCAAGGGAACCGGCAAGCATGTAGATTTCCAGCACCGCCAGGATCCCGCGGGTGAACGCCTGGCGGAAACGCACCGCACCGCCGTCGTCACGGACAATCCGCAGCCCCATGACCAGCCGGCCGAGCGACTTGCCCCGGGTCAGAGTTTCCACGCCAACCGGAACCACCACAAGGACCAGGACCACGCTGGTCAGCAGCAGCGCACGGGTCAGCGCCGGATCCAGCGAACCGTCCAGGGCGTTGCCGATGAGGAAAAACAGCAGCAGCAACAGCAGCAGCTGGGAGACGACGTCGATCAGGCAGCTGAGTGCCCGGGCCGCGAAGGATGCCGGACGCAGCTCCAGGACTACGGCTTCACCGGTCACTACCGTGCTCATGCCTGCCTCTGCTTCCACCCGATCCGCAAACCCGAGGCTCCGCCGGCGCGTCCCGGGCCGGTGCCTTCTTCTCTGGGGTCCCACTTTACCCATGCACGCACCGGCACGGGACATACATGGCAGCCTTGCCAGCTAGGGTGGAGGCGTGGACTTGGATGCCTTTGCCGCCGTACACAGCCAGGACTGGAAGCGGCTGGATGAACTGACTGCCCGCCGCCGCCTTAGCGGTGCCGAGGCCGATGAACTGCTGCAGCTCTACCAGCGCGCCTCCACCCATCTGTCCGTTGTCCGCTCCGTGGCCCCGGAAGGAGCGCTCTCTGCCGCGCTGTCCATGCGGCTTTCCCGTGCCAGGACACGCTTCACGGGCGCCCGCTCCAACTTCTTCGAGGACCTTGCCGGGTTCTTTGTCTATTCACTGCCGGCAGCGTTCTACCGGGTACGAATCCTGACAGTGGTCATTGGAGTGCTCTTTGTCCTGGTCTCTGCCATGAGCGCGTACTGGGTGGTGAACACTCCCGGTGTCCTGGCGGCCATGGGCACTGATGCGCAGCTGCGCCAGTACGTTGAATCCGATTTCACCAGCTACTACTCGGAGAACCCCGCTGCGTCCTTTGCCGGCATGGTCTGGACAAACAATGCGTGGATTGCGCTGCAGGCGGTGGCATTCGGAGTCACCGGGATCTGGGGGCCCTACATCCTGTACCAGAACGCCGTGGGCATTGGGACAGCTGCCGGGACCATGGCCTCCTTCGGGGAGCTGGATACCTTCTTCATCTTCATCCTGCCCCACGGGTTCATGGAGCTGACCGCCATCTTTATTGCGGCAGCTGCCGGGCTGCAGATCTTCTGGGCGCTGGTTGCCCCCGGCCCCCGTACCCGGATTGCGGCGCTGGCCCAGGAGGGCCGGTCGCTAATGACCGTGGCGCTGGGGCTGGTGGTGGTCCTCTTCATTTCCGGCCTGGTGGAAGGATTCGTGACGCCCAGTTCCCTGCCGGACTGGCTGCGGATCACAATCGGCGCCCTGGTGCTTGCTGCCTACTGGGCCTACACGCTGATCCTGGGCAGGCGTGCCTACCAGGCAGGTTTCCGCGGCGACCTGCTGGCGCGCGACGCCGGAGAAGCCACCGTCCGCTCGGCCTAGGCTCCGCCGCCTGCCCCAAAAAGCTGTTGGTCCGGTTCGGGGTGGCTCCTTCGATTCGGGGTGCCGCGGCCGGTAGTGTCTATGAAAGACGGAACCGGACACACCCCCACCACACCCGGTGACTTCATACAGGATTGGGATGAGAGACGAAGCAGTGGCAAGCCAGGACCATGACCCCACTACGGAAGGCGTCCCCGCAGGCCAGACGCCGGACGGGCGCGGCGCAGGCCCGTCCGACGCCAGCGAGACCATAGTCAGCGGGAAGGCCGCACCGGGCTCTCGCGAGGACGACCCCGCTGACCACGACGCCTGGGACGCCGAGTTTTCCGGACTGGCCGGAACAGCCCCGGAGACGGAGCCTGCAGCCGGGAGCCCGCGGGATGCAGAGCCTGCCGCGTCCCGGGATGGTGACGAGCGCCGCAGCGCCGCTCCCGAGGTTCCGGGGGAGTCCGGGGAGGATGCGGGTTCAGCTGCAGGAGCAGCGCGGGCGAGGAGGGCGCGTGAGGTGCCGGGCGGTCATCCCTCCCTGGCCCAGCGCAGCACCCTGCCCATGCGCGCTGCCAGCACCATGCCGGACCTGAGCCGCTACAGCACTGAAGATTCCCCCGCCGGGAGCGCCGGCACAGATACCAGGGCCGGCGCCGCGGACGCTTCAGGGGAGACTGCTGCCGCCTCCGCTGCGGGCACGGCCGCCGGCACGGGCATTGCCGCGGAGACCAGGACCGCCGCAGACACGCAGGCTGGCTCAGACCCGGACGCTGCTGTGCCGGAACCGAAGACTCCTGCCGAAGGAACTGAACCCCATCCCACCGCTGCCGCAGGCGGTCCCTGGTACGGGCCGGGAACAGCTGAACAGCCGCTCACCGCGGAGCCCGGGTCCGGTGAGCCGGAAACTCCCTCACCCGCTGCTGTTGACCCGGGCATCTCCAGCGCGGAAGCCGCGCGCCGCAGCGCAGAGCGCGAACGCGCAGCCACCGCCAAGCCCGTCCTGGGCCGTATCATCCAGGTGGGCATCGCCGTGTTCTTCCCGGTGATGCTGCTGGCTGCCGCCATCCGCGCGGTGGCGACTCCGCTGTTCCTGTGGGTTGAATACAACCGGCCGGGTTTCCCGGCTGACAGCTTCGGTTTCAGCACGGAAGACCGCATGACCTACGGTTCCTACGCCGTGGACTACCTGCTGAACTTCGCATCCCCCCGCTACCTCGGCGACCTGGTGACACCGGACGGCGATCCGCTGTACCTGGCCAGCGAGGTCTCCCACATGGCTGACGTAAAGGCCGTACTGACGGTGGCCTTCCTGACTGCACTGGGGATGGCGCTGCTCAGCCTTGCCGGCGCCCTGTACCTGGCCCGGCGCAGTCCCGGCGGAATCCGCCGGGCGCTTTTCGCCGGGGCTGTGGCCACACTGGCTATCATCGCGGGGCTGCTTGTGGCGGCCGTGCTCGCCTGGGAAGAGTTCTTCACCATGGTGCACAGCATTTTCTTCGCGCAGGGCAACTGGACCTTCAGGCTGGATGACACCCTGATCCGGCTTTTCCCGGCGCAGTTCTGGATGGATGCAGGCGCCGCGGTCGCCGGGATTGTCCTGCTGGTCTGCCTCCTGGTTCTGGTCTTCACCTGGCCCACGAAAAAGCGCCGTGAGCGCTCTCGCCTGGCCCGGGAAGAAACCCGCCGCCGTTACCTTGAATCACTCGAGGCGCTCTAAGCGGCAGCCGCAGCGATATAAAACAGCCAGGGTCCGTTCAAGCGGACCCTGGCTGTTTTTGCGTCTGCGCCCGTTGGCGAAGTACGGAGCCTATCTGGCGTAGAGCTTCTCCACCTCAGCGGTGAAGTCGGCGATTACTGCCTGCCTCCGCAGCTTCATGGTGGCGGTGACGTGCCCGCCGGCCAGGGAGAAGTCCCGTGCCAGCACGGTGAAACGGCGGATCTGCTCAGCCCGGGAGACGGTGGCATTCGCGGCGTCCACGGCCTCCTGGACCTGCGCCAGGACCTGGGGGTGCTCCGCCGGCGGCGTGATTGAGGGATCGACGCCGTTCTCGCGGCACCAAAGCGCGAGTGCTTCGTCGTCGAGCGTGACCAGTGCACCCACAAAGGGCCTGCCTTCGCCGACCACCACCACCTGGGAAACCAGACGGTGCTCACGGACCTTCTCCTCCAGCGGCCCGGGGGCGACGTTCTTGCCGCCGGCGGTGACCAGCAGGTCCTTCTTGCGGCCCGTAATTGTCAGGAACCCGTCCTCGTCCAGGGTTCCGACGTCGCCGGTGTGGAACCACCCGTCGCTGAATGCCTCGGCCGTTGCCTCGGGATTGCGGTGGTAACCGGTGAAGACGCCGACGCCGCTGACCAGCACTTCGCCGTCGTCCGCGATCCGGATGGCGTTGCCGGGCATTGGCAGGCCAACCGATCCCACGCGGGTGAGCGGAATGGTGTTGACCGAGGCCGGAGCTGTGGTCTCGGTGAGCCCGTAGCCTTCCAGGACGGCGATCCCGGCGCCGCGGAAGAAGTGCGCCAGCTGGGGGCTGAGCGGACTCGCGCCGGAAATGGCAATGTCCATGTCCCCGCCGAAGGCTGCCCGCACCTTGGGATAGAGCAGGCGGTCGAACGCGGCATGGCGCAGGCGCAGCGCCAGGGACGGGCCCGCACCGCCGCGGGCCGCGCTGTCCAGCGCCTCGGAGTATGCGACCGCCGTGGCCGCTGCAGTCTCGAAGAGTTTGGCCTTCCCGGCCGCAGCTGCTTTCTCTTCGGCACCGGCGTAGATCTTTTCGAAGACGCGGGGGACGGCCAGCAGAAAGGTGGGCCGGAACGTACGCATGTCATCGACCAGTGCAGCCGCAGAGGAACTGTGCCCCACGGTGACGCCTGCGGCCAGGCATCCCACCTGCACGGCACGGGCCAGGACGTGGGCCAGGGGCAGGAACATCAGTGTCCGTGCGCCCGGCCGCTTCAGCATTTCCGGCAGCAGTTCAATCACGTTGACGGCGAACAATGCAAAGTTCCCGTGGCTGATGCTGCATCCCTTGGGCCGTCCGGTGGTGCCGGAGGTGTAGACGAGGGAAGCCGTGTCCACGAGCGAGCGGGAGGAACGGACGGATTCGAGTTCCGCATCGGACACGCCGGACCCGGAGGCGGCGAGGGACGCCAGGGTATCCGGTCCCTCTTCGCCGGTCAGCTTCCAGATCCGGACCGGCACCTCAGCTGCGGAGGCACCGGATTCAATAACGCGGGCCTTGTTCTCGTCTCCGGCGAAGGCGATCCGTGCTCCGGAGTCGGAGAGGATCCACTGCACCTGGCTGGGGGAGGAGGTTTCATAGATGGGAACCGTTACGGCTCCGGCGAACCAGATCGCCAGGTCCACCACCGTCCATTCGTAACGGGTCCCGGACATCACGGCCACGGTGTCTCCGGGCCTGACTCCCTGGGCCAGCAGGCCCTTGGCAGCGGCGCGCACCTCGGCAAGGAACTGGGCCGCGCTCACGTCTGTCCAGCCGGAGCCGGTCTGGCGGGCATACAGTGCCAGCTCCGGGTTCCGGTCCGCCGTCGCCAGGAGCAGGTTGGTGATGTTGGAGTCTTCCGGGAGCTCCACGAACAATCCGGTGGAGGCTTCGCGCACGGGTCCTCCCTTTCTGTGCAGGCACATTGCGTTGAGACCTAGATCCAGCTCGGCATCCAGATACGGAGCCGCCAATCAGAATATGGGATGATTTCCGCCGTCCAGACCGGATAGAAGAAAGCAGAGACAAGAACCACAGCGGCCAGGAAGCATGCTGTGATGATCGTTCCGCGCCGTTTGCGCAGCAGTGGATCGCCCGCCCGGCCCAGGATGAGCCCCAGTGTGAAGGTCAGGGCCAGGACGAGGAACGGCACAAAGGAGACGGCATAGAAGTAGAACATGGTCCGGTCCGGAAAAGCGAACCAGGGCAGGTAGCCGGCTGCGATCCCGGAGAGCACGGCACCGGCCCGCCAGTCGCGCCGTCCCAGCCAGTAGGCCACCAGCACACCCAGGCTCAGCAGGGCCGCCCACCAGATCAGCGGGTTGCCAACGGAGGTGATGGCGGAAGTGCAGGCGTCGGCTCCGCAGCCGGCCTGCTGGGGATCGGGGCTCTCATAGTAGAAAGAGGTGGGGCGGCCCAAAAACAGCCAGGTCCAGGCGCTGGCCTCGTAGGAGTGCTCCGATGAGAGACCGTTGTGGAAGCTCCAGGCGCTGCGGTGGTACTCGGCCAGGGAATGCAGCGGATCCGGAATCCACGCCAGTCCGGGAGCGGGGTTGGACTGCGCCCATTGGCGCCCGTAAGCCCCGCTGGAGAGGAACCAGCCGGTCCAGGTGGCCAGGTAGGTCGCTGCGGCCAGCGGAATAACGGTGAAGAAGGCGGGAATTCCGTCCTTGAGCAGACCTGCCTGCCAGTGACGGACTCCGGCCACCCGCCGGGCGCTGGTGTCCCAGAGCACCATGAGGATTCCGAAGACCGCAACAAAGGCAAGGGCAGACCACTTGGTGCCGACCGCCAAGCCCAGGCAGACGGCGGCCACAAGCCGCCAGGGCCGCCACAGCAGCCATGGCCCGGTTGCCAGGGCGGCTGGATCCGGACGGCTGCCGGGCAGCCGGTGCGCTGTCCGGGCCAGTTTGTGTGCAAGCCTGCGCCGTCCGTCGTCGCGGTCCAGCAGCAGGGCGCCGAAGGCGGCAACAACCCAAAAGGTGAGGAAGATGTCCAGCAGTGAGGTTCGGGAGAGGACCAGATGGTGTCCGTCCACTGCCAGCAGGAGCCCGGCGATGCCTCCCAGCAGTGCGGAGCGGAAGAGCCTGGAGGCGATGAGGGCAATCATCAGGACAGTCAGGGTGCCGGCCAGGGCCGCCGAGAACCGCCAGCCGAAACTCGACTCCGGGCCGAACAGCGCCATGCCAAAGGCGATCATCCATTTGCCCACCGGCGGGTGGACCACGTATTCAGGATCATCCAGCAGCACGTCAGGCTCGCCCGCGGCGAAGGAATCGTTGGCGTCTTCCGGCCACGCGCGTTCGTAGCCGGACACCAGATAGGAGTAGGCGTCCTTGACGTAGTACGTCTCATCGAAGACCAGCGTGCCGGGGTCATCCAGCCGGAAAAAGCGGAGCACGCCGGCCAGCAGCGCCGTGCTTAGGGCGGCGGCCCAGACCCGGTACCTGGCGGGAAGCGCGGAACCGAGCAGCCGCAGCCGCAGCGCCCCCTCCGTGAAGGCCCGCTCCGGAGCCAGCACCCGGGGTGCCGTGTCCCGGGCCGGGGCGGAGGGCAGGGGCTGGGTCACGGGCTCAACTCTATAGCCTGTCGCGTAGGGTTGAAGGGTGAACTTCAGCAGCAGCGGAACCCAGGAGCCTATTAGTGCCGAGCGCCCCGGGAGGGGTACGGGAACAGGCGCAGGCCAGATTGTGCTGGCCGCCACGCCGATCGGAAACATGGGTGACGCCACTGTGCGGCTGATCGACCTGCTGCAGCACGCAGACGTGATTGCGGCCGAGGACACCCGGCGCCTGCACCGCCTGGTCAGTGCCCTGAAAATCAGCACCTCCGGCCGCATCATGAGCTACCACGAGCACAACGAGCAGGCACGCACTCCGGAGCTGCTGGAGCTGGTCCGCGGCGGAGCCACCCTGCTTATGGTCACCGACGCCGGCATGCCGTCTGTCTCGGATCCCGGCTACCGGCTGGTCGAAGCCGCTGCCGCGGAAGGCATTGCGGTCACTGCCGCTCCCGGCCCGTCAGCAGTGCTCACCGCCCTGGCCCTCTCCGGGCTGCCGACCGACCGCTTCTGCTTTGAAGGGTTCCTGCCGCGGAAATCCGGCGAACGTGCAGCCCGGCTGTCCGAGCTGGCCCGCGAGACGCGCACCATGGTGTTCTTCGAGGCCCCCCACCGCCTGGAGCCAATGCTGCGGGCCCTTGACACCGCCTTTGGCTCCGACCGTCTGGCTGCCGTTGCCCGGGAACTGACCAAGCTGCACGAACAGGTCCTGCGCGGACCGCTTCGTGACCTGCTCGAATGGGCGGAGACCAGCGAAGTCCGCGGGGAGATCGCCGTCGTCGTCGGCGGAGCCGGGGAAGCGGAGCCCGAGGCGCCGGAGGATCATGTGGGTGCGGTAACCGAGCTCATTGCCCAGGGCTCCCGGCTGAAGGACGCGGTGGCCACCGTTGCCTCCGATGCCCGGATCAGCAAGCGGGAGCTCTACGCGGCTGTGCTCGCGGCCCGCGCAGACAGCTAGCAACCGCGCGCTGGCCAACTGCACATGGTTTAGCAAATGTCATTGTGCAGGGGTGCATTTACACTGGTCGGCAGGGCATTTACCGTGAAGTCAGCACCGGGCAGATTGTGATCCGGTAAACCCGCATACTTTGGAGGCTCACTCATGGCTGTAACCGCTGAACGCGAGGCCGAACTGCTGGCCCAGGTTCCCACCGGCCTGCTGATTGACGGACAGTGGCGCGACGCCGCCGGCGGCAAGACCTTCGAAGTCGAGGATCCCGCAACCGGCAAGGTCCTGCTGAGCATTGCTGACGCCAGCACCGAAGACGGCGCCGCCGCAATGGACGCCGCCGCTGCAGCCCAGGACTCCTGGGCGGCCACGCCGCCGCGTGTGCGCGGCGAGATCCTGCGCCGGGCCTTTGAACTGGTCACCGCCCGCGCCGAGGACTTTGCGCTGCTGATGACCCTTGAAATGGGCAAGCCCCTGGCCGAGGCCCGCGGCGAAGTTGCCTATGGCGCTGAATTCCTGCGCTGGTTCTCGGAGGAAGCGGTCCGCGTCACCGGACGCTACGGCACCGCTCCGGACGGCAAGTCCCGCATCATGGTCACCAAGAAGCCCGTTGGCCCCTGCCTGCTGATCACCCCGTGGAACTTCCCGCTGGCCATGGCAACGCGCAAGATTGCCCCCGCGGTTGCCGCCGGCTGCACCATGGTGCTCAAGCCCGCCAAGCTCACCCCGCTGACCTCCCAGCTCTTCGCCGCCGTCATGATGGAAGCCGGCCTGCCCGCCGGCGTCCTGAACGTGGTGGCCACCACCAAGGCCGGGGAAGTCACCGGTCCGATCATGCAGGACGACCGCCTGCGCAAGGTCTCCTTCACCGGCTCCACCCCGGTGGGCCAGGGCCTCATCCGCGACGCCGCAGACAAGGTGCTGCGCACGTCCATGGAGCTGGGCGGCAACGCACCGTTCCTGGTCTTCGAAGATGCGGACATTGACAAGGCCGTTGAAGGCGCCATGGCCGCGAAGCTGCGCAACATGGGTGAAGCCTGCACCGCCGCCAACCGGTTCATCGTGCACGAGGACATTGCCGATGAATTCTCCGAGAAGTTCGCTGCGAAGGTCTCCGCCATGACCACGGCCCGCGGCACCGAGGATGAGTCCAAGATCGGCCCGCTGATCGACGCCAAGTCCCGTGACAAGGTCCATTCCCTCGTGGAAGACGCGATCGACGCCGGCGCAACCGCCGTTGTTGGCGGTGCCCCCGTGGACGGCCCGGGCTACTTCTACGCACCGACCGTGCTCAAGAACGTTCCGGCCGGCGCCCGGATCCTCCAGGAGGAGATTTTCGGGCCGGTGGCACCGGTGATCACCTTCTCCACCGAAGCCGAGGCCGTGAAGCTGGCCAACTCCTCCGAATACGGCCTGATCGCCTACGTCTTCACCGAGGACCTGAACCGCGGCCTGCGGATCGGCGAGAAGCTGGAGACTGGCATGCTCGGACTCAACGCCGGCGTCGTTTCCAACGCTGCCGCCCCGTTCGGCGGCGTCAAGCAGTCCGGCCTGGGCCGTGAAGGCGGAGACGAAGGCATCGAGGAGTACCTCTACACGCAGTACATCGGCATCGCGGACCCCACGGCATAATCAGGCCGTTGTAATCAGTCCGCAGTCCCGTACAGGTCCCGCTGCCGGGGAGTTCAGTCTCCCGGGAGCGGGACCTGCCGCATTAGGGCCCGGGAACCGGCGGCGGCACCTGGGCCTGGCGGGTCCGCGGGGCGGGGAAGAGCGACGCCGGAATGAACCTCGCGCGGAGCCGGACAGGAGCAGACGCACAGGCACGCAGCGCGGCACGCAGAATGTCCACGTCCTGCCAGTCAGCCCGGGATCTTCCGGGCCGCGGTCCGGATCCCGGGGCGGGGTTGGCGTACGCCTCTGCCTCATAGGCTGTGCGCAGCCGTGCCAGCGCGTGGGCGGCGTGCTGGGGAAGCTCCGCCTGCACAGCCAGGCGGTCCGCAAAGGAGCGCGGGCTGTCTGCTGTCCGTGCCCGGTGGCCGAAGTCCTGCGCCAGGTCCGTTGCCTCTGCCCAGGCGGCAGCGGCGCTGCCGGTCCCGGCGTGCTCCTGCCGGCGCACTCCGCTGCGCCGGCGGCGAAGCGCCCACGGGGTAAGCACCGCGGCCGCCGCCACCAGTATCCCGATGCCGACTCCGGCCCAGGAAGCACCGGCGGTTTCCTCAGGAGCGAGCGGCTCGCTTTGCGCCTCTTCACCAGGGCCGGTGGTGGAAAGCGCCGGAGGCACCGGATTCTGCAGTTCCCGGGGATCGGCGTCGGCCTGTGCTGCGGAGGCCGCGTTCTGCTGCCGTTCCACGGAGTAGGCGGGTACGACGCCGCGGGAAGGGGTGGGCTCGAAGCGAACCCAGCCGGCACCCTCGAAGTAGAGCTCAGGCCAGGCATGTGCGTCCCGGGCGTCCACGGCGTACTCATCCAGTTCCGTGCCGTCCGGGCCTTCAACGGTGTTGCCGGTTGCCCGGCCAGGCGCATAGCCCAGTCCCATGCGGCTGGGAATTCCCACCTCACGGGCCATCACCGCCATGGCGGAGGCAAAATGGATGCAGTAGCCTGAGCGCTGCTCCAGGAACCGTGCCAGTACGTCTATGCCGTTGCCGTCATAACCGCCCTCCACCGGGGCTTCGAGCGAGTAGTCGAAATCCGGTCCGCGGAGGAAGGACTGCAGTGCCAGGGCCTGGGCATAGGGCTCCTGGGCGCCTGACACTGCTTCCCTGGCGGTATCCCGGATGATCTGCGGAAGGTCGCCGGGCAGGTCCGTGAACATCGGGTCCACAGCGTCCGCGGCAGCGGGAGGAAGCCCGGACAGGGCGTCACTGGTGATGATCGGAGTTTCGCTGACCACCTGGTAGCCGGAGCGCGGTTCGGAACTGCCGCTGCCGGAGAGGATGGTCATGGTGGCCGGATCCCAGGTCCAGGAACCGTCAAGACCGGACACGGCGGACGGGGCGTAGGGAGCCAGCAGCCACGGGCTGGCGTAACTGGGCGAGCCGATCACCGTCCGGACCGTGTCCGTGGGGATCCCCGGGTCCGGCGCCGGAGCCGACGCCATGTCCTCAACCCCCCGCTGCCTGTCATTCTCCCGGGTGTCCGGAGCCCAGCGGGTTCCGGAGAAATCCTCCAGGGTAGTGGAGCGAAGATACAGCGGCCGCGTCGAATCCGTGGCGTAGGTGATCCGCCCGGTGGCCGTGGGCTGGCGCAGGTCATTTCCCAGGGTCACCACCGGGTTCAGTCCGGTGGTGCCGTTCAGGAGGTTGAACCGGGCGCCCTGGGGGAAGGCTCCGGTGTTGAAGCCGGGAATGGCCAGGGACACCAGCAGTGCGGCCACCACAGCGCCGGCACCGATGCCGGCGGCGCCGGCGGCCTGCGGGCCTGAGGGCCGGGACGCTGCCGGCCCTGCGCCCTGGGCGGTGCGGTCCCTTCGCTCCTGCCAGGTTCCGGCCGCCAGGATGAGCAGGAACCCTGCGGCGGCGGCGGCGAACCCGGGAACCCCAACGCTCTGCGGTTTGATGATGGCCGGCACCAGCAGTACGGTGAACAGCCCAAAGCCGCTGGCGGCAGGCATACGGAGGGTGACGGCCAGGGTGTCTACCAGAACGGTGACCAAGCCAACGGCCAGGCAGGCGACAAACACGACGCCAGCGTCCGGAATCACGGGAATGACCTGGGTGATGACGGTGGTCTGTGCCCCGGCCAGCAGCGACCCGGCCCGCTCCAGCGTTGCCGCAGTGGGGAAAATGCCCAGGAAGGCGGCGTCAGCCGAAAACATCAGGGTCAGCACCAGGGCCAAAGCGGCCATGCCCGCAACCGGTACCAGCGCCGTCGGGAACCGGAACCAGCGTGCCAGTGCCGTTCCGGTAACCACGGCGGCTATGGCCATGCCCAGCGGCCACAGCCAAGCGGAACCGTCCAGGACGCCGTGCACGCTTAAGGAGCACAGCAGCATGGCGGCGGCGGTTACCGCGCCGCCGGCCCACTGGGCGTTCCCGGTGCGCCGTGTCCTGGGCGTGGGTCCGGCCTGCGGCGGCTGCGGCGGGGCGAGGGTGGCCGTCATGACCGAAGTCCCGGCTGGGAGAGGGCAGCCGCATGTTCGGCAGCACCGGACCAGGCGGCGGCCACCGGCTGTGAGGGCTCCAGGGCCAGGGCTGTCCAGCCGGCGGCGCGGAGCAGCGCCAGCTGGGGTGCGGCGGCCGCCGGGCGTTCGGTGACCAGCAGTGCCACTGCCACCGGAGCGGCGTCCGCTGCCGGTGCCAGCCGGCGGGCGTCCTCGCTGCTCAGCGCGCCGGTGATGACCACCAGCGGGCCGCGGTGCCGGCCGTCCAGCAGGGCCTCCAGCAGCGCACCGCCGAAGGGTCCCCGGTTTGCCGGAGCTGCGCCCGAACTCCGGTCGGGCAGCTGGTGCGAGCCCGCCGGGGAGGGCGGTTTGCCCTGCCGCCAGGAACGCGGCTTCAGCGTCCGTGCTGCGGCTGCGGATGTGGCCGCAGCCTGTTCCAGGCCCAGGGCGGCCAGGCCCTCGCCCAGGTCGCTGACGGCAGCCGTGCCGCTGAAGACCTCTGCATCCGGCACGGCCGCCGACGGCGAGCGCTGCAGGCCCGGGCGGGCCAGCGCATCCAGGAGCCGGACTGCGAAGCCGCGCTCCAGCAGGTTCGCCCCCACGGACATCACAGCGGAGACTGCCCATTCGAAGGACTCGGAACTGGGCGGAGCGGCGTCGTCGGCCGTTTCTGCCCAGAACGGGGAAAGGAACCCCTGGTTGTAGCTGGACTCGCGCTGGTCCAGGACCAGCGTGGCGCGCGGAGTTGCCACTGTTTCCTCCTGCCTAACCATCAGCTCGCCGTGCCGTGCCGTAGCGGACCAGTGGACCCGGCGCATGGGATCCCCGTGCCGGTATTCCCGGGTGGTCACGTCATCCTGGCTGGGTGCACCCTGGACCCGGGTGGAGACCGACCCGTCGCTGCCGCGCAGGCCGTCCAGGACCGCAGCGGGCAGTTCCGCCGGGACGGGTTTGACGATCAGTTCGTCGGTGCCGCCAATGCTGTGCCGTGTCACGGCCAGCCCAAAGGGATCAAGGAACCCGGCGCTGACCGGTCCAATGCGGTACAGGCCGCGGCGCGCTGACCGCAGGCGGTACTGGTAGCGGCTGGTGGAACTGCGGTCGGTGCGGGCTGCCGGGAAACGGAACTCGGGGCTGGGCCCGAAGCGGCCCGGCAGTTCTTCGTTCATGCGTGCGGTGCCGCCGAAAGGCTGTACCGGGCTCACTGCCAGGGCAATGTTCACCGGGGTTCCGGTCTCCGCCGTTGCAGGGCTGAACGTGCGCTCCACCCGGAACTGCGGCCTCATCAGGCGCAGGGCCAGGGCCGAGGCCAGCGGCAGCAGGATCAGGAATATCCCCAGCAGCAGCAGGTCACGCCGGCCCAGGATCTGGGCGCCCAGCAGGGCAGCAACCCCGGTGCCCACAAACCCCCAGCCGCGGCCGGTGAGAGCGGGCCTGCCCACTGAGAGCAGCGCGGGCTTCCTCATCGGCTACGGCCGAACCATTCCCGCACGGGCGCCCGGCGGCCGCGGCACGGGCACCTTGGACAGGATCGCGGCCAGCAGCGACGCCGGGGTATCACCGGCACTGAGCGCCTTGCGTTCCAGGATCAGCCGGTGCGGAAGCACCGATCCGGCCAGCTGGGCGACGTCGTCCGGTAGGACAAAATCCCGGCCCTGCAGGGCTGCACGGGCCTTGGACGCCCGGAGCAGCTGCAGCAGCGCGCGCGGGCTGGCGCCAAGACGGATAAAGGGGTGCTCCCGGGTCGCGGCACCAATGGCCACGGTGTACTCCTTGACCGCGGCGGACACATAGACGTCCCGCACGCGGGCGGTCATCGCGGCGACGTCCCGTACCGAGGCAACCGGAACAATCGAGTCCAGCGGAGAGACGGACTGGTGCGTTTCCAGCATCTCGATCTCAGACCCGGTGTCCGGGTAGCCCAGGGAGATGCGGGCCATAAACCGGTCCCGCTGCGCTTCGGGAAGGGCGTAGGTGCCTTCCATCTCCAGGGGGTTCTGGGTGGCCACCACCATAAAGGGATCGGCCAGCCGGTAGGTGCCGCCGTCGACAGTTACCTGGCGCTCCTCCATGCACTCCAGCAGCGCGGACTGCGTCTTGGCCGAAGCCCGGTTGATCTCATCACCAATCACAATGTTGGCGAAGACCGGGCCCTGCCTGAATTCGAAGCGGTGGGCATCCTGATTGTAGATGGATACGCCCGTTACGTCCGAGGGGAGCAGGTCCGGGGTGAACTGGATGCGGGTCACCGAGCAGTCCACCGCCCGGGCCAGGGTTTTCGCCAGCATGGTCTTGCCGACCCCGGGCACGTCCTCCAGCAGCACGTGGCCTTCCGCCAGCAGTACCGTCAGCACCAGCCGGGCGGCTTCATCCTTGCCGTCTATGACGGTGTTGATGGCGTCCAGGATGCGGTTGCTGGCCGCCAGGAAGGAATCGCCCTCCTCCGCCGCACTCCCGGCGAATGGCGCACCGGCTCCCGGTGCATCGAACCCGGCAGTGGCAGCGGATGTGTTGCGAGTGTCCATGGATACCTTCCAAGCCTCGGCGCAGTCACCCGGAGGAAAGCACAGCTCCGGCTGGCGGTTGAGTGCCCCTTCAGCTGCCCGGCCCGCACGGCAGGGCCCGGAAGGTCCTGCCGCAGCGGTTCCCGGCAGCCGCCGGGGCACTTAGTACGTACAGGGTACAAGCTCACTTAGGCTTAAAGACATGACTATTCACGGCGCTTACGTTCCGGGTGAAATACCGCAGACCTACCTCGCCCGGGGCCACAGCCGGCGGGACGAGGGCGGCAGCCCCGAAAAAGCCTTCGCCCCCGCCCCTGAGCCGCTGCCCGTACCGGTGATGGACAACCACACCCACCTCGATTTCGGCGTACCCGGTGCCGGCACCGCAGCTGCAGCGCTCGACGCCGCCGCTGCCGCCGGCGTCCAGGGCGCAGTGCAGGTGGGAACCGACCTTGAGTCCTCCCGGGAAGCTGCCCGGCTCGCGGAGGAAGATCCGCGGCTGCTGGCCGCCGTCGCCATCCATCCCAACGATGCCCCCGAACTGGCGGCCGCCGGGTCCCTGGAGGAAGCACTCGAAGAAATCGAGGCGCTTGCGGGCCGCCCGCGGGTACGGGCTGTGGGGGAGACCGGGCTGGACTATTACCGGACCGGCCCGGAAGGGGTGGACGCGCAGCAGTATTCCTTCCGGCAGCACATCGGCATTGCCCGCCGGGCCGGTGTCGCGGTGCAGATCCATGACCGCGACGCGCACCAGGACGTGGTCCGGATCCTGAAGGAGGAACAGCTTCCGCCGGCCGTGGTGTTCCACTGCTTCTCCGGCGACGCTGAGCTGGCCCGGATCTGCAACGAGCACGGGTGGTACATGTCCTTCGCGGGAACCGTGACTTTCCGCAATGCCCAGGGGATCCGGGATGCGCTGTCGATCGCGGACCCGTCGCTGATCCTGGTGGAAACCGACGCCCCCTTCCTGACCCCGCACCCCTACCGCGGGCGGAACAACGCCAGCTACATGATCCCCTATACGGTGCGGGCCATGGCCGAAATCCGCGGCGCGGACGTGGCGGATCTCTGCACTTCAATAGCCGCGAATACAACCGCCGTCTACGGGTCCTGGGGCTAGGTGTCAATACGGCCGGCCGAAACCGGAGTTTGCCCGCAGGTCACGGTTCGGTTACGGTAGGGACCTATTAGCCGGGGTCGGGGAAGGCTTCCGGACTGATAACCACCGCCTTAGCGAACCATGCCCTGCCTCCGGCAGTCTGGAATACCACGACGGCGATGGTCCCTGCCTGCGCGCGCCGGCACTCCGTGAGACCCGGAGCCCTGCCTGGCGTGTGCCCACGTCCCCGTGCCCGGAAGCTCGAAAAGTTTGGAATTCCGTGGCAACTGCAATCGTGAGGCGCGGCCTGAAGCTCGGCGGCCAGGCCGCTGTGATGGTGGCACTCATCCTGGGACTTGTGGCCTTCGTCGGCACCAACAAGTCAGTCGTCCTGAGCGTGGACGGTGAAACCAGCGACATCATGACCTTTGGCGGCACCGTTGAGGATGTTCTGGAAAAGGCCGACGTCCAGCTCGCTGCAGCAGACCGTGTGGTTCCTGCTCCCGGCACCGAGGTGCAGGACGGGACTACCATCGAAGTGACCACGGCCAAGACCGTGGACGTAAACGTGGACGGCACGGGCCACACCGTCCAGACCACCGGTTCCACGGTGGCAGACCTGATTTCTGAACTGCGGGTCTCCGCAAAGTCTTCCGTGTCCGCGTCGCTGGACACCTCCCTGCTTTCGCTGCAGGGACTCTCGATTTCAACTCCCAAGACCGTTACCGTGCTGGCGGACGGGAAGACCGTCCAGGTTCAGAGCACGGCGTCAACCGTTGGCGAACTGCTGGCTGAAGCCGGCGTTTCGATCCGTTCCTCTGACCGGCTCTCGGTTCCTGCCGGGGCAGGCGTCGCTGACGGCATGACGCTGAAGGTCACCCGCGTGGTATCCGGCAGGCAGGAAACCGTCACCGAGCCGCTTCCCTTCGAAACCCGCACGGTGGAAGATGCCGAGCTCTTCGAAGGTGAGAAAAAGGTCACCGAACCCGGCGCCGCCGGTGAGCGCACCCTGGTCTTTGACACCGTGGTCGTGGACGGCCGCGAAGTCAGCCGTGTGCTGGCCAGCGAAAACATCACCCGCGCCCCGGTAGCTGAAACGGTCGCCGTCGGGACCAAGAAGCGCCCCGCCCCGGCCGCACCGGGCGGAACCGCCCCGGCCGGCGGAGCCTGGGCTGCCCTGGCCCAGTGCGAGTCCGGCGGAAACTGGCACATCAACACCGGCAACGGCTACTACGGCGGGCTGCAGTTCAGCACCCAGAGCTGGCTCGGTGCCGGCGGCGGGGCCTACGCACCGGTGGCCAGCGAAGCCACACCCGAACAGCAGATCGCGGTGGCGGAGAACCTGCGTGCCAACGGCGGCTGGGGCCACTGGCCTTCCTGCGCCCGCAAGCTCGGACTGCTCTAGGCAGCTGCCTCCTTGATAAGAAAAAGCCGGCCCCGTGGCCGGCTTTTTCTCTCTTACGGCCCAGGCTCTTTCCCCGGGACCAGGGCGGCAGACAGCGCCCGGACGTGACCGGACCGGTCTGCTGCACCGGCGCGGCGGAACAGCGACTCGCTTTCCCGGAGCCGGTCAGCCGCGGCACGGTGCCGGCCCAGCGAAGCCAGGCTTAGCCCGAGCAGCAGCGCAACCTCCGCCGCCGTCTGCGGGGAAAGGTAACTGCGCCCGTCCCAGGCTTCGGAGA
>JBELZL010000025.1:0-49600 GCA_040274025.1 Arthrobacter sp. | reverse complement strand
CCGCCGCTACCCCAAACCCGGGCGGCGGGCCCGGCGGGCGCCACCCCGCGGCCGCCCCCTGCCGTATCGTTAAAGTGATGATTACTCGACGCCAGGCCGCACAGTTCCTTGATATTCCGCTCGAAATGGCAGCCAAGCACGGCATACCGCCGCGCCTGGAGCAGGCCGAGCTCGATGAACTGGATACGAACCCTCCGGCCTGGCTGGCGCAGTCGCGGGCCAACCGGACAGGCAAGCGTCCCGTCTGGGTTCGGCTTGAGTGTGAGGTCTGCGGGTTCCGTGAAACTGCCCGGCCGAAGAAGTGGTGGCCGGAGTTCACCTTTGTGGCCTGTTACGACCACAGCGACCGGGAACTGCCGGCAGTTCCGGCGGGCAGCGTCCGCAGCGAATATGAGGGTGTGGGCTCCCGCTTCACCGGAATCGTCGATGTTCCGGTGAGCGGGTCGAACTAGGTTTTACCGGCCGGTCGCGGCCAGACCGGTGCGGGCCATCGCGTCCTTGTAGACGATCCGCATCTCAGCCAGCGACTCCTGCTGGCGTTCCTCTGTAGCGCCAAACGACCGGCCCTCGGCGGAGCGTGCCTTGTAGACCTTGAAACTGCGGCGGTAGATCATCCTGTTTTCAGTCTTCAGGAACGCTGCTGCCAGCCGCTGGGCTTCGGTGCCGTGTGCCACGATTACGGATGCGCGCGGCACCAGTGCCAGGAAGCGCAGCAGCGGCTTCAAGCCCTCGGCAACCTCTTCCTTGGTGAGTTTGGTGTGCGGCTCCCCCGGGGTGTACCAGGGGTGGACGTTCCACGGCATAACGTATTTGGGCTGCAGGCCAACCTGCCAGTGGACGCCAAGAAGGCGGGTGACGGCTTCGTCACTGCCTGCGGTGATGAACCCTGACGGGTGAGCGGCACCGTTATTGGAAAACAGGCTCACGATCCGGGCTTCATCCACGTCATGCTGCGGATCAATGTAGGGAACTTCGCTGCCGGGCTTCAGCTCGGCGAGGGTGTCGCACAGCTGATTGACTTCTGCGACGTTGGGTTCGTAGCGGCGGTCGAACAGGGATGGTGCGGGGGTTTCCGCGGGCGATTCTGCGGACATTTCTGCGGGGGCTGAATGCATGGGGGTGGCGCTTCTCCTACGGTATTGCGTGTCTTCCCGCCGCGGGGCGTGGGGCACGGCACAGCTGCTCCGGGTTTGGCGGCACTTGCGGGGGCGCAGCGGAGCAGCAGGTCAGTGGTGGGTGCGGTGGAAAGGGGCGCCTCCGCGCCGGAAGCCGGACACTGCTGTGGGCAGTGCGGCGGGCGAAGGGCTTCTTCCAAGCTTACCAAGGGCTGGCCGGGACCGGTGCCAAATGTGGTCCGCTGCAGCCCCGCCGCGGGGTCTTCCTGCGTTCCCGCTCCCGGCCCAAGGCCCTGACATGGGTAGTTCTGCCCATCGACTTCGGCAGGGAAAGGATCCAGACTCTCCGGTAACGAAGATGTCCATCATCTCCAGGGGGAACATGCAGTACGAGATCCAGCCGGGTGTCATCCATACCGCCATCGTGGATATCGCTGCGGACGGCCAGGCTCTGCTCGACGCCGGCAGGGATGCCGGGAACAGCGCTGACCAGCTCGCCGGAAGTTTTGGCTCCGCGGCAACGGTCGCCGGGGCTTTTTCCACGTTTTGGGATCCGCGCCGGGATGTCGCACAAAAGGTCGCCAGCCTGGTCTTCCGCAAGACCTCTGCCCTGGCAGATGCCACCGCGGCTTTTGTGGGTGCTGACGGCCAGATGAGCGCTGCTGCCGAGTCAGCTCTGGCGAAGCTGCCCACAACCTGCTCCTCCCCTGCTTCCCCGCCGCGGACGGGCCGGCTCCGGTTTATGGAGGAATGATGGCAGGCTCCGCGCTCCCCGACATCAGCGGTAACTTCTCGGACCTTGATGCCGCCGCCGAGGACCTGCGGGTGCAGGCCGGAGTGGCTGAGAGCTACCTGACCGACGCCGCGGCCGCATGGAACAGGGTCATTCCGGCGTACAGGGAACCCGCGACCCAGGACCTGGTGCACACGGCAATGGATTCGCTGGCCGCCCCTATGGCCGGCTGGCGGTCCGCCGTCATCGCCGCTGCCGGCATCATCCAGGACTTCGCAGCGGCCGCCGGCATTCTTCGCGACGAATGCCGGACACTCGAGGCTGAACGTCCCGCTGCCGCTCCGGCTGAAGACGATCCCTCAGCCCAGCGCGCCCTCGATGAATTCAACTCGCGCGCGGGCGACCTCACCCAGCGGTGGAACACCCTCCAGCAGGAGACAGCCTCCCGGCTCGCCTCCGTATCCGGGGGCACCGGAGAGGGATTGCCTATTCGGGCCCGGGCCGGTGTGCTCCCGAAGGTGGACTGGGCTGCCCTGACGGTGACCCTCGACGACCGGTTGGGGGCGGTAACTCCCGCCCAGCTGCTGGAGTCACTGCGGGGACTGGACAGGGCCGAGCTGAAGGCTTGGACCGAAGCCAACCCGGAGGCCGCTGCGTTGCTGGCCGCCAACAAGCCAATGGGCCCGTTCCCGGCGGGAAGCCCGGAAGCCGCCATGTCCGCCGTGATGAATGACAGCATGTCTCAAGCGGGAATCGCCGCAATCCGCGACGCCTGGCTGGAACTCCCGGCAGCAGACCAGGAGAAGCTCCTGCTCCTCTATCCTGCCGTATTCGGAGCGCTCAACGGGGTGCCGTTTGCGTCCCGGGCGCACGGCAACACCATCACGGTGGCCGGCTATCGGCACACCGTAAAGCAGGAGCTGGATGCTTTGAAGAAACCGCTGCTCTCCCACTACGGGCATACAGAGGCAGCTGTAATCCGCTGGCAGCGTGATCACGAAGCGTGGGAAGCCGAACACGGCCGGCTGGCTGGCAAACTCAAGGGACTGAACTACGTGATCAATGCCGACGCACAGGTAGTCATGGTCAGCACCGAAGGAGACGGACGGATCGTCACCATGAAGGGCATGCCCTCCGCGGAGGTAACGACGTCGGCTGTCCTGGTGCCGGGGACCGAAGCCGCCCTGGGCAGCGTGGAAGGCTACACGGACCGGCTGAACGCCGTGGACGGAGACGCCGGGCCGGAAAAACTCTCCTTTTACTGGCAGGGAACGGACCTGCCGGACGAACTTCACCACAACCTCACGAGCTCTTATAACGAGGAGGGAGGTCCGCTGCTGGCGGCGTTCGACCATGCCCTGGATCTTGAAGTTCCCGCTGACACCCGCAGCACCTATATCGGCTACAGCGCCGGCGGCTCGCTGCTGGGCACCGGCGAACGTTTGGGCCTGGATGCCACGAACATAGTTTACGTGGCGCCCGCCGGAACCGGCCACGAAGTATCGAGTCCTCAGGACACCGCTAATCCGGATGCCAACCGTTATTGGATTCAGACCCGCGATGACCTGATCACGGTAGCGCAGGTGGCCGGCGGCGGGTTCCACAGCGGCTCGTTCTGGAGCGGCGGAGATCCCAGGACTCAAATGGGTGCCGTGCGCCTGGATTCCGGATTCCTGGACCAAGCCCGGACGGATGCGCTGATGAAAGGACACTCGGACTACTTCGTCGAGCGGTCAACGTCCGCGGCAAACATCGAGGCCGTGATCGATGGAGGTGAGGTGAGGCTGTACGTTGAAGAGGTATTCCACTACGGATTCGGCTACTCCTATTGGGAAAGCCCGCTGGAAGACCGCCCGGAAGATTACACGATGAGAAAGTGGCCGACTGTGAGCACGGAGAGTCTCGAAAAATGAACCTGCGTCCGGCCGCTGCAATCTCCGCAGCAATCGTCCTGACCACATCCCTGGGAGGCTGTGCCGTGAACACCGAAGGAACACCGGATCCTGCCGGAGAGACATCACCGGATTATCTGTCCCGGTTTGAGCAGGTCTTTCCCGCCCTGGTGGAACAGGCCGACGCCGGACTCCTTATCGAGGACCTGCGGGAGCAGTCCTGCCTGCGTCCTCAGATCGAGGACCAGCATCTGGAGACCAGGTGGCTTGGCATCGCTGCCAACTCGGTGCCCGACAGCGACACAGCCAACGCCGCACTGGACCGTGTAGGAGCATGGCTGGACGCTGAGGGATGGGAACTCCAGGATGAGATCACCTCTCCGCCTAAGGAACGCGGCGACATCCGGGTCCTGGTGTATTCCCAGGACGATGTAATTCTCACTGCCACATACAGGGAAAGCGGACGCCCGTGGGTGGAAGTACTGGCCACCTCTCCTTGTCGGGAAAACCCGCCGGAACATCAGATGCAGCGCTCCGAGCTGGACCCGGATTACGGCATCTCCAGCCAGTACTACCAGGATGGTGCGTAAAACTCGGCCGGTCAGGACTTCTGCTGCCGGTTTGCACGTTTCCTGTCCTTCCAAACGGCAGCAGCTCCGCCACCGTGGACCACCGGCTGAACGCCGGAACACAAAAAGCACCCCGGCCCGAAGGCCGAGGTGCTTTTCAAGAGTGGAGATGGGGGGAATTGAACCCCCGTCCGATGTCGTGTTGTCAGGGCTTCTCCGGGCGCAGTTCACGTCGGATTTTCTCGGCCCCAGCCATCATGTGAACAAGTGGCTGATCCGGGCCCAGCCGTCTAAAAGTCCCGAGCACTCCAACGGCGAAAGTACTCAGCAGTGGCCCTCTAAATGACGCCAGGATCCGGGACGAGAGCATTCCCGGTCTGACGGACTATGCCCGCTGCTTAGGCAGCGAGAGCGAAGTCAGTGCGCTTAGAATCGGCACTTATTGGTTTGCAGAGAGCGTTTACGAGATAACCCTGCATCCTCGGCCCGCTTCACCTGTCGCGACTAACATCGTCGAAACCTGTCATCCCCGTATTCAGTTACCAAACTGATTTTTTCCGGCCGCGACCGGCCGGAGGATTAACTATAGCGCACCGGATCAGAAACGCCAGCCCGGACGCCGGCGGCTACGCTCCGCGGTTTTTGGCCCGCATCTCGCGCAGCGCCTCACGGTTGTCCTGCTTCTCCCGCAGGGACTGCCGCTTGTCATAGTCGCGCTTACCGCGGGCGACGGCGATTTCAACCTTGGCGCGGCCGTCCAGGAAGTAGAGCTGCAGCGGGACGATCGTGAAGCCGGACTCGCGGATCTTCTGCGAAATTTTATCCAGCTGCTCGCGGTGCAGCAGCAGCTTCCGCCGCCGGCGCGCGGAGTGGTTGGTCCAGCTGCCGTTGAGGTACTCAGGAATGTAGACGGCTTCGAGCCAAAGCTCGTCGTTGTAGAACGTGGCAAAACCGTCCACCAGGGAAGCACGCCCCTCACGCAGCGACTTCACCTCGGTGCCCATCAGCACCATCCCGGCCTCATAGGTGTCCAGGATTTCGTAGTTGTGCCGGGCCTTGCGGTTGGTGGCCACGACTTTTCGGCCACTTTCTTTGGGCACGGTTCAACTCTCCTTCATAGCGTCGCTTTTTGGGTCAACTTCGCTTCCGGTAACGTTCCCGGAGGCGAAACACCCATTCTAGGCCCTAGAGCAGTCCCATGGGATTTACTAGCTGCCCGTTGAGCATGGTCTCGAAGTGCAGGTGGCAGCCGGTGGAGTTGCCGGTGGTGCCAACGTAGCCGATCAGCTGGCCGGCGTTGACCCACTGGCCGGACGAGACGATGCGGCTGCTCAGGTGGTAGTAGTTCGTGGCCAGGGCGCTGGTGCCGATCACTCCGTGGTTCAACACGATCCGGTTGCCGGTGCCGATCATCTCTCCGCCGCCGGTATCCGAGCGCCAGACCTCTCCGGCCGCAGCGGCGTAGACGGGAGTGCCGCACTGGGCTCCGAAGTCGATGCCGGAGTGCAGGTAGCCGCCGGTTCCGGAAAAGTCGATCGTGCCTGCCGGCGTCGCACGCCAGCCAAACCCGGACGTCAGCGGCGCGCTGACGGGGTAACGCAGCCCAAACGCCGACGGGTTGGTTGGCTGGACGGTCTGGGGCGGCGGCGCAGGCTGGTTGTTCCGTGCTGCTTCCTCCGCTGCCCGCCGGTTGGCTTCGGCAATCCGGGCTTCCTCGGCACGGCGTGCCTCTTCGAGCAGGATGCGCTGGCGTTCGGCGATCTCTGCCTGGACGGCGGCCTGCTCCGACTGGATTGACGCAAGCTTGGCCTGGATAACCGGCTTCTTGGCTTCCAGCTCACCGTTGAGCGCTTCAGCGCTGGCGATGAGCTCGTCCACCTTCTCCTTCTCGGCTGCCGCTTCGTCGCGGGCCGCCTGCTCGGCACGCAGGGCTTCCTCTGCCTGTGCCTTGAGCGAGGAGATCTCTTCCTCCACGGCGGTGAGCCGGGCTTCAGAGTTGACGTTGGTTGCTGCCTGCTGGGAGAGGCGTTCGACGGCGGCATTCTGGCCGCGCAGGGCCTGTCCGGCCATTCCCATGGAGTCGGTCAGGCTGTCTGCGCCCTCGGCCCCGAACATCAGGGTGAGGCTGGAGGGCACTCCCCCGCTCTTGTAAGCCTGGCTGGCGATCTGTCCAATGACTTTCTGGGTCTCGTCCAGGGCCTTCTGGTCTTCTTCGATCTGCGCGGCGATCTTGTTGCGGCTTTCCTGGGCCAGTGCCACCCGGTCGGTGAGTGCCCCGACCTTGGCGGAGGCGGTGCTCACCCGGCCCTCGGCGTCGGCCAGCACCGCCTGCGCTGCGGGCAGTTCCTCGTTCTGGTAAATGTTCAGCTGTGCGACGGTCCGGGCAATGTCTTCGTCCAGGTACTCGTATTCCTCCTGGACACGCTGCTGCTCGGCTTCCAGGGCGTTCTTGCGGTCGTTCAGCTCATCAGCACGCGCGGGCGCGAGGACGGTTGCAAAGGCAAGGACCAGCGACAGCAGCAGAGCAGCCCCGGCGGCAGCCGTTTTCCGCACGCTGCCCAGCGGTGCAGCGGCCATTGCTGCAGGCCGCGGCCGGGAATCGCGGCGGTTATCCATTGACGAGACTATCCATGAAACATTTCTGCTTTCGTTTGATCAGTGCCCACACTCTAGACCTTGATGTAGCGCCTAAGTGTCAGCAGCGATGACACACCCGCAAGTAATGTACCCAATATGAGCAGGATTGGGCTCAAAAGTAGTACTTCACGTGCGGATATGAACGCAGTTGCCGGGTACTGGCGGGCCAGCATGCCGATGAAGAAGTGTGCCACGGCCCACAGGGTTCCGGAAGCGAGGACCGCACCAATCAGGGCTGCAATCACCCCTTCCAGGACAAAGGGCAGCTGGATCACCGCCTTGGAGGCGCCCACCAGCCGCATGATCCCGGTCTCCCGGCGGCGGCTGAAGGCGGAGAGGCGGATTGTGGTGGCGATCAGCAGAATCGCACACACCAGCATCAGCACCGCGATGATCAGCGCCACCAGCGAGGCGATGTTCATAAAGGAGAAGACCTTCTCCAGCAGTTCACGCTGGTCGCTGACGGACTCAACTCCGGGCATTGAGGAGAACGCCTCGTTGATGACCTCGTACTTCTCCGGGTCCACCAAGGAGACGCGGAAGGTCTCAGGCAGCTGGTCAGCGGTGACGCTGTCCACGATCGGCGAATTGGCGAACTGCTCGCGGAAGTGGCCCAGGGCGGTTTCCTGGTCCTCGTAATGCACAGTGTCGATGTACTGCTCGAACTCCGCGGAGTTCAGCTTGGCTTCGATGGCGCTGCGCTGCTCGTCCGTAACGGAACCCGAGGCGCAGGACGGTGAGATGTCATTGTCCACGCAGAGGAAGACTGCCACCTGCACGCGGTCGTACCAGTAGCCCTTCATCTGGTTGATCTGCATCTGCAGCAGGCCGGCCGCACCCACGAAGGTCAGCGACACGAACGTCACCAGGATGACGGAGACAACCATTGAAAGGTTGCGGCGGATTCCGGAGCCGATTTCACCGAGGACAAAAGCCATCCTCATTCGGAGGCCTCCGTTCCCGTGGAGGTGTTCTGTTTCGCGGTGCCGGGGGTTTCTGCGGTGCCGGCGGGGCTGTCAGCGGCAGCAGCGCCGGCAGCGGGAACCACCGGCTGCATCGCCGTCGCAAGGTAGATGCCCTCGCGTTCGTCGCGGACAACCTTGCCGTTGCGCAGCTCAATCACGCGCTTGCGCATGGCGTTGACGATGTCGTGGTCGTGCGTGGCCATCACCACGGTGGTGCCGTTCTGGTTGATGCGGTCCAGGACCTTCATGATGCCCATGGACGTGGTGGGATCCAGGTTGCCGGTCGGTTCGTCGGCCAGCAGGATGCCGGGACGGTTCACGATCGCACGGGCAATTGCAACGCGCTGCTGCTCGCCGCCGGAGAGCTCGTGCGGCAGCCGGTTGTCCTTGCCTTCCAGGCCAACGGTCTTCAGCACCTCGGGAACCGAATCACGGATCACGGCGCGGGAGCGGCCAATAACCTGCATGGCGAAGGCAACGTTGGCGAAAACAGTCTTGTTGGGCAGCAGGCGGAAGTCCTGGAAGACGACGCCGATGCCGCGGCGCAGGCGCGGAACACGCCAGCTGGGAATTTTGGCCACGTTTGAACCTGCGACGTAAACGGTTCCCCGCGTCGCGTGCTCTTCCTTGAGCACCAGCCGGATGAGGGTGGACTTGCCCGAACCGGATGCACCCACCAAAAAGACGAATTCGCCGCGGTCCACGTCCAGGCTGACCGAGTTCAGTGCCGGTCTGGAGTTCCTGTCATAGACCTTGGTGACGTTGTCGAAAGTGATCATTGCTGTTTCATGCCCTTACGTAGCAGCCGGAACGGCAAGGGCCTTTGGCCTTGGGAGCAGGGAACCGGCCTTTCGACTATAGCCAGCGGATCCCGCCGCCGGGCAGAGCCCCAAGTGGTGTGTCGCCGCCGGGGTGCCCCGCGCAGCACTCCGGCGGCCGAAACCGCCGCCGTTGAACGCTTACCCGGCCGGTGGCTCGCCTGCCGGAAGCCGCCCCGCAACGGCCTGCTCAGTGAGCACCGCGGCAACGGCCGAGGCCCCGGGATCATCCATGACGATCGTGTAGTGGTTGGTGCCGGGCACGTCGGTGATCTCCAGCTCGGGCAGCCGTTCCTGCCAGGAGGCGATGTACCCGGGCGAGTAGAGTCCGGGTTCCTCGTTCAGCAGCCCGCGCGGGGCACGGAGCAGGCGCACCGGATGGGCTAGCTCCCCCAGCGCCTGCAAAAGCGCGGTGCCGCGGTGCAGTTCCGCGGTGTCCTCGACCAGTGCTTCGGTGCAGGTGGCGGCACGGAACCCGCTGCCGTGCGGCTGCAGGTCATACGCCAGGTAATCATGCAGCAGGTCATTCCAGTGGCCGGTGAAGGCCGGATGCGGGGCCCAGAACCGCTCGTAGTCGGCCACTGAACCGAAAACCTGTTCCAGCCGTTCGGCGGCCGGGCCCAGGACGGCCTGGATGATCTGCTCATCGGTCAGCCCGGCCGGCACATCCAGCGGCAGGCCGCCGTCCACCAGCACCAGGGACTCCACCAGCTGGGGGTGCCGGTTGGCCAGCACCAGCGCCGCAAAGGCTCCCATGGAGTGGCCCACGACGACGGCGCGGGGCACCGCCAGTGCCTGAAGCACGGCCGCCAGGTCATCGGCGTGGACCGGCATCCCGTACGGGCCGGGCAGGTTGTTGCTCCGGCCCCTGCCGCGCAGGTCCGGGGCGATGAAGCGAACGCCCGGCAGGGCGCCGGCGACCATCCCCCAGGTCCGGTGCGAAGCCGTGACCCCATGGATGGCCAGGACGGTGGGGGCGTCCGGATCATCCGGACCCCAGATACCGGTGTGCAGGGTGCCGCCGGCCACTGGAACTGCGGCGCTGGTGTAGGTGCTCATCGCGCGCTCCACCCGCCGTCCATGGTGTAGGACGCACCGGTGACCATTCCGGCGCCCGGCCCGGCGAGCCAGGCGGCAAGGGACGCGACTTCCTCCGGCTCCACCAGCCGCTTCACCGCGGATTCGGTGAGCATGACCGAGGCAACCACTTCCTCTTCGGGAATTGAGTTGATGCGTGCCTGGTCTGCGATCTGGGCCTCGACCAGTGCGGTGCGCACATAGGCGGGGTTGATGCAGTTGGAGGTGACGCCGTGTTCTCCGCCCTCCAGGGCGGTGACCTTGCTGAGCCCTTCGAGGGCGTGCTTGGCGCTGACGTAGGCGCTCTTGAACGCTGAGGCGCGCAGCCCGTGGACGGATGAAATGTTGATGATCCGGCCAAATCCGCGCTCATACATTCCCGGCAGCGCTGCACGGATGAGCAGGAAGGGTGATTCGACCATCAGCCGGTGGATCAGGCGGAACGTATCCGGGTCGAAGTCCTGGATTGGATTAATCCGCTGGATTCCGGCGTTGTTGACCAGGATGTCGGTGTCCAGGGAGAGGTTTTCCAGCTCCTTCGTGTCGCTGAGGTCCACCTCCCACGCCGTTCCGCCGGTGGCTGCCGCCACCCGTTCCGCCGCGTCCCGGTTGACGTCCGCCACGGTGACCTTCGCGCCGAGGGCGGCGAAGGTGCGGGCGCAGGCTTCCCCGATTCCGGAGCCGCCTCCGGTGACCAGCGCCGTTCTGCCTTCCAGGCCCGCCGGGAGAACTGCCTCAGTGCTCATGCTCCGCCTCCGTGTTCCGGCGCCTCGGGCGCCATGCCTCGCTCGATAAACCGCATCATTTCTTCGAATTCCGCTTCCGGAATTTCCGGTGCGGCGCCTCCCCCCGGCCCGCCGGCATGCCACAGGACCCAGCGCATGCCAAGCATCTCGCCGATGCCCATCAGTGCCCACGCCACCGTGTCCACGTCCATCGGGCGGATCTCACCGGCGTCGCGGGCTGCCTTGAGGCCCTCCACATAGCCGTTGACGATCCGGGTGTAGTGCATGCGCAGGGCGCCCGGTGAAACAAACTCGGCCTGGCGGATGATCCGGTAGAGCGCCGGGTGCTCGGCGGTGAACCGGAAGAAGGCCCGGAAACCGGCCCGTTCCGCCTCGATCCGGTTCCCGGCAGCTTTCGCCGCCTCCGTCATGGCCTGGCGGACCCGGCGGTTCAGGTCTTCCACCACCTCGTCGAAGATGGCCTGCTTGCCCTCGAAGTACAGGTAGAAGGTCCCCAGCCCAATCCCGGCCTGTTCAGTGATCTTCACGATCGAGGCGTCGTGGTAACCCACCGATGCGAAGACCTGTTCTGCGGCCTCGAGCAGCCGGGCACGGGTCCTGGTGCCGCGTGCTGTCCTGGGTGTGGTGCTCATGTGGTGTCCTGCCGGTCGGGGGTTGCGGGTTGGAAGTTTTCGGAGCTGCGCAGCCGGGAACGGGCTACTTTGTGCAGCGAGGTGCGCGGCAGGGAATCCGCGAAGCACACGCGGGCGGGTACCTTGTACCGGGCCAGCCGGGCTTCGCAGTGCTCCAGGATGTCCTGGGCGTCCGGTGCCGTGCCGGGGCGGCGCACTACGTAGGCAACGCCGGTTTCACCCCAGCGCGGGTCCGGCTCGCCGGCGACGGCCGCTTCCGCCACGTCCGGATGGTCCAGCAGCACTGCCTCCACCTCCGCCGGGGAAACGTTCTCACCGCCGGAAATGTAGATGTCCTTGAGCCTGTCGATCACCCGCAGGTACCCGTCGGCGTCGCGTTCCACCAGGTCCCCGGTATGCAGCCAGCCGCCGGCGAGTGCCGCGGCAGTGGCCTGCGGGTTGCGGAAGTAGCCGGAAAAGATCCCCGGACCGGAGACCAGCAGTTCCCCCGTGCCCGGTCCGTTCAGGTGTTCCCCGGTAACCGGGTCGGCAACGGCAACGTCCACGTGCGGATACGGCTTGCCTGCCATGCCCACGCGGGCACCGGCTTCCTCCTCCGGCAGGCACAGCACATTCGGTCCGGCTTCGCTGAGCCCGTAGCCCTGGGCCAGGACGACCCCGCGCTTGTGCCAGGTCCGCAGCAGCGGCGCCGGCATGGGCGCTCCGCCAACGACGGCGCGGCCCAGGCTGGAGAGGTCCGTCCGGTCGAAGCGCGGATGGGAGGCGAGCATCAGGTAATGCGCGGGAACCCCCATCATGGTGGTGACCTTCCGGTCCTCGATCAGCGCCAGCACCCGGCCGGCGTCGAAGGTGCGTTCAAGCACCACGGTGGCACCGGTCCACCAGGCCAGCAGTGGCTGGATGTTCCAGCCTCCGGCATGGAACTGCGGCAGCACCGCGAGCACAACGTCCCGGCTGCCGATCTCCGCTGTGCGGGAAAGGGAGAGGTTGGTCCAGAAGCAGTTCGCGTGGGTGAGCACCACGGCCTTCGGTTCGGCTTCAGTGCCGGAGGTGAAGACCATCAGCAGCGGGTCATCGTCCAGGACCTGGTCCCGGGTGCTGCCGGTTGCCGCCGGCACCCGCAGCGGGGCCGGCGGTCCGGACTCCACACCGGTGCGGCCCAGGGCAGCCGACGGCGGCGGAACAGCCAGGCGTGCTGCAGCCTCCATGGCGACCGCGGAGAACTCCTCCTCGAGCAGCAGCAGGGCCGGGTCCGCGAGCGCGATCTGCGCTGCGAGTTCACGGGCCGAAAGCCGCCAGGACAACGGCACGAGGACCAGCCCTGCCTTGGCACAGGCGAAGAAGGCCACCACGTGGTCGGCGCTGTTGCCGGTGACCGAGGCGATCCGGTCTCCCCGCCGGTAGCCGGCGTCCTTCAGCGCGCCGGCCAGGGCCGTGGACCTGTTCTCCAGGTCCCGGTAGCTCAGCGGTACACCGCGGTCATCGATCGCGGTGCGGTCCGGAGTGGACAGTGCGCGGTCCGCCGTCCAGCGGCCCAGGGTGTGCAGGGAACTCATCCGGCTTCCTCCAGGATCTGCTGCGGCCGGCGGGCGGCTTCGCGGCTGCGCAGCCGGGCTGCGGCACCGGCCAGTCCGCCGGGCAGGAACAGCACCACCAGGATGAACAGGGTACCGAGGATGAACAGGGGTTCCGAGAGCGGTATCTGCAGGATCCGCGGCAGCCCGGCAATGGCGTCCGAGTTGGCGAGCGCGGTCAGGCGCTGGTCCAGGAGGGTGTAGACCACCCCGCCCAGCACCGCACCCCAGCGTGAACCCACGCCGCCCAGGACCACCATGACCAGCAGGGTGATGGTGAAATCCGAGGACACCGCCCGCGGCACCGCTCCGGACTGCAGCAGCAGGTAAGTCATGCCGACCACCCCGGCGAGGGTTCCGGCCACTACAAAGATCAGCAGCTTGGCCAGGTAGGGCTGCAGGCCCAGCACCCGGACACGCATCTCATTCTCCCGCACGGCCGCTGCCACGTGCCCGGCACGGCTGCGCTGGATCCAGGCCGTCACCAGGAACACCGCCACGAGGGCGGCGAGCGCCAGCCAGTACAGGTTGCGGGTGTTGGCCACTCCCACCAGGAAGGACGGCACGTGCTCGGTGGCCAGACTGAGGCCCTCTTCTCCCCCGGTGGCACCGTCCGGGTTGCGCCGCACCATCACGGACCCGGCCTGGGCGAACGCCAGTGTCACCATGGCAAACGGTATGCCGGTGACCCGCAGCGCGACCGCGCCGGTCAGGTTGGCCAGCACGATCACCACCACCAGGGTCAGGGCCATCGCCGGCAGCAGCGGCAGGCCTGTCCGGTCCAGGATGATCGCCAGGCCGTACACGCCTGCACCGAAGTACAGGGCGTGCCCGAAGGAAAGCATGCCTGCGACGCCGAGCAGCAGATGGTAGGTCAGCGCTGCGGCCGCCATGAGCATGCACAGCGCCATCAGCTGAAGGGATCCGGGTGTGTAGGTGGGTCCGGGCAGCAGCCCGGGCAGTGAGAGGTTGAACAGCGGCAGCACGGCAAGGATGAGCACCCCTGCAGCGCCGGCCGCCCAGGCAGCCGGCCGCCGTCGTGCTTTGCCTGCCGGCTGCGCAGCGGGCTGTGTCCTGGTGTCCTCCCGGACCTCGGCTGCACTCATGCCGTTACCGCCTTTCCCATCAGTCCCGCGGGTCTGGCCAGCAGGACCGCGGCGAGGAGCAGGACCACCACAAAGTCCCCCACACCCCAGTAGAAGTTTGCGAACTGCTGCAGGATCCCCACCGCCACGGAGGCCAGCGCGGCACCGGTCAGCGAGCCGAGACCGCCGATCACCGTGACAATGAACGCGAAGATCAGCAGCGAACCGCCCAGCAGCGGCGACACGTAGCCGAAGTAGTGGCTGGCGAGCACACCGCCCATGCCTGCTGCCGCTCCGCCGATGGTGAAGACCAGGGTGAACGCCCTGCGCACGTCGATGCCAAGGGCGGTGACCATGGACCGGTTTTCGACGCCGGCGCGGATGATCATCCCGTAGCGGGTCTTCTTCAGGAACAGCAGCAGCCCGCCCAGGACCAGTGCGGCGGCGAGGATGGCCACGAACCGGTCATTCGGGATCCGGGCGCCGAACAGGTCCGTGGTTTCCTTCAGCCAGGCCGGTCCGGTGATGAAGGACGGGTCGGTTCCCCAGATCCCTTCGAACAGTGCCACCGAGGCCAGGGACAGGCCCACGGTTACGAGCACCTGTTCGATGTGGCGCTGGTAGAGCGGGCGGATGAGGATCCGCTCGGTCAGCGCAGCGAACACCGCACCGGTGGCGGCACCGACGGCCAGGGAAATGAAGAAGACTCCCCAGCCGCCGGCACCGAGTGCCTGTGCCGTCTGCCAGCCGATGAACGCGCCAAGGGTCAGGAAGGATCCGTGGGCGAAGTTCAGCACGCCCATCAGTCCGTAGATCAGGGACAGGCCGGAGGCCACCAGGAAGTACAGTGCCCCCAGGCCGAGGCCGGTGACGGTGAGCAGGATGATGGTGCTCATGCCTCAGGCTCCCTTCGGTGCGGCGGTGCCGGTGTGGTTGGGATTCTCCGCGGCGGTGCCGGTGTGGACACCCAGCAGCCTGTGGTTGAGGTCTGTGTCATCGAGGAACTCTCCGGCGTCCATGCCCGTCAGCGCCACCTTTCCGCCGGAGAGTACGGTGACGGTGGAGGCCAGCTGCCGCACTACCGTCAGGTTCTGTTCCACCAGCAGGATCGGCACCGTCCGGGCAGCTTCGGCCAGCGCCTCACCGACTTCCTGCACAATCTTTGGTGCCAGGCCCTTGGTGGGTTCATCCACCAGGAGCACCTTATTGGTGTTCAGCAGGGCACGGGCCAGGGAGACCATTTGCTGCTGCCCGCCGCTGAGTGTTCCGGCCATCTGGGCGGAACGCCTGACCAGGTCCGGAAAGAGGTCCTCGACGAGCTGCCGCCGGGGGTGTCCGTCCCGCTCGGCGAGGCGCAGGTTCTCCGCAACCGTGAGCCGGGAGAAGACCTCCCGGTCCTCCGGGACGTAGCCCACGCCGCGGGCGATGATCCGGTGCGTTTCGGCGCCGTCGATGCGCTCGCCGTCGAGCTCCACCTCCCCGGCGCGGGAGATGAGTCCGATGATGGCCTTGATGGTGCTGGTCTTGCCCACCCCGTTGCGGCCAAGCAGTGCGGTGACGCCGGAGGCCGGGACCTCGAAGCTGACGTCCTCTACGACCTGCTGGCCGCCGATGGCGGCGGAAAGGTGATGCACCCGCAGGATGGGTGCGGCGGCGGTGTTCATCAGACGGGCTCTCCCAGATAGGCGCTTTGGACCAGCGGATTGGCCATGACTGCTTCGGGGGTGTCGACGGCCAGCAGGGATCCGTGGTGCATCACCGCAACGCGGTCCACCAGTCCCAGGACCACTTCCATGTGGTGCTCCACCATCAGCACGGTGCGCCCGGACTCACGGTGCATCCGCCGGATGACTTCGGAGAGTCCGGCGACATCCCCGGAACCGACCCCGGCCATGGGTTCATCCAGCAGGATCACGGCCGGATCCGCGGCCAGCAGCATCGCGATCTCAACCTTGCGCTTGTCCCCGTGGGACAGGCCGCCAGCTCCGGCCGCGGCCTTGGCGCCCAGGCCCACCTCCTCGATGCAGCCGGCGGCGGTCCGGGTGGCTTCGTCGCCGCTGCGCGGGAAGCGCAGCAGCGAGAGGCTGCCGCCCAGTTTGGCCTGGGCGGCAAGCCGCACGTTTTCCAGCACGCTCAGCTGCGGGAACAGGCTGGATGTCTGGAACGTCCGGCCCAGTCCGGCTGCCGCCCTCCGGTGCACGGCCAGCCGCCCGACGTCGTTCCCCGAAACCGCCACGGTGCCCTCGGTGGGGCGCAGCAGCCCGGAGATGACGTTGAACAGAGTGGTCTTGCCGGCACCGTTGGGTCCGATCACCCCGAGCATTTCCCCGCTGGGCACGGTGAGGTTCACGTCGTCGAGGATGCGGGCCCCGCCGATGCTGAGGCCGACGCCGGTGAGTTCCAGCGCGATGGGTGTGTCCATGGAGTCCACGGCCTACTTTGCGGCTTCCGGCGGTGCAACGGAGTCCGCTGCCACCGTTTCCACCAAGGTGGGAACCCAGGTGCCGCCCTGGTCATCCAGGGTGACCTGGTACATGTCCTGGAGCAGGGCGTGGTCCGAGGCGCGGACGGTGGTGGTGCCCTTGGGCCCTTCGAAGCTCCAGCCCTCCAGCGCGGAAACCATCGCGTCGACGTCGCTGCCGCCTTCGCGGACAGCCTGGACAATCATCTGCCCGGCCACAAAACCGTCCGGGGTGAACAGGTCTGCCTTCTTGCCGGCCGCTTCCACGGATTCGATCATGGCCTTCTCCACCTCGTTGTTCCCGGCGCCGGGGAAGTAGTGGTTCAGGAAGGAGATCTTGGTGCCGGCTGCACCGTAGGCCCCGAAGGTGGCGGCGTCGCCCAGCCCGGTGACGATCGGTGCTGCTTCGAAGGCCCCCTGCTGGTCCAGTGCCTGCCACATGGAGCCCGATGATGCCCCGGCCCAGGCTACAAAGGCCATGTCCGGTGCGGCGTCGATCAGCTGCCGGGCGAACGGGGTGAACTCGGTGGCGTCCTCGGGGACCAGGACGCTGGAGACCTCCGCGCCCTCGGCGCCGAGGACAGCCTCCACGGCGGCGAGGTTTCCCTGGCCGAAGGCATTGTCCTGGGCGAAGACCACTACCTTCTTGCCGGCCAGATCATCCACGAAGGAACCTGCCGCGGCCACGTCCTGCAGCGACTGCCGGCCGGAGCGGAACGTGTATTTGTTGATGCCCTGGATCGCGTCCGTCGCTGCCGGTCCGGAAATGTAGAGCACCTGGTTCTGCTCGGCCTGTTCGGCCAGCTTCAGGGCAATGCCGGAAACCACAGTGCCGGCGAGGATCTTGTAGTCCTGTCCAATGAGGTCCTTGGCGACCGTGACCGCCTTGTCCGGGTCCCCGCCGTCGTCGTGGTAGGTGATGTTCAGTTCAGTGTCCCCGACTTTGCCGGTGCCGTCAGTGGCGTAGTCGATTCCTGCCTGCAGGCCCTCGTAGTAGGCCTCGCCGTAGGCGGCCAGCGGTCCGGTCTTGGAATAGACGATTCCTACGTCGACGCTCGACGCCGCTTCGCCGTCAGCCGGTGAGGTGCCGGAATCTGCGGCAGGAGCGCAGGCGGACAGGGCCAGACCGGCAGTAAGAGCCGTAGTGAGGAGGAACTTCTTTGTTGCCTTCACGGTGGTGTGCCTTTCAGTGCGGTGGCTGCAGTGGATGCATTTGATGCCGGCCGGGCCGGGATTTTGGAGCACTAACCTGAAAGGCGATTCAGGTTACGGAAAATGTACGGCACAGGCCACAGCGGAGTCAATGGGTTTTTCGCCGGCATTTCGCGGAGACGCGCAAAAGCCCGGGTCCTCTACAGGACCCGGGCTTGTGGATGTGCGGGGCTGGGCGGTGCGTTCGGCCTGGAACCCTTAGTTGCGGGCGGAAACGCTGCCGTTGGCGCGCCAGCGGATGCCGGCGTCGATGAAGTCGTCGATCTCGCCGTCGAACACAGCCGAGGTGTTGCCCACTTCGTGCTCCGTCCGCAGGTCCTTGACCATCTGGTACGGGTTGAGCACGTAGGAGCGCATTTGGTCGCCCCAGGACGCCTTTACGTCTCCGGCGAAGGCCTTCTTTTCCGCGTCTTCCTGCTCCTTCTTCAGCAGCAGGAGCCTGGACTGGAGCACGCGCATGGCAGCTGCACGGTTCTGCAGCTGGGACTTCTCGTTCTGCATTGAAACCACGGTGCCCGTGGGAATGTGGGTCAGCCGGACCGCCGAGTCCGTGGTGTTCACGGACTGCCCGCCCGGACCGGAGGAGCGGAAGACGTCCACGCGGATCTCATTGTCAGGAATGTCGATGTGGTCCGTGGCTTCGATCAGCGGAATAACCTCGACGGCGGCGAAGGAGGTCTGGCGCCGGCCCTGGTTGTCGAACGGGCTGATGCGCACCAGCCGGTGCGTGCCGGCCTCCACCACAAGGGTGCCGAAGGCATAGGGGGCCTTGACTTCGAACGTGGCGGACTTGAGTCCGGCTTCTTCGGCGTAGGAAGTGTCGAGCACCTGGGTGGGATACCCGTGGCGTTCGGCCCAGCGCAGGTACATCCGCAGCAGCATGTCGGCGAAGTCGGCGGCGTCCACTCCGCCGGCGCCGGCGCGGATGGTCACTACGGCCTCACGCTCGTCGTACTCGCCGGAGAGCAGCGTCACCACCTCAAGCTCGGACAGTGCCTTGCGCAGCGACTCAAGTTCCGTGACTGCCTCGGCCTTGCTGTCGGCGTCGGCTTCATCCTGGGCAAGCTCAACCAGGACTTCGAGGTCGTCAATGCGGGCCTCGAGCTTCTGCAGCCGTTCCAGGGCGCTCTGCTTGTGCGAGAGCTTGGAGGTGATCTTCTGCGCAGCGTCCGGGTCATCCCAGAGGTTGGGTTCCCCCGCCATCTCGCTGAGTTCAGCAATGTCTTCCTTCATCGCAGCAACGTCTGAGACGTCCTCGATGGAGGCAAACGTTGAGCGGAGGGCGCGGATTTCTGCGGGAAAATCAATTTCAGCCATGGTGATTACAGACTACGCCATGCCCCGGTTTCCCGGCCCGGACTGTGTCTGTCCGGCGAAACAGCGGACCTGCGGCGCACCGGGCGATGACCGCCTTGTTGTCAGGGCCCCGGGAGTACATTGGTGCTGTCCGATCCGGAAAGGAGCTTCGAGAATCCGATGAACGCTTCCCCCTCACCCATCCGCCATCCTGAGCGCGGACACAGCTACAGCCGCGAGGAGCTTGAGGAACTGGCGGAACAGGGCGACCCCTGGGCTCTGGGCAAACTGGACGACTGGGACCAGTACGACGCCGCCGACTTCGCCGGGTCCCTGCGTGACCGCTGTCCCGACCCGGACTGCGACCTCTACGGCGAGCGGGTCACGCTCTGCTACGCCGACGACGGCACACTGCTGGAGGTGGACCACGGCGGTTGGGGGCACTACCCGCCGGTGGAGCAGGCCAAGGCCTCCTAGCTCAGCGCGTCAGCCGAGCCCGGGCGTCGCTCTGGGCACTGATCCGGATCCCGTCCGGCACCAGGAAGTTCACGATCGGCGGATGCACGACGGCGGTCAGAACCACCTGGGCGGTGCGCCCGTCCGGAGTTCCGGTTTCCGGAGCGATCTGCAGGGAGTCAATCCGTTCCCCTGCTCCGCTATCCGAGAGGTAGCGCTGAACTTCAGCCGTGACCATGGCACCGTCCAGGACGGCCGCCGGTGTGTTTCCACCCGTCCCCTGCACCTGTGAAAGGGAGAAGGTGTCCGCCGCCGCGAGCGCAGCACCGTCTGCTGCCGAGAGAAGTTTCTTGTGGCCCAGATACACCGACGACGCTCCGGCGATTGCAGTGATGACGAGCAGCGCCAGCAGCACGTACCCGATGATGAGGACCCCCACCTGGCCGGATTCGCCGTTCTCCGGGGCGTTCTTTGTCCAATTCCTGACTGCTCCTGTCATCCGAACCTCTCAACTGTCTGCATCGAGGTTGAATCCACCCGTACCGGCGCCAGGTCCAGGCCCGGCACCAACCCCACTATCGGCAGCGGAACGTTCATGGCCGCAGTGACCGTGACGGTCGACCCGGGAACACCGCACTCCGGGCTGCAGGATATCCGCAGTTCAAGGGCCCGGGGGTCGAACCCGAAGTCCGCGAGCGCCAGCTCCGCCGCCGCTGTGGCCTGCTCCCCGGGAGACGCGCCCGGCGGCGCAGCGGCATACACTTTTGCCGCGTGATCGGCAGCGCCGACCATGGCATACGCGGCTCCCTGGACCTGACCGGCAGCAATAATCAAATAAATCAGCGGAATGAGCAGCAGGACTCCCAGAAAGACGAATTCAACGGCCGCACTGCCGTCCTCTTCCTCCCCGCTGCCCGGCACGGTGCCAGCGGGGTCAATCGGGCCAGTATGCATGACCGGTCACCTCAATTCCTCCCCGTGGACCAATCAGGCCGATTACCGGCAGCGGAGCGCGGACTCTGACCTGGAGCATGGGACTCCCGGATTCTGTTGCTCGCGTGTGGCTGATGTCCTGGGCATATCCCGGGTTCAGGCTTCCGGAGATCAGCTGCCTGGTACGCTCCACGCCGTCCTGGGGATTCCGGTCCGCGAGCGTTCCGTAACGGGCGCCGGAGGACGCGGCATCAATCAGGGTGTTGCGCACATGCAGGACGAGAGCAAGCTGGATTACCGCCAGCACAATGACGGTAAGCAGGGCACCCACCAGGACAAAGTCCACGACGGCGGAGCCCTCATCTCCGGCGGAGGCATCCCTGCCCCTACTGCTGGACCTGGGCGATCGCTGATTCAAAGAGGGTCACCAGCGCGGGCCTGGCTACGGTGAGGATCGCCGCCACGAGGACGGCCGACATGAGGGTGATCATCACCCAGCCCGGTACGTCGCCGCGTTCGTTTTCGCCCCGTTCCGGGAACAGGGCAGTTCGCAGCCTGACTAGCAGGCTGGCCGCCAGCAGGGCCGGCAGCGTTCGGAGATCGGTTCGGGTTTTCATCGGGTTCCTTTCCAGAGGGGGATAACGTCGTCGGTGAGGATTTTCCGGGCCGTCACAAGCCGATACTGAGCAGTGACAGTCCGGGGAAGATGGCAAAGAGGACAGTCAGTGGAAGCACACCGAAGACCAGCGGGACCATCATGGCGATTTCCTTCTTTCCGGCTTCTTCCATCAGCTCTCGTTTGGCGAGATCACGTACGTCCTGCGCCTGGGCCCGAAGCACGTCTGCCAGCGGTGTACCGCGTTCAATAGCGACTGAGATTCCGTCCACGAACCGGGACAGCGGAGCAAGCTGTGTTCGCCTGGACAGGTTCCCGAGCGCGGTCAGCAGCGGTACGCCTGACCTGGTCTCCGCCAGTGCCCGTCCGAACTCGCCGGCCAGTTCGCCCTTCGAGGTGCGGGCGATCCGCTCCAGGGCGCCGCCTGCACTCTCGCCGGCGCCGACAGCAAGCGCCATCATCTCCGCCAGACTGGGGAACTCCGCTAGCATCAACGCCTCTCTCCGTGCCACCTCCCCGGTAAGCAGGTAATCGCGCAGCAGATACCCAACCAGCCCGGCCGCCAGTGAAAGCAGGGCAACAGCGGGTACCGAGATGTTGCCTTGGGCGGCGAGCCACACTGCTCCCCCGCCGCCAAGCAGCAGTCCCCCGCCGGCGAACAACAGCTGGCTGGAGCGGAATTCAAGGACAGTGTTGCGGTTGCCGGCGCGGTCCAGACGCTTCTGCAGCGCGGAGGCGGCCGGGTTGAGCCGTTCCAGCTTCCCCGCCAGTTCAGTCAGGATGGGCCGGAAGACCCGCTCAAGGGGACCAAAAGGAGTCACATCCGCTGCGACGAGCAGCCTGGAACCCGGAGTGACTGAACGCAGCTGCGGTGCGATCCTGTCTGCAAAGGACGTCGGACGAAGGAAGGGAAGCCGGGCAACGGCGAGCCACAGTCCCACGCCCAGTGCTGTCCCCGCGAGCAGGGCCGCAGGCCACAGGCCGTTCACCGCAGCACCCGCTTCTCTTCAGGCAGCGCGCCGATGCGGAGCATAAGCTGGTAACAGCCCACCGAAATCGCCATGCCTGCGGCAAGGACAACCGCCCCGGCCGGGGTGTTGTACGCATCCACGGCTTCGGGGGTACCTGCCATCAGCACCAGCACAATCCACGGGGCCGTGACGGCCAGGCGCGCTGCGTTGATGGTCCACGACTGCCTAGCCAGCAGCTCGCTCCGGGTCCTGGCGTTCTCCCGGAGGAACTCCGCCAGCGTTCCCAGCAGACGTCCCAGGTCCGAACCTCCCACCTGGCGGGTGAGCCGCAGGGACTCCACGATGCGGTCTCCCACCGGGTCCGCCAGCCGGTCCTTGAGCCCGTCCAGTGCACCCTCGAACGAGCCGCCGGAACGGTAATCTGCCCCGAATTCACGGAAGGGTGCCCGGAGCTCCGCGGGACCGTTGTCCCCAAGCTGGATCAGGGCTTCCGGCAGCGACATACCGGCACGGATCGCCGAGCGCAGGTGGTCCACGGCGTCGGGCCACAGTTCCATGAGCGAAGCACTGCGTCTGCGTGCCTGCCACCGCACCGCGCTGACCGGCACCGCAGAGGCGAAGAGCCCAAAACAGCCGCCAATGGGCACGGATGCGGTGAGCACCCACACCATAAGCAGGACCATCAGGCCCAGCAGGACGCTGCTCAGTACCAGCCCGCCCGGGGTCACCCGGGTAATACCCGATGACTTCAGAAGCTCTTCAATCCGCCCCGGGCGGCGCACCCGCGCCGGGCGTTCGGGGAGGACCCAGCAGGAGTGCCAGATCAGGAAGAGGCCCATCCCCAGCGCCAGGCCGGCGGCCGCCGTCATACTGCCGGCTCCAGGAACTCGGCCAGGTTCATTCCGGCACGGGCAAACTTGTCCGGTGAGGGCAGGGAAGACGGAGAAGCGGCCAGCCGCCCGTTCTCCCGCTGGAACACCAGTGTGGACTCTATGACGCCGTTCTCCACCCGGCGTCCCAGGGCAAGAATCTCGGCGACTTCACGCCGTCCTGCCGGGGTGCGCACGCAGTGGACCACGAGGTCGATGCATGAGGCGACTGTGGGCACAACGAAGGCGCTGGAAATGTTTGCCCCGGCCAGCAGCGGAAGCGTGGAGATCTTCGTGACGGCGTCGTGAGCGCTGTTGGCGTGGACCGTACACATCCCGGGAAGTCCTGAATTCAAAGCGATCAGCATGTCCAGGCTTTCGGCCTCCCGAACCTCGCCGACGATCAGGCGATCCGGGCGCATCCGCAGTGCTTCCTTGACCAGGCGGCGCAGCGGTATCTCCCCGGTCCCCTCCAGGTTTGGCTGGCGGCACTGCAGGCCCACGACGTCGCGAAGCGGCAGCTGCAGTTCAAAGACCTCCTCCACCGTGACAACCCGTTCCCTGGCACCGATGGACGCCGCGAGGCAGTTCAGCATGGTTGTTTTGCCGGCCTGGGTAGCCCCGGAAACCAGGATGTTCAGCCCTCCGGCCACGGCAGCGGAGAGGAAACGGGCGGCCTGGGGCGTCAGGGTTCCCAGTTCAACAAGGTGCTCCAGTCTGCTGGCCCGGACGATGAACTTGCGGATATTGACCGCCCAGTGCCTGCGGGTCACGTCCGGAATGACCACATGCAGGCGTGAACCGTCCGGCAGGGCCGCGTCAACGAAGGGCGAGGAGAGATCAAGCCGACGGCCGGAGGACTTCAGCATCCTCTCGACCAGATCCCGGACCTGCTCCGATGACAGGTTCAGTGCCGTCAGTTCAGAGCGCCCGTCCCGGGCGACGTAAACCTCCCCCGGCGAGTTGATCCAAACTTCCTCGACGGTCGGATCATCAAGCAGCGGCTGGAGAGCCCCGTACCCGGCGACGGCGTCAAAGACATGTTTGCGTGCCTTATCAAGCTGGCCAAGGGGCGGGAGTGTTCCCATCAGGGACCGCTCGTCATAGTCCTGCACAGCCGCTTCTACGAGGCGGCGGACTTCCCCAGCCTGACGGGCCGGATCAAGGCCGCGCACACGGATGAGTTCCCGGACCTCATCCTCGACAATACGTATGGCGTCCAACGTGTTCCCCCGGAATCCGCACGGCATCCCTGCCGTGCATCTGAGACAAGGCCACTGCGGCCATGCGGGCGAGGATAGGAGATTTAGGATCCCCTGACGAGAGTGGCGGAGCCTTTTGTGGAAAAGCCCTTGGCGGGGAACTTGGCGTCTGCAGGTCCGCAGCAGAACTGCACCCTATGATCACCGCACTCTCCCCTGTAGGTTCCCAACGTCGAACGTCACTGGTCACAGTATTCACACCAGTCCCGGTAAGGTTTCAGACTGAAGTCCACTGCACTCTGGAGACCCCGTGAAACACCGTCAATCAGCTCCTGTGCTGGCAGGTCTGCTCTGCCTGGCACTGGCCGCCACCGCAGCCCCCGCCTCTGCCGCACAGCTCCCCCCGGACAGTGCCGTCACCGAAACGGTGCCGGCCAGCCCGGCACCTGAGGTTCCGGAGCCTGCCGAATCCGCACCTGCCCCCGTGGAGCGCCAGGCACCCCAGCCGCCCGACCCCAGCGAAGTTCCCAAGCCCCTGCCGGACCCGGCTCAGGAAACCGCGCCGGAGGAGACCGCACCGGAGGAGGCAGCGCCGTCGGCGTCCCCTGCCGTCCCGGAGCCCGCTGAGACCGAGGTGGCGGACCCCTCCGCGCTGACCGAGGAGGAGCTTGCGGAAATCATCGGGATCCTGGGCGCCAAGATGGGCCAGGGCCTTGAGCGCCTGGAAGAGACGCTGGATCCGCAGGCCCCCGGCAGCGGGGAAATCGCGGAGCGTCTCGATGCCGAGGAAAAACTGATCATCAGCGGCCTGGCAGATCCGGAACTCGCCACCGATCCGTCCGGCAGCAACGTACCCGGGGGCAGCGCGCCCGAGGCGGCTGCGCCGTCGGCTACCGGCGCCGCAGCACAGGCGAGCGTCCCGTTTGCCGCACCCGCGCTGAATACCGGAAACGCCCCGGCGATCTCCCTCGCAGCCACCTGGCAGCCCGCCGGACTGCAGGGCATGGATGTCAGCAGCCACCAGCCGGCCGTCAACTGGAGCCGGGCCTGGAACCAGGGCGCGCGCTTCGCCTATGCCAAGGCCACTGAGGCCACGTCCTACAAGAACCCGCTGTTCTCCAGCCAGTACAACGGTGCTTCCTCCGTGGGGATGCTGCGGGGTGCTTACCACTTCGCCATCCCCAACGTTTCCAGCGGTGCAGCCCAGGCCAACTACTTCGTGAACAACGGCGGCGGATGGTCCCCTGACGGCAATACCCTTCCCCCGCTGCTGGACATCGAATACAACCCCTACCCCTCCCTCGGCAACACCTGCTACAACATGACCGCAGGCCAGATGGTGTCCTGGATCAGGGACTTCTCACAGACAGTGGCAGCCCGCACGGGACGCCTGCCGATGATCTACACCACTACCGACTGGTGGCGAACCTGCACAGGCAACTCCAGTGCCTTCGCGGCGCAGCCCCTGCACATCGCCGCCTACAACACCACCGGCCCCGGCGCACTGCCCAACGGCTGGTCCCGGTACACGCTCTGGCAGTACAGCAGCACCGGCCCGTTCGAAGGCGATTCAAACGTCTACCAGGGCTCGGTCGACCAGCTGCGCAGCTTCGCGCGCCAGTCCTCGGTGGGACGCCCGGGACAGCTGTACTACCGCAGCAACCCGGTGAAGGGCCTTGAATACGGAAACGCCAGCGACCAGTACCTCACCTGCGACTGGAACGGGGACGGCGTTGCCACTCCGGCAGCCTTCCGCAACGGCACCTGGTACATCCGCGAAACCCTGACCGGAGCGGCAGCCGTACGGGAGGTGCGGTATGGGGATCCTGGAGACCAGCCCATCTGCGGTGACTGGGACGGAAACGGCCGGGACACGATCGGCGTCTTCCGCAACGGCATGGTCTACCTGAAGAACTCCAATACCAGCGGCGTAGCAGACGGCGTCTTTGCGTTCGGTGACGTCGGCGACACCGCCATTGTTGGAGACTGGGACGGCGACGGTTACGACACCCTCGGAGTTGGCCGCCCGGAGGGCGTCGCTCAGCGCTTCTATCTGACAAACAGCAATATCCGCCCCGGCGTTGCCGGCGCCTTCCTGTTCGGCAACGCCGGCGACACCCCGGTGTCCGGGGACTGGAACAATGACCGGTTCAGCACTGTGGGCGTGAAGCGCGGCAGCTACTGGTATCTCACCAACAGCAACATCCGGCCCACGGCCAGCAGCAGCTTCCAGTTCGGCAACCCCGGGGACCGCCCGCTGACCGGACGGTGGGACCGTGGCACCGGTACGAGCGTTGGCGTAGCGCGTTAGGCAGCGCGTTTCTTACAGCGGCGGGCACCCCTTCTGAACTGGTCACCGGGGGTGCCCGCCGCTGTTTAACGGATGGAAAGCTCAGGCAGCCTGCCGGGACCGCCGTCGAAGACGGAAACCTGCGGTGACCAGCGCACGCAGCAGCATCCAGCGCGCTTTGAGGATCCGGTCCAGACGGCGCCAGTGGCGGGGAGTTTCATTGTCCTCGTGCAGCCGGCGGTACAGCACCGGCTCGCCCAGGTGCGTCATTTCACCGGCCAGGTTGCCGGCCAGCGCCATCCAGAGATCGTGCGATTCGTACAGGAACCGCGGCATGGGCAGTACAACGTCCGCGAAGTCGCGGCGGAAGCCCATGGCGCATCCGTAGTAGGGCCGGTAGCCCACCATAACCCCGGCGATGTTGGCCAGGCGCCGGTTTGAGTCCTTGGCGCGCAGGGACCAGGGTGCGTTCTCCTCCGGCCCGCCGAAGAGTGCAACATTCCCGGCGACCATGGCACTCTTTCCGAGCGCATCGATCATCTTGGCTGTCCGGCCGGGGACCCAGACGTCGTCCTGGTCCGCCAGGAAAATGTACTGCCCGCGGGCGAGGGCGGCTGCCTTGCCAAAAGTCCGGACGTAGCGTTCGTTGACCTCGGACCGGACGAGCCGGATCCGCGGGTCGCCGATTGCGGCGACCACGTCCGCCGTGTTGTCCGTGGACTTGTCATCCACTACGACCAGTTCGTCTTCCGGGCCCAGATCCGCAAGGATCGATTCGATCTGCTCGCCGATCCAGCGGGACCCGTTGTAGGCGGCCATGCAGACGCTGGCCCGTACGTGTGCGCTCACCGGCGTTCTCCCGGCGGCAGCGGCTCCGGGCTGCCGCCGTTGGCTGCCGCAGCCTGCTGCTGCAGACGTTCCACCTTGGCCTGCAGGCCATCAAGCTGGCTGCGCAGGATGGCAGCTTCCTCCGCCAGTGCCCGCGTCTCATCCTCCACCACGGAGATTTCCAGTGAGAGGTGCAGGCACACTCCCATCAGCAGGAAGATCGCCACCATAAACAGGAGGTTGGACGGCAGCGCGAACCCGGAGATCGCGGTAGCCCAGTCGAGCAGCTGGGGGAAACCTGCCAGCACCAGGGTGACCAGGCCTACCAGGATCCAGAGAGCAGCGTACTTCTCGCGGAGCTTTCGCTGGCGGAGCAGCCAGATTACGGAACCAACGACGGCGAGTGCCAGGATGAACGGCAGCACGGTATTCATTCTGCTGCTCCTTCCGTGCCGGCGAGCCGGGTCTTTTTGCGGGTCATGGCGATCAGCAGCGCGAATCCGCTGCGGCCCAGGTAGAGGGCAGCCTTGGCTGGATTGTGGCTGGGCTGGCCGCCCTGCCGGGGACGCATCTCCACGGGCACCTGCGTCACGCTCAGGCCGGAGCGTACTGCAACGACCAGCGAGTCGATCGTGTCCCCGAGGTACTCAGCGGGATAGTGCTCGCAGTACTGTGCGATGGCACGGGTGTTTGCTGCCCGGAAGCCTGACGTGACGTCCGTGAGCTTGGTCTTGGCAATCCGTGAAATTGCCCAGCCGAGGAAGACCATGGCCCACTTGCGCGGCCCCCGGACTTCGTAGTTGCCCTTGTCTGCGAACCGGGCTCCGATCGAGATGTCGGCGACTTCCAGTCCCTTGACCACGTTGATCAGGTCCTTGGGATCGTGCTGTCCATCCGCATCCACCTGGATCGCCTGGCTGTAGTTCCACCGCTGCGCGTACTTGTAGCCTGCGCGCATGGCACCGCCAACGCCCAGGTTGAAGGGCAGCCGGAGCACAGTGGCACCTGCTGCCTCAGCCAGGTCTGCGGTGTTGTCCGTCGACCCGTCATCCACGACCAGGACGTCGCAGTTTGGCACTGTCCGGATGACTTCCGCAACGGTATTGCCTACGGAAGCGGATTCGTTCCAGGCAGGCATGATGACCAGCAGCCGGCCGGCCATTGGTTTTTCAGCTTGTTCCACGCGCTCTGCATACCTATTCTGCTGTGGTTGAGTATTCGCTGCCGAGGCGTCCATCGACTTCCTCACCTCGTGTCCTGGGCTTTGCCTGTACGGCCCCGCAGCCCGTCGGCGGTCCCCTTTACAAAATACCCCAGCCGCCGCCTGCGTTCTGTCCCCAGGAGGCCGACGACAATCACATGCCTCAGGTCCAGGGCCAGTCCACGCAGCATCCAGCGCGGCTGGGTGCTGAAGTACCGGCGCAGCAGGTGGACGCGGTTCCGGCCAATGTAGTAATAGCGGAACGGGGCGCTCTGCATCAGCTCGAGGGGCTGGTTCCGGACCCGCAGCGGGCGGCCCAGGAAACGTGCGTGTGTGCGCGTTCCCAGAGAGTGTTCCAGCGCGACGCCTGGCGCAGCGACGGCGGAGAAGCCGGCTTTCCGAAGCCGCCAGTAGAAGTCTGTGTCCACTCCGTCGATAAAGAGTCCCTCATCGAAACCACCGACCGCGTCCAGGGCCGCCCGTGAGAGGAGCAGGGCGGACTGAATGGGTTCGGCGACTTCCAGATAGCCGCCGCTTCCGCCCCGGCTCAGCACCCGGCTGCCGGAGACACTTTCCGGACTGATGGTGCCCACCGCTAGTCCGTCCGCAAGGGCAGCCTTTCGTGCCTGCTCATACTTGTGCAGCAGTCCGGCGGGAGGTTCGGAATCCTGGTCGAAGGTCACAACGTAGGAAAGGCCGCTGTGCTGCTCCAGCAGTGCCGCAATGCCTGCGTTGAGGGCCGAGCCAATGCCCGTGTTCTTGCCCTGCCGGATCACCGAGGCGCCAAGGGTTTCGCACTGAGCCAGCACGTCTTCCCCCGTGGTGGAGCCGTCGTCGACGACGGCCACTGCCTGAAACTGCTCCAGCATGGCAGCCACTCGGCCGGCGAGTTCTGCGGGTGGATTAAAAGCTGTGATGACGGCGGCGGTGCCGGTGGAAGTGATGGCTGGTGCCTGCCGGGTTTGCGGTTCTGACGCCCTGCCACGTATACGCATAGTAGGTACAGGCTATAGAAGTCCCTGAGCCCCCGCCACTTCGCCGCAGCGCCGAATCAGGGTTCCGCGGCCCGAACGGCTAGAATTGGCGGGGCCTTGCAGCCCACCTACACACCGGAGGATTTTCACGCATGGATTGGCTCGGGGCCCTTCCCGCAATACTTATCGCCCTGGCAGTGCTTCTTGTGCCGGGCCTGGCTATCGGCCTGGTCCTGCGGCTCCGCCTGTTCGACGCCGTGGCGCTGGCCCCGCTGGTGACGGTCACGCTGATCAGCGTCAGCGCCGTCGCAGCGCCCTTCGCAGGGATTGGCTGGAGCTTCCTTCCGGTTCTGGTGCTAGCCGTGCTGGTCCTGGCGGCGTGCTTTGGCATAACCCGTTTCTCCTGGTATCCGGCACGTACTGCCGGTTCCGCCGAGCACTCCTTCCTCCGGCACCAGGGACCCTGGTTCGCTGCAGCGGCGGCGGCATTCCTGCTGATCGGGTGGCAGGTGGTGCACATCATTGGGGCGCCGGAGAACTTCTCCCAGACCTTTGACAACAACTTCCACCTCAATGCCGTCCGGTACATCCTGGATACGGGCAATGCTTCCTCGCTCACGCTGACCTCCATGACGTCCGCAGACCAGCCGGCGTATTTCTACCCGGCTGCGTGGCACGGCTTCATTTCCCTGATCGTCCAGCTCTCCGGAGCTCCGGTAACCGCTGCCACCAGCGCGGGAATCATTGCTGTTTCGGCTGCCGTCTGGCCGCTGAGCGTGCTGTTCGCAGTGCGCCGGCTCGCCAAGCTGGCGCCGGCGGCCATCCTGGGGGCCGGTGTGCTGGTGGGCAGCTTCTCGGCTTTCCCGATCCTGCTGCTGGACTTCGGTGTGCTTTACCCGAACCTCCTGTCCCTGGCGATGGTCCCGGCCGCGCTGCTGATCCTGGCCGGCATCCTGCGCCAGGTTCCGCACCCGGATATCCCTGTTTTCACCCTGATCCTGCTGGCGATGCTGACCGTACCGGGAGTAGCCGTCAGCCATCCCAACGGCGTGATGACGCTCTTTGCGCTGGCCGTCCCGGTGGTTCTTTCGGCTTACCTCCGGGGCCTTGCCGGGCTGTACCGCTCCGGAGCCGCCTGGACCCGCTATCTGTTCGCGACCCTGGCCGTGGCCGCCGCTTTCGCCGTCTTCTTCGTACTGTGGAACGTGATCCGGCCTCCGGAAGCGGCTGCCTTCTGGGACCGGGTGGAGACAGCACCGCAGGCCTTCGGCGAGGCACTGCTAAATGCGCCGTTCGGGCGCCCCGCCGCCGTCGTCATCAGTGTCCTGGTTCTGCTGGGCCTGGTGTACTGCTTCCGCCGTCCCCGGCTGCTCTGGGTGGCCGGCGCCTACCTGCTGAGCATCTGGCTTTTTGTGGTGGCAGCTGGTTACCCGATCACGGAGAACCGCATGTTCGTGACGGGTGTCTGGTACAACGACCCGTACCGGCTGGCTGCGATCCTGCCCATCATGGGCGCACCGCTGGCCATTCTGGGCCTCCAGCTTGTCCTGGAACCCGTGGACCGCTGGGTCCGCGCGAGGCTTGCCGGAACGGCGGGTCCGGTTTCAGCAGCCGCTCCGTTTGCCTTGGGCCTGGCGGCCATTCTGGCCCTGCTGCCGCTGACGCAGCGTGCCAGCATGGACACCGCCGTCGCCAGCGCCCGCGGCGCGTACGCGGTGAACGATGATTCTGCCCTGGTCTCCACGGATGAGCTTGAACTGATCCGCCAGCTTCCCGAGCTTACCGAGCCCGATTCGGTGATCGCCGTGAATCCGTGGACCGGCGCCGCACTGGCCTACGCGATTGCCGACCGGGAAACCACGTACAAGCACACGCTCTCCAACACGAGTCCCGACGCCGCGGTGATCGACAACAGCCTCAAGGACGCCGATTCAAAGCCCGAGGTCTGCGACGCAGTGGAGGCAACCGGCGTCGACTACGTCCTGGACTTCGGCACGCGGCAGATCAACAACGGAACTGCACAGTATCCGGGCATCGAAGACATCGACGAGGACCCTGACTTCCGGAAGATTGCCAGCGTGGGCGAGGCATCGCTGTACGAGTTTGTGGGCTGCTCCTAGCCGCCCGAGGAAACGGCAAGGCCCCCGGTTTGAAGTTCAAACCGGGGGCCTTGCCGTTTGGTTTGGCGGTGTGCGCGCCTAGCTTCCGAACGCGTGCCGCAGGACCAGCACGGCGGTCCTCAGGTCACCGCGGCGCAGCGTTGCAGGCAGCAGCACCAGGGCGTGCAGGCGGGAAGTGAGGTGCATGCGGGCGGCCCTGACTGTCCGTCTCCAGCCGCGGGGCGCAGCGAGCTTCGCTGCATGGCGGAAGAAACGCCGCTCCCCCGCGAACCGGGAACCGTCCAGCAGTTCCAGCGACGAGGCACTGGAGCTGTGCCGGCGGTAGGCAAAAACAGTTTCCGGAACGAGGAGCAGGTCCTCACCGTCCAGGAGCAGGTCCAGGATCAGCGCGAGGTCCTGGATGACCGGGAAACCGTCCCGGAAATCATGCTTCTGGATCGCGTCGCGGCGGAAGGCCAGGGAGGGCCAGTAGAGCCAGTTTCCCTGCATCAGGTTCGCAGCCAGCTTGTCCCCGCCCAGCAGGACGGGTTCGGTGCGGCGGGGCCGCATGAGCTTCTGCTTCACGGAGTCAGCCAGCGGACTGACTGTCTCTCCGTGTTCGTCCTTGACCACGACGCCGGGCTGGATCAATCCCGCCTCAGGGTGCAGTGCGTGGGCCCGCCGGATCGTCTCCACGTATCCGGGCAGCAGGAAATCGTCACAGCCCATCACGACGACGCGCGGCTCGGTGGCCATTTGCACGCACCGGCGGAAGTTCTCCGTGATCCCGCAGTTGACCTCGTTCCTCACGTACCGGATGCGCGGGTCCGTGAGCGTTTCAAAGTACGCGTCCACGGAGCGGTCCGGGTGCGCGTCATTGACTACGGTGAGGGTCCAGTCCGCGTCAGTCTGCGCCTGCACACTTTCGACGGCGGTCCTCAGGTACTCCAGCTCGCCCCAAAACGGTATGTAGATTCCGACCGTGGCGCCGGGCTCAGGCATTCGGCGCCCCGGCAACATAGTCCGCCAGGCGCTCCCCCGCATCCGCGGGCCGGAAGCCTGCGGCTTCGAGCTTGCCCAGGTCCAGTGCCGAGTTCAGCGGGCGCGGCGCGGCTTCCTTGTCCCGGAAGTACTCTTCGGTACTGACGCCGGTGACGGCCCCGCGGGGTTTGCCGGTCAGCTCATACACCGACGCTGCGATCTCCGCCCAGCTTGCCGGCTCACCGGTGTTGCTGAGGTTGTAGGTCCCGTACGGAGCCCCGCTGGCGAGCAGATGTGCGATGCCGGCGGCGATGTCCTCGGTGAAGGACAGCCGGCCGATCTGGTCATTGACCACGGACGGTTCGATGCCGCGTTCGGCAAGCGAGGCCATGGTGCGCACAAAGTTGCCGCCCTCGCCGATTACCCAGCTGGTCCGCACAATGTAGTGCTGCGGGACAACGGAGACGACGGCGTCGCCGGCGGCCTTGGTCTGGCCGTAGACTCCCAGCGGCGAGAAGGGCTCGTCTTCCGGGTGGGTCTGGCGGGTGCCGTCAAAGACGTAGTCGCTGGACACGTGGACCAGTGTCAGGCGGTTCGCGGCGGCCACCCGGGCCAGCCGTGCGACGGCGCTGACGTTGATTTCCCAGGCCAGGCGCCGGCCTTCAGGCGTTTCGGCTGCGTCCACGGCAGTGTAGGCGGCTGCGTTGATGATCGCGGAGTAGTTTTTCCAGTTCCGTTCATAGGAAGCAGGATCAGCCAGGTCGAACTCCGCCCGGCCGGCAAACTCAACGGAGGCATCGCCGTCGTACGTCTTGCGCAGGGCGCGCCCAAGCTGGCCGTCGGCACCCAGCACCAGGATGCGGCGCGGTTTCATCGGAACCACGTCTGCCAGGCGGGGGTGCGCCCTGTCCTTATCCGAAAGTTCAGCCTGCTCGAGCGGGATCGGCCATTCGATGGCGGCCGTCTCATCTGCGAGGTTCAGGAAGGTGTACTGCCCCTGCGCGTCTGCGCTCCAGTGATCATTCACCAGGTAGGTGTAGGCGGTGTTGTCTTCCAGCGTCTGGAAGGCGTTTCCCACCCCGCGGGGAATGAAGATGGCCTGGCTGGGGTCCAGCTCCGCCGTGAACACGGTCCCGAAACTCGGCCCCTCACGCAGGTCCACCCATGCGCCGAAGATCCGTCCGGTGGCAACCGAAATGTACTTGTCCCACGGTTCGGCGTGGATGCCCCGGGTGGTGCCGGCCTTCTCGTTGAAGGAGATGTTGTTCTGGACCGGGCCGAAGTCGGGCAGACCCAGCGCCAGCATCTTCTCCCGCTGCCAGTTCTCCTTGAACCAGCCGCGGTTGTCGCCGTGGACAGGAAGATCGTAGAGAACGACGCCGGGGATGGGAGTTTCGCGTGCAGCGAGGGCCTTGGAAAATTCAACCATCGCCGTTACTGTCCCTGGACCTTGTACTTGGCTTCGGTCTCGGCCTTCTGCGGACGCCACCAGGCTTCGTTCTCCCGGTACCAGGCGATGGTGGCTTCGATGCCGGCCTCGAAGTTGGAGAACTTCGGTTCCCAGCCCAGTTCGGTGCGCAGGCGCGTGGAGTCGATGGCGTAGCGCAGGTCGTGGCCGGGCCGGTCGATGACCTGGTCATAGGCGTCAGCGGGCTGGCCCATGTGCTTCAGGATCAGCTCAACGACTTCCTTGTTGTTCTTTTCGCCGTCAGCGCCGATCAGGTAGGTCTGCCCGATCTCGCCCTTCTCGATGATCGTCAGGACGGCCGAGGAGTGGTCATTGGCGTGGATCCAGTCGCGGACGTTCTCGCCTGCGCCGTAGAGCTTGGGGCGGATGCCGTCGATCACGTTGGTGATCTGCCGCGGAATGAACTTCTCCACGTGCTGGTAGGGACCGTAGTTGTTGGAGCAGTTGCTGATGGTCGCCTGCAGGCCGAAGGACCGCACCCAGGCGCGCACCAGCAGGTCCGAACCGGCCTTGGTGGAGGAGTACGGGCTGGAGGGGTTGTACGGGGTGGATTCGGTGAACCGCTCCGGGTCATCGAGTTCCAGGTCGCCGTAGACCTCGTCCGTGGAGATGTGGTGGAAGCGCCTGCCGTGCTTCCGGGCAGCCTCGATCAACGTGTACGTGCCAATGATGTTGGTGTCCAGGAACGGCCGCGGATCGTGGAGGGAGTTGTCGTTGTGGGACTCGGCTGCGTAGTGGACGACGACGTCGCAGTCCTGCACCAGGCGGTCCACCAGTTCAGCGTCGCAGATGTCACCCTGGACGAAGGTGAAACGGTCCTCGGGAAGGCCCTGAAGCGAGGCCAGGTTGCCGGCGTAGGTGAGCTTGTCCAGTACCGTGATCGAAGAATCCGTGTTGGCCAGCGCGTAGTGCACGAAGTTTGAACCAATAAAGCCGGCACCGCCGGTAACAAGGAGTTTCTGCATGGTATCAGCCTACCGGTTTCCTGCAGCCGGCATTTGGACGCACCATGCCGCCACGGCGCGGGGCGCATCCGCGGCGGACCGGCCAGCTGCTTACACCCGGCGCCTGCCGGCTATCCACTAAACTTGTTCCGAGCCGGATTCCGCCTGCCGCCGGTCCCCGCGTGCCTCAGGGCGTGCCGAGGCCTTATCTATTTATGGGAGTACCTTCGTGGTGCAAAACAAGCCAACCAGCCTGGTCCGGAGACTTGGTGGATTCGCCGTCTCGCTGGCTTTCTCCACAGCTGTCAGCCTGATCGCCATCCCTTTCGTCATCGTGAACCTCGGCGCCGAGGCTTGGGGCGCCCTGGCAGTGGCCATGGCAGCAGCCGCCATTTTCGGAATTCCCGTGGCTTTCGGCTGGGGAACCGTGGGCGCCGCCCTGACCGCCGGAACTCCGGCTCCGGAACGGCCGATGCTGTACGCAAACTCGCTGGTGAGCCGGGCCTGGCTCTTCCTATTCGCCGCAGCTCCGCTGATTGCGGTGGTTGTGCTCATTTCTTCCATTGATCCAGTAGCTGCCGGCATTGCCGCCCTCGCCTACCTGCTGCCTTTCCTTGGCGCCTCCTGGTTCTTCGTGGGCCAGTCCAAACCGTGGAGGCTTTTCGCCTTCGACGTCCTGCCGCAGGGACTCGGCACCATAGTGGGCGTCATAGCTACGGTTTTCGTCCCCGAGGTGTGGGTTTACGTCACCTGCCAGCTGGTCTTCAACCTGATTGCGGTGGCGGGCAGCGCCGCCGTCGTCTTCCGTTATGACTCCGCAGAGCCGCTGCGGCCGTCGCTGCGTCTTGGGCCGGCCATGCGCAGGCTGAAGTCCCAGTGGCACGGAGTGATCGCTGCCGGAACAGGAAGTATCAACAGCAACGGCCCCATTATCGCGGTGACCCTGCTGGCTCCTGGCCTGCTGCCCGTCTACGCACTTGCGGACAAACTGTTCCGGTACGGGGTCGCCGGATTCGGGCCGGTCCTGCAGGTCATCCAGGGCTGGATTCCGGAAAAGGGCCCCTCGCATCAGGATGCCCGGGTCAGCAGGGCTGCAAAGCTGGCACCCCTGCTCGGCCTGGGAGGCGGAACGGCACTTGCCCTGGTCACGCCCTGGGCTTCGGATCTCCTGTCCGCCGGCCGGCTGCACGTGGGCTTCGACCTCAGCATCCCGTTCGGCATCATCTTCGGCGGGGTGATCATTGCCCAGGTCATCGGACTCGCGTGCCTCATTCCGATTGGGCGGGGCAGCGAACTGGCTAAGTCCACTGCCATCGGCGCGGGAATCAACATCATCCTGATGGCGGTTCTGGGCAGCCTGACTGGCGCCACCGGCGTCGCCTGGGCCGTTGCCGCCGGCGAGCTGGTTGTGGCGGCCTACCAGATCCAGGTGCTCCGGCGATATTTCGCAGGCACCGCCCGCGGGACAGATTCCAGCACCGAACCCACGTCAACCAGCGATTCGTACCAGGAGCCATAAAGAGTGAGCAGCCCCCTGCAGCCAGCCGGGTCCGAAGTCCCGGGACCATACGGCGTCATCGCCATGGCGGCGTACCAGCCGGACCCCGGCCTTTTCCGTGTCCAGCTTGAATCCATTCAGAAACAGAGCCACAAAGACTTCCTCTGCCTCATTTCTGTTGACGGCGACCCCGATCCGGTCCATGACCTGGTCGCCTCCGCCACCGGCAGGGATCCGCGCTTCGTGGTGCTGGGTTACGGGAACCGTCTGGGCTTCTACGGCAACTTTGAGCGGGTGCTCTCAAATGTTCCCCCGGACGCACAGTGGGTGGCGCTCTCGGATCAGGACGACTACTGGTATCCGGAGAAGCTCTCGGTCCTGCTGCCCCATCTTGAGGCACACCAGCTGGTCTCGGGCCAGGCCCGTGTAGTCGAAGCCGGCACAGGCAGGGTCATCACCGCCAACACCGCCCGGCGCAATGTCCCCTACGCGCATCTCATTGCGCAGAACCAGATCACCGGAGGGCAGACGGTCTTCAGGAGGTCGCTGCTGGACCTCGCGCTGCCGTTCCCGCGACTGAACACGGTGACGGAGGTCCACGACCACTGGCTCGCTGCCTGCGCCGGCGCCGTGGATTCGGTGCTGGTCGTGGATGAGATCGTTCAGGACTATGTGCAGCACGGGGCCAACGTACTCGGCGAGGCGGCAGGCGGATTCGATCCCCTTCGCAGCGTCCGCCAGGCTGCCTCCCTCGCTGACCGGTTCGAAGGCGGGCACTCACCGGCCCAGGTCGCAGCTGCCTGCCGGAAGCTTTCCTTCGGATGGCGGCAGGTGATGATGGACACGCTGTCCGAGAGGCTCGACCGGCCCGGGCCTGAATTCGCCAGGGCGTACGATGCCTTTTCCTCCGGACACCGCTGGCCCCCTGCCCTGTCGGTGCTGGCCTCGGGCCTGCGCAGCGGAAACATAGCTCCGGCGTGCGCTGCCGAATTCATTGCCGGAGTCCCCGGCGAGCTGCGGCGCAAGGCAGCCGAAGGGCGCCGGCAGCGTACCGGATTTGGAACATAACGCTTCCCCGGGAAAGACTAAACCCATGCGTGGAATAATCCTGGCCGGAGGAACCGGCTCCCGGCTGCATCCCATCACCCTTGGAATCAGCAAGCAGCTCGTCCCGGTGTACGACAAACCGATGATTTACTACCCGCTGTCGACACTGATCCTTGCCGGCATCCGGGACATCCTTATTGTCACCACTCCGCACGACGCCGATCAGTTCCAGCGGCTGCTTGGGGACGGCAGCCAGTTCGGCATCTCCCTGAGCTACGTGCAGCAGCCCTCCCCGGACGGCCTGGCCCAGGCGTTCATCCTGGGCGCCGAGCACATCGGCAACGGCCCGGTTGCCCTGGTATTGGGCGACAACATCTTCTACGGCCCCGGCATGGGCACCCAGCTGCGCCGTTTCAACAACATCGACGGCGGCGCCGTCTTCGGCTACCGGGTCAGTGACCCGACCGCTTACGGCGTCGTGGAATTCGACGACGCCGGAAACGCTCTCTCACTTGAAGAGAAACCTGCCAAGCCGAAGAGCAAGTACGCCGTCCCGGGCTTGTACTTCTACGACAACGATGTGGTTGAGATCGCCAGGTCGCTCAAGCCGTCGCCGCGCGGCGAGCTGGAGATCACCGACGTGAACCGGACGTACCTGGAACGTGGCAAGCTGCGTGTGGACATCCTCCCCCGCGGCACTGCGTGGCTGGACACCGGCACGTTCGATTCCCTGAACGACGCATCCAACTTCATCCGCACCATCGAGCACCGCCAGGGAATGAAGATCGGCGCCCCGGAGGAAGTGGCCTGGCGCCTCGGTTTCCTCTCCGACGATGAGCTCCGCGAACGTGCCGAGCCCCTCGTGAAGAGCGGCTACGGCGCTTACCTCATGTCCCTGCTGGACTCTGACGAAAAGAAGTAAACCCTGCCGGCGTAAGCCGCAGACAAAAGGGTGGAGCCACAGCCGGCTGGCTGGGGCTCCACCCTTTTGGTTTCGGAATGGTTTGCCTGCGCTGCGGGCCGCTCAGGCGATTCCGCGGAGGCGGTCTACGACGTCCTGCACCGGCGCGTCCATGATGATCCTGCCGTGTTCGAGCAGGACACCGCGCTCACAGATGCGGGCAACCAGGTCGAGGTCGTGGCTGACAACCACCAGCGTCTTGCCCTCCCCGGCCAGCTCCTTGATCTTGTCGATGCATTTCTTCTGGAACGGTTCGTCGCCCACGGCGAGGATCTCGTCCACCAGGAAGACCTCGGGGTCCGTATGGACAGCGACTGAGAACGCCAGCCGCAGATACATGCCCGAGGAATAGAACTTGACCTCGGTGTCGATGAACTGGCCGATCTCGGAGAACTCAACGATCGAATCGAACTTCTCGTTGATCTCATCCTCGGTCATGCCCAGGATTGCACCGTTGAGGTAGACGTTGTCCCGTCCGCTCAGGTCATGGTGGAACCCGGCGCCAACTTCGATGAGGCCCGCAACGCGTCCCCTGGTACCCACACTGCCGGTGTCAGGGCGCATAACGCCTGAGATGTGCTTCAGCAGGGTGGACTTGCCCGAACCGTTCAGGCCCAGCAGCGCCACCGTCTCGCCCTGCTCAACGTTCAGGGACACGTCCTTGAGGGCATCAAACTTTTCGCTGAGGTCGCCTTTGCGGCCTTTGATCAGCCAGACGAAGGCTTCTTTCATCGAGCGCGTATGGCGCAGGACAAATCTCTTGCTGATATTGCGTACTTCAATGGCAGTGGCCACGGGTCAGAGCTCCTGAGCGAAACGGCCTTCGAGCCGGCGGAAGACAAGCTGTCCGACCAGCAGGACCAGTCCTGAAATGGCCAGCCCGATAGGGAGCCACAGTGAAAGCAGGTGCGGCGGGATAGCCTCTGCCGCGTCCGTAGTAGGCAGCCAGAACGCGAAGTGGAAGGTTTCCACGCCGACGGTGATCGGATTCAGCTGGTAGATGTTGAAGAAAGTCTCCCCCAGCTGATTGCGCACCATGATCCAGGAGTAGAGCACCGGCGATGCCCACGTGGCGATCATCAGCAGCATGTCCACCAGGTTTTCAGCATCGCGGAAATACACGTTCACCGCGCCGAACAGCAGCCCAAGGCCGGTGGCCAGCAGGGCCACGATCACGAAACCGCCTGCAGCCGCCGCCAGCTGCAGCAGACCGGGGCGCCAGCCGTTGAACAGGCAGGCGACCACCAGGATGAGGATCTGCGGCACGAAGTGAACGCCCGAAACCCAGACAGACGCCACCGGGAAGAGCTGCCGCGGAAGGTAGATCTTCTTGATCAGTCCGCCGTTTCCCACGATCGAACGTGATGCATTGCCCAGAGCCTCGGTGAAGAAGTTGATCAGCACGATGCCGGAGAACAGGTAGATCGCGTAATTCGGCAGACCGCCGGGGTTGCGGTCGCTCTGCTCCATGTTCAGGAAAATACCGAGGGCAATGTAGAAAACGATGAACTGGACGCCCGGCTTGACGTAGGACCACAGCAGACCGAGGATGGATCCCCGGTAGCGGACCTTCAGTTCCTTGGCAACCAGCAGCTTGAGCAGGAAGCGTGAGCGGAACAGGTCAGCAAATCCGCTGCCCCGCCCCGGCGTCTGAAGAGCTTCGGCGGACAAACCTACCTGCCCTCGTCTTCCGAATGCTTTTCGAAGGTCGCCTTCCAGGCTTCGAAGGAAGTGATCTGCGGCAGGGCACTGCGGTAGCGGTCGCTGAGCGACTGCCAGTTCTTCAGGATTTCAGCGTTCAGCCGCAGGCTTTCCGCCAGGAGGGCACGCAGCTGCTTCGGGTCGCGCCGGTACCAGGAGGCACCGGTTCCCTCGGCGTTGGACACCACGGCGCTGTCGTACTGGGACATGCGCCACCATTTGTTGTCCTGGTGGGCAATGTAGGCCTGGGGGTGCTCCATGCTGGTCTCGGGGACCTTCTTGGTCAGCTGCTTGACCACGGTCTTCGCAGCCCAGGGAATCAGGGTTGCGTACGACGGCGCGCTGAAGCCCTGGCCGCGCCGCGGCGGCTTGTGCATTACCGGCGCGGGGAAGGCCTCCGGCTCAGACTGGATCTGCGCGTCGGGGTACTCCGAAACCATGGCGCGGATCTCCGGGAGCTTGACCGGCAGCAGGTCATGCAGCTGCTCCGGGCCCTTCAGGAGGTCGCGCAGGGCCATGGCCCGGCCCACACCCGTGTAGTACTGCATGGAGATCAAATGCTTCAGGTCCATGTAGCCGGTTTCCCGGACTACCCGGCCGCCGTGCTCATACGGGCTGTGCAGCAGCGCCGCAATCAAGCGGTTGCGGGTGTGGAAGTAGGCCTGCCAGCCGACGAGGTCGTCCTTGTCGATCCAGGAAACATGCCACACGGCCGCGCCGGGCATTGATACCGTCGGGTAGCCTGCAGTCTTCGCGCGCAGGCCGTACTCGGCGTCGTCCCACTTGATGAAAACGGGCAGGGACAGACCAATGTCGCGGATGACCTTCGTCGGGATGAGGCACATCCACCAGCCGTTGTAGTCCACGTCAACGCGCCGGTGCAGCCACGAGGTCTGCCGCAGGTTGGAGCGGACAAAGTCATGTCCCAGGGTCTGCTCGGCGTGCGGCTGGTCCGGCTGGAACCGGTAAGGATTAACCGTCTCGCCGTAGGTGTGCAGCACCGTGCGGTTGTACAGGTCGAACATGTGTCCGCCCACGATGGTGGGCGTCTTGCAGCGGTCGGCGAAGGTCACCAGGCGCGAGATGCTCTCCGGCTCCATAACGACGTCGTCGTCCAGAAGCAGGACGTAGTCGCTGCCGCTCTCCACGGCTTCGTACATGCCGCGGGCAAAGCCGCCGGAACCGCCCAGATTTGCCTGGTTGATGATCCGCAGCTTGCCGTCCATCATGGCTTCGACTTCGGCGAAACCTTCGGCATCGGCAACCTTCTTGGTGCCCTGATCAACGATCAGCACTTCCTTGAGGCACTTCAGCGCCTCGGGGTGCTCGCCCAGGATACGCAGGTTGTTCAGGCAGAAGTCGGTCTTGTTCAGCGTGGTGATCTCAAGGGTCACAGTGCCCTGGCTGACCGGAGCGCCCGGGGCCTGCCATTCAGCTTCCTCGAGGATCAGCGGCTCAGAACCTGCCACGAGATCAAACCAGTACCAGCCGCCGTCGCCGAACGGCTTTAGGCTCAGCTCGAACGTGCTGGTTGCCGGGGCGCTGACCCGCTGGGTTTCAACGTGCTGCAGGGCGCCGCGGGCATTGGACTTGTAGACGCTAACGGCGCCGGTGCCTGTGGTGCGGACGCTCAGGCGCACGGTCTCCAGGTTGGTCCAGCGGCGCCAGTAGCTGGCAGGGAAGGCGTTGAAGTACGTGCCGAAGGACACCCGCTCACCGGCGCGGACGGACGTTGAATGCCGGGAGAGGAAGTCCTCCGCGTGGGCTTCCTTCCCCGGAGCGGACATCATCGGCCCGGCTTTGTTCGTCTTCGCGTCCCCGTTCATGGTGGAGAGCTGGACCCCGGTCGCGCTGCCGGTATCAAGGTAGAGCGGAACTGTGTCCAGCTGGTCCAGGGAGGGAAGGACTACGCGCTGGAGCGTGGACCACTGTTCCTGGCCGGCTTTACCGCCTTCAACGATGGCGTTGCTCACGCGTCGACTCCTCCGCTTTCCAGCTTGGCTCCCCCGGTGAAGTGGGGCTTGATCTTATTGTCGTACATCGAAAGTGCGGAGCCGATGGCCATGTGCATGTCCAGGTACTTGTACGTGCCAAGACGTCCGCCGAACAGCACGTCTTTTTCGCCCTTGGCGAGGTCGCGGTAGGCCAGAAGCTTGGCGCGGTCCTCTGCGGTGTTGACGGGGTAGTAAGGCTCGTCGCCCTTTTCGGCGAAACGGGAGAACTCACGCATGATGACGGTGGCGTCCTTGGTGTAATCCCGCTCGGGGTGGAAGTGGCGGAACTCATGGATGCGGGTGTACGGGACGTCCTCATCCGGGTAGTTCATGACCGAGGTGCCCTGGAAGTCCTCAATCGGCAGGACCTCTTCCTCGAGGTCGATGGTGCGCCAGGAGAGGTCACCTTCGGCGTAGTCAAAGTACCGGTCCACGGGGCCGGTGTAGACCACCGGCACCTGGCCCAGGGTGGTCGCACGGGAGAACTCGTGCCCGTCGTCAAAGAAATCCGTCTTCAGGTGCACCTGGATGTTAGGGTGGTCGGCCATGCGCTCGATCCACGCGGTGTAGCCGTCAACGGGCAGACCCTCGTACTTATCGTTGAAGTACCGGTTGTCATAGGTGTAGCGGACGGGAAGCCGGGAAATAATCTCCGCAGGCAGGTTCTTGGGGTCCGTCTGCCACTGCTTGCCGGTGTAGTACTTGATGAACGCTTCGTAGAGCGGGCGGCCAATCAGCTGGATGCCCTTGTCATTCAGGTTCTGCGGATCGGTTCCGGCCAGTTCGCCGGCCTGTTCCTGGATCAGGGCCCTGGCTTCAGCCGGTCCCATCGATGAGCGGAAGAACTGGTTAATCGTTCCCAGGTTGATCGGCATCGGGTACACCTCGCCCTTATGGCTGGTGTAGACCTTGTGCACGTAGTTAGTGAACTGGGTGAACTCATTCACGTAGTTCCAGACCCGCTCATTGGAGGTGTGGAAGAGGTGGGCACCGTAGCGGTGTACCTCGATTCCGGTCTGGGCTTCGTTCTCGCTGTAGGCGTTTCCGCCAATGTGGTGACGGCGGTCCAGAACCGCGACCTTCAGCCCCAGCTCCTTGGCGGCGCGTTCGGCTACCGTAAGGCCGAAGAAGCCTGACCCGACGACGACGAGGTCAACGTTCACTTGTCACTCCCTGTAGGTTTCGGCGCGGCCCTGCGGCACACGCCCGACGATAAAGGTTATCTGACATTCTTAACCGGCACACATCCGGACGGTTCGGCCCTGCCCTCTACCAGTTCACCAGCGAGTGGAAGCGGCGGTCGAATTCTTCGCTCATGGACTCTGTGTAGGAGAGCGTCAGGTGGTTGTCATCCAGGAACACCCGGACGCTGCCGACAACGGGAACGCAGAGCCCGTCGGGACAGATCAGGTCGGTCGTGTCGAGCAAAGCCAGTCCCTGCATTGACTCGAAGGCTGATGCAACCCTGGCCCCGTTTGAGAGCTTACTCTCCACCGGTGCGGCGCATTCGTCCGACTCAGGTCCGTGCGCCTCTGTGCAGTGCACCATGTTGTATTCAAACCGCGGGTTGTCCCGGATCCCGATAACAGGGATGCCTTCCGCGGCGAGCTGCAGCGCTGCCTCGGGCAGCCCCGGCACAACCGGATCAGCGGCGACAGCGGGCTGAGCCGAGGTCCCGACCGCCAGCACGGCGTCCGGCTTCAGTTCAAGGGCGTAGTCCAGGGCTGCTTCGTTGAATTCCTGGCATTCAGGCCGCTGCTCGTCTGTGGGCGCACCGAAACGGCAGCCTCCCTTGAGCACTGCGATCACCCTGTAGTTCCGGTCCTCGGCCATCGGCCGGATGGACCCAAGCCACTGCTGGGCATGGGAGTCCCCGATCACCAGCAGGGTCTTCTTATAGTCCTCTCCCGCGGTGCCCATGCAGCCGTCAGTGAGGAGGGTTAGCTTCGGTGCGTCGGGGTACCCGCTGCAGTCGCCGTCGAGGACTCCCCATTCTTTGTCCAGGGCGCTGAGCAGCGGCAACACGGGCGCATCAGGCGACCTTTGGTCTGCGTAGCCTGCCTGCAGGATGCGGGCGCCGGGGTTGTTGCGCACGGCTTCGGCCTCCGCCTGGCGGGCCTCGTAACCGAGCAGCTGCTGCCACCCTGCTGCCGGTACCGCCACCAGGCTCACGCAGAGCGCGATCACCACGGCGGCCCGCCGCTTCTTCTTCTCTGCCCACTGCATGGAACGCAGGGGCCGCTCCACAAACCTGGTGGTCAGGTACGCCAGCGCCAGGGAGACGGCGATGATGACGGCGCCGCCCAGCGGCCCCACACCCTCCTGGCCGCGCCAGATGAGGCAGATCACCAGAATTGGCCAGTGCCAGAGGTAAAGGGCATAGGACATGTCGCCCAGCCGGATGAGCGGCTTCCAGGACAGGAACCGGTCAGCGCCGAAAGGACTTCCGGTTTGGCCTGCAACAATCACCAGGGCCGCAGCTACCAGGGGCCACAGGGCAACGTAGCCGGGGAACTGGCCCTGGACGTCGAGGATAAAACCACCGGAAAGCATGGCGGCGAGGCCAATCCAGCCGGCCGCAACCCGCACGGGCCGCGGAAACTTCAAATACGGCAGAGCCAGCACCAGCAGGGTGCCGAAGGCGAATTCCCAGAGGCGGGTCCTCGTGTCAAAGTACGCGTGGACCTGGTTTGTGTACGTTTCATAGACGGAGAAAACCAGCGAGGCCATGAACACGGAGCCGAACACCAGCAGGACCACCCGCCGGAAACGGAGCCTCGCGGACCGGGCGATCAGCGCTGCGAGCGCGAAGAGCAGCGGCCAGAGAATAAAAACCTGACCCTGCACGGACAGGGACCAGAAGTGCTGGAGCGGGCTGGCAATGCTCTGGTCCGTCTCGTAGTAATCCACTGAGTTCGCCGCGAGGACCCAGTTTTGGAAGTAGAACAGGGAGGACCAGGTCTGCGACAGGATCTCGGTCCAGCGGGAGCGGGGCACAAACACTGCGGTTGCTGCCAGCACACCCACCAGCACCACTGCTACCGCCGGAAGCAGCCGCTTGAAAAGGTGTAGCCAGTATCGGCCCAAATCCAGGGCTCTGCCAGCTTCCACCTTGCGCATAAAGGAGAGGGTCAGCAGGAACGCGGACACCAGCAGAAAGACGTCGACTCCTCCGGAAACCCGGCCGAACCAGACGTGATAGGTCACCACCATCAGGACGGCGAGCGCGCGGAGCCCCTGGACTTCGGGGCGGTACGCCGGCTTAGCGGGTACGCCCGCGCCCTCAGAGTGCCGCGCGACTAGGATTTCCTGGGACACACAGACCTTTCAAGTAGCTTCCCTGTTCTCCCCCGGGACACAGTGTACTGATCCGCACCGGCTTCCCTGCCCAGGCGCCCCGCCGGTGCGTAGCCCGAATTTTCCACAGGTACCCGCAGCTGTTCCATCTGTCCGGCATCTCCCCGTTAGTGTGGCCACCCCAGCCATTCCGCCGAAGGGAGGTGCTCTTCTTGGTGATTCACGCTGCCGTATGCCCTGCACCGCGGGAGGCTCTGCCGCTCGCTGCTCCCGCCGGCGCCCCGGTTGCGCTGGTGATCAACCCCACAGCCTCCACGAGCGGACCGGACCTGGCTGCGATCCTCGCGGACCGCTTCACGTGCCCGGACGCCCATGCCGGAACCCTCCCGGTTTCCAGCCTCGGTCCAGGGCTTCCCGGCCTCCCCGGCGGTGTCCTTTTCACTGCCGGGGAGCACCGCCCGCCGTTGACGGCCAGGAACCGCACGCCGGGCCTGCTCCTGGTAATTCGCACCGGCCCCGATGCCGGACGAATCGAAGAGCTTGTCCCCGGCCGGTACTGGCTCGGCCGGCCCGGGCGGGGCACCTCAGGGATACCCCCTGGCAGCAGGGGGATCCTGATGGCTGATCCAGCAATGTCCCGTGTGCACGCCGAGCTTGACGTCAGTCCCAGGGGCGTCACCGTTACCGACTGTGCTTCCCGGAACGGCCTCTGGGTGGATGGAAAGCGCGTCCGCCGGGCCAGGCTGACCACTTCGTCCCTGATACGCACCGGAGACAGCTCGTTTCAGGTCGGCGTCCCGGGCTCAGTGCCTCTCGCCCGGAACAGCGGTCCGGGCGAGCCGCTTACTGTAACGGCTTCGCTTCCTCGCCCACCGGGTGCAGGCACCCTCGCCGCTTCCTTCCTCCCCCTCGGGCTGGGAATCGTCCTTGCTGCCACTACGGGCATGTGGTTTTTCCTGGCCTTCTCGGGCCTGGGCGCACTCACCGCGGGGGCCGGACTGCTTGCCTTCCGCCGTCGCCGGCAGGCTTTCCGCCGTGCTGTCGCTGCCGCAGCGGGAAGAGACCGCCGGCGCCGGCAGGCCCTTTACCCCGACCCGGGTGAACTGGCGCTGACTGCGCTGGTTCCCTCCGTGCCGCCTCGGGTGCCGGCCCCTGGGGAGATTCCTGTCCGGGTTCCGGACGACGCCAGACAAACCGGTGCCGGAGTCAACGTCCGCCTGGGCTCGGGAACGCTGCCGGCAAACCTGGTGCTGCGCAAACCGGATGAGAACTGGCAGCCGCCCCTGCTTCATCAGGTCCCGGTGACCTTCCATGCCCGGCCTGGTACCGCCGTGTCAGTCTGCGGGCCGCGTTCCGATGTCCTGGGACTGTGCCGTTCAATGCTTCTGCAGCTGGGCCGGGATCCCTCGGTCCCGCCGGGAGTCATACTGCTTGGCGGTGACGGCGGAGTCTTCGATGCTGACGCCCGTTTGCTCCCTGGGGTACAGCTCCTGCCCAGCAATGACGAGGCGGCAGCGTGCTCCGTTGTGGAGCTTGCGTGCGCCGGCGCGGGACCTGCGGTGCTGGCGCTTGCGCCCCCGGGGCTGGCAGTCCCTGCCCGGCGAATCTGGAACGCCCTGCCGGAGCGGGTTCGCATGGCAACCTGTCTGATCGTCTGTGAAGATGAGAACCAGCCGGGAACACCCGATGCTGCCGCAGGGGACACCGCGGACCGGATCGTCCTGGGTTCCGCCGGCTCTTGCCTGTCCATGCAGGGCCAGGATCTGTGCTTCCTTCCCGATCTGGTTGGCCCACGGGAGTTCCACCGGGCCGCCGTCCGGCTGGCATCCTTGGTGGTGTCCGGGCCTGCGGCCCAGTCCCCTGCCCCGTGCCCGGACAAGGGCGGCATCGCGGCGGCATGGCAATCCGGCCTGCCGCTTCGTGCTCTGATCGGTTCAGCCTCCCGGGCCCCGGTGACCCTCGACCTGATCGCAGACGGGCCGCACCTGCTCGTCGCCGGGACCACCGGTTCCGGAAAATCCGAGCTCCTGCGCACCCTGGTCGCCTCACTCGCCTGCCAGGTTCCGCCCACGCGCCTGAACTTTCTGCTGATCGACTTCAAGGGCGGCTCCGGGCTGGCCCCGCTGGCGGGCCTGCCTCATACCGCAGGATTCCTCACAGACCTCTCCCCGGAGAACGTGGCCCGGGCGCTGAGCTCGCTGCGGGCAGAGCTTCTGCGCCGGGAAACACTGCTGGCACAGGCGCATGCCCCTGACCTGGACACTTTTAATGCACGCACAGCACACGGACAGCTCCCCCGGCTCGCTGTTGTGATCGACGAATTCAGGATGCTGGCAGACTCGGTTCCCCACGCCGTGGAGGAACTTATGCGGATCGCGGCCCTTGGGCGTTCCCTTGGACTGCACCTGGTAATGGCAACCCAGCGCCCGCAGGGCGCCGTAACGGCAGATATCCGTGCCAATGTGTCCGCCTGCCTGTGCCTGCGTGTGCAGTCCGCCCTCGATTCCCGCGATGTGGTGGGCTGTGACGACGCCGCGGCCTTCCCCGCCTCGGCCCCGGGCAGGGCAGTCCTGCGGCTGCCCGGGGAACCGCCCCTGACGTTCCAGTCGGTTTCCACCTCAGCCGACGCACAAAGCGCTGTCCCTGCGGTGCAGACACTCGCGGAGTTCCTGGCAGCACCGGCATCCATGCCCAGACCCGCACCGGGCCCGGGCCTGGACCGGATTACGGCAGCAGTACGGGACGCCGCAGCGGAAGCCGGGTATCCCAGCCGGGCACCTGCCCCGGTCCAGCCGCCGCTGCCGGAGGACCTCGGTTCAAAGCCCGAACCACAGCCCGGACACCTTCGGATCGGGCTCGCCGACCAGCCGGCAATCCAGGCCCAGGACTGGCTGGACTGGGATCCCAAGTGCCACTCGCACCTTGCCCTGCTGGGCCTCCCCCACTCCGGGAGCCAGGCGGCGGCTTCCGTGCTGGCCCGGCAGCACACAGCGTTCCTTCCGGGGAGGCACCTGTACGTGCTCGACGGCGACGGCTCACTGCGGTGGACAGCGGAACGGGCACAGACGGGTGCGTACGTGCCGCCCCATGAAACCGGCCGCGCGGCCCGGGTCCTGGCCGTACTGTCCGGCCTGCTGCTGGCCCGGCTCACCGGAGATACCGCGCCGGGACTCCCCGCCGGCAGATGGCCTGGCAATCCCAAACCGCATCACGCCAAACCGGCCAGCGGACCACCCGGCGCCAAACCGGGCAGCCGGCAGGACCACCCCGGCATCACCGTGCTGGTCTCCGGCTGGGGACGGTGGCAGGAAGCGCTGCGCGCCGGCCGGCTCTCCGGCGCCGAGGACCTCCTGCTGGGCCTTATCCGGGACGGCGCTGCAGCCGACATCTGCCTGCTAATGACAGGCAGCCGTGAACTGGCGGCCGCACGGTTCTTCCAACTGATTCCCAACCGGTTGTGGTTCCCGGCCGGTCTCTCCGAAGACGCGCTGCTGGGCTGGCCCCGCATGCCGGAGCTGCAGCCGCTTCCCGGCCGCGCTTTTGTGCAGGGTCCGGTTGTTCGCGGAACAGTCCCGGGCGCAGCAGCCACGGCCCAGTGCTACCTGAATTGCGGGGCGGGTGATCCGGTACCAATCCCGGCGGGAACGTCCCGTCCCCGCCGGATTGATGCCCTTCCCCACTGCGTCCGGCACCAGGACCTGCTGCCGCCGGCCGGTCCGGACAGCTTCCCGGTCGGGCTGGGCGGAGACGAACTGGAGACTGTCCAGGCGCAGGTACAGCCCGGGTCAGTCTTCCTTGTCCTTGGGCCGCCGCGGTCCGGAAGGACGACTCTGCTGGAGACGTTCGCGGCGACAGGCCGGGTTGGAAAGGTCTTCCGGGCCGGTGCCGGGACCGGGCACCAGGGCAGCCGGATGCCACCGGATGCGGGCAGTCTCCGGGACTGGCTTGTCCTGGCTGATGACGCAGACCGGCTATCCGCAGAGCAACAGCAGCTTCTGGCCAGGCTTGCTGACCGAGAAGCGCGGCTGGTGCTGTCAGCGGCGCCGTCCTTCAGCCTGGTTTCACGACTCCCGCTTGCCGGTCGTTCCGGACCTCCACGGGACGGCGTGCTGCTCGCACCGGGCAAGCCGGCGGACGGGGAGTTTTTCGGCGTGCGACTCGAGCTGGACGGCCCGCCGCGGACAGGACGTGGATACCTTTTTACCGGCGGACAGACCGTGGAAGTACAGTTCGCCGCAGCCGCGGCGGGAGGACAGGGACCTTAGAACGTCTTCGCTTCTCCGCTGGTGTGCGATGTCCAGGCGATGACAGGCTTGGTGAAAAGCAGCAGAATCACGGCGGCGGCGGGAAGCAGCAGGAGAAGGCCTACCAGCACCAGACCCCCCTGGAGCGTCGGCACTGCAATGACGATCATAAACAGCTGCCAGACCAGGGCCGCGGCGCGCGTCCAGCGCATGC
>JBELZL010000024.1:0-50961 GCA_040274025.1 Arthrobacter sp. | reverse complement strand
GGACGGCGTCCCAAATCGGAGGGATGTCCCAAAACGGGCGTGGGCTGCCGGCGGACGGCGTCCCAAATCGGAGGGATGTCCCAAAACGGGCGTGGGCTGCCGGCGGACGGCGTCCCAAATCGGAGGGATGTCCCAAAACGGGCGTGGGCTGCCGGCGGACGGCGTCCCAAATCGGAGGGATGTCCCAAAACGGGCGTGGGCTGCCGGCGGACGGCGTCCCAAATCGGAGGGATGTCCCAGAGCGCAGGGAACCGGGCCCACACGCGAGGAGCCGAAGCGTGCCTGTCCTTCTCAGCCGCCCTGATCGCCGCAGCTCTGGTCATACGGCACCTGGACAGCGCCCGGCGCGAGTCAGAATTAGGGGCGTGATTCCGGCTCGGAAACGGGCGCGGGCTTGTCCACGAACTTCAGGCCGATCACGCAGCCGATAATCCCCGCCAGGAACAGTACCTTGAGCACACCCGGTTCCTCGGTGCCGGTGAACATTGCCCAGGCCACGGTGAGCACCGCGCCCAGCCCGGTCCACACCGCGTAGGCGGTGCTGATCGGGATCTGCTTCATGGCGTAGCCCAGGCCGGCCATGGACAGGGCTGCTGCCACGGCAAAGATGATCGACGGAGCCAGGACCGTGAACCCGTTGGAAGCCTCCAGGGCAGTGGCCCAGACCGCTTCGAGGACGGCGCTGAGAAGAAGGACGATCCACGCCATGGCTAGGCCACCAGCTTCAGGCCAATAACGCAGCCGACAATTCCCATCAGCAGCACCACCTTGATCACAGTTGCTTTCTCGCCGCCGAAGGCCATGGCATAACCGGCGGTGAGCACGGCACCGATTCCCACCCAGACTGCATAGGCGGTGCCGACCGGGATGCTGAGCATGGCCCAGGCCAGGCCCGCCATGCTGGCCGCGAGGGCTGCGGCGAACACAAGGGTGGGAACTGGTTTCTTGAAGTTGTTCGATTTCCCCAGCGCTGTAGCCCAAACGGCTTCAAGCATCCCGGAGGCAATGAGGACAACCCATGACATGGCTAGCTCCTTTGGCCAGTCTTGTCGCGTGCCGGGTACTGAACCGTCGTCCGGGGGCCGGAGTGTTCACGGCCCTGCCACCTAAGGTAGCAAATTGGGAACTCACGTGCCCCGGGTCCCGTCACAGAGGGGTTGCGGGCAAAGGATAAGCACCTGCCCGCAGTGGGCCAAATCGGCTTCCGGCCCCTGCCAGGCCGGATAACGACGCCGGTAAGTGAGCGCCGCGCGCGCCGATATCGTTAAATCCGGTGCCTGCCCAAAACGGGCCTTCGATGCTGCAGGATTCTCCTCTTTGAACGACTCCGGCAGCACCAAGACACACCCGACAGCCGGCTGAGTCCATGCAAGACATAAGGCGCTGCCGGGGCGGGACACTGCGGCGCCGGGACTTAGTTCCCGGTGCCTGGAACCTCAACGAAGCGGAGAAGCAATGCCCCACAAAATCATCCTGGACTGCGATCCTGGCCACGATGATGCGGTCGCCCTGCTGCTGGCACACGGCAGCCCGGAGATCGACCTTCTAGCGGTGACCACCGTCGTCGGAAACCAGACTCTGGAGAAGGTGACACGCAACGCGCTGGCGATTGCCCGTGTCGCAAATATCACAGGCGTCCCCTTCGCAGCCGGCTGCGACCGCCCCCTGGTGCGCACCATCGAAAACGCGCCGGACATCCACGGCGAATCCGGCATGGACGGCCCTGAGCTGCCCGAGCCCACCGTGGAACTGGACAGCCGCCACGCCGTGGACCTGATCATCGATACCGTGATGGCCCACGAGCCGGGCACCGTCACGCTGGTTCCCACCGGCGGGCTGACAAACATCGCCATGGCCGTGCGCAAGGAACCGCGCCTGGCCGAGCGGGTGAAGGAAGTTGTCCTTATGGGCGGCGGCTACCACGTGGGCAACTGGTCCGCGGTGGCCGAATTCAACATCAAGATCGATCCCGAAGCAGCGCACATCGTGTTCAACGAAAAGTGGCCGCTGACCATGGTGGGCCTGGACCTGACCCACCAGGCACTGGCAACGGACGAGGTAGCCGAGCGCATCGCCGCCGTCGGCACCAAGCCGGCCAAGTTCGTTGGCGAACTGCTCGAATTCTTCGGCCACACCTACAAGGACGCCCAGGGCTTCGACTTCCCGCCGGTGCACGACCCCTGCGCCGTCGCCTACGTCATTGACCCGTCCGTTATGACCACGCAGCGCGTGCCCCTGGACGTGGAACTGACCGGCACCCTCACCCTCGGCATGACCGTGGCCGACTTCCGTGCCCCGGCCCCGGCTGACTGCAACACTTCCGTCGCCATGGAACTGGACCAGGACAAGTTCTGGGGCCTGGTGGTAGACGCCCTCGAGCGGATCGGCGAGGTGGACCAGTGAGCACCTCAACCCAGCGCCGCGTCAATGTTGGCGCCCTCATGGCAGCCCTGCTGGCTGCCTGCGTGGCGTTCCAGCTCAACGCCTCCATGCTTTCCCCGGCGCTTGTGACCATCGAGGAGGAGCTGAACACCACCTCTGCCGCCGTCGGCCTGACCCAGACGGCGTTCTTCACCGCCGCCGCGCTGTTCTCCCTGTTCCTGCCGCGCCTGGGGGACATCATCGGCCGCAAGAAGGTCCTGGCTGGAATGCTGATCGTCCTGACCATCGGTTCGGTCGTCGCTGCGCTGGCACCCAGCATCGAGGTCCTCTTCGTGGCCCGGCTGATCCAGGGCGTCTCCGGTCCCGTTGTGCCGCTGACCCTGATCATGCTGCGCGTTGAGATCCGCGACGCCAAGCTCTACGGCACCCTGATGGGTGTCATCACCGCTGTCAACGGCGGCATTGCCGGCGTTGACGCCATTGCCGGCGGTTACCTGGCGCAGAACCACGGCTTCGCCTCGGTCTTCTGGGCCATGGCTGCCGTCGGTGCCGTCGCCACCGTGCTGCTGCTCTTCCTGGCGCCGGAATCGCGGGCCGAGAAGAAGGAAAAGATGGACTGGATGGGCGTCGTCCCCCTGGTCATCTCCGTGGGCACCCTGCTGACCGCCTTTAACGAGGCAGGCAAGCTGGCGGACGCCAACTGGCCGCTGGTGATTGGGCTGATCGTGGTGGCCGTAGCTGCGTTCGCCGTCTTCTGGAAGGTTGAAAACCGCACGGAGCAGCCGCTGGTGGCCACCTACCACCTTAAACAGCGCTCCACCTGGGCACTGCTGCTGACCACGCTGCTGACCATGACCGGCGTCTTCGCCGTGATGAACGGCATCCTGCCCGCCCTGGCACAGGACGGCGTCATCGGTTTCGGTATGGGTGCCGAGGAATCCGCCTGGTGGACCCTCACCCCGTACGCCCTTGCCGGCCTGGTTGTTGGGCCCATCGCCGGCCGCCTGGCCGCCACATGGGGCTACGGCAAGGTGCTGCGCATCGGCATGATCGGTTCCGTGATCGGACTGACCCTGGTACTCCTGGTTGTCGGCAGCGACTCGAAGCTGGGCCTGCTGGGCGTCTCCCTGCTGATCGGCGTCACGTACGCCGGCATTGGCAACATCATGCTCAACGGTCTGGGAATCGTGCTGTCGCCCAAGGAGAACCCGGGCTTCCTGCCGGGCCTGAACGCTGGTGCGTTCAACCTGGGCGCGGGCCTCAGCTTCGCCGTCATCTACGCGGTCAAGACGGCCACCACGCCGGCCGACGGCGGTGCCGGAGGCTACTACGGCGGTATTGTTGCCGGTCTGGTCATCCTGGTGCTGGCCCTGGCCGCATCCTTCCTCATCCCCAAGCCCGTGAACGCCGAAGTGGCTGAAGCCGCCCCGGCCGAGCGCTGAGCAGAGAGTTCCCAAGGAGAATCCGCATGCCTGCCGGAAAAGTAGTAGTTGTAGGGTCGCTGAACGCTGACCTGACCGTGCGCACCGAACGCTTCCCCTCACCGGGAGAGACGCTGGGCGGATCGGAACTGGTTATTGTCCCAGGCGGCAAGAGCGCCAACCAGGCAGCCGCCGCAGCGATCCTGGGTGCCGATGTGCGCCTCTTCGGTGCCGTGGGCGCCGACGGGCACGGGGACCTGCTGCTGGAGGCGGCCGCCGCTGCCGGAGTGGACGCGTCCCGCGTGCTGCGCCGCACCGGCACCGCCACCGGCACGGCCATGATCGTGGTGGACGCCTCCGGTGAAAACACCATCATCGTTTCCCCGGGCGCCAACGGAACAGTGACCGGCCGTGAACTGCCGGCAGACCTGTTCGACGGCGCCGCCGTGCTCACGCTGAGCCTGGAAGTTCCGCTGGAGGCAGTGACCGCTGCCGCCCGGGCCGGGCACGACGCCGGTGCGCAGGTTCTGCTGAACCTCTCTCCGTACCGGGAGGTTCCGGCCGAGCTGCTCGAGCTGACCGACGTCCTGCTGCTGAACGCCCATGAAGCGGCACTGGTGACCGGACTGGCTGACCCGGCAGCGGACTGGGAAGCGGTCATCGCTGCCCTGGGCGCGCTGGGCGTGCGCCGGATCATCATCACCCTGGGCGGGGACGGCGCCGTCGTACTGGACGGAACCGCGTCCGGGGATGGACGTGTGGTGCCTGTGGCGCCCACTAAGGTAAGCGCAGTGGACACCACCGGCTGCGGAGATGCCTTCACGGCCGCAACTGCTGCCCGGCTGGCCGCAGGGGAGTCCCTGGCCGGTGCTGCCCGGTTCGCTGCCCGCGCGGGTGCCCTGGCAGCGACCCGCGAGGGTGCGCAGTCCTCCTACCCGGTCCTGCGGGACCTGCTGGAGCAGGATGCCTTGAGCTAGGCGCAGTACAGGCCATGAAAAGGTCCCGCACCAGCCGGTGCGGGACCTTTCGTGTCGCAGGGAGCAGCTAGGACCTTCGGTCCTTCTGGTCCGCTGCCCGGCGGCGGAACTGCTTCCTGACGGCGGCGTCCACCTGGCCCGCCATCTGGTCTTCATACTGTTCCTGCATGCTGTCCTGGACGTGCTCCGTCACGTGGGCGGTCAGCTGGTCCCGGGCGAGCTTGCGCTGGGCCCGCATCAGGTTTGCATGCTCCTGATGGAAGGCCTTGGCCGTGGCAACGCACATCAGCAGGATCACCACGCTGAACGGAACAGCCGTGAGGATGGCCGCTGTCTGGATGGCCTCGAGGCCGTTGGCCAGCAGCAGTGCAATGGCAACAGCGGCTGCGGACAGCGCCCAGAAGATGCGGATCCAGGTCTTCGGTTCCACGTCCCCGCCGGTCGAGAGCATCCCGGTGACCAGGGCGCCGGAGTCGGCCGAGGTGATGAAGAAGATCGCGATCAGCACGATCGCGCCAATGGTCAGTGCGGTGCCGCCGGGCAGGCCGCCCAGCATGCCGAACAGGGAGCCTTCGGTGTCCACTGTGCCGTCCGCGCCGACCAGGCCGCCTTCGCCGAACAGTTCACGGTGAATGGCGGTGCCGCCCAGGACGGCGAACCAGAGGAACCCGACGATGCTCGGAACCAGCAGGACGCCGGCAACGAACTGGCGGACCGTGCGGCCCTTGGAAACGCGTGCGATGAAGATGCCGACGAACGGTGCCCAGGAAATCCACCAGCCCCAGTAGAACGTGGTCCACGCGGCCTGCCAGGCCTCACCCTCGGTTCCGGAGAACGCGAGCGTGTTGAAGGTCAGCCCAATGACGTTCTGCAGGTAGTTGCCGATTGACTGCACGAACTCCCGCAGCAGGAACAGGGTGGGTCCGGCGAACAGCACGAACAGCAGCAGCAGGCCGGCCAGCGCCAGGTTGATGTTGGAGAGCCACTTCATGCCCTTGCCCACGCCGGACACCAGTGAGGCGATGGTAAGAGTGGTGATGCACAGGATCAGGCCGACCTGCGTCATCTGCGTGGCCTGCAAGATGTTGGCTTCTTCCAGCCCGGCGGAAATCTGCAGCACACCCAGGCCCAGGGAGGTAGCCACACCAAAGAGGGTGCCCACCAGCGCAACGACGTCGATCAGGTTGCCCCAGCCGCCGGAGACCCGCCTCTTGCCCAGCAGCGGTTCCAGGGTCCAGCGGATTGAAATCGGACGTCCGCGGCGGTGGACGGCGTAGGCAATGGAGACACCAACGACGACGTAGATCGCCCACGCGTGCAGCCCCCAGTGAAGATAAGTCTGGGTCAGGGCCTGCTGGGCCAGCTGGATCGGCGAGCCGTCAACGCCCGGACGGGGAGCGGCAAAGTGGTTCAGCGGTTCGGCGACGCCGAAGAACACCAGGCCAATGCCCATGCCTGCTGCAAAGAGCAGCGAGAACCAGGACCGCATTGAAAACTCGGGCTCGTCGTCGTCCTTGCCCAGTTTGATGTCCCCGTAGCGGCTGAGCCCGATCCACAGGGCGAACACAACGAAGATGGCAATGGCGGCGACGTAGTACCAGCCGAACCAGCGGATGACGTTGCTCTGCACGGAATTGAACATCTCCGTGGCCGTGCCGGGGAACAGGATAGCGAAGGCGGCAAAGACCACAATGATGCTTGCAGCCGGCCAGAACACCCAGCGGGCGATTCCGTTGCCGGCTGAGACAGGGCCTGCAGGAGGTTCCCGGTCCACCTCGTTGGGGGATTCGGTCCCCGTTATTTTCGCTTCGGTGTCTTCCTCGGTACCAGCGCCTGATGTGGCGGTCATTCCCAGTTTCTCCTCCTGCGCTTTTGCCAAGCGCTTCAGACTATTTCTGGCGGATGCTCTTGCTGCGGCGACTTACACCATCTATAAGTGTACTGATTTATGGACAGGTCAGGATCCGGCAAGATTGTCTGACGTGCGGGAAGGCCGGTTACGGGTGAGGGAAATCCCTGCTGCTGCGGCGGCTGGAGCGTCTTGGCGGGTCCTCTGGCGGCTCAGTTGCCACGGTAGTGGCCCGGCCATTCGTCGGCCGGAATCCGCGTGATTTCCCGGACGCCGCCGACGGTTCCCCACTCATTCAGGCCCAGCCGGGAGAGCGGGCGCAGCGCCTCGATCCTCGGGTGGGAATCGCCGTCGAGCGTGTCCGAGCGGATGGCCGCGAGGAGGATTTCGCCGTAGACCACAAAGCAGTCGCCAACTGGATGGATCTCGTGCAGCCGGCATTCAAGGGCCACCGGTGAACCCGCGACCCGCGGTGGACGCACGGTGGCAGCGGGCTCCCGGGCGATGCCTGCGGCGTCGAACTCGCTGACCTCTGCGGCAAAGCCGGTGCCGGTGGCATTGACTGCCTCGAACATGTCCTCCGGGGTGAGGCTGATGACGAATTCACCCGTCTCGCGGATGTTGCGCAGCGAGTCCTTCTCACCCACCGATGTGAAGGAGACAACCGGGGGATTGACCGAGGCGATAGTGAAGAAGGAATGCGGGGCCAGGTTCTCCACGCCGTCTGCGGACACGGAGGACACCCAGGCGATGGGGCGTGGTACCACCACCGAGGTGAGCAGGCGGTAGAAACTGCGGCCGCCCATTTCGGCGGGATCGAAGTCCGTTCTCATGCTGTTGAGCTTAGCGGCGTTTGCGCACAGCCCGGGTAGCGATAATGGGGGCATGAGCATCATTAAAATCAACGCGATCACTGTCCCTGCAGATTCCGGCGATGAACTGGCCCGCCGCTTTGCCGCGCGCGCCGGTGCCGTGGACAACCAGGACGGGTTTGAAGGCTTTGAGCTCCTGCAGCCCACGGATGAAAGGAACACGTGGCTGGTCATTACGCGCTGGCGGGATGAGAAGTCCTTCCAGGACTGGGTGGCTTCCAAGAACTTCGGGCACGGGCACGGGCACGGCGAGGGAGCCGACGCCGAGCGCCGCAAGCCGGTGGGCGTCAGTGCAGAGCTATGGAGCTACCGGACCGCCGGCGGAAGTACCCCGGGCGCGTAAGTTCCCGTCACGAATCGTCCGGCCGGCGTTCCCAAACGCCGGCCGGGCTGGAATCGTGGAAGAGGGGGCTGTTGGCCGACCTACACGAAACCAGGTGCAGCATGGAACTCGTCCCGGGAAACTCCCTTTTGACCGCGACGCCGGAGGAGGGCCGCAAACTCGCCCTGGAACTGGCGCTGCACAGCATTTACGCCATTCAGCCCGACGAGAAGGTCCTCAAGGCGGGCCGGGACGTGTATTCGACGGATCCGGAAGAGCTCATAGCGTCGTCACACGTGGTGGCCATCGAGTTCGCCACCATCGCGGCGGCCAACAATTACTGGCGCTGATGTCCCTCCGCTTCCTGCACAAGGCTCCACTTCCCCAACCAAAGCGGCCCCTACCGCCGGTGATGCACCTCCTGCAGCCCGTATACCGGAGTGGGCAGGCCCTCCATCCGGGCCTTCAGCTGCAGTGCCAGGAACAGGGAGTAGTGCCGGCTCTGGTGCAGGTTGCCGCCGTGGATCCACAGGTTCTCCACGTTGGTGGGTTTCCACATGTTCCGCAGTTCGCCTTCCCAGGGGCCGGGGTCCTTGGTGGTGCCGGAGCCGTAGCCCCAGCATTTGCCCACCTGGTCGGCCACTTCGGGGGAGATCAGGTCCGCCAGCCAGTTGTTCATTGACCCGTAGCCCGTGGCGTAGACGATGATGTCTGCCTCCAGCTCCGTGCCGTCGTCGAGCACCGCCGCGTTGCCGGTGAGCTTGGCGACCTGGCCCTGCTTCAGCTTCACCCGCCCGTCGATAATCAGCTGGGATGCGCCGACGTCGATGTAGTAGCCGGAGCCGCGCCGCAGGTACTTCAGGAACAGGCCGGATCCGTCCTCGCCGAAGTCCAGGTTGAATCCGGCGGCACGCAGCTGGTCGTAGAACCCGGCGTCGTGCTCGGCGATTCTCTCGTAGATGGGGATCTGGGCATCGGGCAGGATCCGGTAGGGGAGCGAGGCGAAGAGCATGTCCGCCTTCTCCGTGGTGATTCCGGCGGCCAGCGCACGTTCGGAGTACAGGTCGCCCAGCGCGAATTCCATCAGTGAGTCGCTGCGGACAATGTGGGTGGAGGAGCGCTGCAGCATGGTCACGTCCGCGCCGTGTTCCCAGAGATCCGCCGCGATGTCATGAGCCGAGTTATTGGATCCGATGATCAGCGCCTTCTTCCCGGTCTGGTCGTCGCCGCCGGGGTATCTGGAGGAGTGGTACTGCTCGCCGAGGAAGGCGTTGGCACCTTCGAACTCCGGGACGTTGGGATAGCCGGAGACTCCGAGGGCGAAGACGAGCTGCTGCGGGCGGAGCGTTACCTCCTCGCCGCGGCGGCGGACCCGCAGTTCCCAGGTTCCGGCGTCGTCGTCATAGGCCGCGCCCAGGCACTCGGTGCCGGACCAGTAGTCCAGCTCCATGATTGCGGTGTAGTGCTCCAGCCAGTCGCCGATCTTGTCCTTGGGCGCGAACACGGGCCAGTCGTCGGGGAACTTCAGATACGGAAGGTGGTCGTACCAGACCGGGTCGTGGAGAGCGAGGGACTTGTACCGTTTGCGCCAGGAGTCGCCGGCGTTCTCGTTCCGCTCGATGACTATGGTGGGAACGTTCAGCCGCCGCAGCCGGGCTGCCAGGCCGATTCCGCCCTGCCCGCCGCCGACGATCACGCAGTAGGGCTGGTCCTCGTAGCCGAGCCGGGCCTGATGGTCCTGCTTCTGCTCAAGCCAGGATTTCCGCCCGCGTTCCACGGTGTGCTCCACGCCCTTGGGCCGGTTAGTGCCCTTCTGCTCCTCGAATCCCTTTAGCTCCTGCATGGTGGTCAGCAGCGTCCAGGCCCTGCCGTCCCGCAGCCGAAGGTGTCCCCACCCCCGTGAGGCGGCTGTCTCGAAGCTGATCCAGGCCTCGGTGACGCCGTCGGCCTCCGACGCCGGTTCGGTAAGCTGCCAGCCGGTGGGCTGCACCTGGTCCAGGACAGCGTCGAGCATGCCGGTGATTTCGCCGCGGCCTTCCAGTGTTTTCAGGTTCCAGGTGAAGGAGACGAAGTCGCGCCAGAGTCCGTCTTCCTCGAAGAGTTCCGCGGCGGCCTGGGTGTCACGGGTGGTCAGCGCGGTGTTGAAGGCGTTCAGCCAGGTTTCGACGGCGGAAGATTCTTCCATAGCCACTCCTTTGTGGTTGCGTTTTGAAGGTTCCAGTAAACGCCGCCAGGCCCCCTATCGGTAGGGAGCCGAACGAAATCCGCCGCACTCTTCCCCCACCCCTCGCCGAGAGGCCAGTTACGGCTCTTTTCAGCGCTGAAACGGGCCGTAAGTGGCCCCTCGATGAGTGGGGTTAGGCTGGAAGCAGTCGACCCCAAGGAGAAAACCGTGGCATCCCTGCTGACCCCGCTCATCACTTCCGCCGGCCTGATCGGCGGCTACAAGACCGCCCGCGACACCGGCAACCGCCAGCTCGGCGGCGCCGTTCTCGCCGCTGCGGGTGCGGCCGCGTTCGCCCTGTGGAAGCGCGACGCCGGCACGGGCGCCGCCGTCGCCCTCACCACCACTTATGTTGCTGCCTTCGGCCTGTCCCACCCGCTGGCCAAGAAGATGGGTGCCTGGCCCTCGGTCTACACGGTCACTGCGGCGACTGCGCTGGCATCGCTGGTCTTCGGCCGCAAGAAGTAGCCTTACGGCTGCCGGCCGGTGACTCTTGCCGCCAGCTGGAGCTGCCAGGACGAGTGGGAGCTTCCTAGGCGGCGGGTCTCTGCGCGCAGTGCAGGACGATGCAGTCCTCATGGATGAGGAAGGGATAACGCTGGACTATCCATCCCAGGTTCGCGTCGACAGCATCCGCGCAGTCTGTTTCGGTGGCGGTGAAGCCAGCTTCGGCGCCGCGGTGCGCACCGACTCCGCCTGGTCAGCCATTGACCCTGTCACACTCATCTGCGACGGCGAGCCGCACACAGTGCCACTGGCCGCACCGCTTGAGCACATCAACGCCATACGCCTGAACGGCCGCGTTGAGGACGGCGCCGGCGCCCTCATCGCGGCCGCCCTGACGGGAGCCACCCAATGAACCGGCTTACCGCCAGCCGGCGTCGGGCGCGACGAACTTGACGATGTTCTCCAGCAGCGCTGCGTTGTAGTCGACGCCCAGCTGGTTCGGAACGGTGACCAGCACGGTGTCTGCGAGCTGGACGGCGGCGTCGCCGGCCAGTTCTTTGGCAATGACGTCCGGTTCGCCGACGTAGCTGCGGCCGAACCGTGCCAGCCCGCCTTCCAACCGTCCTACCTGGTCCTTGGCTTCAGCCTGCGCGCGCAGACCGAAGTAGCGCCGGTCTTGGTCGCTGACCAGCGGGATGACGCTGCGGCTGACGGATACTTTGCCCTGCCCGGGGTACCCGGCGGCCTTCCATGCCTCGTGATAGGCGTGGATCTGCTCGGCCTGCAGTTCGTCGAAGGGAACGCCGGTGTCCTCGGTGAGCAGTGTGGAACTCATCAGGTTCATTCCCTGTTCACCGGTCCACTTCGCCGTCGCACGCGTTCCTGAACCCCACCAGATGCGGTCGCTCAGACCGGGAGACTGGGGTTCGATCGGCAGCAGGCCGGAGTGACCGGTCATCTGCGGGTTTGCCGGGGCCATGCCGCGGCCGGTGATGGCGGCACGAAAGATCTCCGTGTGGTGGCGGGCCATGTCCGCGTCGGTCTGACCCTCGCTGGGTACATAGCCGAAGGACTCAGCACCGCGCAGGGCCGGCTCGGGGGATCCCCGGCTGATGCCCAGCTGCAGCCTGCCGCCGCTGATCAAATCCGTGGCTGCTGCTTCCTCCGCCATATATAGGGGATTTTCGTAGCGCATATCAATGACGCCGGTGCCCAGGTCGATCCGCTGGGTCCGGGCAGCCATCGCGGCGAGCAGCGGGAAAGGGGACGCCTGCTGCGGAGCGAAGTGGTGCACGCGGACAAAGGCACCGTCGGCGCCGACCTCTTCAGCCGCGACCGCCAGGTCGATGGCCTGCAGTAGCGCATCGCCGGCGGTGGGCGTCAGGGAACCCGGGACGTCCTGGTAGTGGCCAAAGGAAAGGAATCCGATCTTCTTCACTTTCATGCCAGCGCATGTAATAGCGCAGGTATTCCGGGCGGTACTGTTTCTCCCCGCAGGCCCGGACTAGAGTGCCGGACCATGGAAAACGAACTTGTGGAACTCGAAACAGCCGGCTGGCACGCGCTGTCCACCGGCCCGGAAGAAGCCACCGCCTTCTACGCTGAGACGCTGGCCAGCCAGCCGGTGGTTCTGTTGACCAACGGGCTGCGGATCACTGACCGGCAACAGAGAGTCGATTCGATGACCGGCCCGCCGTGGTCCGCCTTCGAGATCCTTGACGCCCGGGAGGATTACCTGGGGGACGACGCCGGTTTCCTCACCTACCGGGTGCGGGCGGACCGGGACGGTGTCCCGTACACGGCGCTGCTGAGCAGCGTGTACGTCAAGGAGGACGGCGAGTGGAAGCTCGCCCCGAGCTATAGCTGGCAGAAAGATTATCCCAGCGCGCCGCGAAGTTATCGACCGTGCGGCGGCCAAACCAGGCGGCCGCTGACTGTCGCCTCTGCCGTTCTGTGCCAGTACCCCGCCCTGTATAGGGTTCGCACACCTTCTGGCATAAGCCCTTTAGTTCAGGACAGTCCACTGAAGCCGTCCGAAACGAGCACCTGCGCAGGCGAGTGCGTTCCACAATCACCAGCCCGCATCAGGCGGCCACCTCTCCCAGTTGCTGCAGATGCCGGCGTCTGCAGTGCCCGGGGGCACCAGATTACTTTGTCCACTTAATGCTGCCGCAAAGGTGTAGTCATTTATCCGCCTGAGATGTGCCTGCGAACTGACGTCCTCCCAGACTGGACTGCACATCAATGTGGAAAGGCGCGACGAAAGCGCCCAAGGATGGTGTGTGGTTATCCGATGGATCGAAATGTTCCGTGGGCTGGAACGCAGGGGGCGAAACGGCTGAGTGTTCCAAGTGCTGGCACGACCAGATTTGCGGTATGTCCGAACACCATCAGGATATCTGACACGGATAACAGGGCCTTCGGGTTGGGTCAGCAACTCACCCGGCAGCGCTCAGGCCGCGGCAGATGAGCCCGCGGTGAACGGCTATCGAGAAGGAGAGAGCAATGGGCATTATTCAGACCGACGAAATCAGCGAGGCTGCGCTCCTGGGCAGCGGCCGAGGCTCCAATGCCAAGGTCCGGAGCCTCGGCTACGCGATCATCAACGCCACGGATCTCGACGGGTGGAAGGCCTTCGCCGCAGATCTGCTCGGCCTCCAGGCTGCGGTGGTGACCGACGCGAGTATCGAGTTTCGCATGGACGAGAAGGAGTATCGCCTCGTCGTGAACAAGGCGGAGCTGGACGGCTTGAGCGCAATCGGATGGGAGGTCGGAGGTCCCGCGGAGTTGGCAGAACTGGGCGAGAGAGCGCAGGCAGCGGGCTACATCGTGGAGCAGATGACCAGCGACAAGCTGAGGTCCCGTCGAATCTCCGACGGCCTCAGCTTTCAGGACCCAGACGGGCTGGTGTCGATCGAACTGCACTACGGGCTGCGCGAAGCCACCGACCGCTTCATCTCCCCGGTGGGTGCCACCTTTGTCACAGGTTCCGGAGGATTCGGCCATGTGTTCCAGTCCGTCGTGAACTGGGAGGCATACCGTCACCTTTATTTCGACGTCCTCGGCTTCTCCCTGAGCGACCACATCGAGGCAGGTCCGAACGGAGACCTGGACCTTACCTTCCTACACTGTAACTCCCGACACCATTCCTTCGCCTTCGCGCAGCTGCCAGGTGTCGGTTCGGCCATCGGGCACCTGATGTTCGAGGTCAGCGAACTAGATATCGTGGGCCGGGCCTGGGACAAAGTGCTTGAGGATGACGCCGCCCCCATCCTCTCCACTCTGGGCAAACACACAAACGACAAGATGGTCAGCTTCTACGTCCGCAGCCCTTCCGCATTCGGTATCGAATACGGCACCGGCGGAATTCTCATCGACGAGGACTCTTGGACCCCCACCCGCTACTCCGCAGCCCACTACTGGGGCCACGCCAGGCGCCGGCCAGTGGACCCCACTGACGCCGCAGACAACTCCTGACCTGGCTTCTCGACCGGAGAACGACATGACTGACATAGTGCATGAAACTGCAACATCTGCGACCGACAATGTTTTGGAGCGCATCGAGGTCCTCGCCGAGTACTTCGCTGAAAACGGACGGGCCAACGAGCAACTTGGACGGCTCACCGACGACGTCGCGGCCCGGCTAAAGGGGACCGGAATCGTCCGGATGCTTCAACCCAAGCGCTACGGCGGAATGGAGAAGCATCCGGTCGAGTTCATGAAGGCTGTGCTTGCCACTGGCTCTGCGGACTCCTCCACCGGATGGGTTGGCGGTGTCGTGGGTGTACACCCTCACGAGCTCGCCCAGGCTGACGACCGGCTTCAGCAGGAGTTGTGGGCGGACGACCCCGATACCTGGGTCGCCTCGCCTTACGCCCCGATGGGAGTGGGTACTCCGGTTGATGGGGGCTTCCGCTTCACTGGGCACTGGAAATTCTCTTCCGGCACCGACCACTGCCAGTGGGTCATGATTGGTGGATTCGTCGCCAGCGAGGACGGAACCCCGAACCGGCAAGACGTCCGCCACTTCTGCCTTCCCCGTGCAGACTACGAAATCCTCCAGGATTCGTGGGACGTCATGGGCCTCCGGGGAACTGGATCCAAGGACCTCGTGGTGCGCGATGTTTTCGTGCCCGACTACCGGGTGATCGAGCAGGACGAGATCGTCGCTGGAACGGCCGCCCGAACACTGGGGCTGGAGAACCCGTTGTACGCCATTCCGCGCGGGGTGATGTTCTCTGGGGCGATCACCACCAGCACGCTAGCCATCGCTCAGGGCGCGCTCGCAGCCGCGATGGCTTTCACCCGGAACCGCACAGTGCTTGGAGGTTCCGCTGCCACGGCCGACCCCTTCCAGCTCCAGGCGGTCGGAAAGGCAGCCGCTGATATTCAGTCGGCCGTTAGCCATGTCCTGGGCGATTTCGAGCGTGTGTACGACATCGCAGCCAGTGGCGCGGTCGTCCCGATCGAAACCCGGCTGGAAGTCCGTCGCAATCAGGTCCGCGCCACGCACCGCGCACTGGCCGCCGTCGACGACCTCTTCCTCCACGCCGGCGGTGGATCGCTGCAGATGAGCCAGCCTCTCCAGCGGTTCTGGCGGGACATGCACGGCGCCATGAACCACATCGTAAACGTCGCCGAACCAGCATATCGGAACTGGACCCTAGACAGCTTTGGCTTGGACCTTCCGCCAAACACCAAGGTCTAACCACACCTCCAATGAGCATTACAAGCAGAAGGACTAACCAAGTGATTACGACAACCAATGACGACAGCAACGTAATCGAGATCGCCGGCGCTGAGAGCCTGTACATCGAGCTGGCCAACGGGGCCCGCGCCCACTATATGGCTGCTGGACCAGTGACGGGCTCGCCGGTTGTTCTGCTGCACGGCGGCCTTCCTGGCTCCTCCGGTGCCGCGGGCTGGCGATTCATGATGCCCGCCTTGGCCGAGGCCGGGTTCCGCGTTTACGCCCCGGACCGGCCCGGTTTCGGGCTCTCTGACACCCGCCCCGAGTACCGTCCGATCCGCGGCCACATGAGCTGGGTACAGTTCGTGAAGGACTTCGTCGATGCGCTAGGGCTTGAGCGCTTCCAGATCGCGGGCAACTCACAAGGCGCCCAATGCGCCGCCTACTTCACTGTCACCTATCCCGAGCTGGTGGAGCGGCTGGGCATGATCGCGACGTCAGGCTTCAATGACGCGTTTGACATCCCGAAGGAGAAGCTCACCCGAGGTACAGGCTTCCCAGCTTGGGAAGGTACCAAGGAATCTATGAAGGACATGATGACAGCGATCATCCACCGCGGCGAAGCGGTGACCGACGAAGTCCTCGATATGCGCACTCAGTCCGCCGAGATGCAGCGGAACTCGTTCATGGCGGCCGCGAAATGGAACCGCAACGCGGCTAAGGACCCGAACACCAAGCAACTGCTGCGGCTCAAAGGTCGGCTGGATCGGCTGACGATTCCGATGATCTATCTCTACGGCCGCCAGGACGTGCTGGGTCCGGTGGAAAACGCGTACCTGCAGGAGGACCAGATGCCTAACGTGCAGGTCTTCTATCCGGATGACTGTGGGCATCAGGGCCAGACCGACCAGCCTGAGATGTTCAATCAGGTCTTCACCGAGTTCTTCAGCACCGGCACGGTGAGCCGGGCAGCAGCCGAGTGGGCGGGCGTTTCGACCCGTCGGCCGGTCCTCGCATCGATTGTGACCGACTAGCAGCATCCACACTGTCGCGGGGCACGGGCGCCCCGCCTAAGGAGAGGTACCTTAACATGAAGTTCCGGAATCTGGTCGTGGCTGGGGCGGCCTCCCTGATGATGCTTGTGACATCGTGCGGCAGCGTGTCCGCACCGCAGATTGCCAGCACTTCCGCCACGGCAGGGCTGCCCCCCGACGTTAGCGTTAGTGACTTGGGAGCGCAGTCCCTGAAACGCGGCGAGCCGGTGGCCGGCGGGTCGCTAACCGTGGGCCTGTCAGCGCCAGTTGAGACGCTTGACCCCCGCACGTCGGTCGCCTCGGGGGGAACGGTCATGCGGGCAATTTTTGACGTCTTGTTCGTGTACGACGACAAAGGGGAGGTGACCCCGGAGCTCGCAGAGTCTATCGAGACGACCGACGGCGGCACCACATGGATCATGAAGCTGCCCGTGGGGCTGAAGTTCACCGACGGCACGGACTTCAATGCACAGGCCGTGGCGACCCACCTCGAGAACCTGGCAGCCGAGGGTTCCCAGTCCCGCGCCGCGGCGGACATGCGGCAGATTACCTCCTTGACCGCCACCGACGAGGCGACCGTGACTATGCGTTTGGCGCGCCCCAACATGGCTTTCCCGAAGGCGTTTGTCTGGGGACTGCCTGGGGGGCCGTCAATGATTCCCTCGCCAACGGCTGTTGCGGAGCTCGGCGATAAGTTCTCCACGAGTCCGGTGGGACTGGGCCCGTTCAAGGTGAAGTCTTTCCAGCCCGGCGGGGACATCGTCCTCGAGCGCAATGAGAACTACAGGATTGCCGGCGCGCCGCTGCTCAACGAACTCGAATTCGTTGCTGCGACAGATACTCAGTCCAGACTCTCCGCCGCGATCGCCGGCGACATAGACATGGCCCCTACGCAGTCAGGCATGGACCTGGCAGACGCCACCGAGGGCGGGCTGATCTCGCTCTATCAGCCCGTCGGCACATACTACAACCTGCTGTTCAACCTGACAAAGGAACCATTCGATGATCCGGTCTTCCGCCAAGCGGTGATTCAAGCGATCGACGTCGACGGACTTAACGGCGCAGTATTCGGCGGAACCCATCCCGTGATGAAGGGACTGTTCCCCGAGACCAACCCGTTCTATGTTGAAAGCGGCTGGCCGTCCTACAATCTGGAGGAGGCCAAGGCCTTGGCGGAGGAGTACGTGGCCTCCGGTGGCACAGCCGAATTCAACCTGACCACGACTAGCCCGCCGGAGTTTCAGAAGCAGGCGGCGGTGATGCAGCAGATGCTTTCCGACGCCGGGATCACCATGAACATCAACGTGTCGGACCAACCGACCATGGTGACCGAGGCGCTCTCGGGGAACTACCAGGCTCAGCACCGCTTTACTGAGGTTCGCGAGGAAGTGGACCAGGGACTGCGCAACCTTTACCACAGCACTTCCACCGGCAACAACGGCAAGGCCGGGAACCCCGAGGTTGACGCGCTGTTGGATGAGCTACAGACCGAGGAGGGTCGCGCGAACCGGGCGGAGATCTACACGGCACTCCAGGAAAGATTGAGCGCATGGATGCCCATCGCGCCGCTGATGGCGCACACCAACGGCTGGTACGTGGGTGAAAGGGTCGGAGGCTTCCCCGGCAACCGTGTGGGAACCGGCGATCCGGACTGGCGCCTCGTCTGGGCCTTGCAGTAGCCACAGGTCCAACTCGGCGAACCCCAGCGGGGGGACGGACGACCTCGGTCCGCCGCTGGGGTTCGCCGAGCGCTGTTCCGGGGCCAACAGGGCGTGTAAAGCCCATCCCGGCAGGTGGAACAGAATCGGCCCGATCTCCGCGGTGAAGGATGAAGCTGGGGAGATGAACCCATCCGCGCGCAAACCGTCCGAGCTAGCCGACGTGAAGCTATCCGTGCAGTTCCCGAAGCAGGTCCGTCCAAACGGGGAACCCAGGCTCAGCTTTCTGTTCGTCCTGGCCGTGATCACGACCATCTCGCCCTTCGCCACTGACATGTACCTGCCCGCGTTTCCACAGCTGGCCGCGGATCTACGTTCGGAAGCCTCGGGGGTCCAGCTCACGCTTACGGCCTTCCTGCTCGGGATGGCCATAGGGCAGCTGGTGTTCGGCCCGCTTTCGGATCGCTTCGGCCGCAAGGGCCCGCTGATCACCGGTACGCTGCTTTGCCTGGCGGCCTCCGCCGTCGCCGCAATGGCGCCAGCTTTGGAGGTTCTCGTGGCCGCCCGGCTCGTGCAGGGTTTCGCCGGGGCGTCCGGTGTGGTGATTGGCCGGTCGATCGTCGCGGACCTCTTCCGTGGCCCCGAGGCCGCGCGGGCCTACAGTCTGCTGGCCGTCGTCGGCGGGCTGGCACCGATCCTGGCCCCGCTTGTCGGTGGGATCCTGGCCGAGCCAATAGGCTGGCGCGGAGTGCTCTGGGCACTCTGCGTCCTAGCGGCGGCCATGTTTGTGGTTGCGATGTTCTTCATTCCGGAGACGCGGCCGCCTCGAATGGCACCCTCAACCCCCGCCCCGGGTGGGTTCGCGCTGCTGCGGAGCCACAGCTTCGCGAGCTACATGCTGCTGAAGCTCTTCGCCTTCATGGTGCTCATGGGGTACATATCTGCCTCACCGTTCATATTCCAGAACGTTATGGGCTTGAGCCCACTGGCGAGCGGACTGCTCTTCGGCTTGAACTCCCTCGCATTAATCCTCGCGAACAGTATCAACGCGCCCCTGGTGCGCACGCGGGGCACTAAGCGCATGCTGGCCCTAGGGCTGTGGATCATGGCGGGCGCGTCCCTCGCTTTTGCCCTGCTGATCCTCGTCTCGGCCCCGGTTGCCCTGTATCCGCTGCCGCTGTTCTTCCTCATTGGCTCTCTGGGCTTCATAAACGGCAACGCCATTGCTCGCGCCATGGATCATGCGCGCCACGCGGCAGGAACAGGCTCGGCGTACATTGGGTGCGCCCAGTTCCTCGGTGGCGCGGCCGTCGCTCCCCTCGTGGGACTGGCCGGCGAAACCAGCGCCGGTCCGCTCGCAGCCGTACTGGTGACGGCCTCGTGCGCCGCGCTGGTCTGCTTCGCGTCCGCGACGCGGCGGTGCGTTGCCGGCGCCTAAAGCGCACTGATCAGGACGTCGGTGCATGCGAAGCGGGTGAAGACCTCTCAGGGGTGGGCGGGGAAGGGATGAACCATCCGCCTAATCCGCTTACGGCTGGATCAGCCAGCTTCTAGGCAGCGACGCCGAGAGTGTGCTCCGTTCCGCCCTCGTCGTGGGCGTCGTCAAGGTTGGCGAAGGTGATCTTCGAGCGGAAAGCCAGGACGGTCAGGACACAGACAATCATCGCGGCACCGGCGATGATCACCGAAACCTGGACGCCCCACACGTCGGCGATTGCGCCCTGAAGCATCGACCCGATGGGAAATGAGAGGGTGTAGAAGACGTGTCGCACGGCGATGGCTCTGCCACGCATGTGGTCAGCCACAATCAGCTGCACCGCGGTGTTGATGCCGGAGACAACTGCGAGGAAACAGGCGCCGACGACGACTAGCAGCCCCACACCGAGCCAGTACGAATCGACTGTGCCGAACGCCATGAGCGAGACGCCGTAAAGCACCAACCCCCACTTGACCACCGCGGAAGGCGGCAACTGCTTACTCCAGCCTGCCACGACGGGGGCGGCGAGCAAGGCACCGAAACCCAGGGCCGCGTTGAGCAGGCCGAGGCCCAGGGCGTCGACACCGAAGACATCGGAGGCGAACACAACGGTGAGCGAGAACATCGGGTTGCCTAGAACGCCTACCACTACAGAGAGCAGAACCGCAAGCAGAATCCCTTTCTGTCGCTTGACGTAACCGAGAGCGGTGCCGAATTGGCGCATCACCGGAACTCGCGCTTCGGTCGACACCACGTGCTTGGGTAGCTTGATCACCAGCAGCGAGACGATGACGAAGACAAAGGAAATCCCGTTCAGCAGGAATGCCCAAGAAGGGCCGAGGGAGGCGATGAGCAAGCCTGCGATGGCTGGGCCGAGGGAGCGCGCGGCGTTGAACTGCAGGGAGTTCAGCGTGACGGCAGACATCAGGTCAGCGCGGGGCACCAGGTCGGAGACGAAGGACTGCCAGCTGGGCATGTTGACGCCGCCAAAGGATCCGATCAGGGCGACGAGGATCAATAGGACCAGCGGGTCATGGATACCAGAAGCCCAAACCCCCCATAACAGCAGGGCGGAGATGGCCATGCCGACCTGGGTGGCAAGCAGGACCCGGCGCCGGTCGTAGCGGTCTGCGAGGGCACCGCCCAGGGGGCCGAGAAGAACGCCCGGGACAAACTGGGCGACGCTGGCCAGGCCGACCCAGACCGCCGAGCCGGTGATGTCGTAAAGAACGAACGGTACGGCCAGATTGCTTAGCCAGCCGCCAATGTTCGAAACCAGGGCGCCGAGCCAGAAGCGGGAAAAATTCCGGTGCTTGAAGGCACGAAATGAGTATGCAACACCATGGTCCTTGGGATCTTTGTCCCCCTTGCGTTTGCGTGCCACGTCCACTAGCTCCGCGCCGCGATGCGCGCGCTTGCCTCGTTGGCAGCAGCCATCAGTGCGCGCGCCCAGTGAAGGACCTGCTCCTGATCCGAAACCGGAGGCAGTTGCGAGAGGCGCAACACCAGTTGCACCTGGTTCGCATCACCCCAAACCGGTGCGACAATGGATCCGATTCCGTAAGTTTGTCCCGGGACCCATTCGATGTCTTGGTAGCGTTCTGTTGCACGCAAAAGACTGCTTACGACTTTGCGCTGGTTTGCAGGGGTGAGATCGTCCGAGTTGTAGAGACGCATTGCCTCAAAAAGCTGCTGCTCGCTCTCTGTGCCGCCCAGATTCAGCGCCCAGCCTCGCTCGCGGGTCGCTGCCAGACGGGCGCGGAAGAACTGCTTGGCGTCCTCGTCGATGCCGAACGCTCGACCCAGCCATGCCTCCACCTCCGCCTCCGGCTCCCAGGCGACGAACATTTCTCCCAGCGGGGGCATAAGCGGAAAGCGCGCCCCCAGTACGGAGACAGCGTCAATGCCGGGGCCGGCCACAGTGGCCACAGTGGCGACGTCGTTGCCTACCCGGGCGTAGGTGGTGACTTCTGCTCCAGTGAATTCCGCGAGGACCTCGGTGGAGTGGCGCAATTCCTGAGCGAGCGTCACGCTGGCCGCAAGTTCCTTGTCATAGGGCACCATCAGGGAGCGAGGGACAAACCCACCGTAGCCCCCCTGGAAGAACAGCAGCGGCACGACGGGGCGGTGGACCTCGAGGCTGGTGACGGCGCCGAGTACGATGTGGTGATCCCCACCCGCAAGGATGGCGTGGAAATCGCAGTCAATGCTTGCCACCGCCCCGTCGATGACGGGGGAACCGTTCGACGACGGGGTCCAGCTGACCCGCTGGAACTTGTTCTGTGCTGGCCGGGCAAAGCCCCGGCAGAGGTCCTCTTGATCGTGGGCGAGGATGTTAACAGTGAAGGAGTTTACGGTGCGCAGCGCCTCGAAGCTGCGGGAAGTCTTCATTGGGAGGAAAGCGATCAGGGGCGGATCGATCGAGACCGAGGTGAAGGTTCCGACGACCATGCCGATTGGTTCACCGTTGACCATTCCGGTGATGAGGGCAACCCCGGTGGGGTAGTGGCCAAGGACCTCGCGGAATCTGGAGGCCTCTATGGCTGCGGCGGTGGTGGTCTTCGGCATAGCGACTCCTCGTAAGTCCGGACTGGGCCTCAAAGTTCGTATTCATGACATATCGGAACCGCCCTACAGGCCAATCTTCCTGTTTCGGGACTCGGAACGTACGCCGGGAAGGCCTGTTCCATTACCCGAGCGCCACCTGTTGTGATCCAGCTCTCACCTCAGTAATATGCGCTACAGCTTCTGTATAGGTCGCTACAGTTTTACCGATTCGCTGATCAACGGAGACAGCGACATGGAGGAAGGACTTGGGTTATGACGACGATGGCACGCCCTGAAACTGCATCCCGGATTTCCGCCCCCCTTCCCGGTGCGCCGGAGCAGGGTTCATTTGACACTTCGACCTCCGTCTTGAAAGCACTCCGGCTATTGGACGCTTTTGGGACCGCCTCACAACAGGTCGGCGTGAGTGAGCTCGCGCGCCAGGCCGGCATCCACAAGTCCACGGCCTTCCGGCTGTTGACGACGTTGGCGCAGGGCGGGTTCATTGACCGGGTCGGCTCCAAGTACCGGCTCTCCTGGCGGGTGTTCGAGTTGGGGAACCGGGTGGAGCACTGCGCCCCGCAGGGGCTGCGGGACCTCGCCCTGCCCTACCTCTCCGAGCTGTTCACGGTCAGCGGCCGCACGGTGCACCTGGCGGTACTCAACGGCCCGGACGTCGTGTATCTGGAGAAGATCCACAGCCACAAGTCGACCAGGCTGCCCACCGCAATCGGCGGCCGGATGCCGGCGACCTGCTCGGCGCTGGGCAAAGCCATCCTGGCTTTCTCAGACAAGACGGTGGTGGACCCGGTCCTGGCCATCCCGCTGCCTCGGTTCACGCAGTACTCCATCACCCAGACCTCACGTTTGATCGCGCAGTTGCATAAGGTCCAGCAAGAAGGCGTGGCATACGACCGGGAAGAAGTCGCTCTCGGCCTGACTTGCGTCGCTGCCCCAGTCATTCGCCATGGCCGCGCTGTCGCGGCGATCTCCGTCTCCTCCCCCACCAACGGGTTCAATGCGGCAGCCACAGCCGAAATGGTGCGCCACGCCTCGAAGGGGATTTCCCGGGCGCTGGTGCCCTAGGTGGTCCCCGCCAACCGGCGCGGTGTCGGAAACCCCTAGGTTCTAGCCGCATCCTACACGGGACGGCCGGGCCCATGCGTCCAGGACCGCTCTCCCGTAGGAGCCTGACGGCCTCACGGTAGGAAATGGAAGACCTCTAGGTTCGGTCTGCTTCGTAGACCGAACCTAGAGGTCTTCACCCTATTTACGTGCATTCAACGACTCAGTACCCCAGGCGCCGGCAGTGGGAGCGGACCCCTGCGGGGTGGCCGCAAAGCTGGTTGACACGGCACCGCTAAACACTGTGACTATCGTGGCCGGGCCGGCACCGGATGACCGAAGGCGCTTAGCCCGTAGTTCGCGTAGAGCGGCTCAGCCACGTTGCACATATGATTCATGGCTGCGTGCATGTCCCGCCAGAACCGCTGGAGCGGCTGGTCCAGGTTCAGCGAGCCGCCACCAGCGTGCAGGAAGAGGTCGTCCACTGCTGCCAGAGCCCGATGCGTGTTACGCACCTGGTTTCGCCGGACGGTGTGAATCAGTTCCTCCGGTGCGTTCTTTCCGGTGGCTACAACATCGAAAACCCGGTCGAAGTCGCGTAGCTGCTGCTCGATGCTCGTCTCGATGTCGGCGGCGGCCCTCGCCAGAGCCTGCAGCTGGAACGGGTCCGCGGAGGCGGCGCCGGCGCCGTTGCTTCGAGTCCTCGTGTAAGCGAGGTAGGCGCCGAGGGCGCCCTGGGCCAGAGCGAGCGTGGCCGTGTTGATGGTTCCGGCGAACATCACCATACGGGGCATGGCGTACATCGGCGAGTCACTTCCACGCTCCTTAACCAGCGCCCAGGGGTCAGGCACGAGCGAAGGCTGGACACGATAGTCCGGAACGAAGACGTCCCGGACCACGAGGTCCTTGGACCCCGTGCCCTTGAGTCCGGCGACCTGCCATGAGTCATGGACTACCTCATAGTCGCTGCGGGGCAACAGGAAGTGGCGTACGTCTTCGCGGTTGGCGGTTCCATCCGGACGCGCCACAAACCCCCTATGATCACCCAGTCGCTGGCGTCGGTACCCGAGGAGAACTTCCAGTGCCCGCTGAAGCGGAAACCGCCCTCCACCGGCCTGGCCAGGCCCATGGGGGCGTAAGGGGACGACGTCCACACGTCCGGGTCCTCACCCCAGAGTTCGGCCAGGATGCGGGGATCGCCCATGGCCAGACCATGGGGGTGGACGCCCACGACGCCGGCCACCCATCCGCTCGATCCGCAGCGGGAGCCCACGTTGATAACCGCCTGAGCGAAGTCGGTCGGGTGGGCCTCATAGCCGCCGTACTCGCGCGGTTGCAGCAGGCGCACCAGACCGGACGCCTTCAGCTGTTGGACGGTTTCCAGCGGTAGCCGACCGAGGTCCTCTGCTTCCCGGGCCTGGGCCTCAAAGAACTCGGCTAGGGCCTCAGTGCGCTCAAGGACGCTCGTCGCGCCGTCGATCTCTCGCGTCATGGTGGACTCGGTGTCGGATTCCGAAATACTCATAATTGCCTCCATCCTGCTCCTGGCCGGGCCGGAATCCGACCAGGGCGTACGGTTACTTGGTTATCCAGAGCTTCCGGACATCGGGTTCTCGGTCCCCCGGGAACGGCTCTGCGTTACCGACGTTGGCGCCGACATACCAGCCGTTTTCATGGGCGATGAGGGGGACGATGGGTAACCATTCGCGGAAGCGCTCCTGGAGCTCCGAATAGACCTGCTGCTTGTGTTCGGGGGAGAAGTCCGTGTTGAGCGACAGAAGTAGCTCATCAACCTCCGGACGTCCCGCCTGTGAGTTGTTAATTGGGGAGGTGGAGAGGAAGGAACCCATCAACCCCTGGTCGACCTCGGGTTCGACGGAGGTGAAGCGGTGCTGGGCCTGGTAGTTGCCGGCAAAGGCCTCCGTGATCATGGTGGGCTGGTCGCCGACGTTCAGGTTCATCGTGATGCCCACGTCCGCCAGCATCTGTTGCATGACCTGCGCCTGCTTCTGGAATTCAGGCGGGCTTGTCGTGGTCATGGCGAACTCCGCTGCGTTGCCGGTCTCTGCGGTAAACGCGTCGACCAGGGACCGGGCCCTCTCCGGGTCAAAGCCCGGCCAATCGGTATCAAGGTAGTAGGGACTTGATTCGGGGAACATACCGCGCATGGGGGTGTGAAGACCTTCGAAAACCGCCTCGTTCAGAGCGTCGAGGTCAATGGCCCGCATGACTGCCTCCCGGAAGCGCACATCGTCGAACGGGGCCTTCTTCAGGTTGAAGAGCAGGTTGTAGTAGGTGCCCTTCAACTGGCGGAGGGTGACCAGTCCAGCCTCTTCGGCCTTCTTTAGATCAACGGCGGACTGGGTGGGTGCGAGGTCCAGGTCTCCGGCGATGACGGCTGAGAGTCTGGCCTGGGTATCGGTCGCCGGAACGTAGACGAGCTCGTCGAGATGCGGCAGCCCGGCGATCCGGTACGTGGGGTTCTTCCTCAACGTGATGGCGCCGCCGCCCTGGAAGGACTCCAGGACGAAGGGGCCGGCGCCGACCGCGTTCTGCCCCAGCCTGGTGCCGAATTTGTCGACCGCGGCGGGGGAGGGAACGACGGAGCCCATGCCCTGGATGCCGTAGGTGAAGAACTTCGGGAAGCGCATGGTGGCCTGCTTCAGCGTGAGAATCAGCGTTGTGGCGTCCTGGACCTGCATCGACTCAACATTGCGGGCGTCTGCAGCCGACCGGGACTGAGACTCCGGCGAGGCAAGACGCTCGACGTGCAACCGCACGGCCTCCGCGTTATACGGGGTGCCGTCAGAGAAGGTGATGTCCGGCTTGATCACCAGCGTCCAGGTCTTGCCATCCTTGGACTCCAGGGACTCGGCCAGCTCGGGGACGGAGTTGCCCTCGGCGTCGTACACGAACAGGGCATCATAGATGGGGCGCATCAGGGCGAGGGCCGCGCTGTTGCCCGGCGCAATCGGGTCCAGCGATTCCAGGGGGGCGAGCAGGCCGATGCGCAAGGCGCCGCCAGCAACCGCTTCATTGCGGTTCAGTGCCTGTACCCCCGCGGCATTCTTCGAGACGCCGGGGGGCGTATCCGCGCTTTTGCCGCCTTCGTCTCTAGCGTTCCCACCTGCCGCTGCGCAGCCGGTGAGCGCCAGCGACAGTGCCAGCGCTCCTGTGGCGGCCATTCTCCAAAGTTTCACTCTCGTTGCCTTTCGTTCGGACGAACTGATGACATGGCGTACCCAGCGGCTCCTGGGGAACCCGAGCTCGAGGACACCACTGTGTTGTGTCAGAGATCACCTGCAAAGCGGGGTTGTTCCGCCTGACGGAACCGACCCGTTGGGAACCGGCGCGGGATGCGGCAGGGTCACAGTCGGCGGGGTGAGCGTGTAGACCCGCTCGCCTCCCGGATACGAGCCAGTGAATACACATCCCATCCTCTACAGAGCGGAGACAGGCGTGGCCCTCGATCTCAATCAGGAAGACATCAGCCGGTTCGTCCAGGCCAAGAACTGGAAGATCCACTACTACGAGGCGGGTGAAGGGCATCCCCTGCTGATGCTCCATGGGTCCGGCCCCGGGGCGACCGGATGGAGCAACTTCGGTCCGAACATGCGCGAACTGGCAACCAAGTACCGCTGTATCGCGGCGGATATGCCGGGCTGGGGCAGATCCGACGCCGTGACCGCTGACGAGCGTGACCACGTCGAGGCCGCGGTGCAGCTGCTGGACGCGCTTGGCATCGAAAAAGCTGCGTTCATTGGGAACTCGATGGGTGGCATGACCTCCATCCGCTTCGCGATGGAACACCCCGACAGAATCTCCCACCTCATCACCATGGGCTCGGGCGGAGGATCCTCGATCTTCGCCCCCGCCGGACGCAGCGAGGGCATCAAGGTCTTGCAGGCGGCATACCACGATCCGTCCCCGGCCGGGATGCGCCGGCTCGTCAATATCATGACTTTCGATCCCGAGTTCGCCACGGACGCGCTGGTTAACCAGCGTTCCGAGGCCGCAATGTCGAGGCCGGACCACCTGCAGAACTTCATCGATGGGATTCCGGCCGGCCGGCGGACCATGGACCTCTCGCCCCTGGCTGAGAGCACGGTGCCGGCTCTGCTAATCCACGGGCGTGACGACCGGGTGGTCCACTTTGAGAATTCGTTGAGCCTGGTGGCAAAGATCCCTAACTCTCGTCTGGTGCTGCTAAACCGCTGCGGACACTGGGCCCAAGTGGAGCACCCGGAAGAGTTCAACCGGCTGGTCGACGACTTCGTCTCTAACAACTAACCCTTAACTGAACCGACTGGGGGTGCGCGGCAGCGTGGCTGCGCACCCCCGCCTGGCGACTCCCGGGCGAACTGGTCCCCGGGAGCCTGCCGCGATGGAAGGCAGGCGATGAAGCCCGAAGAATCCCTCACAGCCATTCCCGCCGGTCCCGACGGCCTCGCCGGTCCCGACGGTGCCGCCGGGGTACGGGAAAATGAAGGGGCGGTGCCACCGGCAGGCACCAGTCAGAAGGGTCGGGGCGCCTCCAAGAGCCGCGCCCTTGCCCAGTCCTTTTCAGCTTTCCGGCACCGCAACTTCACGATTTTCTGGATCGGGGCGATCGCCTCGAACACTGGAGGCTGGATCTCCAACCTCACGGTCCCATACATCCTCTTTTCCTTGACAGGCAGCGCCGTGTGGGTGGCGCTGGCAACCGTGGCGCAGATGGGTCCGGCCGTGTTCCTAGGCCCCTGGGGTGGGTACGTCGCCGACCGATTCGATCGAAAAAGGGTCCTGCTAACCACCCAATCGATTATGGCGGCGGTTGGCGCTGCCATGTGGCTGGTCTGGGCCGGAGGGGTGCACAACGAATACGTACTCCTCGGGCTGGTCTGCCTGATGGGTATCGCCAACGGAATTAACATGCCGTCCTGGCAGGCCTTCGTCAATGACCTGGTGCCAAGGGATGACCTTCCCTCGGCGATCGCGTTGAATTCGCTGCAGTTCAACGCCGCTCGCTCGCTGGGTCCGGCCATTGCCGGCGTGCTGCTCGCTGCCTTCGGCGCTTCCTGGGCGTTCTTCCTCAACACCCTCTCCTTCACCTGCGTGATCGTGGCGCTCGCTATGGTCAAGCCGCTGCACCGCTCCGGCACGTTAGGCACCGAAGCCGGCATCTTCCGTCAGTTCGGGCAGGCTTGCACCTACGTCACGCGGCAGAGGGGCATACTGATCGCGATCATTCTCTCGATGCTTGTGGGTCTGCTCGGACATCCTCTGTATCAGCTCACCGTGGTGTTCGCTGATTCGGTGTTTAGAGTGGGGCCCACGGAGCTTGGCCTCATGAATGCGGCTCTCGGAATTGGAGCCGTGCTCGCCGCCCCCTTTGTTGTGGGCTGGAGCCGGAAGATGCACCGCAGCTCGTTGGTCTTTTGGGGCATGCTCTCATATGGATTGGCGATGGTCGGATTCGGGGTGACCGAACACTACGTCCTGGGCCTCGTGTTTCTGTTGGCTGTCGGAGCGTGCTTCCTGGCGGTGTTCACCGGCATCAACACAGCAATCCAAATGATTGTGGCCGAAGGCTTGCGGGGCCGGGTCTTCGCGATCCGGCACATGCTGTTCATGGCAGCGATGCCCGCGGGAGCGCTGCTTCAGGGGTTCGTTGCGGACCGATGGGGCGTACAGCTCTCGGTGGTCCTCGCCGGAACCGCGCTGTGTGTAGCGGCCTTGGCGATCCGTCTGCTGCTGCGGGCCAACGGTTTCTCCCGTCTCGATGACCCGCAGGACATTGGCTAGCGGTGCATGGCCGACTCCCCGGTGCCGCGGCGGGCCTCAGCCCCCGGGACCGGAGCCGGACCCGAGGGCGGTGGTGATGCCACGGGAGGCCTCGTCCAGCAGGCGGCGGAAAACCGACGGGATGAATCCGCGCGTAGACGAAGATATGGACAACGCGGCAACTGCAGCTCCGTCGGCGAAGACCGGCACGGCCAGGCACGCCACGCCGAGGGCCGCTTCCTGGAGGTCGGTGCCCTCGCCGCGGACTCGAATGTTCACCAATTGGGAGCGCAGCCGGCCCGGTTCGGTGATCGAATACTGCGTCCGCCGGGCCACCCGCGGGTTGCCGGACGGAAGGTCCCCCTCACGGGCATAGGCCATTAGGACCTTGCCGATCGCAGAGCAGTTGGCCGGCAACCGGCCGCCGATGGCGCTGGGTACGGGCACGGAGCCGTGGCCGTGGATTTTCTCCAGGTAGAGAACCTCGCCCTCGGACAGCACAGCCAGGTGCACGTTGTGCCCGCTTGCAGCGTAGAGCTCGGCCAAGAAGGGCAGGGCAATGTTTCGGATGCCCCGCGGCCCCCGCCCGGCCACAACGTTGCCCAGTTCGAAGACCCGCGGGGCGAGGCGGTAGAGCTGGCCGGAGCGAACCACGAACGCTCCCCGCTCCAAGCTGGACAGCAGTCGGTGAACGGTGGACTTGGGGACACCAACATGTTTGGCGAGCTCGCTGACGCCCTGTGGCTCGGGAGTTCCCCGGAAGGCATCGAGCAGTTGCAGGGCCTTCTGCACGGAGCTCGTGTGCTCCAGGAACATCTCGGTTGAGTCCAGACGTGAGACAGTACTCATCCGCTCGTCCTGTGCATTCATGCCAGCTTCCCTTTCCTGCCTGATCACCGGCTGCCGACCACCGGTGGCCGTTCTTCGCCCAGCGCGCGGACCGCGCCCTGCATCACTCGGATGATTACTCCGGCATGGTCGGGCAGCGGGTCCTTGAGGCCCCCCAGCTGCCGGTTGACGAAGAGGCCATCGGCCAGCAACTCCGGCACCTCGGCCAGATGGGCTGAATCGTTCGCGCCAGCAAAAGGACCGAGGGCGCGCTGAAGCCACGAGTCGACGCCGGACCTCGAGTCGGCGCGCAGCGCCGCGAGCGTCTGCCGGCCGCTGTCCGCGCCTTCCTGGCGCTGGAGCGAAAGCAGATGGCTGACCCGGGGGATCTCAGGTTCCTCCTCCGTCCATGCGAGGTGGACCCGCAGGGCGGAGGCCATGTCCGGCTCCCACGCCACAGGGATGTGAGGGAGGCACCGGTCAAGCGACGATGCCGGGGCCGTCCGGCCTTCCCGGACGACCGCGGCCAGCAAGTCGCCCTTATTCCGGAAGGACCAGTACAGCGAGCTGGAAGGCAGGTTGGCCTCCTCGCAGATCTTGGTGATCGTGGCGCCGTGGAAGCCCTGCTCCGACAGCACCACCGTCGCCGCGCGCAGAAGTGTGGTCCGCGAGGTGGCGGAGCACGTGCTGGAGTCGGCCGGTATCCGTATCGGCACGGGCACCGAAACCGGAACCGCCGGATGTTCGGCCAGATGAAGCAGACCATGGCAGGCCAGAATGCTCACGTCGTCATGCAAAGGCGGTCCGAGAGCGTTGCGGATGTACCTGCCGTCCAGCAGAGCCAGTGTCATGTCGGCCATCAGTTCTGAGTGGGTTGGGCCTACTTCCGCCTGCCACCAGTCCAATATCTGTTCCCGGCGCTCGGCTCGAATCTCTTCGAACAATGCCTGGAGGGGTGCGTCCTGCGGGTTGCCCTCGATCGCGATCGTAAGTCCCAGCTGCCAGTAGCCGGCGCGCAGATGGCTGGTGCGGCCGTAGGTGACATTGGCCAGCAGCCGCGCAATCCGGTTCTCTGCGCCATTCGACGGCTGCCACCGAGGTGCCTCCGGCCGGCTCTCACGGTAAGAGTGCTGCATGGCAGCCGCCAGCAAGGTCTGCTTGTCGCCGAAATGCCAGTAAATAGAGCTGGCTGGCACCCCGGTTAGGCGGGTAATTCGGGCGATGCTCGCTGCCCGATGGCCTTCCCGGGACGCCAGGAGGGCGGTGGCCTCGAGCACCTTCCGTCGGCTTAGCTCGCCCTGCCGGTTTCGTCTTCGCCGCCCACGGTGCTCCTCGGCCATGTGCTGCCCCCCCTTGTCAGACGATCTCGTCCACTGCCATATCTTTTGTGATGCTCATCACAAGATGGCACCTACATGTAGGGCTGGCAATACTCCGGGTTTCTTCGCTCGGAACATGCTCGCCTCCTTCCCAGTCTGGTCTGGCACCCCTGGTGGGGGCCCGCCTCCTTCCGTTGTTCCGTCCGCCGGAACGAGGGTGTAGATGAGTGTGATGCAGAACACTTAGTTTCAGAGGGACGGCGCGGGATCCGGGACCGGACCCAGTTGACATCCACTGCACCACTCGACCACCACGGAGACCCCAGTGACCAAATTGCGTATGGCCGGCACCCGGCTGGTGCACTTGCTGGCGGTTCTGTTCGGAGTGAGCTTTCTCGTCTATGTGCTTCTGGACCTGCTCCCCGGGGACACCGCCGAAGTGATCGTTGCTTCCAGTTCCAATCCCACCGAGGGCGCCGTGGAGGAAATCCGCGCCCAGTTGGGTCTTGACCAGCCGTTGCTGGTTCGGTTCTTTCAATGGCTTGGGGACGCACTGTCCGGCGACCTGGGTTCCTCATTCCGGACTGGGCAGGCAGTCACGGATGCGATCGCCGAGCGGCTGCCGGTCACGCTGCAGCTCATGCTCATGGCGGAGATCGTGTCCCTAGCCGTAGCCATTCCACTGGCCGTCGCCGCGGCCAAGCGCCGCGACACCACCTTCGACAAGGTCACGGCGGTCTTCACCTTCGGACTGCAGTCGGTCCCGAACTTCGTGGTCGCCCTGGTGGCGATCGTCATTTTTTCGGTAACCCTTGGCTGGCTGCCAGCCATCGGCTTCGTTCCGATCAGTGACGGACTCGTGCCGAATCTGCTCTCGTTGACGATCCCGACCTTGGCCCTGGCCTCAGGTCTCATTCCGCTCTACACACGGGTACTGCGCAACGAAATGATACGTGTGCTCCAGGAGGACTTCATCCTGGTCGCACGTTCCCAAGGGCTGAGAGCCCGGACCATTCTCTTTCGCTACGCCCTGAAGCCTTCGCTGCCGACGCTCGTGACGGTCGTCGGCATCAACATCGGCACGCTGGTGGGCGGCACGATCATCATCGAACTAATAAGTGGCCTCCCTGGAGTCGGAACGCTGCTGTACAGCGGCATCAACAACCGCGACTACGTGCTGGTCCAGGGAGTCATCCTTTTCGTGGCCGCGACGTACGTGGTCGCCAATTTCCTCGTCGATATGTTTTACACGATTCTGGATCCGAGGGTCAGCGCATGAGTAACGTACTGAACACTGCCGGCGTGGTGGAGACAAAGCCGTCCCTGTCGCGAGCAAGGCGAACCGAGCACTCGGGCAAGCGCAAGAAGCTTCCCCTTCCCGTGACCCTCTCGATCGGCTGGCTGGCACTGCTCGGCCTGGCCATCGCCTTTTTTCCGGTGCTTCCGCTGCCGGATCCGACGAGAAGCGACTATTCGGCCATCGCCGCGCCGATGTTCAGCTCGGGCCACATCTTCGGTACGGATGAAATCGGGCGGGATATCCTTTCCCGGCTGATCGTGGGGGCACAGGTCTCCCTGACTGCGGGCATCGGGTCGATCCTGGTTGCGGTGCTGATCGGGTCAACGCTGGGCATCGCGGCCGGCTTCTTCGGCGGCATCACCAACCGCATCATCAGCGGAGTCCTGGACATCATGCTCGCCTTTCCGGCCATCGTCGCCCTGATCGCACTCAGCGTCTTCCTCGGTACGGGTCTGTGGACCATCGTCATTGGCATCGGGATTGTCGCCTCACCCGCTGTCGCCCGAGTGGCCCGATCGTCCACCCTGCTCTTCGTCAACCGCGACTTCGTGGTGGCGGCCCGGAGTATGGGCGCGGGTAGCCTGCGTATCCTCGTCCGAGAGATCCTGCCGAACGTCGTCGTGCCGATCGTTGCTTACGCCACGGTGCTGATCGCTGTCGCGATCGTCGCCGAAGCCTCGCTGAGCTTCCTCGGCCTGGGCGTGCCGCCGCCCACGTCCAGCTGGGGCTCAATGATGGGCACCGGACGGGCTGAACTGGCCTCCCACCCGCACATCGTCCTGATCCCCGCGGCCACCATGTTCGTGACTCTTTTGGCCCTGAACTTCCTGGCCGAGTACCTCGGTAAGCGCTTTGACATCAAGGAGGCCGCGCTGTGACTAGCCGCATTCCAACACCCGTCCCAGACCCCGCGACGCCGGACGTGCCGTTGCTGAAAATCCGGGACCTGAACATCCACTTCCACACCCCCCGCGGAACCGCCGAAGTCGTCAACGGTGTCGGCCTCACACTTTCCGCCGGAAGGGTGCACGGACTGGTGGGCGAATCGGGTTCCGGGAAGTCCGTGACTTCCAGAGCCATCATGGACCTGTTACCGCGCCGGAACATGGCCCGTCGGGATGGCTCCATTGTGTTCAAAGGCCGCGACATCATGGGACTTAGCGAGACCCAGATGCGCGAGGAAATCCGCGGTCGCCACATATCGATGGTTTTTCAGGACCCGATGACGGCCCTGAACCCGGTCATGCGCGTGGGCATGCAGGTCGCCTTGCCGATGATCCGGCACTTTAAGATCTCCAAGAAGGAGGCGCTGACCCGCGCGGAGGACCTGCTCCACCAGGTCGGGATCCCAAATCCGTCCGAGCGGCTGCTCTCGTTCCCCCATGAGATGTCCGGCGGCCAGCGCCAGCGGGTCATGATTGCGATCGCGCTGGCCTGCGACCCGGACCTACTGATCGCCGACGAACCGACAACTGCCCTGGACGTGACCGTCCAGGCACAGATCCTCGACCTGTTCGACAAGATCCGTCAGGAGCGCAACCTCGCAATCCTGCTCGTCTCACACGACCTGTCCCTTATTGCAGAGCGCTGTGACGACGTTTCCGTCATGTATGCCGGGCGCGTCGTGGAATCCGGTAACGCGGCCGGTGTGTTCGCCGTGCCGGACCACCCCTACACACGGCTGCTCGAGGAAGCGCGACCGTCCATGGAGAACCCGCCGCATACCCTCCTGAAGACCATTCCGGGACGTCCGCCGCAGCTGGTTGACCTGCCTCCGGGATGCTCGTTCGCACCGCGGTGTCCGCGCGCCAGCGAGAGCTGCGTAACCGAACGGCCCACGCTGGACGGAACCGGCGAGGATCGGCGCCTGGCCTGCTTCCATCCGTTGACCGGCCAGACTCCCAGCCGCGGCGTCACCGCCGGCCCCGCACCCGAGACCACAGGAGCACGAGCATGACCGTACAGGAAACGTCCTTTCCCACGCCTGACGCCTTGCCCGAGGAGATCCCGGTGGCCCTCCGCGGAACGGGGATCATCGTGGACTACCCGGTGCGCGGGAAGAAGCCCGTGCGGGCGGTGCATGGGGTCGATATTGTCCTCCGACGCGGTGAAACCCTTGGGCTCGTCGGCGAATCCGGTTGCGGCAAGTCGACCACCGGCAAGGCCTTAATCCAGCTCCCGAGGCCCACTTCGGGCGAGGTGTGGCTGAGCGACACTAACCTAACACGGCTGAGCCAGAAGGAACTGCGGCGGCTCCGCCGCCGGCTTCAGCTGATTTTCCAAGACCCCATTGCATCGCTGAACCCGCGGCGCACGGCGCAGGAGATCGTGGCAGAGGCCTTGTCCCTGGCCGGGCATGAGGCGCCGAAGGCGAGGGCCATGGAGATCCTGGAGTCCGTTGGCGTCGACGAGCACATGGCCAAGCGCAAGCCGCACGAGCTGTCGGGCGGCCAGTGCCAGCGGATCTCCATCGCCCGGGCCATCGCCCAAGAGCCCGAGGTGCTGATCTGCGACGAACCGGTTTCCGCACTGGACGTCTCGGTGCAGGCCCAGGTGCTGAACCTCCTTGAGAAGATGAAGACCGAGCACAGCCTCTCGATGATCTTCATTTCCCATGACCTCGCGGTCGTGTCGAACATCAGCGACCGGGTGGCGGTGATGTACCTGGGCCGGATCTGTGAAGTGGCCCCGTCCACCGAGCTCTACCGGAAGCCGCGCCACCACTACACCGACTTGTTGCTCTCCTCCGTGCCCAAGCCGGGTGTGGAGCGCACAGTGCGTGAGAGTGCCGCCAAGGACGCTGGCTCCATGAAATACGACGGCGCGGGCTGCCCGTTTGCCAAGCGCTGCCCGGCGGCCACGGAAATCTGCCGCACCACCGTCCCCGTGCTGGACACTCTTGGGGAGGGCCATCACGTGGCTTGCCACCATCCGCTGCCGGCTGAAGCAGTATAGGCAGATGCCAGAGGCATTGCAGCCCGGCGTCGCCCAAGTATTGGCCGCGCGGGTCCTCGCCAGAGCGCAGGAGCTTGGGGTACACGTAAGCGTCAGCGTGGCGGACGGCCGAGGACATGAGCTGCTGACTATTCGGGGGGACGGAAGTTCCTGGTTTACCCCCGGGGTGGCACGTGCGAAGGCGCAGACCGCGGCTGTGATGAGGCGCGACACCGCCGACGTCGGTCGGATGGCAGAGCGCTTTCCAGGTCTTCTTCCGCTGGTTTCCGCGCAACTGGCGTTTGAACCGGCGACCCTTCCGGGCGGCGTCGTGGAGCCCGGGACCGATCCCCGGTGGGCGCTTGGCGTCTCCGGGGCTTTGCCGGAGCAGGATGCGGACTGCGCGCGGGCGGCCCTGCCGCCCGGGGAAGCGGGCACGGAGAGCTAACCAGCCGGCGGCACGCCGCCGGGGAGATGAGGACAGCCCATGATCACCGACGTCGCTGACGGGCGAATCGCCCGTTTGGCCCAGATTTCGCGCGAGCTCCGCGGGGCGGGCGCAGCACGCCTGCCGGTCGGCCCACCCAGCAGGCGGTGGCCGGATCTGACCTTGGAGGAGGCGTATGAGGTGCAGGCCCTTCAACTGGCGGCGCACTTGGCCGCCGGTGAGGCACTCGCCGGTTGGAAGGTGGACCTGACACACGGGTCACGGGCGGTCCAGCGGACGGCGGGCCCGCTGGACCGCGGCTTTATCCTGGCCTCGCAGGTGCAGAGCGAGGGCGTCGGACTGGCAGCCACGGACTTTATTGCGCCGAAGATCGAGCCGGAAGCGGCCGTGCTGCTCGAGCGGGACCTGCCCGGTCCCGGCATTACCGTCGAGAACGTCATGGGGGCCGTGGGCGCCGTCTATCCGGCGATGGAGGTCATCGACTCACGGATCGCCGACTGGGACCTGGAACGGGTGGATGCGGTGGCCGACAACGCGTTGTGCGCGGCGATTGTGGTGGGTGACGTGCCTTTTCCCGTCACGCTGGAGGACCTCAGCCTGCTTTCCTGCACGTTGGTCATAGACGGGCACCCAGCCGAGCGCGGCCGGGCGGAGGATCTCCCCTTCGGCGATCTACTGACGCCGGTGGTCTGGCTGGCGAACCAGCTGGTCGAGAGAGGAGCGCCGCTCCAAGCGGGCCAGCTTGTCCTGCCTGGCTCGTTGACCAAGGCGATGCCTGTGCTGGCGGACTCGACGGCGATGGCGGACTTCGGCGTCCTGGGCTCTCTCACTGTCGCGGTCTCCTGATAATTGGGACTCTCGCGCTCCGCGCCGGGATTCACCCCGAGCATCTTTCGTGGTCGGGAACCTGCCCGGAGCGCTCCCGATGTCGAGGAGAAGTTGCACCCCCATGGGCAACAGGGTCGTGCCTGCAAGGGCGGCAGAGCCATATTTGACCCGATGCGCTGGCTCAACAGCCAAGGGCTTGGACGACGTTTTCCCGTAGCACCTGTTCCGTCCCGCGGCACGTGCCGCTTGGGTAATGAATCGCTGCGTAAAAGACTCATGAAGCAATCCGACTTGGAGGAACAATGAAGATCGATGACGGTCCAACCACAGATCTACGCGATGACGCTGTCCGATCGCGCGTCAAGGCTTACCGCGCCTACTCTTATGAACTGACGAAGGCCGCTGAGTCAGGGGAACCCGTTGAGCCCCTCCGCATCCGCCTTGCAGGAATGGACGTGGATGATGCCTACGCCATCCAAGCTTTGCAGTTGGAACACCACCTAGCCAATGGTAAGGTCCTCGCCGGCAGAAAGGTCGGCCTCACGTCCGTTGCGATGCAGAACCAACTTGGCGTGGACTCGCCGGACTTCGGTTTCTTCTTGAACGACATGGTGTATTTTGACGGTGCCGAAATTCCGGTCGCGGATTTCATTGCACCAAGAGTCGAACCCGAGTTTGGATTCTTGCTCACCAAGCCACTGCGTGGCCCTGGTGTCACCCGCAACGAGGCGGTGACAGCGATCGGGGAGGTTCGGGCCGCGATGGAAATCATCGACTCGCGGATTCGCGACTGGGACATAGCCCTGGTGGACACCATCGCTGACAACGCGTCCTGCGGGGCGATTGTGCTTGGCTCTTCGAAACTTGCAGTGGATCCGGCTGATTTAGCTGGAATTGGCTGCGCCCTACGAATTGACGGAGAGGTCCGGGAATCCGGAACCGGGTCCGATGTCATGGGCGACCCTATCGAGTCCTTGATATGGCTCGCGAATGTCCTTGGCAGGAGAGGTGTAGGAATCGAAGCCGGCCAAGTCGTCCTCCCGGGTTCTTTCACCAGGGCGCTACCGATAACCGGAGGTCAGTCAGCGGTTGCCGACTTCGGCTCGCTGGGCGCTGTGACAGTCAACTTTATCTAAGAACAAGAAGGACAAAATGGCAAAGAAAACGGCCGCGATCGTCGGTTCCGGCAACATCGGCACAGACCTCATGTTCAAAATCATGCGCCGGAGCCGCAACATCGAAGTCCGGTACATGATTGGCATAGACCCCGAATCCGATGGCCTTGCCCGGGCCAGCCGTCTGGGCGTCACCGTCTCAGCGGAGGGGGTGGACTGGCTGCTGGCACACGAGGACAAGCCCGACTTCGTTTTCGAATGCACCTCTGCGAGAGCCCACACGGCTAATGCTCCGAGATACGCTCAAGCGGGCATACGTGCCATCGACCTAACTCCGGCAGCCGTGGGCCCGTACCTGGCGCCGGTAGTGAACTTGGACGGGCTCGAGGACGTCATGAACGTGAATATGATCACGTGCGCAGGACAGGCTACGACGCCGATCGTCGCCGCCGTATCTTCCCTGGTTCCTGTGGAGTACGCGGAAATAGTCGCCTCAATCGCTTCTAAGTCTGCTGGTCCCGGGACACGGGCCAACGTAGACGAGTTCACGGAAACCACAGCAAAAGCGCTCGAAATCGTTGGTGGAGCCCGCCGCGGCAAGGCGATAATCATCATCAATCCGGTGGAGCCGCCAATGATCATGCGGAACACCATCTATTGCATGATTCCCGCAGATGCCGCTGCCTCAGGGGAGATGCGGTCCAGGATCCGCGCTGCCATAGATGACGCGGCCGAAAAAATCAGGGAGTATGTTCCGGGTTACGCCCTGCGGGTTGAACCCCAGTTCGACGAGGCCCGGGACGACTGGAACGGATACGGCCGTGTCGGTGTATGGGTACAGGTGGCGGGTGCGGCCGACTACCTTCCGGAATACGCCGGCAACCTGGACATCATCACCGCTGCAGCTACACGTACCGCCGATCTGATGGCCGAACGCATGGATGCCGCTGCCGAGACCGCCTCAACGAGACGCTAGGACCCGAAATGAGTTTTGAAGCCTCCGAACGCACGATACGTCTGACGGATACAACCCTGCGAGACGGTTCTCATGCTATGAGTCACCAGTTCGCTGAAGAACACGTCCGAGCAACAGTCCGCGCGCTAGACGACGCGGGCGTCCAAGTCATCGAAGTCACGCACGGAGATGGGTTGGGCGGATCCTCGTTCAACTATGGGTTCTCACTGGTCCCTGAACTGGACCTGATCAAGGCAGCTGTTAACGAGGCTAGCCATGCCCGCATTGCCGTCCTTCTGCTGCCCGGACTGGGGACGATAAACAACCTTAACGAGGCCCGAGAAGCCGGAGCGCAGGTGGCACGAATTGCCACGCACTGTACCGAAGCCGATATATCGGTCCAGCACTTCCAACATGCACGAGCCTTGGGTATGGAAACTGTCGGATTCCTGATGCTCTCGCACCGGGTTGGGCCTGACGAACTGGCCAGACAAGCGCGCATTATGGCTGATGCCGGCTGTCAATGCGTGTATGTGGTTGACTCCGCAGGGGCGTTGATTCTTGACGACGTGTCAGCCCGGGTCGGAGCGCTGGTAGCCGAGCTTGGAGATGATGCGCAGGTGGGATTCCATGGACACCAGAACTTGAGCTTTGGCGTCGCGAACTCGGTTCTCGCGGTGCGAGCAGGCGCGATGCAGATTGACGGCACCCTCGCAGCCTTGGGCGCGGGTGCCGGGAATTCGCCAACCGAGGTCCTTGCTGCTGCCTTTTACAGGCTGGGCATCCCGACCGGCGTCGACGCGCAGGCATTGATGGCTGCCGCCGAGGATGTGGTTAGGCCGTACGTCAGGCGGATGCCGACAATGGATAGGGCCTCCATCATGCAGGGGTACGTCGGGGTCTACTCTTCGTTCCTGATCCATGCCGAAAGGGCAGCTGAGCGTTATCAGGTGCCAGCGTGGCAGATCCTTGAAGAAATCGGTAAGTCGGGTTACATCGGAGGGCAGGAGGACATGATCGTCGACGTTGCGGTGCAGCTCTCGCGGGTGCAGTGAGCGAGAACGGATGAGGCGTTGCCCTCTGTCCCGCCCACTTACACGGTGCGCCCCAACCCGGACGTTTTCAAGTTGATGGCCCCCCACTATCCGACAAGCGCCTGCAGATCCGCCACACCGCGGCCGGCCAGTGTCTCCCAGCGGGTGATTCCGGGCTGCTCGGGCACGTCGACGGCGTTGGGCACGGCAATGGTCACGGCGCCTGAGGCCTTGGCGGAGGCTACGCCGGGCAGGGAATCCTCCACGGCCACAATCCGGTCCAGGTCCAGGGACATGCCAAGTTCCTCGCCCATCAGCTTCGCCGCCAGCAGGTAGGGCTCCGGGTCGGGCTTGCCGTTGGCGACCATTTCTCCGGTCACGAGGAAGCGGAAGGTTTCCTCGGGAAGCTGGTCGGCAATGACGCGGGCCAGCAGCGATTCGCTCATGGTCACCATGGCGCAGGGGATGCCAGCGGCGTAAAGCTCGGCAAGCAATTCGCGGGCTCCGGGACGCCAGGGGATTTCCTGCTGGACGGAGCTGACAACACTGTCCAGCATGGTGTCGAGGATTTCCCGGATGCCCAGGTCCGCGCCGGCCTGCTGCAGGGCGCGGGCCGAATCGGGCAGGGCGTTGCCCACCAGTTCCATGGCCTGCTCGTCGTTCCAGTCCACCCCAAACCGTGCCATCAGGTCTTTCTCGGCAGCGAACCAGTACGGTTCGGTGTCCACCAGGGTTCCGTCCATATCCCAGAACACGGCTTGCAGGGCGGGATGTGGCGACAAAGATTCCTCCTGGACGGTGGCCGCAGGATCCTGCGGCGCATAAATCGGACGGGCACGGACGACGGCGAACACCAGACTGATCGTGGCAGGACGCTGACCTTCCGTCAAAACCGGCATCCGTCGCAGCCGACGGCGGACTAAAGTGCTTCTGCCTTGCGCCGGCTGCTGATGGGCAACGAAGTAAATGACGGCAGGAACCGCAGATACCGCCAGGCCCATGATCATCAGGAACCAGGTTGAACCGTTGACAGGGCTGGTCCGTTCTTCAAGGTACGGGCTGAGAACCACGATTTTTTCGGGAGCAGCAGGATCGGCATACAGGTCCACAAGTTCCCCCGGCTGCCATTCAGGTTCGGGGTACCCGTCTTTTGAGTGGGACCGGTGTTCCACCGTCCCCGAGAACGAATTCCCGCCCACCGAATAGCTGACAACCGCTGCTGTATCCGTCGTGTAGGTCCTGTCGCTGTTTTTGCGGTGCCGGGTGGATGTCTCGGTCGAAACCGACTGCACCAGGGCCTGGATCTGGACCCCCTCAGAGGAGAGCCGGTAGTACTCCTTATTGTCGAGTACCGTTTTCACCGTCCAGCCACTGAAGAAGAGGAGAGACAAAATGGTCAGGACCCCGGCCACACGCTGGACCACGCGCATATTCCGCGCCAGCCGCACCCCATTCCAACCCGGCGCGAAATAACCGTTTCCGGTGCCGTCGTTCAGGTAGATTCCGCGCCAGGCGTGCCGGCCATAGGCCACCTCCATGGCGTACCTGCTGGTATTGCGGTGAGGGGAGAGGGTCCAGCCTTCGGGCACCCGGAATGAACCCGGGGATGGAGGGGTAACCTGGGCGTCTTTTTCACCCCAGCAGACTACCGTCTGACTAGGGAAGATGCTCCCTCATGACGTCCAGGACCGGCGCGGCCAGCGAAGCGCCGATCACGTCCTGCGGCCGCTTCTTCCCGGCGACCTCGAACATGTGGTTCCCGCCCTCAACGCGCTCGACGACGGCGTTCGGCCCGATCCTTTCGGCCACCGGTTCCAGCTCGCCCGGCAGGGCAAACGGGTCGCGGGTTCCCTGCAGGAACAACATCGGCAGGGTCAGTCCGTAGAGGTGCTCATCGCGCAGCTTATCCGGTTTCCCCGGCGGGTGCAGGGGATAGCCCAGGAACACGAGGCCGGCTGCCTGCATCCCCTCGGCCACGGCCATGGAGGCCATGCGGCCGCCGAAGGATTTTCCGCATGCCCACACGGGAACGCCGTCGGCGTTGTCTTCGGCAGCGAACGTCACCGCCCGCCAGGCAGCGATCGCGGCCGGAGCCCGGTCCGGGAACTTCTTCCCGGCTTCCCGGTAGGGGAAGTTGAACCGCCAGGTGGCCACACCGGCGTCGTTCATTGCATCGGTAAACCCGGTGAGGAAGGGGTGCTCCATACCCGACCCGGCCCCGTGCGCCACGACCATGGACGCCCAGGCGTCGTCGGGCTGCGCGAAAACGGCGCTGACTGTCCCTTCACCGACCGAGACGGTGAGGTGCTCCTGCTGAACTGGCATGCGTTCCAATTTACGGGACGGTGACGGGCCGCTCAGCTCAGAGCGGCAGGCCGGCCTCTTCCTTGACGGTTTTCATCACGATGGTGCTCGTGAGCTTTTCGATGCCGGGCAGACTGACGAGTACGTCGTCGTAGAACTGCTGGTACGCGGGAAGGTCCGCGGAGATGACCTTGAGCAGGAAATCCGGATCCCCGAACAGGCGGTCCGCCTTGACGATCTGCTCGTGCCGGCCCAGCTCCTCCTCAAACGTCAGCATCTGCGCCCGGTTCCGCAGGGTCACAAACACCAGGGTCTGGAACCCGAGCCCGACGGCGGCGGGATCCACCACGGCGCGGTAGCCGGTGAGCACGCCCCTGCGTTCAAGCTCCTTGATCCTGCGGTGGCAGGGCGCAACCGTCAGCCCCACCTCCGCGGCCAGCGCCGTCGCACTCATCCGTCCGTCGATTTGGAGCAGGCGCAAGATTTCATGGTCAATCGCATCGATCACGCAAAAATCGTACCGTGTGCGCATTGATCCGAGCATATTCCGGTCAGCACTTCGCGCACCGTTCTCCCTAGGCTTGAGGAATGGATTTTTCGCAGCTTGCGGGTTTCGCGGCCGTATCGATCACCCTGGCCATGACCCCGGGCGCTGACTGGGCGTACTGCATTTCCTCCGGCCTGCGCGCCCGGCGGGTGGCGCCGTCCGTTGCCGGTCTCTGCGCCGGCTACCTGGTCCACACCGCGCTGATCGTCGCCGGGCTCGCGGCCCTGATCGCGGCCTCACCCGCCCTGCTCACCGGCCTGACGCTGGCCGGCGCGGCCTACCTGCTGTGGCTGGGGATTTCCACGATGCGCTCCTGGCGCGCCGCCGGGTTTACGGATACAGGCGCGACGCCGAGGCCCGCTTCCGCGGCCGGCGAACCGCCCGCTTCCGTGGCCGGCGAACCGACCGCGGTCCCGGGCCCGGGTTCCGGGGGAGTGGCCCTGGCAGTCCGCGCGCCGGTCCGCTCCCGCCGCGCCGTCGAACGCCGCGAATTCCTCAAAGGGTTGGGGACCTCCGGCACCAACCCGAAGGCCCTGCTGCTGTACCTGGCCCTGATCCCGCAGTTCGTGGACCCCGCAGCGGCGCTTGCCCTCCCGCTGCAGTCCCTGGTGCTGGGGCTGTCCCACTTCGGCGTTTCCGCGCTCATCTACACGCTGGTGGCACTGGGCGCCCGGCGGCTGCTGCGCTCCCGGCCCGCCGCTGCGCGCGTGGTCACGCTGGCCAGCGGGATCCTGATGGTGTGCGTGGCGCTGGTCCTGCTCGGTGAGCGCCTCCTGCTGCTGGCCTGATCTGGCCCGCCCGACCCGGACCGCTAATCGAGAGGGCAGTTACGGCCCGTTTCGAGCCTGAAAAGAGCAGTTTCTGACCTCTCGATGGCGGGCCGCGGGGCTAGGCGGAGGACGGCGCCGCGACGGCCTGCCGTGCCAGTGCCTTCAGGCTGAAGCCGGGTGCCGCAACCTCCTCAGGTGCCGGACCAATCCCGGCCGCCAGCAGCTTCCGCGCACCCAGATGCTCCCCGGGCGAATTCACCGACTCCACGGCGGCCAGCCGTCCGTTCCGGAAACACAGCACGGAGAACTTCCCGGAGCTCGGGTCTCCGCTGAAGACGGTCTGGTCCCCGGGTGCGGAGAGCCCGGCGATCTGCAGCCGCAGGCTGCCCTGGTTGCTCCAGAACCAGGGCAGGTCGGTGTACGGCTCGGCGGATCCGAGGATGGTCCGCGCAGCGTGCCGTCCCTGGTCGGTGGCGTTCTGCACCGACTCAACCCGGATCCTTGTGCCCGCGTGCAGGGAGGGAAAGCTGGCGCAGTCGCCCACGGCCAGGACCGACGGATCCGAGGTGCGCAGAGCGGCGTCGACCACTATGCCGTTCCCGGTTTCCAGCCCGGCCGCGGCGGCCAGCGCATCGTTGGGCACGACGCCGATGCCCGCCACCACCAGATCCGCCCGGTACCGGGCGCCGGACGTGGACACCGCCCAGCCAACCCTGCCGTCCATGCTCGGTTCAAAGGCGGCGATGCCTTCGTTGAACCGCAGCCGGATCCCGGCACGGGCATGGGCCTCGGCGAACCACGCGCCCATGGCGGGGCTCAGCGCCCGTGCCATGGGCCCCGGCGCGAACTCCAACACGGTCACTTCACAGCCGCGGGCCCGGGCAGCGGCGGCAACTTCCAGCCCGATGAAGCCGGCACCGACCACCACCACCCGGCGCGCCGCAGCGAGTCCCGCGTGCAGCTGCTCGGCGTCGGGCAGTGTCCTCAGCAGGTGCACACCGGGCAGGTCTGCGCCCGGGCAGGTCAGTGCGCGGTTCGCGGTGCCGGTGGCGAAAACCAGGTGCCGGTAGCCCAGCTGCTCGCCGCTGGCCAGGGTCACGGTCCGGGCGCTGCGGTCCACCGCGGCGGCACGGACTCCGCAGCGCAGCGTGATCTCCTTTTCAGTGAAGAACGACGCCGCGCGCAGCGGCAGCGGAGCAGGGCTGCCCTCCGCCGCCAGGTAGTCCTTGGACAGCGGCGGACGCTGGTACGGCAGGCCGGGCTCGTCGGCGACGATGGTGATGCCCTCCTGGAAGCCGCCGCTGCGCAGCGAATCCGCCACCTGCAGGCCGGACTGCCCGCCGCCGATAATGACTACGGACATCTCAGACCTGTTCCGCAGGAACGTCGACGACGATTCCGTCGAGTTCCGCACTGGCGCTGATCTGGCAGCCGAGACGGGAGAACTCGGTCCGTTCGGCGGTGGTGCAGTCCAGCATCTCCTCCTCGTCGTCGCTGGGTTCCGGCAGGGCGGCGGCGAACTCGGGGCGGACGTAAACGTGGCAGGTGGCGCACATGGCCTGTCCGCCGCATTCCCCGACGATGCCGTCCACTCCATTAGTGACGGCGGCACGCATCAGGGACGTGCCCGGCTCCACGCTCACAGTGGCCGGCGCGCCCGAGGGCTGGATAAAGGTAACGGTGTTCATGGTTCTCCTAAGAAAAGCGGGGTTAGTCCCAGAGCACGGGCATTTTGAGCATGCCGCGGAACACCCAGCCGGCGTCGACCGTCTCTGCCGACGGGTCCAGGCGCAGCCGCGGGAAACGGTCAAAAAGCGCGGGCATGGCTACCTGGGCCACCTGGGTGCGGGCCACCCAGGTGCCGGCGCAGAAGTGTGTTCCGCCGCCGAAGCCCAGGTGCGGTTTTTTGGGCCGGTGCAGATTGTAGGTTTCCGGGTCCTCGAAGACTGCCGGGTCGCGGTTGGCGGCACCGATCACGACGCCGATGCGTGCGCCTTTGGGCAGGCGGACCCCTTCCAGGACGGTGTCCCGGGTGGCCTCCCGCGGATACATGCCGATCGGAGCCACCCAGCGCACGGACTCCTCAAAGGCCGCGGCGTACAGCTTGGGATCCTGCCGCACCGAGGCCAGCTGGTCCGGGTTCTCCAGCAGCGCCCAGACCGTGGTGCCCAGGACGTCCCGCGGTTCGTTCAGCCCGCCGCCGATGGTCATCTTCAGGTTGGCGCGGATGGCTTCCAGCGGGATCGGCATTGAGGCCAGCCCGGAAAGCAGCGAGTGGTCCGGGTTCTTTCGGAGATACGGCAGCATCTCATCGATCGCGGCATCCACCTCGGCAGAGGAGCGGGCGCTCTTTTCCCAGACCTCGGCGTCGTCTGCGTAGTTCCCGGTGCCGTCGATCATCGTCTGGCTCCAGCGCTGCAGGTCCTGCTGTGTGGCGTTGTGGAACCCGCAGACCAGGCGCAGGTTCTCCGCGGCGTAGGGCGCGGCGTAGTCCCAGACGAAGTCGGCGCCGGGGCCCTTGGCTTCGAGCTCGCTGAGGTACTTCTCATTGTTGGCCTCGAAAAGGGCTTTCCAGTGGTTCTTGATGGTGCCCGGACGCAGCGTGGACCCGTAGGAGTCCCGTTCCACCCGGTGCTCCGGATCGTCCTTGCGCAGCATTGAATGGCCCATGGAGCGCTTCATCAGGGAGCCGGTTTCGTTGGCGGAGAAGGTCTCGTCGTCCTGCTCGATGGTGTGGCAGGCGGCGTAGCTGGTCACCATGTAGCGGTTCACCGCCGGAACCCAGTGCACCGGGGCTTCCTCGCGCAGACGGCGGTAGATGGGGAACGGATCCCGGTACAGGTCGGGGATGGTTACCCAGTCGGCCACGGGCGCTTCGCGGCCCTCCGCGGCGGACGGACTGGCGGCTGCCGGAACCGCCGCGGCACCCGGGAGAGCGGGCGCAGCGGCAGGTGCGGTACCCGCGGGAGTGGCTGGAACGCCGTCGGCATCCGCCGGCGCGCCGGAAAAGGGACAGCGGGGGGACTGGGTGGTTTCCGGGGTGGTCATCGGTGATCTCCTCGTGTGCGTAGCGGCGACACCCGCCTGGATTTCAGTGTGCCCTGTGTCATATCCCCGGTAAAGTACAAGAAATCTTTGAATATCCACGGTTTAGGTGAGGTGAGTGAGGGCATGCTCCGGTATACCCTGCGGCAGCTGGAGGTGTTCGTCGCTGTTGCGGACCAGGGCAGTATTGCGGCTGCGGCGAACAGCCTGCATGTCTCCGAGTCGGCAGTAGCGGGGGCGATGAACAACCTGGAGCGTGCCTTCGGTGCGCAGCTGGCGATCCGGCGGAAGGCGCACGGCATCACCCTGACCACGGCCGGGCAGAACGTGCTGGGCCGGGCCCGGAACCTGCTGGTGGACGCCGAGGACCTGCAGCTGCACGCCGGCGGCACTGACGCGGAGGTGCGCGGTTCACTGGTGCTGGGCTGTTACCTGACCCTGGCTCCCACTGTGCTTGCCCGCCTGATCGAACACTACGGGCGGCGGTATCCGCTGGTGGAGCTGGACTTCTACGACGGTCCGCAGTCGGAGATCCACCGGCGGCTGGCGGAGGGACAGCTCGACGTCGCCATCGCCTACGATCTTTCGCTTCCGGCGGGACTGAACCGGCAGCCGCTTTTCGCCGCGGAACCGGCCGTGGTGCTCTCTGCGGGGCACCCGCTGGCGGAGCGCGCGGAACTGTCCCTGGACGACGTCGCGCCCGAACCGATGATCCTGCTGGACGTTGATCCCAGCCGGGAGAACACCATGACCATGTTCGACGCCGCCGGGCTGACACCGAACGTCCGGTTCCGGACGACTGACTATGAGGTGACGCGCTCGCTGGTGGGGCGCGGGATGGGCTACGCCATCCTGGTCCAGCAGCCGGCAGGAGAAATGTCCTATGAGGGCCGCCCGCTGGTGGTGCGGCCGCTGCGCCCGGCGGTGCGTCCGGTTCCGGTCTCCATGGTGTGGCCGGCTGCCCTGCGGCCGTCCCGCAGCGTGGCCGCGATGCTCAGCCTCGCCGCGGAGCTCTACGGCTGAAAGTGACCATCGAGAGGCCAGTTGCGGCTCTTTTCAGGCCTCAAACGAGCCGTAACTGGCCTCTCGATCGATGATCGATGATCGACGTCGATGGGAGGAGCGGAGGACGGCTACGGCTAGGCGGCGAGGTCGGCCTTCAACGGATAGCCGCGGCCCTCGAGGATCACCTGTGCGGCCAGGCCGCGTTCCGGGTTCACCACAATGGGGGCCATCAGGTTCACGGTGACGCGTTCGCCGGTCTGGGCCACCAGCAGCACCTGGCCGTTCCCGCCGGACCCCAGGCCCAGCTCCAGCAGCTGCGCTTCGGGAATCTCCGGCTCGTAGCCCGGAACAAACGCCGAATCGATGAGGAACAGGCCCAGCTCCGGGTTGGACTGTGCCTGCAGGTTGAACAGCCCGGCAGCGCCGTCGACGCCGTTGAGGTCGTATTCGGTTTCCGCGCCGAGCCCGGGCGGCGGCGCGGTAAAGCTCAGCCGGCTCACCGCAGGAAGTCCATCAGCGAGTTGGGCAGCACCTTGGCGGTGACCTGCAGGGCAGCCTCATAGTTGATGCGCTGCAACTGCAGTTCCAGGGCGGTCTCCGCCAGATCTGCGTCTTCGATACCTGCCCGGGAGGCCTCCAGGGTGAGCTGCTTATCCACGTTCGTCTCCTCAGCCCGTTCCAGCCGGGCGTGTCGGGTGCCGATCTCGGCATGGGCCGCAATGATGTTTTTCAGGTGCCCATCCAGAATACCGATGCTGCTGGACACGTTGGTGTTGGCACGCAGGTTCGCGGCCAGGTCATCAACGGCACGGAAAACCGAGTTGGCGCCGGTGCCAAAGATTGCAGCGCCGTCGGCGTCCACCCGGACGCTCTGGCCTTCGCCCACCGAACGCAGCACGGCGCTGCCCGGGCTGCCGGTGAACACGGGCTCGGCGCCGTCGCGGAAGGCGACGCCGGCGTCCGAGTTTCCGGCGAAGACGGTCCGGCCGAGGTAGGTGGTGTTGGCCTGTGCCAGCAGATCCGCGCGGATGCCCTCCAGCTCCAGGGCCAGAGCTTCACGGGACTGGTCGGACTGGGAACCGTTAGCGCCCTGCAGTGCGAGGTCCTTGGCCCGGTTGACCAGCCCGGTGGTGAGCGACATGGACGATTCGATGACCGCCATCCAGCCCTTCCCGTTGTCGATGTTGCGGGCGTACTGGGCAGACCGGGCCTGCTCCCCGCGAACCGTCAGTGAGTCCGACGTGCCGGTGGGATCATCCGACGGGCGGGAGATCTTCTGCATGCTGGTGGCCTTTTCCTGAATGTCCGCCATCCGGGAGGACGCGGCATTCAGGTTCCGCTGCGCGGTGGCCATCATTGACTGGCTGGTTACTCGGTTAATCATGGTTACCTTCCTACAATCCCTGTGCGGTTGATCAAGGTGTCCAGCATTTCGTCAATCGCGGAGATCACCCGGGCGTTGGCCTGGTAAGCCTGCTGGTACTGGACCAGGTTCACGGTTTCCTCATCCAGGCTGACCTCGGTGCGGGACGCGAGCTCGGTGACCGCTCCGAAGTGGAAGTTCTCCGCCAGGGTGCCGGACTGCACCGCGGAACGGGCCGCGACGCCGGTGCGGGTCACGAAGTCGTTCCAGAACATGTCCGGGGAATCCGGTCCGGTGCCGATCAGGGAGATGTTCCCGGCATGGGTGCCGTCGTAGCCGTCAGCGCCGGGCAGCGCGGCGGCAATCCCGGAGGCATCCACGGGAACGACGCCGATGCCCTTGGCCGCCGGCACCCCGGCGGCGAAGGAGAAGAAGTCCAGGCCGGTCCGCCCGTCCGAGGTGGCTCCGGCGCGATGTGCGTCATTGACCATGCTGCCGAGCTTGAGCGCGAACGCGTTGTACGACGCCGCTGCCTCCGCGATCGGACCGCCGGTTCCGGACGCGTCAGCCGGAGCAAGCACTGAAACGGTGCCGGCCATCTGCCCGCCGGTTGCGTTCACCGCAGTGACGGCCCGCCCTACCCACTCCAGCCGGGGCGGATCGGCGTCGGCCCCTTCGAGGCTGCGGGCGCCGGCCGCGGTAACCGTATAAACCTGCTCACCCTGCACCAGGGCGTTGCCGCCCACGAACACGTCCAGCATGCCCGCGGACCCGGGAACGGCGGTGCCGCCGGCCAGGTCGGCGATCTGTGCCGCGAGCAGCGCCCGCTGGTCGATCAGCTCGTTGGCGGTGCCGCCGGAGTTCAGGGTCTGGCGGATCTGGCCGTTGAGCTCACCCAGCTGGGCGGCCGCGGCGTTCAGGTCGATCGCCATCGAGTCCAGGCGTCCGCGGTTCTCCGTCCACTGGTTCTCCAGCCCGGCGTACCCGAGGGAGACCAGCGAGGTGAGGGAATTGGCCTCGGACAGCAGCACGGAGGACGGCGCTGACTGGTCCATGGAGTTGGACAGGTCCTGCCAGGAGGACCAGAAAGCCTGCAGCCGCGCGGAAATGCCCTTGGCCCCGGGTTCGCCCAGGTTCAGCTCAATATCCGTCAGCGCCTCGGCGCGGATGAACGTGTACCCGGCGGTGGACGCGGTGGCCCGCACCCGGTTCTCCGCGAAGACGTCACCCAGGCGCGCAATCGAATCGACGACGACGCCGCTGCCCGGCTTGGGCGGGGAGGTGAACAGGCCGGCGGGGCCGGGAGCACCCGCGGGGGAAGTGACGACCCGCTGGCGGGTGTAGCCTTCCGTGCCGACGTTGGCCAGGTTCTGGCCGGTGACGTTCAGCCCGGTGTTTGCTGCTGAGAGACCGGTGTATGCGGTGTTGAGTCCGCCGAATGTGCTCATGGCCGTCCTTAGAGTTTCTGATCCAGCAGGGAGGCGCTCCCCGGAGCTGCCTCGGAGCGTCCGAAGCTGTTGTAGAGGCCAGGTTCGCGCTGCATGGTGGCAATGGTTTCCTGGCTGGAGCGTGATGCCGCCCGCAGGAACTGCTCATTGGCGTCCCGCAGTTCCTGAATCCGCCGCGTCTGGCTGCCCAGGGCCGCCAGATGGGACAGGAAGATGTCCTTCCACGCCGACGGGGCTGCGGCTGCCAGGCCGGGCAGGCCGGTGCCTTCCGGCAGCTCCCACTCCGTGGCTACTTCCGCTGCGGCGACGTCCCGCTGCAAAGCGATCGCCTGAAGCTGCTCCACCACCTGTTCCACCTCGCGCGTGGCGTGCTGGATCCAGCGGGTCCGCCCGGCGGTCAGCAGGAGCTGCTCCTCTTCCAGCTTGAAGGTAAGCAGGTCAAGCAGCGTCCTCTCCCTCCACAGTACTGATGACAGTTCCTGTGCCCCCACGGCTGTCCGTCCTTTCGGTCCCCGCCCCGGCGGTGTTCGGGCAAGACACGAGTTGCCTTACGTATTAGGAATCGGCAGCGCCGGGTTCCGGGTTAGCTGCGGTACGGACCCAGGGCTTTCTGGCGGCCGGAAAGAAACAGCGAAAAGAAAAACAAAAAACATCAGCACAGTTGCTTACCACCCCGGCTCCGGGTGCCGAGAGAGCTGGTATCGGCCCAAGGAAGGGCCTACAAGTACCGCCCAATCACGGAGGAATTCACAATGGGTATGCAGATCAACAACAACCTGATGGCCAACAACTCGCTGCGCAACGTGAACAACACGCAGGATGCACTCTCCAAGTCCCTGGAGAAGCTCTCCAGCGGCCTGCGCATCAACCGTGCTGCTGACGACGCCGCCGGCCTGTCCATCTCTGAGGGCCTGCGTTCGCAGGTTTCCGGCCTTGCCGTTGCCCAGCGCAACACCCAGGACGGCATCTCCCTCATCGGTGTTGCCGAAG
>JBELZL010000023.1:0-51643 GCA_040274025.1 Arthrobacter sp. | reverse complement strand
CAACGGCGCAGACCAGAGCGACTTCGACGGCGGCGGGCATGGAACCCAGACTACCGACTCGCGGCGTTGCCCGAGGGCATGAAACATGCCGCTTGGCGCACGGATAACCCCGTTCACCGACGCAGGGGCGCGATAAGTGGCACCAGATGCGTCCGCATTGGAAAAGTGATCCCCATCACAGCCGGCGTGCTGGCGGCCCGGGTTCCCGATGGACCCGCGGTTTTTATGCCGTACCGCCGCACGTGCCCCTACCCAAGGAGGAGAGATGGCTGAACACCAGCCACATTCACACCCCGAAAGCGAGGCGCCGGTCGACTTCCGGGAAGTCCAGCGGTCCCCGCAGTTCCAGGAGCTGCGCAAACGCCAGCGCAGCTTCATCTTTCCCATGGCCGTGGTCTTCCTCGTCTGGTACTTCGCCTACGTGCTGCTCGCTGACTACGCTCACGAGTTCATGTCCACCCCGGTCATCGGCAACATCAACATTGGTCTGATCCTGGGCCTGCTGCAGTTCGTCAGCACCTTCGGCATCACCATGTGGTACGTCAGCTACGCCAACCGCCGCCTCGATCCGATCGCCTCCGAACTGCGCGGCGAGCTGGAGGCCAAAGGCGTGTCCCTTCCCGAGGAGACCAAATGAACACCCTCACCATCCCCGCCGCCGTCACCGCCGACGCCGTGCGGGAAACCGGCTGGCTGAACATGCTGATCTTCGGCCTGTTCGTGGCCGTCACTCTTGTGGTCGTGCTCCGTGCCAGCCGCAACAACAAGACCGCAGCCGACTACTACGCTGCCGGACGTTCCTTCACCGGCCCGCAGAACGGCACCGCCATTGCCGGCGACTACCTTTCGGCAGCTTCCTTCCTCGGCATCGTCGGCGCCATCGCCATCAACGGCTATGACGGCTTCCTGTACTCCATCGGCTTCCTGGTGGCCTGGCTCGTAGCATTGCTGCTTGTGGCCGAGATGCTGCGCAACACCGGCAAGTTCACCATGGCCGATGTGCTCTCCTTCCGGCTTAAGCAGCGTCCGGTCCGCATCGCCGCGGCCACCACGACGCTGGCTGTCTGCTTCTTCTACCTGCTCGCCCAGATGGCCGGTGCCGGCGGACTCGTTTCGCTGCTGATGGGCATCGACTCCAAGATCGGCCAGTCCCTGGTGATTACCGTCGTCGGCGGCCTCATGATCATCTACGTACTGGTCGGCGGCATGAAGGGCACCACCTGGGTGCAGATCATCAAGGCCTGCCTGCTGATTGCCGGTGCCGGCGTCATGACGGTCTGGGTCCTGGCGATCAACGGCTTCAACCTCTCCGAGCTGCTTGGCTCCGCCGTCGAGATGTCCGGCAATGCCGCGATCCTCGATCCGGGACTGCAGTACGGTAAGTCTGAAACCTCCAAGCTGGACTTCATCTCCCTCGGCCTGGCACTGGTGCTTGGCACCGCAGCCCTGCCGCACGTGCTGATGCGCTTCTACACGGTTCCGACCGCCAAGGAAGCCCGCCGTTCCGTGGTCTGGGCCATCTGGCTGATCGGCCTGTTCTACCTCTTCACCCTGGTACTCGGCTACGGCGCAGCAGCCCTGATCGAACGCGAAACCATCCTCGAGGCTCCCGGCGGCGTGAACTCCGCGGCCCCGATGCTGGCCTTCGCGCTGGGCGGACCGGTCCTGCTGGGCCTGATCGCCGCCGTCGCCTTCGCCACCATCCTGGCCGTGGTAGCCGGCCTGACGATCACGGCAGCGGCCTCCTTCGCCCACGACATCTACGCCAACGTTGTCCGCAAGGGCAAGGTGGACGCCGACGGCGAGGTGAAGGTTGCACGCCGGACCGTGCTGGTGATTGGTGTGGTCTCCATTCTCGGCGGCATCGGCGCCCAGGGGCAGAACGTGGCCTTCCTGGTCGCCCTGGCCTTCGCCGTCGCGGCCAGCGCCAACCTGCCCACCATCATCTACTCGCTCTACTGGCGGCGCTTCAACACCCGCGGCGCCGTCTGGAGCATGTACGGCGGCCTCGGCTCGGCCATCCTGCTGATCATCTTCTCGCCGGTTGTCTCTGGTGCTGAAACCTCGATGATCGCCGGAGCTGACTTCGCGATCTTCCCGCTGAACAACCCGGGACTGGTCTCGATTCCGCTGGCGTTCTTCCTGGGCTTCCTGGGAACGGTCACCAGCAAGGACGACGAGTCCCCGGAGAAGCAGGCGGAAATGGAAGTCCGTTCGCTTACCGGCGTCGGAGCGGAAAAGGCTGTGGACCACTAACCCCGTTCACGGCTTCGCCGAAGGGTGCCTCCCCGTCACGGGGAGGCGCCCTTTTGCCTGTTTGGACGGTGTGGGTGTTTGGCCACTGCCCAGGGAGGGGGCCGGGCGTTGGGGGCCGGGGCGTGGCACCCTGGGGGTGCTTCGGGGATGGGGCCGTCCCGGCCGGGCCGGGCGCCGCATCCTGTGGGGAGATAACGCTGTTTAGGCTGCCGGAAAGGGACGTTATCTCCCCACAGGATGCACGGAACCGGGGCTAAGGGACGTTATCTCCCCACAGGATGCTGAAGTCAGGGACAGCAGCCCCGGCTATTCGCTGCCGGCAGGTCCGCGTTCAAGCAGGGGAGTGACGCGGTAGGGGATCAGTTCACCCATCGCCAGGGTGGTGTCCGAGCGTTCGACGCCGGGCACAGCGAGGATGGCTTTGTTGACCCGGAACAGGTCCTCGGCGTCGACCGCCACGATGCGCAGCAAAAGGTCAGCGGCGCCGGTCAGTCCGTGCGCTTCGATTACCTCCGGAACGGCGGAGAGGTCTGCGGTGATCTCCGCAAGGCGCGGCTGCTGCACATGAACATGCACAAACGCCATCAGCGGATAGCCCAGCACCACAGGGTTGATCCGGCGCTCAAAGGAGAGGAACGCGCCCTTCTTCTCCATCCGGGACAGCCTGGCCTGCACGGTGTTGCGGGAGATCCCCAGGCGTGCGGCGAGGGCTACCACCGTCCGCCTGGGATCAGTGGCCATGGCCCGCAGAACGCGGAAGTCAGTGCTGTCCAGAATCTGCATAGTGCGCAACGCTAGCACGGCCCAAAGCGCCGATGCAGGGCAGGATGCCCAACCGGGGCGCGTGCAGTTGTGCCGTCTGCCCTGTGTGAGTAGGGTCACATCTATCTGGGCAAAGGTGCCCGGCATCAGGTTCGGACCCCACCACCCCCGGGGTCCCAACACGGAAGGATGCGTATCAAAGTGTCCCTGCATATCCCGGTAAACCATCCCGAAAACACCGGGACGGAACCGAATGACCCCTACGTCCAGCTAATCCGCCCGAACGGGGCACGCGTTGACGACGCGTTCTACTGCCGGTGGGTCCTGGACGTCGACGCCGAGACCCTGCGCGGCCTGTACCGGGACATGGTCCTGGTCCGTCGGATCGACACGGAAGCCACCTCCCTGCAGCGCCAGGGTGAACTTGGGCTCTGGCCCCCGTTCCTTGGCCAGGAAGCAGCCCAGATCGGTTCGGCCCGCGCACTGCGCCCGTCCGACTTCGTCTTCAGCAGCTACCGCGAGAACGCCGTCGCCTGGTGCCGCGGCGTGGGCTTCGCGGACCTGATGCGGGTCTGGCGCGGCAATGCCGCCGGCGGCTGGGATCCCTATTCGGTGAACATGGCGCCCACGCAGGTGATCATCGGTGCGCAGGCGCTGCATGCCGCCGGGTACGCCATGGGCATTGCCCAGGACGGGGCGGACGACGCCGCGATCAGTTACTTCGGCGACGGAGCCACCAGCCAGGGCGACGTTAATGAGGCCATGGTTTTTGCCGCGAGCTTCCAGGCCCCGGTCATTTTCTTCTGCCAGAACAACCAGTGGGCCATTTCCGAGCCGGTTGGGCTGCAGGCTGCCATCCCGGTGGCCAACCGCGCACCCGGGTTTGGCATCCCCTCCATCCGGGTGGACGGCAACGACGTGCTGGCTGTCCTCGCCGCCACGCGCGAGGCACTGGACCGCGCCCGCTCCGGAGGCGGCCCCACCTTTATTGAAGCTGTCACCTATCGATTGGGTCCGCACACCACCGCTGACGATCCCACCCGCTACCGCGACGCCGCGGAGCTTGAGGACTGGCGCCGCCGGGACCCGATCAGCCGGCTCCGTGCACTCCTGCGGAACGAAGGGGAGGCTGACGACGCTTTCCTCGCCTCCGTGGAGGCCGACGCCGATACCCTCGCCGCGGGGCTCCGCGAGGCTTGCCTGACCCTTCCGGACCCGGGGCCCGAAGACGTCTTTGCGCATGTCTATGCGGAACCCAACAGCTGGCTGGACCGGCAGCAGGAGCACTACAGGGCCTACCTGGCCATGATGGACGGGCCTGCGGAAGGAGGCACCCGATGAGCAGCATGACTTTCGGCCGAGCGATCACGGCCGGACTGAACGACGCACTTGCCCAGGACCCGAAGGTCGTGCTGATGGGGGAGGACATCGGCAAACTCGGCGGAGTCTTCCGGATTACCGACGGGCTGCAGGCCGAGTTTGGGCCCAAGCGGGTGATGGACACCCCGCTGGCCGAATCGGGAATTGTGGGCACCGCCGTCGGCCTGGCCTACCGCGGCTACCGGCCGGTGGTTGAAATCCAGTTCGACGGGTTCATCTACCCGGCCTTCGACCAGATCGTCTCCCAGGTTGCCAAGATGCACTACCGGACCCGCGGAGCAGTGAAACTGCCCCTGACCATCCGGGTTCCGTTCGGCGGCGGGATCGGTTCCCCGGAACACCACTCCGAGTCTCCGGAGGCATACTTCACGCATACCTCCGGCCTGCGGGTGGTCAGCGTGTCCAACCCCCAGGATGCCTACACCATGATCCGCCAGGCCATCGCCTGCGACGATCCGGTGCTCTACTTCGAACCCAAGCGGCGCTACCACACCAAGGGGGAGGTCCAGCGGACTCTCGACGGAGCCCTGCCCATGGGAACGGCCCGTGTCGCAGCCCCCGGAACGGACGTCACCCTGGTCGCCTACGGGCCGCTGGTGATGACTGCCCTGGACGCAGCCACCGCAGCGGGGGATGAAGGCATCTCCGTGGAAGTGATCGACCTGCGCTCGCTGGCACCCGTGGATTACCCGGCGGTTGAAGCCTCCGTGCGCAAGACCGGCCGGCTGGTCGTCACCCATGAAGCCGCCCAGTCCGGCGGACTCGGTGCGGAAATCGCCGCAAGCATCACCGAACGCTGCTTCGACTTCCTGGAGCATGCACCGGTGCGCGTGACCGGCTTCGATATCCCCTACCCGCCCGCCCGGCTGGAGAAACACCATCTCCCAGACCTTGACCGGATCCTGGACGGCGTGGACCGGGTCATGCGCCGGCCCAACTCCCTGGAGCAGGCCGCCGTGCTGGAAGGAGCCGGCCGATGATCCGCGAATTCCGGCTCCCGGATCTGGGCGAAGGACTGACCGAATCCGAAATCCTCTCCTGGCGGGTTACCGAGGGACAGGCTGTGACGCTGAACCAGGTCATTGCCGACGTTGAGACTGCAAAGGCCGTGGTGGAGCTGCCGTCTCCGTTCGAGGGTGTGGTGGCCCGGCTGCACGAGGCTGAAGGCACGGTTGTGGAAGTGGGCTCACCGATCATCAGCTTCGACGTTCCGGATGCCGGCGGCACGCCCGCTCCGGCTGCACCTGCGGCCGGCGGAGCCGAACGCCGGCAGCCGACCCTGGTGGGCTACGGCGCTGAACCGGACAAGGCCGGACGCCCCGCACGCCGGGCCCGGCGCGGGATCGCGGGCGCCCCAGGCGCCCCAGTAGCCGCACCGCCTGCGCCAGTAGCCGCAGTTGCCGCACCGCCTGCCCCAGCACCCGCAGCTGCCGCACCGCCTGCGCCCGCGCCGGTTCCGGCGGCCGCCCCGGTAACGGACACACAGCCCCCCGCGGACACCCCGGCACCGGAACGCCCGCGCTCCACTCCGCCGGTCCGCAAGCTCGCCCGGGACCGCGGCATCGACTTGGCTACGCTGGACGGAACCGGGCCGCAGGGCAGGATCCTGCGGAGCGACGTGGAAGCCGCGCTGCTGCGGTCTTCCGGCGGACCTGCCGGAGCAGCGGAGAATACCCAGCCTGTGGTCGCTGACGCACCTCACCTTGGACAGGGCCGGGAGGAACGCATTCCCATTGCGGGAATCCGGAAGCATACGGCGGCGGCCATGGTGGCCAGTGCCTTCACGGCACCGCACGCCACGGTCTTCCTCACCGTGGATGTAACGTCCTCCATGAACCTGCTGGAGAAGCTGCGCAGCCGAAAAGAGTACGACGGCGTCCGGCTGACACCGCTGGTCCTGGCTGCGAAAGCCGTCTGCCTGGCCCTGCGCCGGCATCCTGAGCTGAATGCGCGCTGGGATGAAGCCGCCCGGGAGATCATCCGCTACCGGTACGTGAACCTGGGGATCGCCGCCGCCACCCCGCGGGGACTGATGGTTCCGAACATCAAGGATGCGCAGGACCTTGGCCTGCGCGAGCTTGCGCTGGCGATTTCCGATCTGGCCCGCACCGCACGGGACGGGCGGACACCGCCGGCAGCCCTGAGCGGCGGCACCGTCTCCATCTCCAACGTGGGTGTGTTCGGAGTGGATGCGGGAACCCCCATCCTCAACCCGGGAGAAGCGGCAATCCTGGCTCTGGGTGCGGTGCGGAAGCAGCCGTGGGAGCACGACGGCGGCATCGCCCTCCGTCAGGTTGCGACCCTGAGCCTTTCCTTCGACCACCGGCTGGTGGACGGAGCTGAAGGCGCTGCATTCCTGCGCGATATCGGTGACGTGCTCGCCGAGCCCGCGATGGTCCTGGCGATGGACTGAGGCACCACCGCCGTTAAAGGGCAGCAGGGCCCCTTTCCCGCCGTCCGCGGGTAAGGGTCCCTGCTGCAGTTACGAAATACGGCTAGGCCAGCTCGAGCTCGAGCTCGCGAACCACGGCACCGCGGGCGTTGGCGAAGGTCTGTGCCTCACCGATGACCTTGAAACCGTAGCGCTCAAGGATGCGGATCGAGCTCACGTTGTCCGCCACGGCGCGTGCCCGGATGGGCCGCTCAGGGAACTCCTCGAGGAACAGCCCCACGGCCGCCGTCGTAATTCCCTGTCCCCAGCGTGCGCGGTCGATCCAGTAACTGATCTCCGGGATGCTGCCGTCGCGGTAGGCAAGGATAGAACCCACCACCTCGCCGTCAGCGACGATGGTGCGTACGGTGATGCCGGAGTCGCTGAGGATCTGCTGCCAGTGGAGGTCGAAGACACCCCGGTCCGAGGGATTCTTGGCGGCAAAGGCAGCCATATGGTTGGCGCCCGGGTCCAGCTGATGGCTGAAGAACTCATCAACGTCGCCCGGTTCTACGGCACGAAGCTCAATCACGGCAGGTCTTTCTGCTCGGGGGTTTTTCTTAGCCTACTAGGCATTCAGTGCTGCCCACGCCATGCGTTCCAGCAGCCCGCGCAGCCGAACCGTCTCGCGGGCAGTGGTTTTGCTCGTAAGCGTGTGCGAAGTGGAGTTGATCAGACCAAAGACTGCCTGCGCCCGGTGGCGAAGCAGCGGCAGGTCGGATTTCGGGTGCAGCGCTGAAATGGCGTCCACCCAGACCTCCACGTACTGGCGCTGGAGCTGCCGGACGGTGCGCTCGTCCTCCTCGGGGAGGCTGGCGAGATCCCGGTCCTGGACCCGGATGACGTTGGGCTGGCGGAGGGCGAAGTCCACCTGGAACTCAATCAGCCCGCTGAGCGCGGCCTCCGCGGTGTCAGATTCGGAAACGACGGCGATCCCGCCTTCCAGCAGGTCCTTGCTGACCCCGATCAGCAGGGCAGACAGCACAGCGGACTTGCCGCTGAAGTGCCGGTACACCGCCGGTCCGCTGACCCCGGCTGCGGCACCGAGCTCCTCGATGGAGACACCGTTGTAGCCCTTCTCCGCGAAAAGCGCGGCCGCGGCATCCAGCATCGCCGCCCGCCGGGAGGCCTTGGCTGCACTTCGTCCCGTAGCGGTTCGCGGTGTGCTCTTCGTGGAATCCATGCCTGCCTTTCCGGGGGGTATTTTGGCAACCCTTCCATTGTGGTGGACACGTCAGTTAATAGCCACTAACCTAATTTGAGTTAGCGTGCATTAACTGACGCCGGTGGTCCGGCGCACACTGCCAAAGCCGCTCAACCAAAGGAAGTCGATGGAGACCCTTGCCACAGCGCTGGACCCGGGATCCGCGCAGTATGCCGCCAATGAGGCTGCCCAGCGGGTGCTTGCCGGAGAGCTGCGCAAACGCCTAGCAGAGACAGCCCAGGGCGGCCCGCCCCGTTCCCGTGAGCGGCACACTGCCCGCGGAAAGCTGCTTCCGAGGGAACGGATCGAGGCCCTGCTTGATGACGGGAGCCCGTTCCTTGAAATCGCGCCGCTGGCTGCGAACGGCATGTACGGCGACGAATCCCCGGCCGCCGGGCTGATCGCCGGAATCGGCCTGGTGCACGGACGCCACGTGATGGTGCTTTCCAACGATGCAACGGTCAAGGGCGGCACCTACTATCCGATGACCGTAAAGAAGCACCTGCGGGCGCAGGAGATTGCACTGGAGAACCGGCTTCCCTGCATCTACCTGGTGGACTCCGGCGGAGCGTTCCTGCCGCTGCAGGACGAGGTCTTTCCGGACCGTGAACACTTTGGCCGGATCTTCTACAACCAGGCCCGGATGTCAGCGGAGAAGATTCCTCAGATCGCGGCCGTGCTGGGTTCCTGCACCGCCGGCGGCGCGTATGTTCCGGCCATGAGCGACGAAACCGTGATCGTGCGCAATCAGGGCACCATTTTCCTGGGCGGGCCGCCGCTGGTGAAAGCCGCCATCGGTGAAGTGGTCACGGCGGAGGAGCTGGGCGGCGGCGAGCTGCACTCACGCACCTCCGGGGTCACCGACCACCTTGCCGAAAACGATGCGCACGCCCTCGAAATCGTCCGGGACATCGCCGAGACCTTCCCCGAACCGCTGCGCGCGTGGGAAACGGTGCCGACCGTGGAACCTGCCGTTGACCCGGAGGAGCTCTACGCAGCAGTTCCGGCAGACCTGCAGACGCCGTATGACGTGCGGGAAGTCATTGCACGGATCACGGACGGCAGCGAATTCCACGAGTTCAAGAAAGAGTACGGCACCACCCTGGTGACCGGCTTCGCCCGGCTGCACGGCCACCGCGTGGGCATCGTGGCGAACAACGGGGTGCTGTTCAGCGAATCCGCGCAGAAGGGCGCGCACTTCATCGAACTGTGCGACCAGCGCGGGATCCCGCTGATCTTCCTGCAGAACATTTCCGGCTTTATGGTCGGGCGCGACTATGAGGCGGGCGGGATCGCCCGGCACGGCGCCAAGATGGTCACCGCCGTTGCCACGTGCCGCGTGCCCAAGCTGACCGTGGTGATCGGCGGGTCCTTCGGCGCCGGCAACTACTCAATGTGCGGGCGGGCCTACTCGCCGCGCTTTATGTGGATGTGGCCCGCCGCCAGGATCTCCGTGATGGGCGGCAGCCAGGCCGCGGCCGTCCTGGCCACCGTTCGCCGCGACGGGCTCGAAGCCCGCGGCGAGCAGTGGAGCGCCGAGGACGAGGAAGCCTTCCGCGAGCCGATCCGGCAGGACTATGAGTCCCAGGGCAGCCCTTACTACTCCACGGCCAGGCTCTGGGATGACGGGATCATCGACCCCCGGGACACCCGCACCGTGCTGGGGCTGGCACTGGACGTCTGCGCCAACGCACCGCTTCCTGAAACTTCCTTCGGCCTCTTCCGGATGTGAGCACATGAGTATTTCAACTGTCCTGGTGGCTAACCGCGGCGAGATAGCCTGCCGCGTAATCCGCACCCTGAAGCGCCTGGGAATCCGCAGCGTGGCTGTGTACAGCGACGACGACGCCGGTGCCCGGCACGTGCGCGAAGCCGACACTGCGCTGCGGCTGGGTCCGGCGGACCCGCGGCGCAGCTACCTCGACGCCGTGGCCGTGCTTGCTGCCTGCCGAGCCTCCGGTGCGCAGGCAGTGCACCCGGGCTACGGGTTCCTCAGCGAAAACGCCTCCTTCGCCCGCCTGCTGTCGGAGAACGGCATTGCCTTCATCGGCCCCGGTATCAAGGCACTGGAGCTGATGGGGGACAAGATCCAGTCCAAGAACCACGTTGCCGGCTACGGGGTTCCGGTGATCCCCGGAATCGCCGAACCCGGGCTGAGCGACGCGGACCTGATAGCGGCAGCCGAAGGCGTGGGGTATCCGCTGCTGATCAAGCCTTCCGCCGGCGGCGGCGGAAAGGGCATGCACGCCGTCACGGATCCCGCCGACCTGCCCGGCGCCCTGGCCTCCGCCCGGCGGGTGGCGGCGTCGGCCTTCGGGGACGACACCCTGTTCCTGGAACGGCTGGTCTCCGCCCCGCGGCACATTGAGGTCCAGGTCCTTGCCGATACCCACGGCAGCGTGATCCACCTGGGTGAACGTGAATGCTCCCTCCAGCGCCGGCACCAGAAGGTCATCGAGGAAGCGCCGTCTGTCCTGCTCGACGCCGCCACCAGGGAACGGATCGGCGCAGCAGCCTGCGAGGCCGCACGCTCGGTGGACTACACCGGAGCCGGAACCGTGGAGTTCCTGGTCTCCGGCGAAGCGCCCGATGAGTTCTTCTTCATGGAAATGAACACCCGCCTGCAGGTGGAGCATCCCGTGACGGAAATGGTCACCGGCATCGACCTGGTGGAGTGGCAGGTCCGGATAGCCGCCGGCGAACCCCTGGACTTCACCCAGGACGAGGTGCAGCTGCACGGGCATGCCGTGGAGGCACGGGTTTACGCCGAAGACCCCGCTGCCGGGTTCCTGCCCACCGCGGGGCGGGTGGAGATCCTGCAGGAAGCCGGCGGGGACGGAATCCGCACCGACTCCGGCCTGCTGGCGGGGCAGAAGGTCTCCTCAAGCTACGATCCGATGCTGGCGAAGGTCATTGCCTGGGGTGCGGACCGGGAGCAGGCGCTGCAGCGGCTGGACACTGCGCTGGCAGAGACCGTGGTCCTGGGCATCGGCACCAATATTGAATACCTCCGCCTGCTGCTGGCGGAGCCCGCGGTGCAGGCCGGAGAGCTGGACACCACGCTGATCGAGCGGCGCCTGCCGGAACTGGCTTTCTCCGAACCCGGCGATCCGGAGCTTGCCGCCGCAGCGCTGCTCAGGCTGGCAGGGCTCTCCGGGCAACTGCCCGGAGAGGCAGGAAACGCAAAACAAGCCGGGAGCATGAACCCGCCGTGGGGCCGGGCAGACGGCTGGCGGATCGGCGGACGCCGCCCGCTGACCGTAACGGTCAGAACCGCCGGCACCGACCACCGTGTCGAGGTCACGGGTACCCCGCAGGATGCCAGGGTGCGCATAGACGGAATGGACGCCCGCACGGCCAGCCTGGACGTGGACGTGAACGGAAACCGGCTGCGGCTGGTGCTCGACGGCGTCGTGCATTCCCTGCACTTCAGCGTTACCGGGATTCCCGGCGAAACCCCGGTGCTCTGGACCGCCAGGAACGGCTACACAGCAGAACTGGAAATGCCGAATCGCCGGGAGATCCTGCGCCGCGCGCTGGCCGCTGCCGGCCGTCCCGAAGGCGCCTCGGATCCGGTGCTGCGCTCGCCGATGCCCGGCACCGTCGTCACTGTTGCAGCCGCGGACGGAGACACCGTGGAAGCCGGCCAGGTGCTCCTCGGCGTGGAAGCCATGAAGATGGAGCACCAGCTCACCGCCCCCGTCGCCGGACGCGTGGCAATCACCCTCCGTCCGGGGGACCTGGTCAAGGCCGGCCAAATCCTGGCCACGGTCGTTCCCGCGGATAACTCCGGAACCCCAACCCAAGGAGCAGGCAATGCCGAGCTTTGAACTCAGTGAAGAACACCAGGTCCTCTCGGACACCGTCCGGGAATTCGCCGAGGAAGTCGTTGCGCCGGTAGCCGCCCAGCACGACGCCGAACACTCCTTCCCCTACAAAGTGGTGGAACAGATGGGGGAGATGGGCCTGTTCGGCCTGCCCTTCCCGGAGGAATACGGCGGAATGGGCGGAGATTACTTCGCCCTCGCGCTGGCCCTGGAGCAGCTGGCGAGGGTGGACCAGTCAGTGGCGATCACCCTTGAAGCCGGCGTCTCCCTGGGTGCCATGCCGATCTACCGGTTCGGCACCGAAGAACAGAAGCAGCGCTGGCTGCCGCCCCTGGCGCAGGGCACCGCGCTCGCAGGGTTCGGCCTTACCGAGAGCGAGGCAGGTTCCGACGCCGGCGGCACCCGGACCATTGCCCGGCTTGAGGACGGCCAGTGGGTGATCAACGGCAGCAAGGAGTTCATCACCAACTCCGGCACGGACATCACCTCGCTGGTGACGGTCACCGCGGTCACGGGCACCACGCAGAATCCGGACGGCAGCGTCCGCAAGCAGATCTCCACGATCATCGTTCCCGCCGGGACCCCGGGCTTCACTGTGGAGAAGGCCTACAACAAGGTGGGCTGGAATGCCTCGGACACACATCCGCTCACCCTGGCCGACGCACGCGTGCCGCAGGAAAACCTGCTGGGCGCCGAAGGCCGCGGCTTTGCAAACTTCCTGCAGATCCTGGACGAGGGACGCATTGCCATCGCCGCCCTGGCTACCGGAGCGGCGCAGGGCTGCGTGGACGAGGCGCTGCGCTACGCCAACGAGCGCACAGCGTTCGGCACCACGATCGGCAGCAACCAGTCCATCGCCTTCAAAATTGCCCGGATGCAGACCCGCGCGCACAACGCCCGGCTGGCCTACTATGACGCCGCGGCGCGGATGCTGGCCGGGAAACCGTTCAAGGTCCAGGCAGCCATGGCGAAACTCGTGGCCGGAGAGGCAGCGATGGACAACGCGAGGGATGCAACCCAGGTCTTTGGCGGCTACGGTTTCATCAACGAATTCCCGGTGGCACGGCATTACCGGGACTCGAAGATCCTGGAAATCGGGGAAGGCACCACCGAAGTCCAGCTCATGCTCATTGCCCGGGAACTGGGGCTGTAGGGCCGGAACAGGTTAGTCAACGGCGATTAACGAACGGACACCACCATGATTGACAAGACAGTGGCCACGGCCGAAGAAGCCGTGGCAGACATCCCCAGCGGGGCCTCCCTGGCCGTAGGCGGGTTCGGGCTCTGCGGCATTCCGGCGGTCCTGATCCGCGCCCTGCATGCCCAGGGCGCGGATGAACTCGAAACGGTCTCCAACAACTGCGGCGTGGATGACTGGGGGCTCGGCCTGCTGCTGGCCGACCACCGGATCCGCCGCACCGTCAGCTCCTACGTGGGGGAGAACAAGGAGTTCGCCCGTCAGTTCCTGGCCGGTGAACTTGAAGTGGTCCTCACTCCGCAGGGCACCCTGGCAGAGAAGCTGCGCGCGGGCGGTGCCGGCATTCCGGCCTTCTACACGGCGGCAGGTGTTGGAACCCAGGTCAGCGAGGGCGGGCTGCCGCAGAAGTACGACGCCGAGGGCACAGTGGTGCAGGCATCGGAGCCCAAGGAGGTGCGCAGCTTCGGCGGCCGGGATTTCGTGCTCGAAGAATCCCTCACCCCGGACTACGCACTGGTCCACGCCTGGAAAGGGGACCGGCACGGAAACCTGGTGTTCCACGCCTCCGCCATGAACTTCAATCCGCTCTGCGCCATGGCCGGCGGAATCACCATTGCCGAGGTGGAGGAACTCGTGGAGCCCGGGGAACTGGACCCCGGAGAAGTCCATGTCCCGGGCATCTTTGTCCAGCGGGTGGTGCTGACCGGCCCGGGGGAGAAGCGGATCGAGAAGCGGACCGTCGCGGGAGGGAAACCCGTTCCCGGGACCGGCGGCACCGGAGCCAAGGAGGCAATGTAATGGCACTGACCCGCGATGAGCTGGCCGCCCGTGTGGCGCAGGAGCTCGAAAACGGCCAGTACGTGAACCTGGGCATTGGCATGCCCACCCTGATCCCGAACTTCATTCCCGGCGGTGTGGAAGTGGTGCTGCACTCGGAGAACGGAATCCTCGGCGTCGGGCCCTATCCGGAGGAAGCCGCCCTGGACCCGGACCTGATCAATGCCGGCAAGGAAACCGTCACGGTGAACCGGGGGGCAGCATTCTTCGACTCCGCGCAGTCCTTTGGCATGATCCGCGGCGGCCACGTGGACGTGGCCGTCCTGGGTGCCATGGAAGTGGCGGCCAACGGGGACCTGGCGAACTGGATGATCCCCGGGAAGATGGTCAAAGGCATGGGCGGAGCCATGGACCTGGTCTTCGGGGCCAAGCGCGTGATCGTCATGATGGAGCACGTGGACCGCGCCGGCCGGCCGAAGATCGTCTCTGAGTGTTCCCTGCCGCTGACCGGGCGCGGCTGCGTGGACCTGATCGTAACGGACCTGGCCGTCATCGAAGTGGGACCGGAGGGCCTGGTGCTGCGCGAAACCGCTCCCGGCGTTTCGATCGAGGACGTAGTGGCCGCCACCGGAGCGCCGCTGGAGGTGGCCCTTGGTGTCTGAGGCAACGGGCGGAACCGCTCCCGGGGAAACAGCCGTGGACAGGGTGGTGGTGCAGCGCGGGCTCTTCTTCGATGAACTTGAGCCGGGAACGGTGTACGCGCACCGGCCGGGCCGCACCCTCACCGAAGCTGACAACGTGCTGTTCAGCACCCTGACCATGAACACACAGCCGCTGCACCTGGACGCGGCCTACAGTGCCGGCCAGCCCTACGGGCAGCGGCTGGTCAATTCAATGCTGACGCTCGCGGTGATGGTAGGCCAGTCGGTCAGCCAGCTCACCCAGGGAACCCTCGTGGCCCAGCTGGGCCTGACGGACATTTCGTTTCCGCATCCGCTCTTTCACGGAGACACCCTCTATTCCCAGACACGGGTCGCGGCCAAACGGCTCTCCGGATCCCGTCCGGGACAGGGCATTGTCACGCTGGAGCACGCCGGCCACAATCAGGACGGCACCGTGGTCGCTACGTTCTCCAGGACTGCACTGATGTGGACGTCCGGGGGCTTTTCGCAGGCTGGTAACGCCGGGTAACCGGCTCCAAACCTCCCGTGCTGCCGCGCTACCGTTGATCCAGCGGCGGGCGCCAGCCGGTGCACGAACTGCACGGCCGCTCCGTTCCCCCCAGGACACAATCGAACACTTTTCATCATGTGCGAACCGAAAACGCACGTTGTGAAAACTCTCTGTTACGCGGATGTAAATTAACACCCGTTTGCCCCTGCCTCGCCAAATGTGGGTATTAGATTCCTACATATCGAGAATTAGTGGCAGAGAGGCAGCGCACAATGCAGATTCCTTTGACTCAGGCGTCCCGGGCGGGACTTGAATTCCTGGGGGCTACCCAGTCCTACGCCGGGGGTGTGCTGCAGACCCGTGCTGCAGCAGAATACCGGGAAGCCGAGCCGAATCCGCCTGTGCCGATCCTGGAACGCAAGGCCTCCGTAGAGCACCATCTGGCTAACAGTGCGGCCTGGGCCTTCGACCGGTTCCTGACCCGCTGGGTGGCGGAGGAAGCCTACGTCCGGGCGCTGCCCGCTGCGGAGAATGCCCGGGATGAGATCGTCGGGTGGGTCCAGTCGCGCACCCCTGCCGGCACCCTCACGCTCAACCCGGACTTCGAAGCGCCGGAGTACTGGGAGAACGGTTTCCATCTGGCCCCCGGCGGCTGGGACGGCCATGAGCTGATGGGCCCCGCCATCCACGAACTGGTCTTCGGCTACATCCTCCGTCCCGGCGGCGTCGGTGCCGTCCGCCATGACGAGAACCTTAATGACCAGCGGCACGTCAGCGCCCGCTGCGCACCGCGGGAGCGCTACGAGCAGATCATCGAGCTGGGCGCCGGCACTGGCCGGTTCACCACGGCGCTGGCCCGCACGTACCCCGAGGCACACATCACCGCCGTCGAACTCTCTGCCAGCTCGCTCAAGTACGCCCACGCGCTGTCCTCGGACGCCGGCCTGGCCGTGGACTGGTACCAGGCCCCGGCCGAGGATACCCGCCTCGAATCCGGCCAGGCGGACCTGGTAACCGCCTACACCCTGATGCATGAGGTCCCCACCGAATCCAACCAGCAGATCCTGCATGAGGCTTTCCGCCTGCTGGCACCCGGCGGAGACCTGATGATCTGCGAAGTCGCCCCGTATGAGGAACACGATGCCTTCCGCGCCGTGATCCTGGACTGGGAAACCGAAAACCGCGGTGAACCCTACTGGCGGGACGCGCTGACCATGGACCTGCCGGGCATGCTGCGCACCGCCGGCTTTACGGACATCCGGTCCTTCGGTGCCACTGAACGCAAATACCCCTGGATCACACTGGCCACCAAACCGCTGTCCTGACACTTACTGCTTCCTGCAAAACCTACTGCAAAGGACTCCCAACATGGCCGGTGGAGATGTACCCAACCGCCCCACCTACCTGGGTGAGCGGCGCCTCGACGACGTAGCCCGGATGGTCTTCGAACTCACCAGCGAACTCTGGATCCTCAAGGACCGTGTACTGGTCCTGGAAGACCAGCTGCAGCGCTCCGGCGCCCTGGCTGCGGGAGCAGTCGACGCCGCCGTTCCCGACGAGGAACTTGCCCAACGGCTTGGCGCCGAACGCCGCCGCCTTGCCTCCCGGGTCTACGGAGCCGTGCTGAGTTCAGACGAGCGGGTCTCCGCCGCGCTGAACTAAAAGACCGCCGCAAGGCCCGTTTCACCCCGTTTTCGCCGCTTAACCCGCCCTGCCCTGCCATTCCCTGCCCAAAAACCGTCCGTGGGCTCCATGCGGACCTCCCCAAAGCGAGAGAGAAGAACCATGAACAAACCTTGGTCCCGCCGCTTTTATGCCGGAACAGCCCTGAGCCTTGCCGGCGTCCTGGCCGTCAGCGCATGCGGGAATTCAGCATCCTCCGAACAGGCTGCGGCCGACTCGGTTTCCGTCGGCTCGATCGTCAGCACCAGTGCGATCAACCCGCTGATGTCCTACTACGGCACCTGGCTGCTGGCCGCCTACGAACCGCTGGTCACCGTGGATCCCGCCACCGGCGAGGGACAGCCGAGCCTGGCCGAAAGCTGGGAACTGGGCGAAGACGAACTCACCTGGACCTTCAAGCTGCGCGAAGGCGTCACCTTCCACGACGGCAGTGAATTCACGGCAGAGGACGTGGTCTTCTCCCTGACCACCATCAAGGAAAAGGGCTACCAGCCCGCGACCTACCTCACCCAGGTGGAATCCGTGACGGCGCTCGGGGACTACGAGGTGCAGATCGTCACCAGCGAACCCACCCCGCTGCTGCTCTCGCAGCTGAGCCTGGCCTACATCGCGCCGTCGGACGCCTGGACCGAAGAAGGCTTCAACAGCACCGGAGCCGGCACCGGCCCCTACGAAATCACCGGGTTCGATGCCGGCCAGAGCATCACGCTCACCGCCAACGAGGATTACTGGGGGAAAGCCCCGGCCACGCCGAACGTCACCCTGCGCACCTTCTCCGACCAGACGTCGCTGCAGTCGGCCTTCGAAGCCGGTGAGGTGGACGTTGCCCACCAGCTCGGTCCCAACGCCATCCAGGTCCTGGGCGGCAACTACGACGTCTCCACAGAATGGGGCGGCAGCCTGAACTTCTTCCAGTTCAATGCGGACAAGGGTGCCTTCGCGAACCCTGAACTGCGGCGCGCAGCGAACCTCGCCATCGATGCCGAGGCCCTGACCGCATCCATGACCGCCGGCGCCGGAGAAATCGAGGACGGCCAGCTCGCCCTCGAAGGCGTCACCGGTTACTCACCGGACATCACGCGCCCGGAATTCGACCCGGAAGAAGCGAAGAAGATCGTCGAGGCCGAAGGCGCCACCGGCACCGAAATCACCATCACCGGACAGTCCAGCCAGAACAAGAACCTCTACGAGGCGATGGGCCAGATGCTCGAGGCAGCCGGGTTCAAGGTCAACCTGAACCTGGTGGAAATCGCCGACTGGGTAGTCCAGGCCCGCGGCACCACCGATGCGGACATCCTCTACCGCGGACTCTCCTTCAACGGCATCTATGACATCGACCGGGGCTTCACCACCATCTCCCGCATGAACTCCTCCGAGGAATGGGCCGCCCTCTACGGGGCGACCCGCAACGAAATGGACAGCCAGACCCGCGAAGAGCTGCTCATCGAAGCCAGCGAATACGTCAACGAACAGAACCTGGCGCTGTGGACCTTCGCCGCTCCGGCTGTGGGTGCCGTGCAGGACGGCGTAGAGGGCGTGGACTTCTCCACCGGCCTGTCGCTGCACCTGACGGATATCACCAAGACCAGCTAGTCCGCGCCCGCCCCACCACGCAGAACCCCGTACGGAAGGACATCCCCATGGCAGCTCCCTCAGCCACACTGACCGCCCAGGCCCAGATCCAAATTGACCAGCGCGGCCGGTCCGAGCTGGCCTTCCTCCGGCAGATGCGCGGAGCCCTGCTGCCGCTCCGCCGGGACGTCCGGGCCGCCCTTGAAGCGGCCGGCGTCCTGGCGGGGGAGTCCGGAGCGGACATCTCAGCCCTGCGCAACGCTGCAGCACCCGTCCTGGCAGGTCTTCCGGAACAGCGCGTGGTGGGGTCCGTGCTGCGCTGGTGCCGGGACCAGACCACCCCGCGCGCCGTCGCCGCCTTTGAACGCTCGCGGACAGAGCTTGAACCGCTGGCTTCGGTTCCGGAAAGCCTGGTCGAAGACCTGCTGGGCGATCAGGTGCCGCGTTACTGGGACTACGAGTTCCACGGCACGGCCGGAGGCTGGGACGGCCACGAACACATGGGGTTCATCCACTTTGAGCTGGTCTACAAGTACCTGCTGATGGCCGCCTACGGCAACAACATCTTTGCGCTGCGCAAACAGGTGGCGGAGGCCGCCCCGCGCAGCGGCTACCGGCGCATCCTTGACCTGGGTGCCGGCACCGGCCAGTACACCATGATGCTGGCCGAGGCGTACCCTGAGGCAGAGATCACCGCACTGGATCCCTCCCGCACCTCACTGAACTACGCCAAGCGCCGTTCCCTGGACGCTGGCCTGAACTGGCGGTGCGTACGCTCACTGGCGGAAAAGACCGGCCTGCCGGATGCTTCCTTTGACCTGGTCACCTCCTTCATCCTGCTCCACGAAGTCCCGCCGCACATCACCCGCGCCATCCTGGCAGAATCCTTCCGGCTGCTGGAGCCCGGAGGGGAAATCCACTTCTCCGACGTGACCCCCTACCGCGCCTGCGACCCGTACAAAGCCTGGAACGACGACTGGGACGCCGAGCACGGCAATGAGCCGTGGTGGCGCACCGCTGCCACGGCACAGCTGGGCGAATGGGCGGAAGCGGCCGGCTTTGTGGACGTCACCGAAGGCGCACTGACACCGGAAGGCGTCTACCCCTGGATCCTCACCGCCCGCAAGCCGCTGGAGAGCGCATGAGCGCGGCGGCTCCCGCCCTGCCGGCAGCGCAGGCGCCCCTGCCCGTAGCGGGGGACGGGGAGGGGAACGGTATTTCCCTGAAAGGCGTCAGCGTCCACCTGCCCACAGCATCCGGGGAGCTGCAGATCCTGCGCAACGTGGACATTGACGTCCCCGCCGGAAAAATCGTTGCCCTCGCCGGGGAATCCGGTTCCGGGAAGTCGACGGCGATGCTCGCCATGGTCCGGCTGCTTCCCTGGGGTGCGCGCGTCGGCGGGGAACTGCTGGTCGGCCCGCACGAGGTCACCGCCATGGGTCCGGCCCAGATGCGTTCCTTCCGAGCCAGCTACGCCCGGGTGATCTTCCAGGACCCGTGGAGCGCCCTGCACGCCATGCACTCGATTGGCGGGCAGCTCGTTGAATCGGCCCGGGCGGCAGACCCTGCCCTGTCCAAGGCTGCCGCCTGGGACCTGTCCGTGGCCATGCTCGCCCGCGTCGGGATCCCCGATCCAGAAGCCCGGATGCGCTCCTATCCACACCAGGTTTCAGGCGGCCAGCTGCAGCGCATCGTGATTGCCATGGCGCTCGTGGCCCGGCCCAGGGTGCTGCTCTGCGATGAGCCCACCACTGCCCTGGACGTCACCACCCAGGAGCAGATCCTTGAACTCCTGCGCGAACTCAACAGGGAAATGGGCCTGACCATCGTGATCGCCACCCACGACCTGGACGTCATCGACGGCCTGGCGGACCACCTGGTGGTGATGTACGGCGGAACGGTGATGGAACAGGGACCCATGAAGGAAGTCATGGGCAACCCGCAGCACCCCTACACCTGGTCACTGCTGCAGGCCCAGCCCAAACGCCAGGGCGGGGACCGGCTGCTCACCATTCCCGGACGTCCGCCGGCCCTGGATGACCTTCCGCCCGGCTGCGCCTTCGCACCGCGCTGTTCCTCTGCCGCCCCGGAATGCTCCGCAGCTGTGCCCGCGCTGCTGGCCATCACGGCTCCGGAACACCGCACCGCCTGCGTCCGCGTCCAGCAGGCGCCGCGTGAGGCATCCGTCCAGAAAGGCACCGAATGAACCCGCAAAAGACTCCCGGCCCGGAGGCCGTCCTGCAGATCATGTCCCTGGAACAGCACTTCAAGGGTGCCAAGGGCAGCAAGGTGGTAGCCGTGGACGACGTCTCTCTCTCGGTGCTCCCGGGACAGACTGTCGGCGTCGTGGGTGAATCCGGTTCCGGGAAGACCACCCTCGGCCGGGCCGCGCTGCGGCTCTATGAACCCACCGCCGGCCGGATCTACTTTGAAGGGGAGGACGTGACCCGGCTGCGCGGGCGCCGCCTGACCCAGCACCTGCGCCGCCGCTCGGCCATGATCTTCCAGAACGCGGGCACCGCCCTGAACCCCTCAAGGCGGCTGGGCGAGTCACTGGCCGAACCCCTGGAAGTGCACCGCGTAGGCAACGCACGGACCCGCGCCGCCAAGGTGGAAGAGGCGCTGGAAAGCGTGGGAATCGATCCGGCCTGGTCCCTGCGCTATCCGCGCCAGCTCTCCGGCGGGCAGCGCCAGCGCGTAGGGGTGCTGCGCGCCCTGATGCTGGATCCCAGCCTGATCGTGGCCGATGAACCAACCGCGGCCCTGGACGTTTCGGTCCAGGCGCAGGTGGTGAACCTGCTCCGCGACATCCAGGCCGAACGGGGTATCTCATACCTGTTCATCAGCCATGATCTGGAGCTGGTGCGCTACATCAGCACCAAGGTGCTGGTGCTTTATCTGGGCCGCGTCGTCGAGTACGGCACGGCGGAGCAGATCTTCGCCGATCCGCGCCACCCGTATACGGTCTCCCTGGTCTCCATGGGGCGGGCACCCGAGCACCGCCTGGTGCCCAGGGGAGACATCCCCTCGCCGTCGCAGGTCCCTTCCGGCTGTGCCTTCAGCACCCGGTGCCCGCTGGCCACCGACCTGTGCCGCATTTCCCGGCCGGTGCTCACAAACGACGGCACCGGACGCATGGTGGCCTGTCACCGGGCCGGCGAACTCGCCGTCCCCGGCCAGGAAACCGCGGTCCCGGCCATTCCCCACCCGCTGGCCCACGCAGCAGATTTCTCCCTGAACCGCCCCGCCGCGGTTCCGGTCCCCTCAGGAGGTAAGTAATGCCCGGTTTTGCCGTCGAAAATGCCAAGTACCTGGATCCCGCCCAGGATATGGATGCCCTGATGGGCATGATCCTGGAACTGGCCTCCGAGGTCTCCGTATTGCGGGACCGCCAGGCGGTGACAGAAACACTGCTCGCCGGGCTCACCGGACTCCGCCGCGAGGACATCGATGCAGCCCTTCCCGGTCCGGAGCTTCAGGCCGAACTGGAAGAGGCCGGCAAAGCGTTCACCTCACGGCTGATCGCCGCGGCATGCGGCGCGGGAGCGACGCTGCCGTGAGCGCCGCAACCCTGCCACGTGCGGGCACCGCTGCTCCCCGGGAACGCTCCCGAAAGGTGCGCGGCGCTGCCCTGTACCTGCTGAAGCGGGTTGGACTGCTCGCTTTTGTGCTCTGGGGCGTTGTGTCCTTCCTGTTCGTACTGGCCCGCATGTCCGGGGACCCCGCTGTCCTGTTCTCCGAACCCGACGCCACCGAGGCGCAGATCCAGCTGACCCGGGAGCGCTTTGGCCTGGACAAGCCGCTGCACGAGCAGTACTTCTCCGCCCTCGCCGGTGCGCTCCGGCTGGACTTCGGCACCTCCTACACCTTCGGACTCGACGCCGCAGCCCTGGTCGCCGAACGCATGGCACTGACCCTGCAGGTACTGCTCCCGGGCCTGGTGATCGGCGTAGCCGCGGCGTTCGTCGTCGGGATCTATGCGGCGCTGAAGCGTTCCAAGGCCCGCTCGCGGGTGCTGATGTCTGCTGCCTTCCTGCTGGACGGCATCCCCTACTTCTTCCTCGCCCTGCTCCTGGTGCTCGCTTTCTCCCTGACCTGGCGGCTGCTGCCCGCCACAGGCAGCGGAACACCGGCGCACACGGTGCTTCCCATTGCCGTGCTGGCACTGAGCTCCGTGGCCACCCTGTCCCGGCTGGTCCGGGGCCAGTTCCTGGACGTACTGGGGGAGGGGCACATCCAGATGGCCCGGTCCAAGGGCATCTCCCCGGCTAGGGTCCTGTTCCGCCATGCCATGCCCACCGCCCTGCCGCCGCTGGTTTCCTTTGTGGGGCTGCTGTTCTCGATCTCGTTTGGTTCGCTGGTGGTGCTGGAACCGATCTTCAACTACGGCGGGCTCGGCGCGCTGCTGGTCCGCAGCGTCACCACCCGTGACTTTCCCGTGGTGCAGGCCGGCGTTTTCGCGATCGCCGCGCTGATCACCGTGATCAACCTGGCCATCGACGCGATCGTGACGCTGATGGATCCCCGACTTCGAACGAAGGTCGCGAAATGACAACCCCGCCTCCAGCCATTGCGGCAGCGCCGGTTTCCACTGAGGACCGGCCCCGGCCCAAAGCGCCCTCCCGTTTCCGGGAAGTCACCTCCGCGGTGTTCTCCGGCTGGGCTGCACGCATTTCCGGCACGGCCCTGCTGCTGCTGGCGTGCTGCGCGCTCTTCGCCGATTTCCTGGCCCCGTTCGATCCGCGGGAACAGGACCTGCTGCGCATCAACCTGGCCCCTGCCTGGCTGGGCGGACCCTCCGAGCACCTGCTGGGCACCGATGCGCTCGGCCGGGACATTGCTTCCCGGCTGCTCTACGGCCTGCGCCTGTCACTGGTCATCGGCCTGTCTGCGGCTACCATCGCCGCGTGTCTCGGCCTGCTGCTGGGCGTCCTTGCCGGCTACTACGAAAAGGTGCTCGGCACGGTGCTGCTCCGGTTGGCCGACGTGCAGCTGGCGCTTCCGTTCGCGGCCGTGGGAATCGCGCTCTCCGCAGTCGTGGGATCAGGGGCTCTTATGCTCATTGTGTTCCTGGGCTACTGGGGCTGGACAACGTTCTCCCGCGTCATCGTCTCCACCGTGTCCCAGGTGCGGCGGGTCGACTATGTGACCGCCGCCCGAACCTACGGGGCTTCGGCGCCGCGGATCATGTTCCGGCACGTGCTGCCCTCGGTGATCAGCCCGGTGGTGGTGCTGTGGACCAACATGGCAGGGATCCTGACCCTGGCCGAATCCGGGCTCTCCCTGCTGGGGCTGGGCGTGCAGCCGCCGGAGTTCACGCTGGGCTCCATGCTCGCGGACGGGCAGACCGACCTCCGCCTGGCACCGTGGGCAGCCATCGCTCCCGGGGCTGTGCTGATGGTGATCCTCCTGACGTTCAACACGTTCGGCGACTCGCTGCGTGATGCCCTGACCCCGGGCAGCCCGAGGTCCCGGCACGACCCCGAGCTCAGCTGAGCATCCGGTCCTGCCGCCGAAAAAGGGCACCTGTCCGCTCTCCGGAGCGGACAGGTGCCCTTTGGCGCGCCCGGGAACTAGCCGACGACGGCGAGGGCGTCAGTGATCTGCCGAGCGGCGTCGGCGATGCGTGCCTGGATCCGGGCCCGGTCGGCGTCCTGGAGCCGGTAGACGGGACCTGCGGTGCCCAGGGCCAGCACTTCGCCGCCGGGGGCGTGCACGGCTGCCGCGCAGCCCCAGATCTGCGGATCGATCTCTTCGAAACTTTCGGTCTGTCCCGTCCGTGCCAGTTCGTCCAGGGCTTCGGGGGAGAGCAGGGCACGGTGTGCGTCGGAGGCAACCTGGGCCTGGACGGAGGCCACGTAGCGCTCCCGTTCACCGCGCGGCATAAAGGCCAGCAGCGTGCGCGGGATCGAACCGGAGTGCAGGGACATGGCCTGGCCCCGGCGGAACTGCAGCCGCACTGCCTGCTGGGACTCCACCCGCTCCACGCAGTACGCGTAGTCTCCGGCCCGGCGGGCGATCAGCACGGTCTCGCCAACCTCGTCCCGCAGCCGCGTCATGACCGGTACCGCGATGTCCACGATGTCCGTCCGGCTGGCCGTGTGCGCCGCCGCAAGGTCAAGCATCCGGGCGGTGACCCGGTAGGCGCTGTCGGTTGCGGATTCGAGGAACCCTTCTTCCCGGAGCAGCCCCACGTAGCGGTAGGCCGTCGACGTCGTCAGGCCCAGTTCCTGCGCCAGTTCGGCGACCGTCCAGGTTGGCCGGGAACCGGTAAAGAGTCCGAGCACGCTGAGGGTCTTCCGGCCGGTTTCGGCTCCGCTGGTTCCTTTGGCGCGGGTAGTTGGGGTCATCCCTGGTCCTTGTGGGTTGGTTTTGGAGTGAACGGGTGCCGCAGGTTTTGCGGCCACTGGTGTGCCATCCTATGGGAATTTCAGTCCCAGCAAATGTTAAATGCTTGTTTCGCTTCCGGTTCTGCGTTGACGCGGTCCCTTTTGGCTCACTAGCGTTATTCCCAGTTGATAGGAATCTATTCCCAGAATATGACAATCATACGTTTGGGTGTAGCTCAGGAAAGGAAGCCCCGTGGCGAATGTTCGCTTTGGCACCGCCCAGTTCTTCTCGGGTCCGGATACCGCGGCAAACCTGCAGATGTGCATCGGCTGGATGCGCCGCGCTGCCGAGGCCGGCGTGCAGCTGCTGGTGCTGCCGGAAAACGCCAACCGGGTCCGTGATTTCACCACCCGCGAAGGCGCCTGGGAGCATGCGGAAGACCTCGACGGCGGCTTCGTCACCGGGCTGCGCGCCGCCTGCGCCGAGCTGGGGATCTGGGTTGCCGCGGGCGTGGACCTGCGCGGCGATAGCGCCCCGGACGTCTACATCGGCCAGATCCTGATCGACGCAGACGGTGCAATCGCCAAGGTGCACCGGAAGCACATTTTCTGGGACTACGAATACACCCTCTTTGTTCCCGGCACGGAGCCGGTCACCGCCGTCGACACCGAACTGGGCCGTCTGGGCCTGCTGATGTGCGCTGACGGGATTGTGCCCGAAGTGCCGCGGCTGCTGGCACTGGACGGCGCCCAGGTGCTGCTGAACTCCCTGAACAGCCGCGGACCGGATGAGCACCGCCTGCACGTACCGCAGCGGGCCATGGAAAACCGCGTCTGGCACGTCTCCTCCAACACGGTGGGCGGGCCGGAAGACGCCTACCCCTGGATGGGCGGATCGCAGATCGTCTCACCCGGCGGAACCGTCCTGGCCTCGGCCGGGGAATCCGCCGAAGAGCTGGTCTGGGCAGACCTGGATCCGGCGGCCGCGGATGACAAGACCGATCCGCAGCGCGGGGACGTCTTCGCCGCCCGCCGGCCCGAGCTGTACGAAGACCTGGTTCTCCCGGTGGAGGAAGTTCCGGCAGCGGCCATGTACGGCCCGGCCGGGGACATGCCCTCCAAGCTGATCAGCGTAGCTCCGCTGCAGGTCTCCTGGTTCCACAACCGGGACTGGACCCTTACCCGCGCCCTGGGCCAGATCGCTTACGCCGGCACCCGTGCCGTAACCCTGGGCGTGCTGCCGGAACTGTTCTGCTTCCAGCCCGGCGAGGTAGCTGCTGATCCGCACGCCGCGGCACAGTTCAGCGCCGGGGCCCTGGAGCAGATCCGCTCTGCCGCACAGCAGGCCCGCCTCTACGTCGCCGTGAACCTCGTGGAAGAAGAAGACGGTGCCTTCTTCAACACCACCTGGCTGGTTGATTCCTCCGGCAGCGTGTGCGCGCGTTACCGCAAGACCCATCTGGAGGTGTCGGAGAGCTGGGCCACCCCGGGCTCGGACCTCACCGTTGCGCACACCGGCATTGGCCGGATCGGCTTTATGACCGGCGGAGAGGTCTGGTACCCGGAAGCCGCCCGAGTCCTCACCCTCCGCGGTGCTGAACTGATCGTCCACCCCACCGGCTGGGACCGCCCCGAGGCCGCGAAGGTCGCCGCGGTTCAGCGCACCGAGGAAAACCGGGTCCACCTGGTGTCCGCTGCCCGGCTTGATTCCGCCGGGGAACTGGGCAGCCAGGTGGTTGAGTCCGACGAGTTCGTTCCAGGCCAGCCGATTGCCCTGATGCGGTACCCAACCGCCTGGACCTGCCGCGGCGGATTCGAGGAGCAGATGAAGGTGGAGCTTGACCTGCGCGGCTCGCACTCAAAGGTCCAGGGTTTCCATCTGGACCCGGTAGCCACCAGGCAGCCCTTTATCTACCAACCCTTTACCCGGACCACGGAGGTGGCAGCTCGATGACAAGCACATTCAGCCCGGACGGCCAGGCCGGCACCCACGTGCAGGTACTGGTTGCCGGAATGGGACCCACCGGCATGGTGGCAGCCCTGGCACTGGCCCAGCGCGGAATCCCCGTGACCGTCCTGGAAGCAGGCGCGGAGCTGGCCGAGGAATCCCGGGCCTCCACGTTCCATCCGCCCAGCCTTGAGATGCTGGACGACCTGGGTATCCTCGCCGACGTCGAGGCACTCGGCCTGCCGGCTCCCCGGTTCCAGTACCGGGACAAGTCAGGCGCCATCCTGGCGGACCTAAAACTCGAAGCACTTTCCGATGACACCCGCTTCCCCTACCGGCTCCAGTGCGAGCAGAACCGGCTCACCGAAGTCATCCTTGCCAAGCTGGCCGACTACCCGCACGTGACCCTGCGCTTCAGCGCACCGGTCCAGCGCGTTGAAATCGGCACCGGCAACGCACGTGTCTTCCTGGACGGGGACGGACGCCAGCCCAGCTACACTGCAGACTGGCTGATCGCTGCCGACGGCGCGCGCTCGCGGATCCGCAAGTCACTGGGCATCGCGTTCGAAGGGCTCACGCTTCCAGAGCGGTTCCTGGTCGCTTCCACGACGCACGAACTGGCGCAGGAATTCGATGACCTGGCGCTGGTGGCGTACCTTTCCGATCCCTCCGACTGGGGCGTACTGCTGCGCACTCCGCGGCACTGGCGTGTCCTGATGCCCATTGGCGAGGGTACTTCCGACGCCGAGGCCCTGGACCCCGCCATCATCGAGCGCCGCATCCAGAACGTGGCGCCGAAGGAAGGCACTTATCCGCTGGACCACGCCAACATCTACGTTGTGCAGCAGCGGGTCGCTGCGACCATGGCAGCCGGGCGGGTACTGCTTGCCGGAGACAGCGCGCATGTGAACAATCCGCTGGGCGGAATGGGCATGAATAGCGGCATCCACGACGCCGTTGCCGCCGCAAGGACGGTTGCCGCAGCGCTGGCAGGCGCTGACGCCGAGCTGGCTGCCAAGGCCTACGACGACGCCCGGCGCAGTACCGCGGTGAACTTCCTGCAGAAGAACACCATCCAGAACTACAAGGACCTGCAGGAAACGGACACCGCGGCCAGGCACCAACGAACGGTGAAGCTTGGGCGCATCGCCGCCGACCGGGAGCTGTCCCGCAGCTACCTGCTCAATTCGTCCATGCTCTCTGCTGTCGCCCGTTCCAATGACCTGCTTGAGGGCGGACTGCGGGCGGCCCGAAGTGCTGCGGTGCCGGCAGGACGCCGGCTGTGGGCGGCTCTCTCCTCCGGCACAGTGGTGGCACCAGGGGCCTACGACGCCGTCAGCGCTGCCCTGGTGCGGGATGCCGGGTTCGGTGCCTGTTTCGTCTCCGGTGCAGCGGCGGCAGCTGCCGGCCTTGGCTGTCAGGACCAGGGGTTCGTGGGCCGGACTGACATGCTTGCCCAGCTGGGCCCGGTGGCTGCGGCCTCCGGACTGCCCGTGATTGCAGACGGCGACGGCGGGTACGGCGATGCCCGGCAGGCAGCACACACAACGGCGGTGTACGAGCGGGCCGGCGCCGCGGCCATCACCATCGAGGACCAGGTCCAGCCCAAGGCACCCTCCGGCGTGCCGGCGGTGCTGCCCGCGGAGCAAGCGGCAGCAAAGATCGCTGCCGCTGTTGCTGCCCGGCGCGAACTGCTGGTCATTGCACGCACCGATGCATACGCAGCCGAAGGGTTCCCCGGCGTGCTGCAGCGCGCCCGTGCCTATGCCGCGGCCGGTGCGGACCTGATCTTTGCGGAGGGACAGCTTTCCCTTGCGGAGCTCACGGCCCTGCACCGGGCCACCGGCAAACGGCTGGTCCTGAACCGGTCCGAAGCCCGGGACCCTGCCCCCGGTGCACTGGAAGACCTGTCCGCAGCCGGAGTGGCGCTGATTCTCTACCCGGTGACCGGACTCCTGGCTGCCGGAAGCGCCCTGAGGGGAGCCTACGAGTCGCTGGCCGCCCAGGCCTGGCCCGTTTCGACCGAGCAGCTCGGCTGGACCTCCCTGAACGCCCTGCTTGCCACCGGTGCTGCCGCCGGAACCCCCTCGACCCAGACCATCTAAGGAAGACAATGCCCTCGTACCTCTCCGAACGCGCCGTCCTGGGCGTGATTGTGCCCTCCACCAACACCGTGGTGGAAGCCGAATACAACCTCATGCGGCCGCCGGGGGTCAGCTTCGCAGCCAGCCGCATCTTCATCAGCCAGCCGGAACTGAGCGATGACGCCTCGTTCGTCGAGTTCCTGGAGGACCTGCGCACCCAGACCGGGTACGCCGTCCGGGACGTGCTCACCGCTGAGCCGGACCGCATTGTGATGGGCATGTCCGCCGAAACCTTCTGGGGCGGAGCCGACGGCGCCGCGGCCTTCGAAGCAGGTATCCGCGAGCAGGCAGGAGGCCTGGAACTTTCCACCGGCGCCGCTGCCTGTGACGCGGCCCTGAAGACATTCGGTGCCCGCCGAATCAGCTTCATCACGCCCTACCAGCCGATTGGCGATGAGCAGGTCCGCGCCTACTTCACCGACATGGGCTACGAAGTTCAAAAAGTGCACGGTTTCGCCTGCACCTCAGCCACCAACATCTCAGAGGTTACCCGGGAACAGATCCGGGAAGCGTTCCTCGCCGTCGACGGCCCGGAGGTGGACGCCCTGGTGCAGGCCGGCACCAACCTGTGCGCCGTGGAAGTGGCCGCCGAACTTGAAAAGGAACTGGGCAAACCCGTGATCGCCATCAATGCCGCCACGATCTGGCACGCCCTGCGCGCCCAGGGAATTGAAGACAAACTGACCGGCTTCGGGCGCCTGCTCGAAGAATTCTAGGAGGAGATCCACATGGCATTCCGACACATTGGCCTGCTGACCCTGCGGCCGGACGCAGACCCGGCCTCAGCCGGCGAGATCCTCTCCGGCCTGGCTGCACTGCAGGACCTGGTGCCCGGCGTCGCGTCCGTCCAGGCAGCACGCGACGCCGGGCTGAAGGAGGGCAACGCGGACATCCACTTTGAAGTGGCGTTCGCGGATGAAGCCGCCTGGCGCGCGTACCAGGTGCACCCCGCCCACGTGGCACTGGTCCAGGAGCACATTGCCCCGGCCATCACGGCCAAGGCCTTCGTCCAGGTCCGCGGATGAGTCCGGCGGCGGATCCGGCGGCGGGTCCCCGCAGCGGAACGGATTTCGCGTCCGACTTCAGCGCCGCCGGCCTGGACGGCAGTCTCGGGCCGGGAGAGCGCCCGGCCCTGCTGCTGGTGGACCCGGCTACCGCCTACACGGATAAGGCTTCGCCGCTCTACGCCGGTGTGGAAACCGCCGTCGCCGGCATGCGCCGCCTGCTGGCCGCCGCCCGCAGCCACGGGATCCCCGTCTACGTCACCCGCGTGAGGTTTACAGGCCCCGGCGACGGCGGCCTGTTTGCCCGCAAGGTTCCCGCCACCCGGGTCTGGCATGAGTCGAGCCCATGGGCACAGTTCATTCCCGGGCTCGAACCCGAAACAGGCGAAACCCTCATCACCAAGCAGTACCCCAGCGCGTTCTTCGGCACCCCGCTGGCCTCCCTGCTGGCCGCGGGGCGGATCGACACGGTCCTGGTCGCAGGCCTCACCACGAGCGGGTGTATCCGGGCGACTGCCCTGGATGCTCTCCAGCACGGGTTCATCCCCATCGTGGCCGAAGACGCGGTGGGGGACCGGCACCCGGACATCCATAACTCGAACCTGGTTGATATCCAGGCCAAGATCGCCGACGTCCAAACGGTGGCTGGGATTGAAGACTACCTGGCGGCCCTGCCCGCCCCTCAGGCGCATTAACCCAAAGAACAGGACATCTCCATGAGTACCCACAGCCCCGACTGGAACCAGGAAATGGCAAAGATCCGGCAGCTGCGCGCCGAGCGCCCCCGCGTTGGACCCGGGCAGCGGCCGGCCGTCGTCGTCGTCGACTTCCAAAAGGCATTCGTGGAACACGAGGGCTGCGGTCCCTCTGCTGCCGCTGCGCTCGAGGCCACGGCCGGCCTGCTGGCAGCTGCCCGTGCCGCCGGCGTACCCGTCATCTACATCAAGATGATCCTGGATGACCTCCAGGACCGCATGCTCGCCCAGCGGGTACGCTCCTCGCTCACCGAGCGCTGCCTGCGCGGAAACCCCTGGACCGAAATCTCCGCAGTTGTTGCGCCGGAGCCCGGAGACCACATTGTTGAAAAGACCGTGGCCACCGCGTTCTACAAGACCCGGCTGGATGACCTGCTGGCGGAGCTGGGAACGGACGAACTGATTGTTGCCGGAACCTCCACCAGCGGCTGTGTCCGCGCCACCGTCATGGACGCGGCCTACCGCTCCTACCGGGTGTCCGTCGTGGAAGAGTGTGTTGATGACTTCCGCACCCTCTCCGGCGAAGTCAGCCTCTGGGACATGCAGGACCGCTTCGGCGACGTGGTGGGACTGGCAGAGACCCTGGACCGCCTGGCCTCCCTCGCCGCCGAACGCACCGAAGCGGGAGAGCACCAGGCATGAACGAATCCGCGGTTCGCCACGATGAACGCCTCGTCTACGCGCCGCTGCCCGGCCGGCCCCGGGTGACCTGGCCCGGCGGAAAGACGGTAGCGGTCTGGCATGCCCCCAACGTGGAGCATTATGACTACGTGCCGCCGGGCGGGGGAGGAGTGCAGGGACGGGTGTCCACCCCGGACCTGCAGCACTACACACACCGGGACTACGGTAACCGGGTGGGATTCTGGCGGCTGCTGCGTGCGGTGGACGAATTCCGGATCCCGTCCACGGTGTCCCTGAGCCTGCAGGTCCTGGAGGAGCTTCCCGAGGTGCGCGACGCCATGCTGGAGCGGAACTGGGAAGTGATGAGCCACGGCATCAACAACCTGCGCCCGCTCTACGGGATGGCCCCGGCACAGGAGAACGAGTTCTACGAACTGAACCAGGCACTTGCCCTGGCGTACACGGGCAGGCCGATCAAGGGGATGCTCGGGCCCAAGGTCTCCGGCACGGAGAACACCTGCGAGCTGATGGCCGCGCACGGGATGACCTACCACGCCGACTGGATCCACGATGAACAGCCCCGGCCGCTGCGCACGGCAAGCGGTGCGCGACTGGTCTCCATCCCCTACTCCTTTATGCTCAACGACGTTCCGCTGCTGCACGCCAAGCACTTTTCCGGCGGCTATTTTGCCCGCCTGGCCAAAGCACAGGTCCGCCGCCTGCTCCGCGACGCCGCCGCTGACGGCCAGGGGCGGGTGGCTTGTGTGGCCACCCACCCCTTTGTTGCCGGCCAGCCGCACCTCTACCGGCATGTCCGGGACATTTTCGGGTTCCTGCGCAGCCAGGACGACGTCTGGCTGGCCACCGCCGGCGAAATCACCGACTACTACCTCGAACACCATTACGATGCCCAGCTCGCATACGCCCAGGAACTGGCTGCTGCGGCCGGGCAGCCCACCCTGGCTAGGAGCTGAAGCAGTGCCCATCATCGAACATCCGGCCGACGCCGTGCCGTATGCCCCGGACATTCCCCGCAGCTACGAACCCTTCCGGCCGGCCTGGCATAACCCGGCACCGCTGACCGTTTCCCTGCTGCTGCACGCCCCGCGCTACGCGGATCCGGTGCCGGCGGAAAACCACAAGCCGCTGGCAATGCAGGGCGGAGTGGGCCGGGAGACCGGCGAGCCGCGTCCCGGCCAGGTGGCCCGCCTGTCCCAGTGGGACTTTGGCCTCACCACCGGAATCTTCCGGCTGCTGGACATAGCTGCCCGGCACGGGGTTCCGGCAGCCGTGGCGCTTGACTCCCACGCCGCAGCGCTGCCCGGCCTGGGGCGGGCACTGGGGGAGCGGGCCGGGGAAATAGTGGCCCGCGGCGCCGCGGCAAACATCGTGCTGGACCCGGCCATGGACGCAGCTGCTGAGCGCGCGTATGTTGCCGGGTCGCTCGACGCCGTTCAGGCCGCCACCGGCCGGCACGTCCGGGGGTGGTTCTCACCCGAGCGGACCTCCACCCCACGCACCACCTCGCTGCTGGCGGCCGAGGGAATCACCTGGTTCGGGGACTGGACCCTGGATGAGGTGCCCGTTGCCCTTTCCGGGAAAGCGGCGGGACTGACGGCCCTGCCCTTCAGCCTTGAAACCGAAGACATGTTTGCCCTGTATACACGGGGACTGCCCTTCGAGGACTATGAGCAGCTGCTCGATGACACCGTTGACCAGCTGCTCGAGGACGCCCGCAGCAGCGGGCACCGGTTCCTTGGGCTGAGCTGGTTCGGGTGGGTCCTGGGGCAGGCCTGTTTCGCCGACGTCGCAGAAGCGTTCCTGGGCCGGCTCGCCGCCCGCCCGGACGTCGCTTTCGCGCTCCCTTCCGAGGTACTCCTCCAGCCGGCCGCCGGGGCCGGCCAGCCGTGACCAGGGCACCGGCGGCCGAAGTACGCCCCGAGCTGCCCGGCCGGCTCGGCTGGGCACTGGGCTCGGGTACCATCCTGCAGGGCTTCAACTCCTCCATCATCGCCGTGGCGATGGTCTCCATCGGGGTGTTCTACGGCAGCGAGTCAGCTCTTCCCTGGCTGGTGTCGGGTATGTACATTGCCTGTGCGGTCGCCTCACCCACCGCCGGACGCCTGGTTGACCTCTTCGGTGCCCGGCGGCTTTACCTGATCGGGCTGGGCATAGTGCTGGCAGGATCGGTGCTCGGTCCGTTCGCGCCCGGTATCGGAGTGCTTATCGCCGTCCGGGTGCTGATGGGAATCGGCGCGTCCATCCACTTCCCGGCCGCCATGGCGATTATCCGGCGCAGTGCCGAAGACCGGAACGCAGCCAACCGCCGCGCCATCGGCACGATTGCCCTGTGCGGGCAGACCATGGCCGCCATCGGCCCGTCAATCGGGGGGTTCCTGGTTGTAGCAGGCGGCTGGCAGGCCATCTTCTGGGCCAACATCCCGCTGGTGGCCGCTTCCGCCCTGCTGGTCTTCCGGACCGTGGACCCGGACCGGCGGCCTGAGCCGCGCAGCGCCCGGACCGTACTGAAGCTCCTCGACGTTCCAGGCCTCCTGCTGTTCGTCCTGACCCTGGTGGCACTGATGGCGGGCCTGCTGGAGCTCGACGGCGCGCCCTTCACCGCCGCTGCGCTGCTGGCGGCAGCCGCCGCACTGGGCGGGCTCTTTGCCTGGCGTGAGCTGAACACCCAACAGCCCTTCGTGGATGTCCGGCTGCTCCTGCGGGAACGGGCAGTGCTGCGCACCTGTGGACGCGCGGTGCTGACCTTCACCGCCTTCTACTGCGTCTTCTACGGTCTGCCGCTGTGGTTTGAAGGCACCCGCGGACTGAGCCCTGCCGAGTCCGGGGCGCTGATGATCCCGGTTTTCGGCGTCGGCGTGCTCTCCACCATGGCAGCGACCGCGGCCGGCAAAAGGCTCCGGCCCCGCTGGCTGCTGCTGATCGGCGGCGCAGCGTTCCTGCTGGCCGGGGTAGTCCTGGCACTGACCTGGACTGCCGGTGCACCGCTCTGGCTGCTGGCCGCCGTCGGCGCCCTGCTGGGCATACCGAACGGCTTCAACAATGTGGGGAACCAGTCCCTGCTCCAGGCCGTGGCTCCGGCAGGGGAAATCGGTGTAGCCAGCGGACTTTACCGCACGGCCCAGTATGTGGGGGCAGCGCTGTCCGTAGTGGTGGTTGACGCCGTGCTGGCAGTGCCCGGCGGCGGCGCCCCGGCGCTGGGTGCTGCGATTGCTGCCGCCGGGCTGGTACTGGCCGCAGTCAACACCGTCGGGGCCGTACGGCGGAGCTGAGCTCCGCATCCCGTCCGCTCAGCGCCTGCGCTACCGGGCAGGCGCAGCTCACCGGTAGGTTGAAAGGAACCCGCACTATCGCCAAGGAGCCAAGCCAATGACTACTTTCCCCATGGGGCCTGCCCTGCTGTTCTGCCCGGCGGACCGGCCGGAGCGCTTTGAGAAGGCAGCCCAGCGTGCTGACGCCGTGATCCTGGACCTGGAGGACGCCGTCGCCTTCGAAGACAAGGAACAGGCCCGGGAGAACCTCGCGGCGTCGGCGCTGGATCCGGACAAGACGATCGTGCGGGTAAACCCGGTGAACAGCACCTCCTTCCGGGCAGATCTGGAGGCGCTCGCCGCCACCGGTTACCGGTATGTGATGGCGGCCAAGGCCGAGGACCCGGGGGAGATCGGCCACGCCCTGCGGCATGTGAGCGTGGTTGCCCTGGTGGAAACCGCGCTGGGCGTGCTGCGGGCAGCAGATATTGCCCGGGAGAAGAACGTCGCCGCGCTGATGTGGGGGGCGGAGGACCTGATGGCGTCCCTCGGGGGCGAATCCAGCCGCCGGCCAGACGGCGCCTACCGGCCCGTGGCGGTGCAGGCCCGGTCCACCGTGCTGCTGGCCGCCGGAGCGTACGGCAAAGGTGCCATTGATTCCATCTACGGGAACATCGAGGACACGGCGGGCCTGGCGGAAGAAGCGCGCGACGGCGCCGCATCCGGTTTTGCGGCCAAGGCCTGCATCCATCCGGGGCAGGTGGCTGCGGTCCGCGCCGCTTATGCGCCCACCGAGGAGGAAAAGGACTACGCACGCGAGCTGCTGGAGGCCGCCCGGAACCAGGGCGGGGTATTCAGCTTCCGCGGCGAAATGATCGACGGCCCGTTGCTGCGCCAGGCCGAGCAGACCCTGCGCCGGGCGGGTATTACGGGCTGAGCCGCCGGCAATTCCCGCCCGGGGGAAAGAGTTTGCGCGTGAACGGGACTCTGCCGGCCGCTGGCGCTGATACTGGGGCTATGCGCATAGTCATAGCTGGAGCCCACGGGCAGATTGCACGCCAAACCGGACGTCTGCTGGTTGCCGCGGACCATGACGTCGCCGGCCTGATCCGGAACCCGGAGCAGGCCGGCGACCTCGAAGCAGACCACGTGGCACCGGTGGTCCTGGACCTGGAAAACTCAACGCTCGAGGACCTCACCCAGGTCCTCACCGGGGCAGACCTTGCCCTTTTCGCGGCCGGAGCCGGACCGGGCAGCAGCATGGAGCGGAAGGACAGTGTGGACCGCGCCGGTGCCGTCCTGCTGGCCGAGGCCGCCGAACAGGCCGGGGTTGGCCGCCTGATCCAGATTTCCTCGGCCGGCACTGAATCCGTGAGCGGCGGGCAGCGCCCGGAAGGGCTCCAGGACGCGATGTATGCCTACCTGGTGGCCAAGCGCGCCGCGGAGGAAGACCTGATGGCGCGGAGGGACCTGGACTGGACCATCATCCGGCCGGGCATGCTGACCAACGGTGACCCGGTGGGGCTGGTGGAACTGGCCCCGGAAGTTGCTTCCAGCACGGTTCCCCGGCAGGACGTCGCCGCGGTGCTGGCCGAGCTGGCCAAGACCGGGCGCGGCAGCGGGCAGGTCCTGGGACTGGTGACGGGAACGGATCCCATCCCGGATGCCGTGGCTGCCCTGCCGGTTGCGCTCTGAGCCACGGCCCGTGCCTGCCGCCCGCAAACCGCGCCGCCTGGCCAGGGCTGACGCCGGGCGGGGGCGCAGTGCGGGATACTAAAGAGCATGAAACAGCCTCTTGAACCCGCAGCAGCGGCAGCCGGCGCGCAGTCGGAACAAACCGGCGGTGACCTTGTTCCCCGGAGGGTTATCCTGCTGGGTTCCACCGGATCGATCGGCACCCAGGCGATCGACGTCGCCGATGCCGCCCCCGGCCGGTTCCGCATTGTTGCCCTGGCAGCGGGCGGAAACAACCTGGACCTGCTCGCCCGGCAGGCCGTCCATACCCGGGCCGCTGCCGTGGGCTGTGCAGCAGTTGACCTGGCCACGCTGAAGGATGCGCTGCGCCGCGCCTGCGCCGAAGCGTCCGTGACCGGTTATGATCCTGAACTGTTCGTCGGCCCCGGCGCCGCCACCGCCGTCGCAGCCTGGCCCGAGGCAGAGGTTGTGCTCAACGGCATGACCGGCTCGATCGGCCTGGAGCCGACCCTCGCGGCCCTTGCCGCCGGGCACATGCTGGCCCTGGCGAACAAGGAATCACTGATCGTCGGCGGTGCGCTCGTAAAGCAGGCGGCACGCCCCGGGCAGCTGGTGCCGGTCGATTCGGAACACTCAGCCCTTGCCCAGGCGCTGCGCTCGGGCAGCTTCGCGGAAGTGGACCGGCTGGTGGTCACTGCCTCCGGCGGGCCGTTCCGCGGCCGCCGGCGGGAAGAACTGGCGAACGTCACCCCCGAACAGGCGCTGGCACACCCCACCTGGAAGATGGGCCGCATGGTCACCACCAACTCCGCCACCATGGTGAACAAGGCACTGGAAGTCATCGAGGCACATCTGCTCTTCGACGTCCCGCTGGAGCGGATCGATGTGGTGGTCCATCCCCAGTCGATAGTGCATTCAATGGTTCAGTTCACGGACGGCTCCACCATTGCCCAGGCGTCCCCGCCGGACATGAGGCTGCCCATCGCCCTGGGGATGGGCTGGCCGGAGCGGGTACCCGGCGCCGCCGCCGCCTGCGACTGGACCAAAGCCACCGAATGGACTTTCGAACCGCTGGATGAAGAGGCCTTCCCGGCCGTCCGCCTTGCCAAGGAAGCCGCCGCTTCGGGCGGAACCGGCATGGCCGTCTACAACGCTGCGAATGAAGAAGCCGTGGACGCCTTCCATGACGGTCTCATCGGATTCACAGACATAGTTGATACGATCGCCGCCGTGCTGGCTGAGCACACGGAGTCCGGCGAACTGACGCTGCACTCAGTGCTGGCGGCTGAAAAGTGGGCCCGGTCCGCAGCCAGGGCCCGAATCGGCAGAGGCCGAGCAATTTAAGGAAGTCCGTTGAGCGTTCTACTTTTTATCCTGGGCGTGCTGTTCGTGGCCGCCGGCATCGCGGTGTCGATCGCGCTGCATGAGGTTGGCCACCTGCTCCCTGCCAAGGCGTTCAAGGTCCGGGTCACTCAGTACATGATCGGCTTTGGCCCCACCGTGTTCTCCCGCCGGCGCGGTGAAACCGAGTACGGCGTCAAGGCACTTCCGCTGGGCGGCTACGTGTCGATGGTCGGCATGTTCCCGCCGAACAAGGAAACCCACGACGGCGATGTGCGCCGCTCCAGCACCGGCATGTTCCAGCAGCTGGCCGTGGATGCCCGCCAGGCAGAGACCGACCGCCTGGAACCCGGCGATGAGAACCGGGTGTTCTACAAGCTGCCCGTCTGGAAGCGGATCATCATCATGCTCGGCGGGCCGTTCATGAACCTGCTCATCGGCGTCGTGCTCTTCGCGGTGCTGCTGATGGGATTCGGCAGCGCGCAGGCGACAACCACCCTCGCGTCCGTGAACGAATGCGTGATCAGCGGCAGCCAGGCAGCTGCCGGCCAGACCGAATGTGCTGACACGGACCCTGCGGCGCCGGCGCATGAGGCCGGACTGCTGCCAGGGGATACGATCACCCGGTTCGACGGGCAGCAGGTGCAGGAATGGACGCAGCTCTCCGACCTGATCCGGGAGGCTGCCGGGCGCTCCGTCACCGTGACCTATGAGCGGGACGGCGTCGAAGCCGAAGCCAGTATCACCCCGCTGCTGACCGAACGGCCCGTCACCGCCGAGGACGGGACACCGGTCCTGGACGATTCCGGCAACCCGGTGACCGAAGAGGTCGGTTTCATCGGCGTTGGTTCCCAGACCGCACTGGTCCGCCAGCCCGCCACCGAGGTGCTGCCCATGGTGGGGGAGAACCTGCAGGGGATTGCCGGCGTCGTGATTAACCTGCCGCAGCGGATCGCGGACGTGGCGCAGGCCGCCTTCTCCTCCGAGGAGCGCGACCCCAACGGGCCCATGTCCGTAGTGGGCGTGGGCCGGATCGCCGGCGAAATCTCTTCCATGGAAGAAGCCCCCGTGCAGAACCGGGTGGCCACGCTGATCGGACTGGTGGGCAGCGTGAACCTGGCACTGTTCGTGTTCAACCTCATTCCGCTGCTGCCGCTGGACGGCGGACACGTGGCCGGTGCGCTGTGGGAGTCGCTGCGCCGCGGTGTGGCGAAGCTGTTCCGCCGTCCGGATCCGGGGCCGTTCCACATGGCCAAGCTGCTGCCGGTCACCTATGCAGTCGCCGTGCTTCTGATGGGCATGGGAGCGCTGCTGATCTACGCGGACATCGTCAAGCCAGTCACCCTCTTCTAGTTTCAAATACGATTGAAACCGATTTAGCTTGTAAATCTTTTTGCAATCAAATACGGTTTCAACATGTTCGTACTGACGATCGACCAGAAGGACAGCCGCAACAGTTCCGACCGGGTGCCCGGGCTGCTGGAGCTGCTCGGCTCCGAGGAACTGGAGCTACCCTTTGAACGGACCGTCGGAGATGAGGTGCAGGCCGTTGCCTCGTCTCCGGACGCCGTGGTGAACGCCGCCCTCCTGGCCCTGCGCCAGGGCGGCTGGTCGGTGGGGATCGGCGTCGGCAGTGTGGGGCTTCCCCTGCCGGCCTCCTCCCGTGAAGCCGGGGGAGAGGCTTTTATCGCCGCCCGCACCGCCGTCGAACGCGCCAAGAAAACCGGGGACCGTCCGCCCATCGCCGTGGCCGCCGCGCCGGGAAGCGGGCCGGAAGCGGCGCAGGCCGCTGCCCATGCCGAAGCCGTGCTGGTGCTCATTGCCGCCCTGGTCTGCGGCCGGAGCGAGGCCGAGTGGCGGATTCTGGAACATGTCGACCCGCACAAATGGGGAGCCCAAAGCGCTGCAGCTCGTATGCTCGGGGTCAGTTCCCAGGCAGTGAGCAGCGCCGTCCAGCGGGCCGGGTGGCAGGAAGAGTGGGCCGCCCGGCCGGCAGCAGCGGTGCTCCTGGAGCGGGCTGACCGGGCAGCCGGCGCCCGATAGCAGAGACTGACCGTTACAGCGCTGAGATAAGGCAGTTTCCGCCATCTCGGAGAGAGGACAAGGAGTTCCATGGACCTGCTCTGGATCGTGCTCGGCCTGTTGGTTGCAGCCGTCGGCGGCTGGCCGGTCACCAGCGGAGTGCTCAGGCTGGCCCGCGCGGTGGAAGCAGCCCGTCCCGGACCGGACCCTGCCCGCGACCCGGCAGCAGACCAGGTCCACGAACCGGGAATCCGCCCCGCGCTGCCGCCGCTGCCTAACCGGCCCCCGCAGCCCGCCGGACCCGTGATTCTGCGCGGTGGGCTGGTGATCGGTTTTCTGGAACGCCTGGCCGTGGCCACCGCCATCCTGGCTGACGAGCCGGTAGCCATCGCCTACGTCGTCGCCATCAAGGGCCTGGGCCGGTATGCGGAACTGAAGGAAACCCCGGCCGCCGCAGAGCGGTTCATCATCGGCACCCTGGCCTCCATGCTCTGGGCCGTGGGCATTGCTGTGGCAGTCCGCGTGGCGTTGCTGCAGGGCTGAATCCCTTAGGGTGGGAATCATGAGTATTTTTGCAGTTGAGTACGTGTACGACGCCGAATCCGCCGCGCTGCGCGATGAGCACCGTCCAGCCCACCGCGAGTGGCTCGCAGCCCTGGTCGAAGAGGGCAAGGTCCTGGCCAGCGGCCCGTTCACGGACGGCGCAGGGGCACTGCTCATTTTCACCGCCGCAGACGAAGACGAGCTGAACAGCCTGCTCAAGCAGGACCCGCTTGCCGTCGGCGGAGGCATTTCCGGACTCAAGACCACCGAATGGAAGCCGGTTACCGGTGCGTTCGCGCACCTGGCGGGCTAAGCCCTGAGTGATATTCCACCTGCCTGCGGCGCACGGTGCCGCGGGCAGGTGGATAATAAGACAGGCGTGCTTATCCCCGCCGCCAAAGACTAATACCTGCCCCTGCGGGGCACATGGAGGATGTTTTGACCTCGGTCAACCTTGGAATGCCAGCAGCACCGCCGCCCGTCCTTGCCCCGAGGCGCAAAACCCGCCAGATCAAGGTGGGTTCCGTCGGCGTCGGCTCCGATTTCCCGATCAGTGTGCAGTCGATGACCACCACGCCGACCACGGACATCAACGCCACGCTGCAGCAGATCGCCGAGCTGACGGCCTCCGGCTGTGACATTGTGCGCGTGGCCTGCCCCAGCGCTGATGACGCTGCTGCGCTGCCCATCATCGCCAAGAAGTCGCAGATCCCGGTCATCGCGGACATCCACTTCCAGCCGAAGTATGTCTACGCAGCGATCGAGGCCGGCTGCGCCGCTGTTCGGGTGAACCCGGGCAACATCCGCAAGTTCGACGACCAGGTCAAGCAGATCGCCAAGGAAGCCAAGGACGCCGGCGTATCCATCAGGATCGGCGTCAACGCCGGTTCCCTGGACCCCCGCCTGCTGGCGAAGTACGGCAAGGCCACCCCCGAGGCACTGGTTGAATCCGCCGTCTGGGAAGCGTCCCTGTTCGAGGAACATGACTTCCACGACTTCAAGATCTCCGTGAAGCACAATGACCCGGTGGTTATGGTCCGTGCCTACGAGCTGCTCGCCGAGCGCGGGGACTGGCCCCTGCACCTGGGCGTGACCGAAGCCGGCCCCGCGTTCCAGGGCACCATCAAGTCCGCCACCGCCTTCGGCGCGCTGCTCTCCAAGGGCATCGGCGACACCATCCGTGTTTCCCTCTCCGCTCCTCCGGTGGAGGAGATCAAGGTGGGCAACCAGATCCTGCAGTCGCTGAACCTGCGGCCCCGCAAGCTCGAAATCGTTTCCTGCCCCTCCTGCGGCCGCGCCCAGGTGGACGTCTACACCCTCGCCGAGCAAGTCACCGCCGGGCTGGAAGGCATGGAAGTGCCGCTGCGCGTCGCCGTTATGGGCTGCGTCGTAAACGGCCCGGGTGAAGCGCGCGAAGCTGATCTGGGTGTAGCCTCCGGTAACGGAAAGGGTCAGATCTTCGTCAAGGGCGAAGTCATCAAGACCGTTCCCGAAGACCAGATTGTTGAGACCCTGATCGAAGAAGCGATGAGGATCGCCGAGGATATGGGGGAAGCCGATGGCGAGGATGCTGGCACGGGTGGCCCCATGGTTACCGTCGGCTAGGACCGAAACGATGCGCAGCGGACATGTAACAGGCACGCTGCGCGTCCTCGGTGCGGCCGACACCGCGGCCCTCACCGAACTTGCTGCCGCAGACCCGGTGGCCAATACGTTCCTGCTCTCGCACCTGGAAACCACCGGCACCGCCGCCCCGACGGCGTCCGGCGGCCAGGTGCTGGGAATGTTCGACGGCGGCAAGCTCACCGCGGCCTGCTGGGCCGGGGTGAACGTGGTGCCCACCGGCGTCACGGCCGAGACCGGACCGGAATTCGGCGCGTACCTGGCTGGCACCGGGCGGCGCTTTTCATCCCTGTTTGGCCCTGCCGAAGCAGTGCTCTCCCTCTGGTCCCAGCTGCAGCACACCTCGCCGCGCCCCTTTGACGTACGCAGCGACCAGCCGCTGCTGGAAATTACCGGTCCTTCGCCGGTTCCGCCTGCGCCGGGACTGCGCCGCGCCCGGCCGGCGGACCTGGACGGGCTGCTGCCGGCCTGTACGGCAATGTTCGAGGAAGAGGTCGGCTACTCTCCGGTGGCCGGAGGAAGCCGGCACTACCGGCAGCGGGTACTTTCGCTGATCCAGCACGGACACTCACTGGTGGAGTTCGATTCCACCGGGCAGGTCATTTTCAAGGCCGAGCTGGGCACGGTGTCCAGCAGCGCCGTGCAGGTCCAGGGTGTCTGGATGAACCCGGCCTACCGGGGCCGCGGCCTGAGCGCAGGGTACATGTCCGCTGTGGTCCGGTTCGCCCAGGAGCTGGCCCCCGTCACCAGTCTTTACGTGAACTCCTACAACGCCCCTGCGCGGGCCACTTACGAATCGGTGGGCTTCCGGCAGGTTGGCACGTTCGCCACAATCCTCTTCTAGCGCCAGGCGCCGATCCGATTGGCACACCAGCCGTGCGGGACGGCGGCCTTACGCTCCCAGCCGGTGCCGCCTAGGCTGGGACGATCATGAGAAGAACCCGCCGCGTTTCCTGCCTGCTTGCCGCAGCCGTGCTGCTCACGGCCTGTTCCGGTACTGCCGGAGACGGCCCGGGAGCTCCCTCGGTTACGGTGCCGATCGGACCGGAGCCCACGGCAACGGCAGAGTCCCCGCCGCCCGCGGCCCCGGGAACCGGCAGCAGCGGCGGAGCCGAACCGGAAGGCACCTCCGGGGTAGAAGCTGACGGCAGGGACCTCCCCGGCCGCATGCCGGATCCCGGCGCCGCGTCCGAAAGACAGCCCGCCTACACATCAGCCCGGCTGGAAGCCGCGGTCACGGCGGCAGACCGTTCCCTTGCCCTGGGCGGGGAAGTGCTCAGCGAAGAAACGCTCCGGGCAATCCTGCCGGATACCGGTTCACTGGGCCCGGAAGTGACCTTTGAACCGGCTGCCTGCGCGCAGATCGCCGCGGCCGATTCCGTGGCGGCCGTCCAGGACGCTTCCCTGGCGGGCCTGGCCTATGGCCCGGAGACGGAAGCCGCCAGTGTGCTGAACGTCGCGGCGTACAGCGGCGATTCGGTTCTGGACACGCTGGACTTCATCGATGAGGCGGTCCTCGCCGACTGCGCGGAGGTCCGAATGTCCCGGGACGGATCCACCGTGACCGTGACCAACACGCGGCTGGACGTTTCTACCGCCGCGGAGGAAACACTGGCGCTGGATACCGTGGTCTCCTCACCGTCCGGCCAGACACGGCTGGTGGTGGTCAGCGCCCGGACCGGGAGCGTACGCCTGGTTGTCTCGGTGCCCGCGCCCCCGGATGCCCGGCAGGCCGCCGGGGAAGCCGGTCTGCTCATCGATGCCGTGCTAGCCGAACTGGACACCGCTTCCTCCTGACGCAGGCCTTTCCGCCACGCTGCTGCCGTGTCCGGTGCATGCCCGGCCAGGGGCTAGATTAGTAGGGAGAAACTTCTTACTTAGCGTGCAGCCTGCGGCTGCAGAAACGGATTCGACGCGTGGTCCTTCGACTTTCCACCCTTTTCCTGCGCACTCTGCGTGAAGACCCGGCAGACGCCGACGTCGCCAGCCACCGCCTGCTGGTGCGTGCCGGCTACATCCGCCGCGCCGCTCCCGGCATCTACTCGTGGCTGCCGCTGGGCCTGCGCGTGCTGGGCAAGGTGGAGACCATCATCCGCGAGGAAATGGCCGCCATCGGCGCCCAGGAAGTCCACTTCCCGGCCCTGCTGCCGCGCGAACCCTACGAAGCGTCCAACCGCTGGACCGAGTACGGCGAGAACCTCTTCCGCCTCCAGGACCGCAAGGGCGCGGACTACCTGCTGGCACCGACCCATGAGGAAATGTTCACCCTCCTGGTCAAGGACCTCTACAGCTCCTACAAGGACCTTCCGGTCTCGCTGTTCCAGATCCAGAACAAGTACCGCGATGAAGCCCGCCCCCGTGCCGGCCTCCTCCGCGGCCGCGAGTTCATCATGAAGGACTCCTACTCCTTCGACATCGACGACGAAGGCCTCGAGGCCAGCTACCAGGCACACCGCGGCGCCTACCTGCGCATCTTCGAGCGCCTGGGCCTCGACGTCGTTGTGGTCTCCGCTGTTTCCGGCGCCATGGGCGGGTCCAAGAGTGAAGAATTCCTGCACCCGACCCCGGTTGGCGAGGACACCTACGTCCGCTCGGCCGGCGGCTACGCAGCCAACGTCGAAGCCGTCACCACCGTCGCACCGGAACCGGTCGACTACGCCGCTGCTCCGGCAGCACAGGTCGTGGACACCCCGGACACCCCGACCATCGACACGCTGGTGGCGGACGTCAACGCCCGCTTCCCGAAGGACGGCGGCGAGTGGACCGCCGCGGACACGCTCAAGAACGTGGTACTCGCGGTGAGCCTGCCCACTGGTGAGCGGCAGATCGTCGTCGTCGGTGTTCCCGGTGACCGCGCCGTGGACCTCAAGCGCATCGAAGCCAACATCGGCGCGCACCTGGAAATGTCCGGCGAACTGGGCGTCGAAGCTGCTACCGACGAGGACCTCAAGAAGCACCCCGGCCTGGTCAAGGGCTACATCGGCCCGGGCCTGACCCCCGGGGAAGCCGTGCTGGGCACCGAGTCGGCCACCGGCCTGCTGTACCTTGTAGACCCACGCGTGGTTGCCGGCACCGCCTGGATCACCGGCGCCAACGAGCCGGGCAGGCACGTTATTGGCCTGGTTGCCGAGCGCGACTTCGGCTGGGACGGCGTGATCGAAGCCGTTGAGGTCCGCGAAGGCGATGAGGCTCCGGACGGATCCGGTCCGCTGGAAGCTGCCCGCGGCATCGAAATGGGCCACATCTTCCAGCTTGGCCGCAAGTACGCTGACGCCCTGGGCCTGAAGGTCCTGGACAAGAACGGCAAGCTGGCCACCGTCACCATGGGTTCCTACGGCGTAGGCGTAACCCGCGCCGTCGCAGCCCTGGCCGAGTCGCACCGCGACGACAAGGGCATCATCTGGCCGCGCGCCGTTGCGCCGGCCGATGTCCACGTGGTGGCCACCGGCCGCGGCGATGAAATCTTCGAAGCTGCTGCCAAGCTCTCCGAGGACCTCGAAGCAGCCGGCCTGGAGGTCATTTACGATGACCGCCCCAAGGTATCCCCGGGCGTGAAGTTCGGCGACGCCGAGCTGATCGGTGTTCCGACCATCCTGGTGGTGGGCCGCGGCCTGGCTGACGGCGTCGTCGAAATCAAGGACCGCGCCACCGGCGAGGCAGAGAATGTGCCGGTCGCCGAGGCTGTGGAGTACGTGCTCCGCGCTGCCCGGGCCTGAGCCCTTCGGTGGTTTCAGGGCTTGAGGACATAACGCTCGCCACCATCGCCCTTGTGGTGGTGGCGGGCCTTGCCGCAGGGTGGATCGACGCCGTCGTGGGCGGCGGCGGGCTGCTGCAGCTGCCGGCCCTTCTCCTGGTTCCGGGCATCACTCCAGTGGAGGCGCTGGCGACGAACAAGATGGGATCCGTCTTCGGGACCACCACAAGTGCCATCACCTACTACCGGCGGGCCCACCCCGACCTGAAAACGGCGCTGCCGATGGCCGGGGTGGCGCTGGCGGGCAGTTTTGGGGGAGCGGTGCTGGCCGCTTCGCTGCCGTCCTCGGTCTTCAAGCCCATCATCGTTGCGGCGCTGATCGCCGTCGCCGTCTTCACCGCCGCCAAGCCGACGGTGGGGGAGCTGACCAAGTTCCGCCACACCGGGAACCGGCACTACGTGACCGCAGGCGCTATTGGGGCCGTGATCGGTTTCTACGACGGGCTGATTGGCCCCGGCACCGGATCCTTCCTCATCATCGCCATGGTGACGCTGCTGGGCTACAACTTCCTTGCCGCCAGTGCCAAGGCGAAGATCGTGAACATGGCAACCAACATCGGCGCCCTGGCGTTCTTCCTGCCGCACGGTTCGCTGCTGTGGGGCCTGGGCCTGATCCTGGGACTGGCCAACATGACCGGCGGCTACATCGGTGCCCGCATGGCCGTGAAGCAGGGCAGCAAGTTCATCCGGATCGTGTTCCTGGTGGTGGTCGGTGCGCTGATCATCAAGCTGGGCACGGACGTCTGGATGGAGAACTTCCAGGGGTAGGCCGCCTGTGCTGCCCAGGCTGCCTGCAGCGCCGCTAGGCGGCGGGCAGGTCACCCACTGGCGGCAGACCGGGATGAGTCCGTCCGGCAAGGGCCGACGCGACCCACACGGAGCGCTGCGCGTCGGACGCCATGCCGTCGCGGAGATAGTCCACGGCGTTGGCGACTTCCCGCAGGATGCTCCACTCAGCGGCAGCTGCCGGATCCATTCCTCCGGCTCTGCAGAGATCTTCCAGGCGCTGCACCAGCGCACGTTCCGGGGCGGCGGGATCCAGGTCCTGCAGCCGGTTCCAGAGCATGGGTGCGACGGCGTATTCAGGCTCCCCGGAAACAGCCTGCGGATCGATGGCTGCGTACCCGTCTCCCGGCCTGGCCAGAATGTTCCCAAAATGCAGATCCGCGTGCACCAGCACGTCACGGCTGCTGCGCCTGCCGACCACACCGCGGGTCTGGCACACAGCCAAGGCCTCTTCCAGCAGCCAGCGTTCAAAGGGCCGGCCGAGGACCTCCCATTCGGCAGGCAGCTCGTCCGAGAGCTGCTCGGCGCGTTCGGCGGCGGAGGGAATGCCGGCCCATTCGGGGTCCTCAGATTCCGGGATGCCCAGTTCGCGGACCAGTCCGCCCCAAACCTGGACTGCCTCCTCCATTGGAAGCTCCAGCAGGGTCTTATCCGGATCCAGCCGTTCGAGCAGCAGTGCGCTTCCGGCCGGATCCCGGTCCAGCAGCCGGACCGCCCCGCGCCCGGCCCACAGCTGCAGCGCCGGTGCCTCGGACACGGCTTCCGGGTGCGGGAACGGGAGCTTGAGCACCGCGGGGATACCCGTCTTGGTCAGGACCGGCACCACCAGTGCCCCGTGGCCGTGCCAGGTGCCCGCGACCGAGTCATCCGGCTGAAGGCCGAAGGAGCTGAACGCCGCCTCGACTAGGTTCGGGAGGCTCTCAACCCAGTCCCGGCCCTGCCGGGAACGCCGGTAACGCCGGCGCAGGGCCTCGGGTACTACGACGGCGGATGCCATAAAGGTGCCTCCTGCAGGCTGGGGTGTGTGGCCGGCGGCTAAATGCCTGCATGACAGGCCCGGTACTGTTGCGGCCACCAACCCAGCCTAGGGTGCCTGCACTGCCGCAGGCCAGTGCGGGCCGGCGAACTATGCGGGCAGGCACGGACCTGAACCGCCGCTGAGGAAACACTGGCGGTGGATACCGTGGTCTCCGGCTCTGGAAACCGCGAGGACGGATGACGCCGAGCTGCTGGCACTCCCGGTGAAACTATCAGGAGGTCCAGGGGAGCGCGGCAGGCTCGGCGTCCAGGCCGGGGGAGGCAGGAACCTGACCGGCCTCGGCATAGAGCAGCATCGAACTGGCCACAAGGCGGTCGATCGCCCAGGACCGCACGGCACCGTCGCTGCTGCCGGCAAGGTTGGCGTAGAGAGTGGGCATGCCTTCCTCAAGCAGCTGGAGGGACCCCAGCGGATTCGCCATGAATTCCGGAGCCAGCGAATAGGCCGGGACAGGAGTAAGTTCCGGCAAACACAGGGCGGGCAGCAGTTCCGTGCCTTCCCCGCCGGCCTCCAGATGGGCGTCCCTCCGTTCGGAGGGCGCCTGCCCCAGCACCGTAAACCCGGCACCGAACTGCGCCTGCGCAACCTCATACGCGTAGGCGGCGCCGAACTCGGCATCCAGCACGGCCTGCAGAGACACTGCGGCATCGGGTTCCGCGTCCGGCGCCTCATCAGGGGCGGACTGTCCCGAGCCGATGCACTTGCCCGGCGCGGCGTCGTCGAGCACCGGTGTCCAGCCGGATTCAGGAACCTCTACGGGGTCTTCGCCCAGAGCCTGCGCAGTGCGCAGCGACAGCAGCAGCTGGCCCGTGCCGGCGGAAGCAAGCAGCCGTGCAGTGCCGTGGTCGGCGCGGCCGGCAGCGGCAAGGTTCTTCCGGGCAGAATCCGCCAGTGCCTGCGGCAGGGACCGGCCGCTGATTTCCTCTGCCGCCTGCAGGGCAGCTGCCCCGCCCGGACTTGTCAGCAGCAGCGCCTGCCGGGTCAGGGTGTCTGCTGTTTCCTGCACGGCAGTGGCTGCTGGGCCCCGGAGGGAAGCCGCCATGGACTCCGCTTCGGCGGCCAGGAGGCGGGACGTGGCGAACGCCTCATTCAGCGCCTGCTCGGAAAAGGTCCGTGGCCGTTCAGGTTCGGCCTGCGCGCCCGCGGTCAGACCCAGCGAGGCGATGACGCAGGCCAGAAGCCCCAAGGCGAGCGTACGCCGAAGAAAGCCGGCAGCCGCGGCGGCCCGGGAAGGGCGTGCAGCGGGCGGCTGCGGTGCGTTCGGGGGCTTCTCCACAACACTCGATCATGCCACGAACGGGCCCCCACCTGCGGCGGTGACCCGGGGCCCCCGGAAAGTCGGTAGGCTAGGAGCTACAACAACATCTAGTGGGAGGCAGTAATGGCGGGTCGCCCCAGCCCTAAAAAAGACACGTCGTCTAACTACCGCAAGAATGCACAGCGTGCCGAAGTCGCAGCTGAGACGCAGAGGCTGAAGGACTATCTGGCTCCCACAGTTGCCGGTGAGAACCTCTTCCTGGAAGACATCGAGATCAGGATCGCCGGCGCCCACCGCACCGTCCACGTGATCGTCGACCTTCCGGAGACCGAAAGCGGCGGCGTGAGCCTTGACCGGATCGCAGACGTTTCCCGCGTCCTATCCGATGCCATGGACCAGGACCCGCAGGACGACGGGCGTCCCTACAGCCTGGAAGTTTCCTCACCCGGTGTCTCCCGTCCGCTGACGGAGCCCAGGCACTGGCGACGGAATACCGGCCGGATGGTCAGCGTGACTCCGGTCCGCGGGGATGCTTTTACCGGCCGCCTGCTGGAGGTGGACGGTTCAGGCATCACGCTGATACCCGAACTTGCGGTCAAAAAGGGAATGAAACCCAAACAGGGCGAAAAGACGCACCTGGCCTTTGACCAGATTGCCAAGGGACGGGTCGAAGTCGAATTCGCCCACCTTGAGGACGAACCGGCTGGCGAGGACGCCGACGGAATGAAAAGCACAGCCGAGGAGGCCTAAATGGATATTGATATGAGTGCGCTGAGGCTGCTTGAAGCGGAGCGGGAGATCCCGCTGGACAAGCTGATCCCCACGATTGAGCAGGCACTGCTCGTTGCCTACCACAAGACGACCGGCTCGCAGGAAAAAGCGCGCGCCGAACTGGACCGCAAGAGCGGCCACGTGACCATCTGGGCAACAGAGCTCGACGACGACGGCGAGGCCGTTGGCGAGTTCGACGACACTCCGGCAGGTTTCGGGCGCATTGCGGCCAGCACCGCCCGGCAGATCATTCTGCAGCGCCTGCGGGACGTGGAAGACGACAACATCCTTGGCGAGTTCAAGGGCCGTGAAGGCGAACTTGTCTCCGGCCAGATCCAGCAGGGCAACAACCCGCACATGATCCAGGTCAACCTGGGCTCCGTGGAAGCACTGCTGCCGCCCACCGAGCAGGTGCCGGGGGAGAAGTACCTGCACGGTTCACGCGTGCGTGCCTTCGTCGTCGACGTCCGCCGCGGGTTCAAGGGTCCGTCCATCACCCTCTCCCGCTCCCACCCGGGCCTGGTCCGCAAGCTCTTTGAGCTGGAAGTCCCCGAGATCGCAGACGGCTCCGTGGAGATCGTGGCCCTGGCCCGCGAAGCGGGGCACCGGACCAAGGTCGCGGTGAAGGCCAACGTTCCCGGCATCAATGCCAAGGGTGCCTGCATCGGTGAAATGGGCTCGCGTGTACGTGCCGTCATGACTGAACTGCATGACGAAAAGATCGACATCGTGGACTTCAGCGAAGACCCCGCAACGTTCATTGCCAACGCGCTTTCCCCTTCTCGGGTAAACTCGGTCACCATCACTGACGCGGACACACGTTCCGCACGGGTAGTGGTGCCGGATTACCAGCTCTCCCTGGCCATCGGCAAGGAAGGCCAGAACGCCCGCCTCGCCGCGAAGCTCACGGGCTGGCGGATCGACATCGTTTCCGACGCAAAGACCGCCTAACATCTCCGCCCAGCGGGCAGGATGAAGGCAAGAGAATAGAAACGCGGTAGAATGTACATGGCCGGGTCACCGTCCGCCTTCCAGCAACCGCAGGAGCCCGTGGAATCGGTGCGGCCTGCGGCAGGAACGGTGCATGTTCCGCAACGGACATGCATTGGCTGCAGGAAGAAGGATGACCAGGCTGCACTGATGCGGCTGGCGCTGGAATCAGCAGATGGCAGGAATGCCGTACTTGTTGATGAGAGCCGCCGTATGTCTGGCCGGGGCGCCTGGTTGCACCCCGACACAGCATGCCTCGCAACAGCTGTGAAACGCCGGGCTTTTGGCCGTGCCTTCCGGGCGCAGGCCGATCCCTCGGCAGTAGAGCAGTGGTTCGAAGCTCAAGAGGCGGGTCCCACCCGGAACCCCCTCGAAACCGTCCAACCTGAAAGCGGGTCAGAAATCTGATGGAAACCCGATGAGTACCCAGCGATGAGTACTTTGTTGTGCTCTGTGATGGGCCCTGCTGCACCCGCAGCGGAAGCCCGCAGCAAATAGACGGTTCGTGCCTGGCTCGGTGCGGACCGAGACAGGAGAAATGTGGCCAAGGTCCGCGTACACGAGCTCGCCAAAGAGCTCGGCATTACCTCGAAGGACGCAGTCGCAAAACTGCAGGAACTGGGCGAATTCGTCCGGTCGGCGTCTTCAACCATTGAAGCGCCCGTAGTCAAGAAGCTGCGTGGGGCATTCCCCGACGCAGCGTCCAAGCCCGCCGCCAAGCCGGCCAGCTCTGCCCCCCGCCCGGCCGCCCCGGCACCGGCAGCACCCGCAGCGCAGGCCCCCGCCCCCGCTGCAGAGAAGCCCGCTGCTCCGGCACCGGCCGCACCTGCGCCGTCGGCTCCCACGCCGGCAGCCCCCGCGGCACCGGCACCGGCGCCCAAGGCAGAAAACAAGCCCGCAGCCCCGGCACCTGCCCCGGCTCCCAAGACCGAGGAGAAGCCCGCCGCTCCGGCAGCACCGGCTGATTCCTCTTCCGCACCCCGCCCGGGTGCACCGCGGCCCGGAGCTTCCGGCCCGCGCCCCGGCAACAACCCGTTTGCAACCTCCCAGGGCATGCCCCGTCCCCGCGGACGCGGCGACGGCGAGCGCGGACAGGGCGGTCCCCGTCCCGGCAACAACCCGTTTGCCACTTCCCAGGGCATGCCCCGTCCCGGCCAGCGCCGCGACGAGTCCGAGCGCACCGGCACCCCCGGCGCAGCAGGACCCCGTCCGGCAGCAGGCTCAGGCGGTCCCCGTCCCGGCGCACCCCGTCCGGGCGCACCGCGTCCGGGTGCACCGCGTCCGGGTGCACCCCGTCCGGCCGGTGCCGGCGGAAACCGTCCGACTCCGGGCATGATGCCCAACCGCACCGAGCGTCCCGCAGCCCCGGCCCGTCCGGGTGCGGGCGGACCGCGCCGCGGACCGGGCGGAGCCCCGGGTGCAGGTGGCGGCGCTCCCGTTGGCGGCGGCTTCGGCAAGGGCGGCCGCGGACGCGGCGGCACTGCCGGT
>JBELZL010000022.1:0-51863 GCA_040274025.1 Arthrobacter sp. | reverse complement strand
ACCCCCTGAGACACTTGCCCATTCACGGGGCCACACCAGGCAACAGGCGCACCACAAGCTGGGAACACCGGCTGGGTAGAGCCTCATACCGCCACAACGGCTGGGAACCACGGCCGTGGCCGGGCCTCACCAGGAACATGCGCCACAACGGCTGGGAACCACGGCACGTGGCAGGGCGCGGCCGCCAAGGTCGGAAGCCTCTGGACCGGGGACACTATCCCCCTTTCCAACCATTGCCCCGGGCAGGGGATTAAGGTCAAACATCGCGGCGCGGCCAAGCACCCTGCCCGTGTTTCCCACGCGCTGTGACGCTTGTTAACTCCAGGGACCACGCCGGGTGACAACTGCACCACAATGTGGGAACCACGGCCCGGCGAGCTCGGAGGATCCGGCGGGACCCGAGAACGCGGGGGTCCCGGCGGGACCCGAGGATTCGGCGGCCCCGGAGAGCCCGGAGCCGGAGCCCAGAACCCAGAGCCAGGAGAACCCGGGGGTCTCCGGGGCTGGACAGCTGTGCGATGGAGCGACTTGATAGGGTCACCCGATGGGGAACAGCAACGGGATGAAGAAACGGACAGGACTTCGACGGCTGGGGCCGTGGATTCCTCACCTAGGGGCGGTGCTGATCACGGGCGCGTGCTTCGTTGACGGCGCACTCATCTACGGTTCGCTGCCCGATACCGTCCCGGTTCACTGGGGACTGGACGGCCCCGATGCCTGGGGAGAGAAGTCCGTTGGGACGGTCTTTATGGGCCCGTTCGTCGCACTGGGAACGGCAGCACTCCTGGCCCTGGTGAGCGCCGCAGCTCCTGCCCTGAGCCAGCAGGAACCCGGCGCCTCCCGGTGGGAAGCGTTCCGGCGTGAGGGTATGATCCGCGGAACCGTCGCCGCCATGGGCACCGTTTCGCTGCTGGTCGCGGCCTGTGTCGGTTACCTCGCGGCACAGAGCTGGCGGACGCCTGAACAGGTTGCATTGTGGCCGGCATTAGTCCTCTCGGCTGGTGTCCTCGCAGTGGTCATTCCTGTCTACGCGGCCGCAAACCGGAATACGCGCCGCGAAGCTGCCCGGCGCGGGATCCACCCCTCGGAGGAGGAAAAGGCCGAAGACGCCAAATGGATCGGCGGCATTCTGCTCAATGACGCCCGGAATCCACGCGTTCTCGTCCCCAAGCGGGAGGGAACCGGCACCGGACTGACCGTCAACGTCGGGAATGCCCGCGGCAGGACCGCCGTCGCACTCTTCCTCGTGGTACTCATTGTCCTGCCGGTGGGCCTGGGGATACTGTCCGGGCCCTGAACCGAGCGCGGCCTAGTAGGGAGGCGAAGCGGAAAGAGCATCTTCTCGACTAGGCTTGAACCCATGCGTATTGCTCGGTTTATCCAGGACAGTGACCCTGCCTTCGGCATCGTCGACGGTGAAGAAGGCCATGAAGAAATTGCCGTGATCAAGGGAGACCCCTTCTTCTCCGGCGTGCAGCTCACCGGTGAACGGCACAAGCTGGAGGACGTGCGCCTGCTTGCTCCGATCATTCCGCGCAGCAAGGTGGTGGGCATCGGCAAGAACTACGCCGACCACGCCGCCGAAATGGGCGGGGAAGTACCGCCGGCTCCGCTCATGTTCTTCAAGCCGAACACCTCCGTGATCGGGCCCAATGACCCCGTTGTGCTGCCGTCCTTCTCCGAGGAAGTCTCCTACGAAGCTGAGCTCGCGGTAGTCATTGGCCGGATCTGCAAGGACGTGCCGCTGGAGCGCGTGGAGGAAGTCGTTTTCGGCTACACCTGCGCCAACGACCTCACGGCCCGCGACGCACAGCGCACCGACGGCCAGTGGGCCCGGGCCAAGGGCTTCGATACATCCTGCCCCATCGGCCCGTGGATCGAGACGGACCTGGACACTGACAACCTCGCTGTCCGTGCCTACCTTGACGGCGACCTGGTCCAGGACGGGAACACCTCGGAGATGATCTGGGGCGTCCGCGAACTCGTGTCCTACGTGTCCCAGGCCTTCACACTCCTGCCCGGGGACATCATCCTCACCGGCACCCCGGCCGGCGTCGGCCTGGTGACCGAAGGGCAGCGCATCGAAATCCAGGTTGAGGGCATCGGTACGCTCGCCAACATTGTGCGGGGCTAGGTAAGACAGTTTTGGCGGGGGGATCGCGGGAGCTGAAGGCCGGGAACATGCTTCCAGGCGTGCTTTGGAGTGCCGTGATCCTCCTTGCCGCTCTCAGCAGCGGAATTACGACGGCGGCGGCCTGGGCCTGGGGCGCCGGAACCGTCTTGCTTTTGCTGGTTTTTCCGTGGCTGCTGGTACGCGCCCTGGACCGCAGAGCAGACCTGCGGTCCACCATCGCCCGGGCACCGGTAACGCCGGTGATCCTGGGGGCGGGCGCCCTGTGCTTTATCCTGCTCCGCCTGATTCTCTGGCTTGACGGTCCGCGGGTGCTGGCCGCCGCGGTCTTCGCGATGCTCGTCTCCTACGCCGCCGTACTGGTCGTGGACCGCGCCGTGAAACTGGACTGGATCGCCGTAAGTACCGGCGCTGCCGCCGTCGTTATTCCGGTCCTGCTCTTCTCGATCAGCGGCGGACCGGTCCTGCCCGCGGCGGCCGTCCTGCTCCTTTGCGTCCTGCTCGCGCTTATGATGCGCGGGGGCTGGCAGCTGCCCCTGGCATCGGCTGCGGCCGGCGCCGTGGCGGGCGGGGGCCTGTTTGTGCTGCTGCAGGGCCTAAACACCTAGGGGTTTGGCGGCAGCGACTAAACTGGAGGAATCATGACTACTGAGCCTTCTTCCTTCGCTGATCTTCCCACCGTCGACGACAACACTCCGGTGCGGGTCCGTTTCTGCCCGTCCCCGACAGGCACGCCCCACGTGGGCCTGATCCGCACCGCCCTGTTTAACTGGGCCTACGCCAAGCACACCGGCGGCAAGATGATCTTCCGCATTGAAGACACCGACTCCGCCCGGGACAGTGAAGAGAGCTTCCTGCAGCTCCTGGATGCGCTCGACTGGCTGGGCATCACCTGGGACGAAGGCGTAAATGTTGGCGGCCCGCACGAACCGTACCGCCAGTCCCAGCGCGGGGACATCTACCAGGACGTCATCGCCAAGCTCAAGGATGCCGGACACCTGTACGAGTCCTACTCCACCCCGGAGGAAATCGAAGCCCGGCACCGTGCAGCAGGCCGCGACATCAAGCTGGGGTACGACAACTTCGACCGGAATCTCACCGAAGAGCAGATCGCCGCTTTCAAGGCTGAGGGACGCGAACCGGTGCTGCGCGTCCGTATGCCCGATGAAGACATCACCTTCAACGACTTGGTCCGCGGCGAAATCACCTTCAAGGCGGGCACTGTTCCGGACTTCGTGGTGGTCCGCGCCAACGGTGCACCGCTCTACACTCTGGTGAATCCGGTCGACGACGCGCTGATGGGGATCACGCACGTCCTCCGCGGTGAAGACCTGCTCTCCTCCACACCCCGCCAGATCGCGCTGTACCGGGCACTGATCGACGTCGGAGTGGCCCAGTACATGCCCCTGTTCGGCCACCTGCCCTATGTGATGGGCGGGGGGAACAAGAAGCTTTCCAAGCGGGATCCGGAATCCAGCCTGTTCCTGCACCGCGAACGCGGCTTCATCCCCGAGGGCCTGCTGAACTACCTGTCCCTCCTGGGCTGGTCGCTCTCCGCTGACGAGGACATCTTCACGGTTGACGAGCTGGTGCAGAACTTCGACATCCACGATGTCCTCTCCAACCCGGCCCGCTTCGACCTCAAGAAGGCTGAAGCCATCAACGGCACCCATGTGCGCAAGCTGGAAGCAGCCGATTTCCGCGAACGCCTGGTGCCCTACCTGCAGCACGCCGGCCTGGTGGGAGAACAGCTGACCGAACGGCAGCAGGAAATCCTGACCGAAGCCGCGCCCCTGGTCCAGGAGCGCATCACCCTGCTCGGCGAGGCTCCGGAGATGCTCGGCTTCCTGTTCAAGGACGACGACGCGATTGACGTTGCCGACGATGCCCGCAAGGGCCTGCCGGCCAACCTCACCGAGGTGCTCGATGCCACGCTGGCCGCCCTTGAGCCCGTGGAGGAATGGACCGCGGAGAACATCCAGGCCGCCCTGCGCCAGGCGCTGGTTGAAGAGATGGGCATCAAGCCCCGCCTGGCGTTCGGCCCGGTGCGGACCGCCGTCTCCGGACGCCGGATCTCCCCGCCGCTCTTCGAGTCCATGGTGATCCTGGGCCGGGAGTCCTCCCTGGCCCGGATCCGCGCGTTCCGCGCAGCCGAGGCCTGAGCAACCCATGACTGAACGGCGGGGCGGCAGGCCCACGAGTGTGCTCTTCGATATCGATGAGACCCTCGTGGACCTCCGCACCGCCATGGGCAACACACTGCGCGAAATCAGTGCAAAGGACCTGGCGCACTTCACCGAAGAGGACTGGGCTGCCTACCAGCATCTCTACTCGGCAGATCCGCAGGGTTACTACGACCGTTACCTCGCCGGAGAGCTCAGCTTTACCCGCCAGCGCCTGCTTCGGGTAGCCCACGCCCAGCAGTCCCACGGACTGCCTGCGTTCGACGCCGACGCCGAGGAAATCTGGAACGCCGCCTACGACCAGACCCTGCCGCGCCACTTTCAGGCGTTCGACGACGTCGTGCCCGTCCTGGACCTGCTTGACGCCCACGGGATTCCGTACGGAGCCGTAAGCAACAACGTCCATGATTACCAGCGCGCCAAGCTCGACGCCGCAGGGCTGGAACGCATCACGGTCCTTGTGGGCATTGACGCGGTTAACGCGGCCAAGCCGGATCCGGCGATCTTCCTCGAGGGCGTGCGGCTGCTTGGCACCGATCCGGCGCGGACACTCTATGTGGGGGACAACCCCGTAGTGGACGGCCAGGGCGCACTCGATGCCGGCCTGCAGGCACTGTGGGTTGAACGCAGCGGCAACAAGGAGCTGCGGGCGGCTTATCCGGACCTTCCGGTAGCCGGCACACTGGCGGCAGTAGCAGCTGCCGCCGGCCTGTCCTAGGGGCCCGGAGCAGGCCGGTTCCGGAGCCGTTTTGTACTCTGCCCGGAACCCGTGTATAGTAATAACTCGTGCTGAGGGGTTGAGGCCGGATCTTGAAGGTTCGGAAGCGGCCCGGAACAGCGCATTGGGATATGGTGTAATTGGCAACACAACGGTTTCTGGTACCGTCATTCTAGGTTCGAGTCCTGGTATCCCAGCGCTAATCAAATAAGGCATTTAGCCGGATTTGAGAAACAAACAACAGGTATGAAATACTTGTTGAGCTCACTTAGCAGGTGAAGCAAACGGCCCCATCGTATAGCGGCCTAGTACGTCGCCCTCTCACGGCGGTAACGCGGGTTCGAATCCCGCTGGGGTCACAGACAAAGGTCCCGGACAGAAATGTCCGGGACCTTTTCTTTTTGCCTTTTATTATCCCGCCGCCGTTATTTTGTGCAGTGTCCGCAAATTGCGTGTTGTGGTGGTTGATTTATAGCGCGGCTTTGCCGTGGCCCTGGACAGTTCAGAATCCAGTGTTGCCCCTTTCACTGCCGTCCACGCCACGGCATCCGAACCCAGCCGGACCTGCTCCTGGCCGGCAGCAGCGCCGAGGGCAAGAAGTTCCTCCTGAACCTGCGGATCCGCGCAGAACGTCACATAGGCGTGGACTGCCGGATCATCGGCCGGATAAGGCACCGCAGCTGCCAGTTCAGCGACGCGGTCAACGGTGAGCACAATCACCCAGGCTTCGTAGCCGAAATCCGCCCGCAGTGCCTGCTCCACGGTTTCCTTCAATTCAGCCGGGCCCTGTGTTGCCGTGACGACGGCGTTCCCGCTGGCAAGCAGGGTCCGGACATTCTGCAGCCCGGCCCGTTCAAGGGCGGGGCGGAGATCAGCCATTTTCACCGTTATTCCGCCCACATTTACCCCGCGCAGCAGGACAGCGTACCGCTCAGGTGAACCGTTCATAGGCAGAGGGTACTCCGGCAAACTGCTGCCGTGCAGCATAATGAAACACCGGAATACAGACGGATAAGGAAACGGTTTTTGTGGCAAAGCACCCCCATTACCTCCAAACGGTGGCAGAACTGGGCGAAGGGGAGCTGCTTTCCCGGATTTTTCCTCGCTTAGGCGGCCCGCGCATGCTGCTGGGACCCGGTGACGACGCCGCTGTGCTCGCGGCTCCGGACGGCCGGACGGCCATCTCAATAGACACACTGGTACAGGACCAGGACTTCCGCCTGCAGTGGCCCAGCGGCTACCGCACCACCGGCTACGACGTCGGCTGGAAGTGCGCGGCCCAGAACCTCTCCGACGTCAATGCCATGGGAGGAGCGGCAACGTCCCTGGTGGTCAGCCTGACCCTGCCCGCCTCCACACCGGTCAGCTGGGTCGAAGGCCTGGCCGACGGACTCTCGGCTGCCCTCAGGGCGCTTGGTGCCCAGGACTGTGCCGTGGCCGGCGGCGACCTGGGCCGGGGCAGCTCACTGGTGGTCACGGCCGCAGTCACGGGGGACCTGCAGGGCCGCCCTCCGGTGCTCCGGTCCGGTGCCCGGCCCGGAGACGTGCTGGCGGTATGCGGAGCGCTGGGAGAAGCAGCGGCAGGACTCGCCCTGCTGGAGAGCTCCCTGGACTACGCCCGGCTGGACAGCAGGGAGCGGGCCCTCACCGCCGCACAGTCCCGGCCCTGCCCGCCCCTGGCGGCCGGGCCCGCGGCGGCAGCGGCCGGAGCGCACGCCATGATGGATATTTCAGACGGTCTGGTGCGCGACGCCGGCCGCCTCGGCAAAGCTTCAGGCGTCAGCATCGACCTCGACCCGCAGGCACTGCAGGAGGAGGCGGCGGCGCTGGCCGCCACAGCCGCGAAGCTGGGCGCGGATCCGCTGCACTGGGTTCTGGGCGGGGGAGAGGACCACGGACTGCTGGCCGCCTTCGGACCGGAACAGGAGCTTCCCCGCGGTTTCCGCCGGGTGGGCACGGTACTCGCCCCAGGCGGGTTCACGAACCAGGTAAGTGTGGGCGGTGCCGCGCCGGCCGCGGCAGGCTGGGACCACTTCGGCGGCTGACTCAGTCGAGCAGATGCCGCTCGCGCACCCTGCGGGACAGATCGGCAAGCTCTTCCCGGCTGAGGTCCGGAAGGTTCTCCAGCTCCTGCACCATGGCCTGCAGGGTGCCGCGGGTCCGGGCCCGCACAAGCTGGTTGTAGAACCCCACGATCACACCGGTGGCCAGCGCCACCACAAGAATGCCGTACAGCGAAACGAACACGGTCAGCAGCCGTCCCACGAAGGTCTCAGCAACAAAGTCGCCGAAACCGATGGTGGTGAACGAGACGAAGAGGTACCAAAGCGCATCGCCGGTACGCGGAATTCCCGGCTCGAACAGGGGCAGCAGCAGGGCGGCACCGGCGTAGACGGCCAGGAAGCCGTAGAAAACGACGTCGGCGCCCGTGACGCGGATGATGTTCCAGAGGACGCGAAAGCGTTTCATGCCCGCTCCTTGGGGCCCGGGCTTCCCAGAATAGGCCGACGGCGGGTCAGTCGGTATTGGTGCGCAGCGCTTCGGTAAGCTGCGCCGCGGCTTTGGCGACCACTTCGGCGTGGATGCGGCCGGGCTGCCGGGTCAGGCGCTCGATTGGGCCGGAAATGGACACGGCGGCAATTACCCGCCCGGACGGACCGCGGACCGGGGCAGACACCGAAGCGACTCCGGGTTCACGTTCACCCAGGCTCTGGGCCCAGCCGCGCCGCCGGACGCCGGCCAGCACCGTCGGGGTAAAGCGGGCATTCTGCAGTCCTTCAAGCAGCCGGTCATGGTCCTCCCATGCCAGCAGGACCTGCGCTGCCGAGCCCGCCTTCATGGAGAGCTGGGTACCCACGGGGATGGTGTCCCGCAGGCCGATGGGCCGCTCCGCTGAGGCAACACAGACGCGCCATTCGCCCTGGCGGCGGAAAACCTGCGAACTTTCCCCCGTTGCGTCGCGCAGCGCCAGCAGCACCGGTCCCGCAGACGCAATCAGCCGGTCCTCGCCGGCAGCGGAAGCCAGTTCCACCAGCCGGCTGCCCAGGACAAACCGGCCCTGGATGTCCCGCCCCACCAGGCGGTGGTGCATGAGGGCCAGCGCCAGGCGGTGCACGGTGGGACGCGCGAGTCCGGTGGCAGCGACGAGCTGGGCCAGGGTAGTGGGTCCGGCTTCGAGTGCATCAAGCACCATTGCCGCTTTATCGATGACGCCCACACCGCTTGAATTGTCCATAGAATGATATTGCCGTCTCATTATCTGAGATGCAAGCCGAAAAACTGGCAGCGTGCCGGGGATGCTGGTTGTCTTAAACCATCAGGATTCCGCAGTGACCGGCAGTACCGCCGCAAACTGCGCCGGGCGAGGAGCAGATGGCAATGGGAGAGCACTCAGCGGGCAGGACGCTCGCCGAAAAAGTGTGGGATGAGCACGTAGTTTCCAAGGGCAGCGACGGCGCGCCGGACCTGCTCTACATCGACCTCCACCTGGTACACGAGGTCACGTCGCCGCAGGCCTTCGAGGGGCTGCGCCTGGCCGGCCGCAAACTGCGCCGCCCGGATCTGACCATCGCCACGGAAGACCACAACACCCCCACCCTGGCAATCGACAAGCCGATCGCGGACCCGGTCAGCCGCACCCAGATTGAAACCCTGCGCGCCAACTGCGCCGAGTTCGGGGTCCGCCTGCATCCCCTGGGGGACGCGGAACAGGGCATCGTCCACGTGGTGGGCCCGCAGCTGGGCCTGACCCAGCCCGGCCTCACCGTGGTCTGCGGCGATTCCCATACCTCCACCCACGGTGCCTTCGGCGCACTCGCCATGGGCATCGGCACCTCCGAGGTGGAGCACGTCATGGCCACCCAGACACTGTCCCTGAAGCCCTTCAAGACCATGGCCATCAACGTCGAGGGCACGCTGAAGCCAGGCGTTACGTCCAAGGACATCATCCTGGCGGTCATCGCAAAGATCGGCACCGGCGGGGGGCAGGGGTACGTCCTGGAATACCGCGGCTCCGCGATCCGCTCGCTGTCCATGGAAGCGCGGATGACCATCTGCAACATGTCCATCGAAGCCGGTGCCCGCGCCGGCATGGTTGCCCCCGACGAAACGACGTTCGCCTACCTCAAGGGCAAGCCGCACGCGCCGCAGGGCGCCGACTGGGACGCCGCCGTCGAGCACTGGAAGTCCCTCGTCACCGATGAGGACGCGGTGTTCGACGAAGAGGTGTTCCTCGACGCCAACGAACTTGAACCGTTTGTCACCTGGGGCACCAACCCAGGACAGGGTGTTTCCCTCTCTGAGACAGTTCCCTCACCCGCGGACTTCGGCGACGAGAACGCCCGCGCCGCTGCCGAGCGTGCCCTTGAATACATGGACCTGCAGGCCGGGACACCCATGAAGGACATCCGGGTGGACACGGTGTTCCTGGGCTCCTGCACCAACAGCCGAATCGAGGACCTCCGCATTGCCGCGGACATCATCCGCGGCCGGCAAAAGGACCCGAACGTGCGCATGATGGTAGTTCCCGGTTCCGCCCGGGTCCGGCTGGAAGCGGAGGCTGAGGGCCTGGACCGGGTGTTCAAGGACTTCGGTGCTGAGTGGCGTTTTGCCGGCTGCTCAATGTGCCTGGGAATGAACCCGGACCAGCTGGCCCCGGGGGAGCGCTGCGCGTCCACATCCAACCGCAACTTCGAAGGCCGCCAGGGCAAGGGCGGGCGTACGCACCTGGTTTCACCCGTGGTGGCCGCAGCCACCGCCGTGCGCGGCACGCTGAGCTCGCCGTCGGACCTCGACCCCCTGCCCGGCGCAGCCGCCGGTTCCGCAGCCACCGCTGCCGCCTAGGAGAGAATCATGGAAAAGATCACCACCCATACCGGAATCGGCGTTCCGCTCCGGCAGAGCAACGTGGACACCGACCAGATCATCCCCGCCGTCTACCTCAAGCGCATCACCCGGACCGGGTTCGAGGACGCGCTGTTCGCAGGCTGGCGCAAGAACCCGGAGTTCATCCTGAACCAGGACCCCTACAGTGCCGGCTCCGTGCTGGTGGCCGGGCCGGACTTCGGCACCGGGTCCTCGCGTGAGCACGCCGTCTGGGCCCTGAAGGACTACGGTTTCCGGGCTGTTCTCTCCTCCCGGTTCGCGGACATCTTCCGCGGCAACTCCGGCAAACAGGGCCTGGTGGCCGCCCAGGTGGCCCAGGACGACATTGAGCTGATCTGGAAGGTCCTGGAAAACTCGCCGGGCACCGAAGTGACCGTGGACCTCGAGGCCAGGACCGTGATTTGCGGCACTGTCACGGCACCGTTCCAGATTGACGACTACACCCGCTGGCGCCTGCTCGAAGGCCTGGATGACATTGGCCTGACCCTGCGCCACGAAGAGGACATCACGGCTTTCGAGGCCCGCCGCCCCGCCTTCAAGCCAACCACGCTGCCCGCCCGGAGCTAGGCGCCGGTCCGATTTCTGCAGAACCGGTGCCCCGGCAGTAGTATTGATGGGCCTTCCCGTACGGGAAGGCCCATCAGCTTTTCGCCCCGCCCGCCGTCGTGCCATGCCCTCCCGAAGGGTGTCCGCACGGCCGCGTTATTTCGGGAAAGGCAGGCTAGCTCCTATGCTTGGGATGCAGTCTCTTATGGCCTCGGGGGCAATAAAAACGAAAGAAACAGGTGTTCATGGGTAGCGTTCTAACCATCCGTGGTGGTGTACCCCTAACAGGCAAAGTACCGGTCCGCGGGGCCAAGAACCTCGTCCCCAAAGCCATGGTGGCAGCATTGCTGGGCAACACTCCGTCGCTGCTTCGCAACGTTCCGGAGATCAAGGATGTTGACGTCGTCACGTCCCTGCTGAAGCTCCACGGCGTCGAGGTCACAAAGGACCCCGTAACCGGCGACCTGCTTATGGATCCGAAGAACGCCAAAACGGCTGCTTCGCGGGACATTGATGCCCACGCCGGTGATTCACGCATTCCGATCCTGCTCTGCGGTCCGCTGATGCACAGCATCGGCGAGGCATTCATTCCCGATCTGGGCGGCTGCAAGATCGGCGACCGTCCCATCGACTATCACCTGCAGATGCTCCGCAACTTCGGTGCCCTGGTGGAAAAGCGCCCGGGCGGCATCTCGATCTCCGCGCCCAAGGGACTCAAGGGCGCCAAGCTGGAACTGCCCTACCCCTCCGTGGGAGCGACCGAGCAGGTCCTGCTCACCGCCGTGCGCGCCGAAGGCATTACGGAACTGAGCGGCGCCGCCGTCGAGCCTGAAATCCTCGACCTGATTGCCGTCCTTCAGAAGATGGGCGCGATCATCACCGTCCAGACGGACCGCGTGATTCGCATTGAAGGCGTCCCGGAGCTCACCGGTTACAACCACCGCGCCCTGCCGGACCGCAACGAGGCAGCTTCCTGGGCCTCCGCTGCCCTGGTCACCAAGGGCGACATCTACGTTGAGGGCGCCAACCAGCAGGACCTCACTGCCTTCCTGAATATTTACCGCAAGATCGGCGGCGCATTCGACGTCGACGACGACGGCATCCGGTTCTACCACCCCGGCGGCAAGCTGAACCCGCTGGTGCTGGAAACGGACGTCCACCCCGGCTTTATGACGGACTGGCAGCAGCCCGTTGTGGTGGCCCTCAGCCAGGCCGACGGCGTGTCGATTGTGCACGAAACCGTGTACGAGAACCGTTTTGGGTTCACCGACGCCCTGATCCGGATGGGTGCGAACATTCAGGTGCACCGCGAGTGCCTTGGCAGCATCCCCTGCCGTTTTGGGCAGCGGAACTTCCTGCACTCGGCTGTGATTTCCGGACCGGTAAAGCTCAAGGGCGCTGAAATCGACATCCCCGACCTGCGCGGCGGGTTCAGCCACCTCATCGCGGCGCTGGCAGCCGAAGGCACGTCCCGGGTCACCGGCGTCGAACTGATCAACCGCGGCTACGAGCATTTCCTGGACAAGCTCGAAGGTCTGGGCGCAGATTTCGACGTTTTGGACGGGAAGTAAGCTTCCGCCCATGAGCGAATCGAGAAAGTCACGGATCACGTTCACGATCCTGGCAACAGTGGTCCGTCCGGTCATGAACCTCATGATGGGGCGCAGCTGGGAAGGCGCCGAGAACCTGCCGAAGGGAACGGGCTTCATCGCCTGTCCCAACCACGTGACTGAAATCGATCCGCTGGTGGTGGGGCACTTCTTCTACAACCAGGGCTTCCTGCCCCGCTACCTGGCCAAGGAATCACTGTTCAAGGCCCCGGTTCTCGGTGCGGCCCTGCGCGCCACCAAGCAGGTGCCGGTGCAGCGTGGGGGCACCGGTGCGGCAGCTTCCCTGGACGCAGCACAGGAAGTAATCGACGCCGGCGGCGCCCTGATCGTGTACCCGGAGGGAACGCTCACCCGCGATCCCGATCTGTGGCCCATGAAGGGGCGCACCGGTGCGGCCCGCCTTGCACTGCAGACCGGTGCCCCGGTGATTCCGGTGGCGCACTGGGGCGCGCAGGAGGTGCTGCCGCGGTACGGGAAGATGCTGCACCTCTTTCCCCGCAAGCGTGTGCGCGTGCTGGTCGGTAAACCGGTTGATCTCTCAGACCTGCGCGGTATCCCGCTGACGAAGGCGGTGCTGGAAGAAGCCACGGAACGGATCATGGCTGGACTTTCAGCGCAGGTCGCTGCGCTGCGCGGGGAACCGGCGCCGGCTGTGCGCTGGGATCCCGCGCGAAAAGGCCAGAAAGCAGTTGGACGTGGTTTCGACCCGGAAACGGAGACAAAAGAGTGACCCCCGGAACGCCTCCTGCCAAGGTCGCCGTCCTCGGCGCCGGAAGCTGGGGAACAACCTTCGCCAAGATCGCCGCCGACTCCGGAGCCGCCCGGGGCACGGAAGTCCTCATCTGGGCACGCCGGCCGGAGGCTGCCGAGGAGATCAACCAGACCCGCCGCAACACCCGGTACCTGAAGGAGACTAAGCTGCCGGCCAACCTGCGGGCCTCAGCGGATCCCGCTGAAGTACTTGCCGGTGCCCAGCTGGTGGTCCTGGCGGTTCCCGCCCAGACCCTGCGCGAACGCCTGCGCGAGTTCAAGGAGCTCTTCCCTGAAGGCGCTGTCATCCTCTCCCTCATGAAGGGACTGGAAGTGGGCACCGACGCCCGGATGAGCCAGGTCATCGCCGAGGAGCTGGACTGGCCGCAGGAGCGCATCGCCGTCCTGTCCGGACCGAACCTCGCCATGGAAATCGCGCGCGAAGAACCAACCGCCTCCGTGGTGGCCTGTTCGGACCTCGCCGTTGCCGGCTGGATTGCATCCGCCTGCACCGCACCGTACTTCCGGCCCTACACGAACACCGACGTGATCGGCACGGAAATCGGCGGGATCGTCAAGAACGTGATCGCCCTCGCCGTCGGGATCTGCGAAGGCAAGCAGATGGGGGACAACACCAAGGCTTCCGTGATGACCCGCGGACTCGCGGAAACCACCCGCCTGGCCGTTGCCCTGGGCGGAAAAACCGAAACCCTCTTTGGCCTCTCCGGCATGGGAGACCTGATCGCCACCTGCTCCTCCTCCCTTTCGCGCAACCACACGGCCGGCCGCCTGCTGGCTGAGGGTCTGACACTGGATGAGGTAACTGGCAGGATGGCCCAGACCGCGGAAGGCATCAAATCCGCGCAGGCCGTGCTTGACCGCGCGACCCAGCTGGGGGTTTACATGCCCATTACCGAGAACGTTGTTGCAGTACTGCAGGGCGCCATCTCAGTAGATGAACTGGGCCCGCGCCTGCTGGCCCGCGAACTCAAGCCCGAAGGTGTGCACGCATCATGAGCGTCCAGCCCATTACCCCCGGCGGCGGGTCCAAGCCGCGTGTTGCCGTGCTCTTTGGCGGCCGCTCCAGCGAACACTCGGTCAGCTGCGTGACGGCTGCCGGTGTGCTGGAGGCGATCGACCACAACAAGTACGACGTCGTGCCGATCGGCATTGCACGCAACGGCCAGTGGTCGCTGGTTTCCGTGGACCCCGGGCAGTGGTCCCTGCGTTCGGAGGCACTGCCTGAGATCACCGCAGGGGAGGAGACGGTGGTCATTTCCAGCGAGGGTTCCACCCAGCAGCTGGTCTCCCACTCACCGGACGCCATGCCGCGCTCCCTGGGCCGGATCGACGTCGTCCTTCCGCTGCTGCACGGCCCGTTCGGTGAGGACGGCACCCTGCAGGGGATGCTGGAGATGGCGGACGTGCGGTACGTCGGAGCCGGCGTGCTGGCCTCGGCCGTGGGGATGGACAAGCACTACATGAAGGTGGTCTTCGAATCCGCAGGCCTCGCGGTAGGACCCTATGAGGTCATCACCGACCGCCAGTGGAACCGGGACGCCGAAGGCTGCCTGGAGCGTGCCTCCCGGCTCGACTTCCCGCTGTTCGTCAAGCCGGCGCGTGCCGGCTCTTCCATGGGCATCACCCGGGTGACTGAGCCGTCGGAGCTGCGTGCCGCCGTCGAAACGGCGAGGGAACTTGATCCGAAGGTTGTCATTGAGGCAGGGATCACGGGCCGGGAAATCGAGGTTGCCGTGCTTCAGGGCCGCGGGCACGACGACCCGCGCACCAGCCAGCCCGGGGAAATCGCCGTTAACGACGGCGGGCATGAGTGGTATGACTTTGAAGCCAAATACGTTGACGGCGCCGCTGCCGAGCTGAGCTGCCCGGCTGACCTGCCCGACGCCGTCACCACCCGCGTACGTGAGCTGGCTGCTGTGGCCTTTGAGGCGGTTGGTGCCGAGGGTCTGTCCAGGGTGGACTTTTTCTACACCCCGGACGGGGAGCTGGTAATCAACGAGATCAACACCATGCCCGGGTTCACCCCGATCAGCATGTATCCGCAGATGTGGGCAAAGTCCGGTCTGCCCTACACCGAGCTGATTGACGAGCTCATTTCGCTGGCACTGGAGCGGCCCATAGGCCTGCGCTGACGGTTCCCGGGCGCGCCGCTTCCCGTGCGCGCCGGGCTAGCCCGGCAGTTCGACGTCGCTGGTGGCCAGGCATTCCCGGGTCTGTTCGATGCGGGCCACTGCGTTCTCCAGTTCCACCAGGACTGTGGAGGAAGCAACCTGCCCGGAGTCGAAAATAACCTCGACGGCGGGGTCGCGCCCGTAGGTCGTGGCTGTCCACATGCTGCCTTCTTCGCGCAGCACCCAGTCCACTCCGTTCACCGTTGCGCAGGCATCAGTGGTGGGACCGGGAACAGGAACGCCGCAGCGGACAATGACCTGTGCAGGGCTGCCCCAGGCGGAGGTGGCCTGGCTGGTGGTTTCCCGCTGGTCCGCGCCCGCGAGGTTCTCAGGCAGCGCCACCATTACCGTTGCGCAGTCCGGATTGGCGGCGTCGGGTGCTGCCTCGACATCGGCGGCGGGTGTGCAGCCGCTGAGAGCGGCGGCGATGACCAGGGTGCCGGCGGAAACGGCTGCCGGAAGGAATTTCATGTTTCAAGGGTATCCGGCGCTCCGGGGTACCCCCGAATTCCGGGCTCCGGCGGAGGGCACCGGAACGCTATGCTTTTTCGCACCGGATGACGGGCCTTTTTAACCGCCCCGCCGGGAACCGGTAGGGTAGCCGAGTGCGCCGCCGGCGCGAAATGGGGAGACAACAAGGATGAGTAGCTCAAGGGGCCGCCGGCTGGCGGGTGCCGCTGCAGCCGCAGCACTGCTGGCCGGACTGGGTACGCTGCCCGCGTACGCCACCGAGACCGAGCCTCCGGGGAACACTCCGGTTATCGGCGAGCCCGTCATCCCGAGCCCGACGCCCCCGCCCTCGGAGGAGCCCCCGCCGGAGCAGGAGCCAACGCCGGCCCCGCCGTCACCCGGAGATACGCCGCCTGCTCAGACGACCCCGCCCCCGGCCACGACGCCGGGCAATCCCGCTCCCGCCCCGGTTCCGTCCCAAAGCGCGGGCCAGCAGAACCCCTTCGCGGGCTACCCCGTGCACCCTGGCACCGGCTACGTCATTGAGCCGGGCACCAACAACCTGATTGATGCCAGGACAGGTTTATATACCGATCTGCGGTGGGACCCCGCCACGGACACGGTCAGTAATGTCTTCGATGCTGCGGAAGAAACCGAGGCCGCGGAACCGACGCCGGAAGCCGCCGAGAAGGAAGACAAAGTGGAAGCCGAGCCCACCGAGTCGGCCGCGCCGGCTGCGGCAAAGACACCGACGCCCCCGCCCAGCCCGGAGCAGACCGTGGCCGCTGCAGACCGTGCCAGCGCTGAGTCCGGAACAGACTGGAGCACCCACTGGCTGACCCGGACCGCCGTTTTCCTGGCGCTTGCCGGTGCCGGAGTTGCCTACTACATAAAACTGCAAAAAGGCACCCCCCGAATAATCAAAAGCAAAAACTGAGTGAACATTAGGTAGACTGACCCTGCTTTATATGGGGGGTTCTCTAACGCGCCCCCGGATTCGGGGGACCAATTTGCGCGCACAACTGCTCACGCACTCATATTTGCCGGAGCACAGTCCGCCCCAGCGCCGCTGGACCCAGCTCATCCGTACCTTCCGCGATTTGGGCTGGGACGTCGAGGTTGTGGCTCCGGTAGCCCACTCGCCCGCCGGGCGCCGTACCCTTCCCCGCAAGGTGGCCGGCCGCGCCTTCCGCACGGACCGTGGCCGCTACGGGGAAACGGTCCGCCGGGCTCCGTACCTCTGGCACCCCACCACCCGAATGGGCCGGTTCGCGGATCAGTGTTTCTCCGCAGCAGGCAGTGTGCTGGCCGCTCTTATGGGCCCCAAACCCGACGTCGTCATTGCCACCGTGCCATCCCTTCCCATCCTTGGGGCGGGCTACCTGGTGTCGAGGCTGCGCGGGGTCCCGCTGGTGGCGGACATGCGTGACGCCTGGCCGGACATTGCCCGCGATGCGCGGCTGATCCAGGGCGGGGCGAAAAGCCTGGTGGAGCGCGCAATCGTTGCCATCCAGCAGCGTGCAGACCTGATCGTCACGGTGACCTACGGCTTTGCCCAGACCCTGCGGGACCGCGGCCTGCAGAACGTTGCAACCGTTACCAACGGGATCGACACCACCACCCGTGAACTCCTTCCGCCGCCGGCAGCGGAGGCGGACCGCCTGGAAGTCCTCTATCTGGGGAACCACGGCGAGAGCCAGCGGCTGGAGACCATCATCAAAGCGGCAGCGCTGTCCCGGGACTGTGTCCGCCTGACCATGGTGGGACACGGCGTACAGCGCCGCAGCCTCCGGGCGCTGGCCGAGGCACTGGACGCCCCGGTGGAGTTCCACGAACCGGTCCAGGGAACGCAGGCCGTCATGAGCTACTACCGCCGTGCGGACACCTGCGTCATCTCCTTGCGGGATGACTGGAAATCCTTCGAGACCACCATTCCCTCCAAAACCTATGAAGTGCTGGCGGTCGGCCGCCATGTCACCGGCATAGTCCTGGGCGAGGCACGGGAAATCATCGAGGAATCAAAGGCCGGAGACGTTGTACGCTCCGACCCGGCTCTCATCGCGGCACTGTGGAAAGAGCTCGCGCAGGACCGCAGCCGGCTGCTCACCGGGTCCCAGGGCCGGGACTGGGTGGAACTCAACGCAAACGTGGAGACGCTGGGACGGGCCTACGCCGAACTGCTCGCTGCAGTGGCGGCGAAAGGCCGGGCTCGGGTTTGAGTGCCGTTAGTCTTTTCCGGAACTTCCGCCTTGCCGCTGCCACTGTCCTGGAACACGCCGGCGGGGATCCGGCTGTCCTGGCGCTGCAGGCCGCGCGCCGGCTCCCGTCGGCAGTGGTGGACCCGGCGGCCCGCGCCGCCGCAGCAATGCCCGGTGTTCTCCTGCCGTCCATGGCAGACGTCATCCGCGGCAATCCTGAAGCCGCCCGGCTGCGGATGCAGGAGGCCGCACAGGCCGGGCCGCGTGCACGGACCGCGGTTCGCCTTGCTGACGTAGCCACCGCTGCCGGTTACACGGAGCTGGCCGGCAGGTTCCTGGACCCAGTTCCTGCCGCTGCTCCGGGCAGGGCTGCCGCCGCGGCACGGCTGGCCTGGCACCGCGGAGAGATGACGGCCGCCGTCGGGACGCTTGCCGGAGGAACCGGTGCGGAGCGGCGGTTCCGGGAACGGCTGGCCAGCGAGCTGTCCGTGTTCCAGGGCTGGGAACCCGCCCTGGAAGCTGTCCCCGGCTACCGCGGGCGCGGTTCCACGGTGCTGCATCTGCTTACCAACTCGCTGCCCCACACCGGCAGCGGTTACGCCCAGCGCTCCCACTCCCTGCTCAAGGCCCAGACCGAGCAGGGCTGGGAAGTGCACGCCGTAACGCGGGTGGGCTACCCCGTGCAGGTCGGGCTGCTGACGGCCTCGGACGCGGACGTCATTGACGGCGTCACCTACCACCGGCTCCTGCCTGCTGTCCTGCCCCGCGGCATGGCGGCCCGCCTGCAGCGCCAGGCCGAGGAACTGCTGGCCCTCGCCCTGCGCCTGCGTCCGGCCGTGCTGCACACCACCACCCACTTCGTGAACGGACTGGTCGTCCGGGCCGTGGCGGACGCCCTCGGCATTCCCTGGGTTTACGAGGTCCGCGGACAGCTGGCCGACACCTGGGCGTCCACCCGGGGGCCCGAGGCGAGGAACTCCGAGCGGTACCGGCTGTTCACTGAACGTGAGGCACAGGTCATGCGTTCCGCGGACGCCGTCGCCACCCTGGGACAGATAATGCTGGACGGAATTACTGCTGCCGGCATTCCTGCGGAGAAGATCCTCCTGCTGCCGAACGCCGTCGGCGATGATTTCCTTTCCGACCCGCTGAGCCCCCGGGAGGCCCGCCGGTCGCTTGGACTGCCGGAGTCCGGTCCCGTCCTTGGTACGGTCAGCAGCCTGGTCAGCTACGAGGGGATCGATGATCTGCTCCGTGCTTTCGCGGACCTGGCCCCCGGGTATCCGGAACTTTTATGCCTTATAGTCGGCGACGGCGCGGCAGCACCCGCCCTGAAGAAGCTGGCTGTGGAACTCGGAGTAGGGGACCGGGTTGTTTTCACGGGCAGGGTGCCACGGCACCAGGCCCGCCTGCACCATCAGGCAATCGACATCTTCGTCGTGCCTCGGAAGGATCTTGAAGTGACACGTGCGGTGACTCCGCTGAAACCGGTGGAAGCGATGGCCTGCGCCCGGCCAGTCGCAGCCAGTGACCTGCCCGCGCTGGCAGAGCTGGTGCTCGACGGCCGGGACGGACTGCTCGCCCGGCCGGGGGACCCGTCTCATCTGGCTGGCCGGCTCAAAACACTGATCGAGGATCCGGACCTCCGCGCCCGGATGGGCAGCGCCGGACGGACCAAAGTCCTGGCCGAGCGCACCTGGGCATCCGTGGCCCTGCGCTCAAGCGAGTTGTACGGTTCACTGACCGGGGGACGGAAAGCATGACGGCGGAACCCAAGCAGGCCCTCCAGCCGCTGTCGGTGGACTTCCGGAGGCTGCAGCGGGTGGGAGCCCGCCCCGGCTTTGTGGACTACCTGATCAAAGTCTGGGACTACCGGCACTTCATTTCCTATGACGCACGCGCACGGGTGCAGAGCGGAAACCGCCGCGACCGGCTGGGCAGCATCTGGCTGATCCTGAACCCGGTGCTGAACGGACTGACCTACTACCTGATCTTCGGGCTGCTGCTGCAGACCGGGGCGGGCATCGAGAACTTTGTGGGCTACCTGGTGATCGGGATCTTCCTGTTCCAGTTCAGCTCCCGCTCAATTACCAACGGCGCGCGGTCCATCCAGCAAAACCGCGCCGTCATCCAGGCCTTCAGCTTCCCGCGGGCAACACTGCCCATCGCGGTGAACATGCGGGAGCTTTTCGCGAACATCCCGGTCCTGATCGTCATGGTGCTCATCGTGATGGTCCTGCCGCCCACGGAAGAGGTGACGTGGCGCTGGCTGCTGATTATTCCGGCGCTGGCACTCCAGTGGATCTTCAACCTTGGGATCGGCCTGATCCTCGCCCGGGTTATCTCCAAGGTCAACGACGTCGTTCACCTGCTCAGCTTCGCGCTGCGCGCGCTCATGTACGCCAGCGCGGTGTTCTACAGCTACGAACGGTTCATCGACCATCCGGTGCTGCTGCAGATCGTCCAGCTGAACCCGCTCTTCAACGTCCTGGACATTGTGCGCGACTGCCTGCTGTACGCGCAGGTACCGGCCTGGCAGTCATGGGCCATCCTCGCTTCCTGGGCCTTTGGAGCACTGGCCATCGGTGCCGTGTACTTCTGGCGGGCGGAGGAGACCTATGGACGCGCTTAAGGACCTCGAATTCCTCGCCGAGGACCCCTGTGTGGTCATCGATGAAGTGAGCATGCGCTACCGGGTACCCTCCAGCGAATCCGCTGGACGGCCCGGCGGCCTCCGCGGCCTGGTCCAGCGGGTTGCAGGCCAGCAGAACATGGTGACCGTCAACGCCCTGAACACCATGTCCCTCGTGGCGATGCGCGGTGAATCCATCGGCATTGTGGGCCGGAACGGTTCCGGCAAGAGCACACTCATGAAGCTGATCGGCGGGCAGATAGCCCCCGACCGCGGCGGTGTCTACGCCTCCAGCACGCCGATTATGCTCGGGGTCAACGCGGCCCTGGTGCCTGAGCTGCCCGGCGACCACAACGTGGTGCTCGGCTGCCTGGCCATGGGACTGACCCACGAACAGATCGCCGAGAAGTTTGACTCGATCGTGGAGCTCTCCGGGCTGGAGAAGGCCATCCACCTCCCCATGCGCTCCTATTCCTCGGGTATGTCTTCGCGCCTGCGGTTCGCCATCGCAGCAAGCATTGATCCGGAAATCCTGCTCATCGACGAAGCGCTCAATACCGGTGATGCACAGTTCGCAGACCGCAGCCGCAAACGCATGGACGAGCTGCGTGCCAACGCCGGCTGCGTGTTCCTGGTCAGCCACAGCCTGGATACCGTCCTGCAGATGTGTACCCGCGTGGTCTGGATGGACAAGGGCGACCTGCTGATGGACGGCGGGCCGCGGGAAGTGGTGAAGGCATACAAGGACTTCACCAGGCAGCTCTCCAAGGGCAACAACATCACCGCCGCGAAACTGCGCACCGAGGCCATGGAGTCGCTGCAGGTCACCCGGATTGTTGAACGTGCCACCGGGCGCCGCAGCGCGAGGGGCAAATGATGCCCGTGTTTTCAGACCTCCGGACAGGACTCTGGCACCTGCGCTCAGGAGGGCCGGCGCAGGTGCGGGAATGGCGGATCCGCCGGCGGGCGGAACTCGGTTTCGCAGACCCGGCCAATACCCGCGGGATCGAAGCCGGGTGGATCGGCCGCGGTTCCGGCCGCAGGCTGTCCTTCCCGGCAGCGGCCCCGGCCGCACGGCCGCCCCGGCGCACTGACCTGACGGTCGGCGTCATCCTCGACGAGTTTTCAGCCCAGGCCTTCGCCTGCGAATGGAACACCGTAGCCCTGGACCCTGTGTCCTGGCAGGCCCAGCTGGAACAAACCAAAGTGGACCTGGTCTTTGTCGAATCTGCCTGGGCGGGCAACGGGCGCCTCTGGCGCGGGAAGATCGCCGGCCCCGCCGGCCCGGCTGAGCCGCTGGCGGCGCTCCTGGCATACAGCCGGGCACACGGGATTCCCAGCGTCTTCTGGAACAAGGAGGACCCTCCGCACTACGAGGACTTCCTGCCGGCCGCCAAACTGTTCGACGTCGTCTTCACTTCCGATGAACGCCGGGTAGAGCATTACGAGCGGGACCTGGGACACCAAAACATCGGGGTGCTGCCCTTCGCCGCCCAGCCGGCGATCCACAACCCGGCCAGGCCGCGGTACGGGCGGCATGCCCGGGACATCGCGTTCGCCGGAATGTACTTCGCCCATAAGTACCCCGAACGCCGCGAACAGATGGACCTGCTGCTCGGCGGGGCCCTGGATGCCTCCGCGTCCCTTCCGCTTGGCCTGGAGATTTTCTCCCGCAAGCTCGGTGCCGATGCAAACTACCAGTTCCCGGCACCCCTGGACTCGCGCGTGGTCGGCTCCCTCAGCTACCCGCAGATGCTCTCCGCCTACAAGGGCTACAAGGTTTTCCTCAACGTGAACTCCGTGGTGGATTCACCCAGCATGTGCGCCCGGCGGATCTTCGAAATCAACGCCGCCGGAACCCCCGTGGTGACCACGCCCAGCGCCGCGGTGAGCGGGTTCTTCGCACCGAACGAGGTACCCGTGGCCCATGACCGGACCGAAGCGGCGCTCCTGGCCAAGGCACTGGTCCGCAACCCGGAACTGAACGACCGCACCGTGCACCTGGCCCAGCGGCGGATCTGGGCTGAGCATACCTACGCCCACCGGGCCGAGACGGTACTGGCAGCGGCGGCGCCGCAGCACCACCGTCCGCTGCGCCGGCCCGCAGTCTCCGCGCTGGTGCCGACCATCCGGCCGCACCAGCTGGAGAATGTGTACCGCACCCTGGCAGCCCAGCAGGACGTGGAGGTTGAACTGGTGCTGCTCACCCATGGATTTGAGGCTGAGGCGAAAACGCTCCGGGAGCTCACTGCTGCTTACGGACTTGAACACGTCAAGGTGCTCACCGCCGGCCGGGAGGTTCCGCTGGGCGAGTGCCTGAACCGGTGCATCCGGGCGGCCGGCGGCGACGTCGTCGCGAAAGTGGACGACGACGACCATTACGGCAGCCATTACCTCAGCGACCAGCTCTACGCCCTGGACTACTCAGGGGCGGAGATAGTCGGAAAACAGGCCCACTACGTGCACCTGGCCTCATCCGGCGCCACAGTGCTGCGTTATGGAGCCCGCGAGCACCGCTACACGGACTTTGTGATGGGCCCAACGATTACTGCGCCGCGCAGCGTTGCACTGGAAAACCCCTTCCCGGCCGTTGGCCTGGGGGAGGACACCGGGTTCCTGCGTGCAGCGGCGTCAAACGGTCTGCGGATCTACTCCGCAGACCGCTTCAACTACTACCAAATCCGGTCATCGGCCGGACACACCTGGCAGATTGCCGACGCCGAGCTGCTGGCCGGCGGAGACCTGAAATTCTATGGGGGACCGAGTGAGCATACAGACCTTTAATCCGGGAGAGATCCCCACGGACGTGAAGACCGTTGCCGTCATCGGGCTGGGCTACATCGGCCTGCCCACGGCCGCCATCCTGGCCGGCAAGGGACTGAACGTGATCGGCGTGGACGTCAACCCGTACACGGTGGAAGCCGTGAATGAGGGCCGGGTTCCCTTCGTGGAGCCGGACCTGGGCGTGCACGTTGCCGGGGCCGTCAGCCAGGGGCACCTTGCGGCCTCGGCCACGGTTCCGGAGGCCGACGCCTACATTGTTGCTGTTCCGACGCCGTTCAAGGCAGACAAGAGCGCCGACCTGGCCTACATCGAGCAGGCGGCCCGCAGCGTCGCCCCGCGGCTGCGTCCCGGGAACCTGGTCATCCTGGAGTCCACCTCCCCTCCGGGCACCACCGCGCACATGGCGGACGTCATCCTGGCCCACCGCCCGGACCTGGCGGGCGACGCCGACGGCGCCGAGCCGGCAGTGCTCTTCGCCCATTGCCCGGAACGGGTGCTTCCGGGCCGGATCATGATTGAACTGGTGACGAATGACCGGATCATCGGCGGACTGACTCCCGCCGGCGCCCAGGCGGCGGCTGCCCTCTACAGCACCTTCTGCCAGGGCGGGATCCACCTCACCGATGCCACCACCGCGGAGATGGCCAAGCTGGTGGAGAACGCCTACCGGGACGTCAACATCGCCTTTGCCAATGAACTCTCGGTGATCAGCCAGAACCTCGGCATCGACGTCTGGAACCTGATCGAACTGGCCAACCACCATCCCCGGGTCAACATCCTCCAGCCCGGCCCCGGCGTGGGCGGGCACTGCATCGCGGTGGACCCGTGGTTCATCGTGGCCGCAGATCCCCAGAACGCCAAACTCATCAAGACAGCACGCGAGGTCAACGACTCCAAACCCGGATACGTCGTTGCCGCCATCGAGGAAGCAGCAGAAGGCCTCGACGCCCCGGCCATCGCCGCACTGGGCATGGCGTTCAAAGCCAACGTGGATGACACCCGCGAGTCACCGGCAGTCCGCATTATCCAGGAGCTCGCAGGGCGCAACCCCGGGACCCGGATTACCATCGGAAGCCCCTTCCCGGGCACCGCACTGCCCCGGGAGCTCGAAAACCTGCCCAACGTTTCCCTGGCCGGCACGGACGAGGCGCTGGAGGAAGCCGACGTCGTTGCCCTGCTGGTGGACCATGACGCCTTCCGCGACATCACTCCGGAACAGCTGTCCGGCCGCCGCATCGTGGACACACGGGGATTCTGGCGGAATTGAGTACCAGGCTAACGGCCGCCGGCAGGCTGGCGGCAGCCGCCCATCCCGCGCTGAAAGCGCGGCTCAAGCGGCTGGCCGCCGGACCGGCGCGTGTTCCGGACCGGGGACTGGTCAGCGTCATTGTCCCGATGTACAACGTTGCACCTTATCTGGAGCGCTGCCTGGCCTCCCTGGTGTCCCAGTCCTACCGCCGGCTGGAAATCATCCTCGTAGATGACGGCTCCACGGATTCAACGGCGGCCATCGCGGCCGGTTATGCCCGGCGCGACCGCAGGATACGGCTGCTCAAGCTTGCCCACGGCGGCAACGGGCGTGCCCGCAACGCCGGCATCAAGGCCGCCCGCGGACGATTCATCGCATTTGCCGACGCTGATGATGTGGTGCCCGCGGAGGCCTATGAGGCGATGACGGAAGCGCTGGCGCGGACCGGTTCGGACTTCTGTGTTGGAGCCTACGGGCGGATCCGCGGCACTAAGCGCACACCGGTGGCGCTCTCCGAGAGGCTGCACCGGGAGGAACGGACCGGCATTCGGATTTCGGACGCCCCTGAAATCATCGATGACGTTTTCCTCTGGAATAAGCTCTTTGTCCGGGAATTCTGGAACGCCTCGGTGGGACCGATCCCGGAAGGGATCCGGTACGAAGACCAGGAAACCACCGCCCGCGCCTACCTGCGTGCCCGGGCCTTCGACGTGCTCACCCCGGTGCTCTACTGGTGGCGCATCCGGGAAGACGGATCCTCCCTCACGCAGGCCAAGCACCTGGTGGAAGATCTGCGCGACCGCCTGACGGTGGCGTCCGAGGTCACGGCGCTGTTTACGGACGAAGCACCGGGCGCGGTGCTGGCGCACTGGAACGAACGGCTCCTGGGCACGGACCTGCTGCCGTACCTCGAACAGGTACCGGATGCCACGGAGGAGTACTGGGGCCTGCTCAGCACCGGAATACGCAGGCTGGGGCCGGCCGGACCTGCCGGCCTTCATCGGGCCGATCCGCAGGTCCGCGTGATGCTTCACCTGGCTGCCCAGGGCCGCCGGGAGGAACTGGCCGCCGCGGTCGTTGACAGGATCAACAACGGTACGGCCAGCCCGCTGGTGTTCGACGTCGGTGCCATTACCGCGCGTCCGCCGTTCCTGCGCCTGCTCAGCGGGCCGGTCCCGGATGAACTGCTCTCCGTGGATCCCGAAGCGCTTGAATTGAAGTGCGCGGTTGACCGTGTGGAGTACGACGGCGCCGGCCGGGCCGTGCGTGCGTACGGCCACGCCTACGTCCGCAACGTGCACTGCCGCAGCACTCCTTCCCGGCTAACGGTGGGGGTGCGAAGCCCCGGGGGATTCGCCCCGCTGCCGGTTGAACGCCGCCATGATCCGCACCTGGACCTGATCTCCGGAGACCGCAACTGCAGCTACGCGGATTCGGCCTTCACTGTGGATCTGGCGGGTACCGACACCGCCGAACTGCAGCTCCGGCTGGAGGTGGCCGGGCACGTGCTGGAAGACAGCGCCGGGCTGCCGCAGCCGGCCGTGTCTGCAGCACCTGCCGGCGTTCCCTACGTGATGGGCGCCGAAGGAGCAGGGGAGTACCTGCACATTGATCTTGCCCAGGTTCCGGCCGGTGCTTCGTTCGCGCTGGTGACTGCCCGTTTCCGTATTCCGGGCGAAGCCACCTGCCTGCCCGGCGGGGCGACGAGGCTGCGGTTCGCACTGCACACCGAACGCTGGGGCAGAAAGGCTCCGGCACCGCCGTCGGACGCCTACACCCTGCGCTGGACGCAGGATGGCGCCCCGCCCGGTCCGGGCGACCAGGCCGTGGCAGTGCCGGAAGCCGCTGCCGGGACCCTGCCGTCCGTGCTGCTGCCCGGCTGCCGCATTCGCGGCTTCCGCACTCCTGCCGGGACCATGGCCGTGAGCATTGGCGCACCCCTTGCCGACGACGAGGCCGGTGCGTTCCACCAATACCGGCTGCGGCGGTCGGTCTTCGCGCCGGACCGGACCCGGGACCTGCAGCCGGGCATCTTTTTCGAGAGCTTCGGCGGCAAGAGCTGTACGGACAGCCCCCGTGCCATTTCCGATTACCTTGCCGCATCCGGCTTCGAGGAACCTCTGTACTGGTCAGTTGCTGACCGTTCAGTGCCCGTACCGGACTATGCCGTGCCGCTGCTGCAGGGCAGCACCGAATGGTATGAGCGGCTTGCCACAACCCGCCGGCTGGTGAACAACAACAACTTCCCCTGGTTCTTCACCAAGGCACCTGGACAGTTCTACCTGCAGACCTGGCACGGAACCCCGCTGAAGAAGATCGGGCTGGACATTCCCCAGCGTGCCCTGGCGCTTTCCTACCGGGATCTTATGCAGCGCGAAGCCCAGTGGTGGAATCTGCTGCTTGCCCAGAACAGTTTCGCGGCGGAAGTCCTGCCCAAGGCACTGGGATACTCCGGCAAGGTCCTCACTGCGGGCTACCCCCGGAACGATGCGCTCGCAGTACCGGGGGATAAGCGTGAGAGGACGCGGAGGCTGCTGGGCGTAAGTCCGGAGCAGAAAGTCCTGCTCTACGCTCCCACCTGGCGTGACGCAGTGCGCAACGACGCCGGCCGGTCGGATTGGGTGGGTTACCTGGATCTGGAGCAGGCGCTGCGCCTGCTCGGTCCGGACTGGACGGTGCTGGTCCGCGGACACCACAACGTAGCCGCCCAGCGCCGGATCAACGCTTCCGCACGGGTCCAGGACGTCACCGATTACCCGGAAGTCAGCGACCTGTACTTGGCTTCGGATGCGCTGGTCACCGACTACTCCTCTGCGATGTTCGACTACTCGGTGCTCGGCAGGCCGATGTATTTCCTTGTCCCTGACCTGGCAGAGTATGCGGCCTCGCGCGGGTTCTATCTGGACTTCGCCCGTGACCTGCCGGGTGTTGCAGTCTCCGGTACGGCGGAACTGGTCCACGCCATCCGCCGGGATCAAGGCTTGCTGCGGGGTGAGATCCGGGACTTTGCCCGTCGTTTCGCCCCGCAGGACACCGGGGGCGCAGCTGCTGCCGCAGCACGGGCGCTCCTCGAGGCAACGGCAGACGCCGCCCCGGACCCATACCAATCGAAAGGCACGAACTGTGGCTAGCGGACAGTTTTCCCTGGTAGTAGCCCTCTACAACGTGGGCGAGTACGTGCCTGCGTTCCTTGAATCGCTGCGCACCCAGACCTACCCCCTGCAGGACCTGGACATTGTGGTGGTCGACGACGGCTCAACCGACGATTCAGCCGCGATTGTCCGGCGCTGGGCGGCGGCACACCACCCCGGCCTGCGCCTGGTGCAGCAGGAGAACGCCGGACCCGGCGCAGCCCGCAACACCGGACTGGCGCTGGTGCGCAACACGTGGGTCACCTTCTGCGACCCGGATGACGCGTTCCACCCGGCCTACTTCCAGGAAGTCGCCAACTTCCTGGCCGGAGACGTGAACGGCTCTGCCCAGCTCCTGGCCACCCGTCTGGTGCAGTTCAAGGACGGCACCGCAACACTGCGCCACAGTCACCCGCTGGGAAAAAAGTTCCGGTTCGGCAATACCCTGGTGAGCCTCGATGAGAACCCCGAGTACATCCAGCTCCACGGCCCCACAGCGTTCCTGCGCAGGGAAGTCCTGGCAGCCAGCGGCATCGAGTTCGACTCCCGCATCCGGCCCAAATATGAGGACTCGAACCTCATCGGCCGCTACCTGGCTGCCGTCGAAGCGCCGGTTCTGGGGATCGTCGCCAGCGCGCGGTACCTCTACCGCCGGGACCGCCAACGCGGTGCGTCGCTCGTGGCCAGTGCCTGGGCTGATCCGCGGGCCTATGAGGAGCTGCCGCGCTACGGGTACCTCGGCATGCTGCAGGACATCAAGGACCGCCTTGGAACCCTGCCGCCCTGGGCGCAGTACATGGTCCTGTATGACCTGGTCTGGTTCTACATCGATGACAAGCGCATGCACAGCCATACAGCGGGCGCTACCGAGGAACAGCGCGCAACCATGCATACCCTTCTGCAGGAAATCCTCGGCTTGATTGACCTGGAGGTCATCGAGACGTTCAGCGTGGTCAGCCAGGGTTGGATATTCCACAACATCCTGCGCACCTTCTACAAAGGGCAGACGGATTCCCCGCCGGTGGTCCAGGAATGGGAGCAGGACGAAACACGGGGATCCGTGCGCTATTCCTACCTTTTCCACGGCGAGGTCCCGGAGGAGCAGGTCTTCGCCGCAGGCGCCGTGCTTTCTCCGCTGTCCGCCAAGACCCGGCATCACAGTGTCCTGGGCAAGACCCTGATCAAGGAACGTATCCTGGTTCTGCCGCAGACCGCGCAGCTGCAGGTCCTGCTGGACGGTGAGACCGCACAAATCACCCGGGACCGCGGAGTGCCCCTGCAGCCGGGCCGCCGGCCGACCGTTCTGCCGGGATTCGAGCTTCGCCCTCCGGCGGTTTCCGGACCGCGCCGTAAACCCGCCGCCTCTCTGGCCCGCCTGAGGGACAACCTGTTGGTGCACCGTTCCCTGGAAGGTTCCGGAACCCTGGCCGGGCTTGCTGACGCCGGGCGCAGGCGGACTGCCCGGGTGACCGCACGGGTGCGCACATACCGGAACCAGGCCGCCGACCGCCGGCTTATCAACCGGGCACACCAGGAACCCGCCGTCACCAAATACAAGGACGCGTGGATCCTCATGGACCGGATCGGGCGCGCGGATGACAACGCCGAGCACCTCTACCGCTATCTGCAGCACGAACGGCCGGACATCAATGCCTGGTTCCTGCTGGAGAGGGAAAGCCCGGACTGGGACCGTCTGGCAGCAGATGGTTTCAAACTCGTCGAATATGGCTCGGACGAGTCAGTGCTGCTCTACCTCAACGCCGCCTACAAGATCTCCTCCCACGCAAACGGCAATGTCGAGTTCCCCGTGAGCCGGCACCGGTTCGGGAACGGGAACGCACGTTTCGTGTTCCTGCAGCATGGCGTGATCAAGGATGACATGTCCCTGTGGCTCAACGGCAAGGACATCCGGCTGATGGTTACCGCCTCCGTGGCGGAGCACACGTCCATTGCCGGGGACGGCAACAACTACAAACTCACCCCGTATGAAGTGAAGCCCACCGGTTTCGCCCGGCATGACGCCCTGCTCCGCGCGGCCAAGGTTTCGCCGCTGGAAGAACGGCGGAGCATCCTGGTGGCACCAACCTGGCGCCAGTACCTGGGCAAGGAACTCGCCGCCGCGGAGTCAGACGCTGAACGGGTGAGCATTTTCGAGCAGAGTGAATACGGCAGCGCGTGGCTGACCGTGCTGCGCTCGCCGGAACTGCGTGAACGCTGCCTGGCGCTGGGTGAGCGGCTTGTCTTTCTGCCGCATCCGGAACTGGAACTGATGGTCCCGTTGCTGGACCTGCCGGACCACGTCCAGCCGGCAGCTTATTCGGATATCTCCGTGCAGGAGATACTCGTGCAGGCCCACACCATGGTCACGGATCACTCCTCCATAGCCTTCGACGGCGCCTATGCCGGTTCGAGGATCGTGTACTTCCAGCCGGACAGTGATGAGATCTTCGGCGGAGGCCACGTTTACCGCAAGGGATACTTCGACTACGAGCGAGACGGACTGGGACCGGTGGCTGATTCCGTCGAAGACGCTTTGGACATCCTTACCGTAAAAGACCCGGATTCGCTGCATGCGCGGTACGCCGAACGCATCCTGGGGACGTTCCATCACTGGGACTCCAACAGCTGCGAGCGGATCATCGCTGCCATCGAGGCCTTGGAAGGTCCGGCTGCGCAGGGTCCGGGCCTGTGACAGTCCGCAGAATGGCCGGCGCCCTGCTGCCTTCGTTCCTGCGGCGAACGCTGCTTCCCAAGGGCCGCAGACAGAAATCTACCGAAGCCGGCAAACCGTTGCTGAGCCTCATCCTGGTGCCAGGGGACACAGCGGCAGAGCCGGAAGCAGTCCGGACCCTTCTTAGCCTGCTGGCCCAGTCCAACGAAGCCCTGGAGATCATCGTTGCCGGCGCCCATGCTTCCGCGCCGGCGGTCCGTGAACTGGTCGAAGCCGACCCACGGGTGACTCTCATGGGACCCGCAAGCACGCTCTCGGAGGCCTGCCGGCTGGCCACGGGTGACGCAGTGGCTCTCATTGAGCCGGGGGCAGAGGTGCCGGAAGGCTACTATGCCTCCCTGCTGCCGGCCCTTCTTGCGTCCTCGGCGGCTTTCGTTTCGGGGCTGCATCCGCGTCCACGCGGCACGGCAGCCAAGCAGGCTGCGCACCTAGGTGCCGCCTGGCGAACGGAGCTGTCCCTGAGTTCCCTGCCCAGTGCTTTTGCAGACACCGCTCTGTGGCCCAAACTCTCAACCCGGTCCTTCGTACAATCCGTTTTGGACGCCCTGCCGGGGGAGCCGGAGACCCAGCGGACGGCGGCAACCATGATGCTGGCGGCCAGCTCCTTTGGGTATGTTCCAGTCAGCGGGGCGGAACCGGTACAGGACGAGAAAGACGAGCAGCCGGCTGATCTGCTTCACCGGCTGGCAGCCTCGTGGCGCCAGCTGGAAACTGAGCTTGCTGCAGCTCCTGACGACGCCAGTAGCTGTTGGTTCGCTGAATCTTTCGGGACGCGATGGCCGCTGCTGGCCCGCGAGGTGCCCCGCCAGGACAGTGCTTATTGGAAATCGCTGTGTGAAACCGCGGCGGCCCTCGTAGCCACCCCGTCCTCGCTCAGCCGCTTTAACGTCCACGACCGTGTCCTGGCGGTCCTTGCCGCGGCAGACCGCCTCGAGGATTTTCGCACAGTCCTCGCCGAGACTCAGGACGGGGGACGGGGATACCGCGTTCAGGCGGAGAACGGTGAGCTGGTAGCCCGTCCCGCGTATCTGCACCTCCTTGGCTGTGAGGTGCCGCAGAACATGCTGGTCCTGTCGGCGGCGGATTTCCCGGTACGGAGCCGGCTGCGGACGTTCCAGTGGGAAAAGGCCGGACTGAGGATCGGCGGCTTTGCCTATGTGCCAGGCATTGGCGGGGAGCACACTCCGTGCGTCCGGGTTTTCCTGGCGGACCCGGAAACCGGGAATCGTATCGCCGTCGAAACGGAACCGGTGTACAGCACCGCGATCAACGAGACCACCGGTGACCGCTGGAACGATTACTCCAGTGCCGGTTTCACCGCGCTCATCGGTCAGGAAACCCTCAACACAGTTGCCGCAGCTAAGTCGGCAACCTGGTTCGTGGAGCTGGAAGTCGCCTACCACGGGAGGACTTCCTGCGAACGGCTGACCAAGAGGGACGGTGACTTTGTTCCATCACGTCTGCCGCTCGGCGCGGCAGCCGACGCTCAGCGTGTCATCGCGCAGTTTGACCAGGTGCAGGGACTACGGCTGCGCACCGTCTCCTACCGCTACCTGGCAGCGCATCCCGGGACGGATGGACACAATCTTGTCGTGGCCTTCGTCGGCGAGGTGCCGTCCCGAGTCGTCCTGGAAGCCCCGGACAGACCCGTCCTGGAACTGCAGCCAATGCCTGGCCAGAGTACGGCCTTTTTTCTGCCTCTGGCAGAAGCGGCCGCAGCCATAGGCGGGGACGTGGCCTACCAGCTAAAAGCAGGGGGAGCCGGGGGCAGTCTGGTGCCGGTTGGTGCGGCAGAAGGCAGCGCCACACTCGAGGACATCAGCGGGGAAATCCGCTCAGCCATCACCGGCTTCGGCTACCTCACCCTGGGGATTTCGGAACGCCGCATAGAGGTCACCGGCTGGTCCCTCTCAGGGGACGTGGTCACCCTTCGACTGGCCGGTCCCGGCACACGGGATTTGTCCCCGGCATCCCTCTGGTTCGAAGGCCCGGCGGGGATCTGGTCTGCTGGCAGTGTTGAACCGGCGGACGGCGGAACGGTCCGGGCTCTCTTTCCGCTGGACTACGACCCGTGGGGGAGTGGAGGAGCGCTGAGAGCGTTCGGCCGCTACCGGCTGAAGACAAGAGGGCCGGGTGATACGGACATCCGTGTGGTGGCGGCTGCTCCCGCGCTCGCAGGCACTGCGGCTGAGGCCAGTCACCCACGTCTCCGGGTGCGCACGAGCGCCCTGGCCGCCGGCGAGCCCTTTCAATTGCGCATTGATTCCCCTCTCAGTGAGCTCGAGCGAGGAGCACACAACCAGCAGCGGTTCATCGAGCAGTATCGCGGCACCACGGATCCACTGGTTGATGCAGTGTTCTTCGAGTCTTTCGGGGGAACGTCTGCAACAGACAGCGTATTAGCTATCTGCGACGCGCTTGCGGTACTAAAACCTGATCTCAGGCGCTATTGGAGCGTGGCGGATCCATCCGTGGCCATTCCGGCCGGCGCCGTGCCCCTTCATCGGTACACAGCGGAGTGGTACCGGGTGCTGGGCACGTCAAAGTACCTGGTCAACAACAACACTTTCCCGGTTTTCTTCCGCAAGAAACCCGGCCAGATCTACCTGCAGACCTGGCACGGAACGCCGCTCAAGCGCATCGGCTTCGATACGCCGGTCCAGCGGCTCACACCGTCCTATCTGCGGACACTGGCCCGCGAACCCTCGGAATGGGATGCGCTGCTCGCGCAGAGTCCTGCCGCTGCCCAGCTGCTGGCCGGTGCGTTCCGCTACCAGGGCCAGGTGCCGGTGCTTGGTTATCCCAGAAACGACGCCCTGGCAGCCGACACAGCGGCCGCGGAACGGAAGAGGGTCCGTGAGGTCCTGCAGATTCCGGACGAACAGACCATAGTGCTCTATGCACCTACCTGGCGGGATACCGAGCGTACCCGTGGGGACCGGCACGCAGTGGTCAACTATCTGGACGCGGGGTTGGCAGAGGCTGCCCTCGGCTCCAACTACACGATCCTGTTCCGCGGTCACCACAACGTGGCAGGCCAACGGTCGGTAACCGGAATCAATGGGCTCGTGGATGTGACGGATTATCCGCAGATCTCTGATTTGTGTCTCGCCGCGGACCTGCTGGTGACCGATTATTCGTCCATCATGTTCGATTATGCCGTGACGGGGAAACCAATGTTGTTCCTGGTCCCGGACCTTGATGAGTACCGGGACAACACCCGGGGATTCTATTTCGATCTCCAGGAGCATGCACCCGGACCGCTGGCCTACAGTGCAGCTGAGCTCTTTGAACAAATCCTCTCCTATCAGGCGGAAGAGTGGCGCACTGCTTACAACGCGTTCGTCAGCAAATTCGCTCCATACGATGACGGCAGTGCTGCCCGACGGATTATCGAGCAGATCTGGAACTGATCAGTCCGGGAACTCTTGTGACATCGAACACACTGGTGATATAGGGTGCTCTCAATATTCACGTTCCGTTTACCGGCGGGTATCGTGGGGACGGGGGAAGTACAGTTGTGTCTTTTACGCCTGTACTTGGAATTGTGGTTGGCTGCTGCTCTGCGATGTCCCTCTCGGAATCACCAAGATCTACAACCGACAGGAATGGCACCATGACAGTACAGGCCGTAATTCTCGCAGCGGGCATGGGCACCAGGCTCGCCCGCCCGCACCCCAAATCGATGACCCAGCTCGATGACGGCCGCACAATCATGGAGCAGCAGGTTGAGAATCTGCGTTCAGCCTTTGGCGACGAACTGCATTTGACCATTGTGGTCGGCTATAAGCTCGAGCAGATCATGGAGCACATGCCGGACGCGTCCTTCGTCTACAACGAGGCTTTCGATCAGACAAACACTTCCAAGAGCCTGCTGAAGGCCCTCAGGAATTCCTTTGAAGGCGGCGTGCTGTGGATGAACGGTGACGTAGTCTTTGACCCGGCCATGCTGGGCGAGCTGGCGCCGCTCATCGAGGCTGACAAGTCCTTCGTAGCGGTGGACACGTCCGTTGTCTCCGACGAGGAAGTCAAATACACCGTTGACGGGGACGGGCACATCCTTGAGCTGTCCAAGGCCGTCAAGAACGCTCTTGGCGAGGCTGTCGGCATCAACTACGTTGCTTCGGGTGACAAGAAGTATCTGGTGAACCGCCTCGCCGAAGTTGATGACCAGGAGTACTTCGAAGGCGGCATCGTCAAAACCATAGAGCACGACTCAGTGGCATACCTTCCCGTCGATATCAGCCGATTCTATGCCGTGGAAGTGGACTTTGCCGACGACCTGATTCGCGCTAACGAGCAGGTTTCAAGCTCTCTAGGCCGCGTTAACTAGTTTGCGTATATGTCGTCGTACATAGCTCTTTAGGAGAAAACAGAAGATGATTGGCTGGCAAGCTTTCTACGCCGTCGCCCGCAACCTTGAAAAGAAGGACGACTGGCAGGGGGCCGCCGCTCAATATGAGCGAATCCTGCGCCACGACAGGACGTTGTCGAAAGTATTCTTCAGGCTTGGCCATGCTTACTTCCGGCTCAACCTGCTCAGTAAAGCGCTACCCCACTTGGGGCAAGCGGTTTCTATGGAACCCGACAATGCCGCGTGGCACTACCGCCTGGGGTTCGTCCTAGAGAGACTCAAAAGGTACGACGAAGCGCTCACGCACTACCGCAAGGCGATTGAAATCGCTCCTGAACGCACGGAGTGGAACAGACGCGTCTCTAGCTGCGCCAAAGAGATTGCCAGAGAAGAACTCGCTCAGCTGAGTAAATCCAAAGCACCGTCATGGAGATTGGTGGAAGTGCTGGAGGACGGGACGGAATTGCACGGCGCTGACGGAGCCTGGATGGAGCGTACAGGCGACGCCCAATTCAAGATGGGAAGGTATCAAGCCGCTGCCGAGTCATATCTAAAGGCGATCCCTTCTCGGCCAAAGGAATCAAACCTACGATTTAAGGCGGGATGGGCTTATCACCTTGCAGGTGATACCGCGAAATCTCAGGAGCATTTCACCAAGGCCATCGTCTTAGACAATAAGCTCGGCAGCAAGAAGGTCGGGATCGGTGCGTTCTTCCAGCAGAAAGGACGTTGGCAGGAAGCCGCTGAATGGTACGGAAAAACACTGCAATCCGGCGCTCACTCACCAGACCTGTACTTCCGGGTGGGCGTAGCAAGGCAGAAATCATATGACTGGTCAGGTGCAGCGGACGTATTCAGGAAAGCTATAGCTCTATGGCCTTCGACCGGGAATTTTCACTGGAGGCTGGGTCTTTCTTACGAGCGTATGCATGACCTCAAACGTGCCGCCGAAGCGTACTCCAACGCGTTGGTTCATGCTGAGAGTGATAGCGCATATTGGAAATACAGGTTGGGGTACGTATTGCATCAGCAGGGCCAATACCGAGACGCCAATGTTGCCTACTATCTGTCGCGAGCCAACGGTATACCGCCGTCTCCAGAAGCTTGCAACGAACCCGGTCTCTTAGACGCTGCCCTCATTAAGGAGATAAGGCAAAAGGCGGCAGCACAGGATGCAACAGGACTGCGAAGTCTGGCGAAGCGCGCAGAGTCGCTCGGATGCTGGGCTGCAGCTGTCGAAGCTTATCAAGAGACAGTTGCTCGGCAGGCGCAGTTTGACGCGGGCCTCTACCACTCGCTGGGTAAAGCTCTGATGGTCCTGGGACGAGAACGGGAAGCGGCGAGCTCCTTTGCCGAAACTCGCCGCTTCAAGCGCCCGTACGGAGTTGATGTCTCCTTGTATTCCAAGAATTCTAACCAAATCCGAACAATGCACTACCTTGAACATCTCGAAACGTTACCCATAGCTGAAGATATGGTGCTTTACGAGAGCGCACATGGATCTTCTATATCAGGAAACCCGCTTCAGATCTGCAAGGAAATCATTAAGGATGAACGGTTCTCGGGGTTCAAGCATATATGGGTGCTAAACCCCGGAAGTGATCCACTGACAGAGTTCAGCGGACGGGAAGATTTCATATTTGTCCCACGAGATAGCGATCTCTATCTTAGATACTTGGCTACAGCCAAATACCTAGTAAATGACAACACCTTCCCGCCGTACTTTATGCGACGGGAGGAGCAGCGTTACCTGAATACTTGGCACGGTACGCCCATAAAGACATTGGGTCGTGACATCAAAAACGGCAACATGGATCACAAGAACGCTGCACGCAACTTTCTGCATGCTACGCACATGATCGCGCCGAACCAATTCACTGCTGATTGCCTCTTAGATAAATACGACGTCGCGGGTCTATATAAAGGGCGTATTGCGATCACAGGCTATCCACGTGTAGACGCGACCGTGTCGCCTGCGGAAAGCACTCCGGGTGAGCTTAGAAAACGACTTGGCGTACCTGATGGGAAACAGGTCGTGCTCTACGCCCCCACATGGAGGGGATCGCTGTCTGAGCGCTCCCTGGACGGAGAGAGGCTAGCGGCTGACCTAAAACGCCTCTCCTCAGGAGACTGGCACTTCCTGTACCGCGGGCATTCGATGACGAGTAGCAAAGAGGACGCCTCTGTCATCGCTACTCACGGTGTGCCTGCCGATATTGACACAAATGACTTGCTATCAATAACCGATGTGTTGATTACAGATTATTCGAGCATTTTCTTTGACTTCATCCCGCTGAAGCGCCCCATAGTTTATTATGCATACGATCTTGAGTCATACACAGAAAGCCGCGGCCTCTATTTTGATTTGGATTCCATGCCTGGCGTAACGGCTAGAAACATTGAAGCCGTCATGCACGAGGTGACGAGCGCCGTGGGTGGAAGTCCAAAAATGGACGATGCCTGTTACGCAGCCGCCATCGAACGATTCTGTCCTTATGAGGATGGTTGTGCCACGAGGCGGACCGTAGATTTCTTTTTCTTTGATGATTCAACCTTTGAGGTGTCCAACAAACAGGACAGCAAGGCGAACGTTCTCTTGTTCCAAGGATCATTTATGCCCAATGGCATAACGTCTTCGTACTTGAATTTGGTTTCACACCTTGATTCCGATGCTACGAACGTCTACACGATCATTGACCCGGTCGCGCTAGCTTCCGAGCAATCGCGTCTCGACAAATTCGATGAAAAGCCGGATTTCGTTCGGATCTTAGCCCGGGTAGGGGTGCATCTAGTGACGCCCGAGGAACGTTGGGTTATCGACAAACTCAGTCACCAGCACACATTGGCTAATGAAGAAATGTGGCAGATTGTACGTGACGGGTTCCGCCGAGAATTTGTACGCATTTTCGGATATTCTTCGTTTGATTCGATAATTTGCTTTGAGGGATATGCCAGGTTCTGGGTCTCACTCTTTGCCTCGGCTCCCCGTGAGGCAGCACCGAGGAAAGTGATTTATCTCCACAATGATATGTATCGTGAATGGAAAGAACGATTCGAGTATCTTGAATCAAACTTCAGTATGTACCGTGATTTTGATTCACTGGTTTCAGTGACGCAAAGTGTCGGAGCGGAAAACCGTGCCAACCTGGCTAGCAAGTTTTCCATCAATCCTGATAGGTTCACATACTGCAACAATCTAGTGAATCCGCAACAGACCATTGACTTGTCCAATGAACCCCTCGATGAAGACATCGCTGATTGGATCGGGAATGGCTATCCTCTCTTCGTTACGCTCGGCAGGCTCTCCCCTGAGAAGGGCCATACGAAACTGATCCGTGCCTTCGTGCCTATCTTGGAAAAGGAACCTAACGCAAAGCTCCTGGTGATGGGGCACGGACCGCTTTTAGAACCATTGCAACAACTTATCTCGGAGTCAGGTGCGGGGAACGCGGTTCTACTGGCCGGCCGGCGTGCCAACCCCTTCCCCGCACTTCGTCGTGCGGACTGTTTTGTCTTTTCATCTGAGTACGAAGGTCAAGGCCTAGCAGTCCTGGAAGCCCTGATACTTGAGAAACCCGTAATCTCCACTGATGTTGTCGGTCCCCGGAGTGTCCTCGAAGGCGGACATGGTCTGCTAGTAGAGAATAGCGTTGAGGGACTGACTAGCGGACTTATGGCATACCTTGACGGTTGGGCAAAAAAGACTACTCCGTTTGATATTGACCTGTATCAGAAAGAAGCCCTTAAACGTTTTGAAGGCATAGTATTCTCTGATCTGCCGCTCTAGCCGCTGTGCGGATTGAAGGCTCCAGATCGACTAGACCCCAGAATCGACGGCTTGCCCTTTGGACGTGGCAGTCTTCTGGGTTTCCCCTCGGTGAGTGACTGAGGGGAGGTCGGGTAATTCGAAGGAGTTGGGCCGCGAACTTTGAACGCACGTGTTTCTTCTCTTCAGCCGGTGCTGCTGCACTAGGTCTGTCGTCCCAACAAGAGACTTCCAACGCGGGTCTGAAACTCAGCTGGATGCCTGGGGAAGAGCCCCCTTGACCTGCTGGGAGAGGTTCTGCCGGGTCTCAGTGAGCGCATGGTTGGCCAACGAGATCAGATGGAAGTGATCAACCGCGACCGCGGTGCGGGGCAGCCACATTCTCAACGCTTTACGGAACGCAGCGGACGGGTCGATCGCCACAACCTGCACGCCCAGGCGCCATGCCCGGGCGAGAAGCCAGTCCCCGACGCCCCTGTGGTCCCTGCCGTCCACCACGCCTAGGACCTGTCCGGTATCGAGGTCCACGATCGTGGTCATCCAGGGCTCCCACCGAGTCCAGGACTTTGTGGCCGGATCCTGGAAATAACGCACGGACCGGAAACGGTGCTCATCAATACCCAGCATCCGCGGGCTGAGCGCATCCACGTCGGGCAGCCGGAGCAGGGAAGCTTCATTGAGTGCGGCCCGGACCATCCACCACGACACGGCGAAACCGGCAGCTGTCTCTGACACGGCCCGGCCGGAGCGGATGACTGCGTCCACGAGGTGGTTCCGCAGCCGGGTCGTGGACCGGGCACGGTACGGGACCTGATCCGTGGATTCGAAGAAAGACAGCCGTACGCAGGCCGGTTCATCGCAGTGCCAGCGGTATTTGGACCACAAGACCTCCACCGGACCGGCGACCGGAATATCCCGCAGCCGTTGCAACCGGCGTTCCTTCCTCCGGACGGCAATGACCCCGCAGCTCGGGCACCCAGGCGGTTGATCGGTTTCCACAATGACCTGCCGGCCCCTCGGCGTAAGAGTCGTTGCAATGACACGGTAACCGGGCAGGTTGAAAAGGATAGTCGCAGGGTCGGCGGTGACACCGGTAGGCTCGTTCAAGGGCTCGTGGTCCTGTTCCAGGTTGAATGCTTAGACACACTCATCCCAGCAGGGCCACGGGCCCTCCTGTCTTCAACGACACGAACTCAATTCCCCACGAGCCGCGAAGAGCCGGAATATCCCGCAGCCGTTGCAACCGGCGTTCCTTCCTCCGGACGGCAATGACCCCGCAGCTCGGGCACCCAGGCGGTTGATCGGTTTCCACAATGACCTGCCGGCCCCTCGGCGTAAGAGTCGTTGCAATGACACGGTAACCGGGCAGGTTGAAAAGGATAGTCGCAGGGTCGGCGGTGACACCGGTAGGCTCGTTCAAGGGCTCGTGGTCCTGTTCCAGGTTGAATGCTTAGACACACTCATCCCAGCAGGGCCACGGGCCCTCCTGTCTTCAACGACACGAACTCAATTCCCCACGAGCCGCGAAGAGCCGTCATACGTCCCTGCCGGGCGGTCGCATCAGACAAGTGAGTCTGGGAGCTGGCCGATGGAGATCAACGGCGCATAGGCTCGCACGCCCCCTAAACGGACGTAGGGGAGCCAATTCCCCAAATGCCTGCGTCTTCCTTAGTGGTCTTCGTTCATGCCGCCCCAAAGCATGCAGGACGGATTAGCTGCGGCACAGGACCGCAAACTTGCCGGCATTGATCGGGAGCCCGTATGCCATCATGTTCAAGTACATCGAAATTAGATTAAGTGAATTAGGGCTTACGTCGGGATGATCAGAGATGGCAGGATGGCAGAAATTAACCAGCAGTATTTCGTTGGTTATCTTGGTTCCTACGGTATTCTCGATATAAGAAGCTTGTGGAGATTGTTTAGAGTAGACAACGACTATCCGGCCATGTCCATATCCCGACTTGGACATGACGTCATTCTCATGGGCTTCCAAGAGTCTTCCGAATGTTTCTTCTTTGGTTTCGAGGAATACGCCGTCTGCTGTGAAGTGAGTGTCTCCAAAAGAAGTCTCGTAATACTCGTCGTTAACAATCGGCTCGACGCATACGCACTTGTAGTCATTTTGAAGGGCATGGTACAGCGCGCCGGTTGCACCCTTGGATGCCCCATAAGTAATTACGGATGATCTTTCTATGCCATATCCTGAGCGAACGTTCTCGATTAGATCTGCAATGCTCTTTGTGTTCCTAGGCGAGTAGACTGTATCGAGGTAAAAGGATCCAACAACACCGCCAATGTCTGCGATGCGCAGAAAAGCGGTATCGCCCGGGACATGTTTATTAATTGAACGGAAGTTCTGCGTGAAGTAGCGTGCGAGGCCGCTACCGAATATATCTCCCCCTATTGATGAAAATATTACGACAAGATTAGATGCCTGTCCACCCGTCTTTGGTCCCTGGAGACTGTATATGATGCCGTCCTGTGACGATTCATAGTCACCTTTCAAGACACTGTGCCACATCCGTGGGATGTGATCCTGACGCACGAGACGAGAGATACCATCTACTTCGTGATACACGTGGAAACCATTTTTGGCCAACTCGACGATATGCCGTTTTACCCTGCGGATTTTGTGGGCAGCTTTGAGTAACGGATAGTCGCCTTTGATGCCCGAGGGGTCCGACAGATAAATGTACAGATAGTTTCCGGAGACTATTCTCTTGACTATTTCTTCGACGGGCTCGTCGAGCGATGTGTAAAGGATGTGCGACATGGGTTATTTAGCCTTCCTTTACTAGAGAGATTGTCTTGAAGGAAAACTTCTCCGAGCTGTCTAAAGGGATTCTGTCCATAACTTGGTCGTTGTTCCACGTAACTTCGTAGTACAGTTCGGCTTTCTGCGGCACCTGGTGGGACGCCATTGTCCAGGAAACTTGATATTTGTCGGTGCCTAGGCGTTCGAGAGTGCTAGGCAAAAAGATGGGGTCACTATTTGGGGCGTGAGCGCGGATGGCAACCGTGAGATTAGAGCGCGTATGTTCGCTGGTGGTGGCCGAAAGGACGATCTCTCCAACTATCGTGAGCATTTTTGATGCGATCGCGAGGTTAAATTCGTCCGGCTCAATGGAAAGCGATCCTAATTCGTTCTCCACAGCCTCAATGCTCTGAATGGTAAGCCTCGAAGAGGTGATGGCAACACGTTTCGACCTTTGTAGTGAAACTTGTTCGAACACCGAAGCCCATTTTTCGACAAATCTGGATATAGAAAATGTTTGGGCCATTTCTATGGACGCATTCGACATCCCAGTGACGTCATCCGTCGAGAGTACCGTTACGATGTTCTTGGCTAACGATTCGATGTCCCCTTCAGGGCTGAGGAACCCATTAAAGCCGGGTCGTATCAACTCTCGTGGACCGTACTTGATGTCATAAGCGACGATCGGGCATCCGTGGGCCGCGGCTTCCAAGAGAGTCAGAGGTTGCGCTTCAAATAGGCTGGTCATGATAAATACAGAACCCCTAGAATATTGGGCCTCCGGTCGGGGGTCATATCCCCTGAAGATCACGGCATGTGTAAGCCCTAGTTCTCTAACCAGCGCTGACCATTCTTCTAGTTTGGAGCCAGCGCCGTATATCTCTAACCGAGCTGAAGGGCGTTCTTCTACTACAATTTTGAAGGCTCGGATTGCGTCTTGAAGTCGTTTCTGGGTCTCGAGGCGGCAAACTATGATGGCCAAATCTTTCTGACGCTCGTCCATACTTCCTGGTGAGGATATGGACTCAGCTGGGTGTGGCACTACGAAGAAGTTATTTCGTGCGCCGTAGCGCAATTCGAGATCATGTTTGTGGGCTTCGCTTAGAACGATGACCCCATCCCATAATGACAGCCCCTCGAGGGTGGCGCCCCAATCCGCAGAGGCTGGCTTGGAGTCCCATCTGCGCGGGGGCTGAAGGTGTGGCGTGTGGGCCATTAGGATAAAGTGCTGATTAGGGGACCGTTCTTCTTGGACCACCAGGCGTCCTGATTCCTTTGAATCGAAGATGACGAAGTGGTCTTGTTGCTCGTCACTAAGCGTTTCTATCCAACGCATAATTAGTTTTGCTTTGCTGGAGTAAAAAGCAATGGGTTGGCCATTGTGAGCAACTAGGACTGTACCTCTTTGTTCCCCGTCCCAATCACTTCCTCCGATCCTGCGGTCGACAGTCGCGTACACAGTTCCATCAGGTCTGAGGTAGGAGAAGTAGAAAGACTTCCCTTGTGCCGTGGCATCATATTTGCGCCTGTAGGGGCTTCCATCCGCAGAGTTCTCAATGACGTAGTCTAGGTTCGGGAGTTCGTTATACCACGACGGAATTGGCTCATCATTTGTGAACCGATCAAGCCCGAATGAGTCAGCCTGACGCAGCTCCTCGTGAAGATTCAGGAGGTTGATACCGCCGTGTATGAGTCCCTCCTTTTGCAGTGACTTCCGTTCGGTGTCGTACTCAGGAAATACGTCAAACGTTATTACATCCACCTGTTGATTAGCCTGTTCAGCAAATATTCTTGCGCGCAAGAGTTGGGAACGCGTCGCGCCCCCGTAGCTCAGACGAACTGAGGCGTTAGCCATCGTATATTTTCCGGGCGGCAATTGGTGCACGGTAACTCTTTCATATGATTGGGGCATAACAAGAACGCTATTTCCGGAGTCGTATTAGAAGAAATGGGTTATGATCTTAGCCACGATCTGACGCGCAGCAGTCCCATCCCCATAGGGGTTCATTGCTTCCGACATGGTTTCGTAAAGACCCTTGTCGTGGAGCAACTCCAAAACCTCAGCGACCAGACGCTCCTCATCCGTTCCGATCAGTTTGGCAACGCCGGCTTCAACGGCTTCGGGCCGCTCAGTGTTTTCGCGCATAACCAGCACCGGAACGCCAAGGCTGGGCGCCTCTTCCTGCACGCCGCCGGAGTCGGTGAGCACTATGTGGGACATGGCCAGAAGGCGGCAGAATTCGCCGTAGTCCAGGGGCTCAAGGAGCATAACGTTCGGCTTGTCCTGAATGGCAGGAACAACTGCAGCGCGGACGGCCGGATTCATATGCAGCGGCAGAACTATCTGCAGGTCCGGTTCGGCGTCGGCGATCCGCGCCAGGGCGCGGCCCATTCCGCGCATGGCCTCGCCCAGGTTTTCCCGGCGGTGGGTGGTGACCAGCAGAATGCGGGAATCCCGCTCGGCCAGTTCCTCAAGCCGGGGATCCGTAAAGGGCACCTGCTTCTCCACGGTCATAAACAGGGCATCGATGACCGTGTTGCCGGTAATGACGATGTCTTCAGCCGGGACATTCTCCCGCAGGAGGTTCTCCCGGCTGGCGGCCGTCGGGGCCAAATGGAGGCTTGCCAGCTGGGACGTGATTTTGCGGTTGCCTTCTTCAGGGAACGGGGAGAACGGATCCCCGCTGCGCAGGCCTGCCTCCACGTGCACTACGGGAATGCGGTGGTAGAAAGCTGCCATGGCTGCTGCTGTGGAAGTGGTGGTGTCGCCCTGGACAAGGACGGCCTCCGGCCGGTTCACGCTGAAGAGCTTGTCCAGGCCGTCGATGGTGCGGGAAAGAATGCCGTTCAGGGACTGGCCGGGTTCGAAGATGTTCAGGTCATGGTCCGGAATGATGTCAAAGAGGCGGTTGACCTGGTCAAGCATGGAACGGTGCTGGCCCGTGACCGCGACAAAACAGTCCATGGCGTCAGAGCGCCTGAGCTCGGCGACGATCGGGGCCATCTTGATGGCCTCCGGCCGGGTCCCGTAAATGGGCATAATGAGCGGCACGAGTTTTGTCCCCCATGAACGTTAGATAGTGCGTAGTCCGCCCATACTAGCGCCAAAACGCTATTTCGCCCTTGAATTTTTTGTCGGCCCGTGGTCAGCCAAAGAGGACCAGGAGCACAATCAGCGCGGGAACACTGAGAAAAACCATGCCGGACAGGACGCCCGCCACGAGCCGCTTCCGACGGTACGAGGCGTCATAATCCGGCCGCAGGGAGTCAGAGGGACGGACCGGTCCCGTCTCCGGGATGTCCTCCGGACTGCCGGCACCGCCCTCCGGGGCAACGGCGGAGTCGGGCACACGCATATGGCGTGCAGCGGGGACATCCGCATATTTCGGCTCTCGCATGGTTACTACCTTGGCATATTCCGGCGCCGCTTATCGGCTGCTGTCAGGGCCCTGCGGTAGGCTTCCTACTGACCATGCCGGTTCGAAGGACAACGATGTTCAACGAAGATAATCCGGAGGAGAAGCATGAGCAGCAGCACGGAACGGGATTACCTTGCAGACTAAGATCACCGCAAACGCGCAGGCGCTGAAGCGATGGTTGAGTAAAGCCGAGGTGTCCCTGGGAAACCACAGTGACCGGCTGAACGCCATCAACATATTTCCCGTGGCCGACGGCGACACCGGGACAAACCTCTACCTCACCATGCGGGCGGCCTCGGCAGCTGCCGCAGACCTGGAAACGCAGGACATCGGCGAACTGCTCTCCGCAGCAGGCCGTGCGGCCATGGAACAGGCCAAGGGCAACTCCGGCACGCTCCTGTCCGTCTTCCTCACCGCGCTGGCTGAACCGCTGCAGGGAAACACCCGCCTCTCCGCGCCGCTGCTGGCCAGGTCCCTCGAGCGTGCACAGCTGCGCTCCTGGTCCGTGCTGAGCGACCCGGTGCCGGGAACAATGCTCTCCGTCCTGGAAGAAGCCGCCCGCGCAGCCTCCCAGGTGGAGGCCGCCCAGACCGGTGATGATTCCAATGCAGGCCTGGCCGAAACCCTGCGGGCCATGATGACCAGCGCCCTCGCCGCCGTCGTGCGCACCGAAGAGCAGCTTGAAACCCTGTCCGACGCCGGCGTCGTAGACGCAGGAGGCGTGGGATTCCTGCTGGTGCTCGATGCGCTGCGCGCCGCGGCCCTGGGCGAGGAACTGCAGGGCGAGCTCCTGGACGGGCTGCACGGCTACGACGTGCAGGACCCGCACATCCACGGCACCCAGCCGCAGCTTGAAGGCGTGGAAGTTATGTGCACCATCACGCTCAGCCCCCTGGACGCCGCCACGCTGCGGCTCCAGCTCGATGAACTGGGCGAGTCTGTGATTATGAGCGCCGTCAGCCCGGTAGGGGAGGGCTACCGCTGGCGGGTCCACGTCCACACCCCCGACGCCGGTGCCGCGATGGACGCACTGCACGCCGTGGGCGAGCCGACCAACGTCACCATCACCGAACTCTCCGCCAACGGACACCAGACCACTGAGATCCCGCAGGTCCCGCTGCCCGGCCAGCCCGCCGTCGGCGGTTTCGCCCGCGAAGCCTAGAGGCCCATGCAGGACAGGATTCCCGGCGAGCTGGACTATCCACTGAACCGCCGGATCGGGAAGAAGTCTGCGGACAAGATCGAGAAGCAGCTCGGCATCACCACCGTGGGCCAGCTGCTGCTCCACGTGCCGCGGCGCTACCTGGAACGTGGAGAGCTCACCCGGATTTCCGAGATCCCGTTCGATGAGGAAGTCACCCTCGTGGCGAGGGTGCAGAGCAATAACTCGCGCCGCATGCAGACCCGCAAGGGCATGATCGTTGAAATCACGGTCACTGATGACGACGCCGGCACCCTGGGGCTGCTGCACCTCACCTTCTTCAACGGCTACGGTGCGCTTAAGGACCTGCAGCCGGGCGTCCGCGCGATGTTCTCCGGGAAGGTGGGCATCTACAAGCACCAGCTGACACTGACCAACCCGAACTACGTGCTGCTCAGCGACGAAGCGGATGACGAAGAGGAAGCCAAACGGCCCATCCCGGTGTACCCGGCGACCGCGAAGCTGACCAGCTGGGAAATCAAAACCACTATCGACCTGCTGCTCGACTCGCTCCAAACCGAACGCCTGCGCGATCCGATCCCGCCGGCCATCCGCTCCCGGGAACGGCTGATGGGCATGGCAGATGCCTTCAACGCGATCCACCGCCCGGCCGTCATCGAGGACGCTTACAAGGCCCGGCACCGCTTCCGCTACGAGGAAGCCCTAGTGCTGCAGACCGCGCTGGCCCGCCGGCATGCGTTCACCGCCGAACAGGACGCCACCGCCCGCCCGCCGCGCACCGGCGGGCTGCTGGAGGCCTTCGACTCGGCGCTGCCGTTCACCCTCACGGCAGGACAGGCCTCCATCGGCGAGGAACTGGCTGCTGACCTGGCCAAGCCGCACCCCATGAACCGCCTGCTGCAGGGCGAGGTTGGCTCCGGCAAGACCCTGGTGGCGCTGCGGGCCATGCTCCAGGTGGTCGACGCCGGCGGACAGGCCGCGCTGCTGGCCCCCACCGAAGTCCTGGCCGCCCAGCATTACGCCTCGATCACCCGGACACTCGGCCCGCTGGGACAGGGCGGCATGCTCGGCGGCAGCGACACCGCCACCCGCGTCACGCTGCTCACCGGCTCAATGTCCGCTGCCCAGCGCAAGGCAGCACTGCTCGAAGCGGCCTCCGGCTCTGCGGGAATCGTCATTGGCACGCACGCCCTGCTCTCCGAACACGTCCAGTTCGCGGACCTGGGACTGGTAGTGGTGGACGAACAGCACCGCTTCGGCGTGGAACAGCGGGACATCCTGCGCACCAAGGGACGGGAATCCACCCCGCACCTGCTGGTCATGACCGCCACGCCCATTCCGCGCACCGTGGCCATGACCGTGTTCGGCGACCTGGACGTTTCAACCCTCACCGAACTGCCTGCCGGACGTGCACCGATCTCCACCTTCCTGGCACCGCTGGCGGACAAACCCGCCTGGGGCCCGCGGATCTGGGCACGCGCCCGGGAAGAGATCGACGCCGGACGGCAGGTTTACGTGGTCTGCCCCAAGATCGGGGACAAGGAAGAGGAACCCGGAACAGAGCTGGCACTGCTGGAGGACCTGCCCCAGCCCGCCGCGGCTCCGCGGAACCAGCGGCCGCTGGCGTCCGTCCTGGAGGTACTCGAACGGCTCCAGGAACTGCCGGTGCTCTCCGGCACCCGGCTGGGCATGCTTCACGGCCGGATGGACCCGGCAGAGAAATCCGCCACAATGGACGCGTTCAACCGCGGCGAAATAGACCTGCTCGTTTCCACCACCGTGATCGAGGTGGGCGTGGACGTGCACAACGCCACCATGATGGTGATCCTCGACGCGGAGCGCTTCGGCATCTCCCAGCTCCACCAGCTGCGCGGCCGGGTAGGCCGGGGCGGGCTGCCAGGAACCTGCCTGCTGGTGACCAACCTTGAGGACGGACATCCCAGCCGGGAACGCCTGGACGCCGTGGCAGCCACCACGGACGGGTTTGAACTCTCCCGCCGGGACCTGGAACTGCGCCGCGAAGGTGACATCCTGGGCGCGTCACAGTCCGGCGGCCGCTCCACCCTGAAGCTGCTGCGTGCCATCCAGGATGAAAAGGTCATTGAACGTGCCCGCACCGACGCCCAGGCCCTGATCCAGGAAGACCCGGACCTGCTGGAGCACCCGGCCCTGAACGAGGCAATCGAGGCATACCTGAACCCGGAGAAGGAAGCGTTCCTGGACCGCGGCTGAGGATGCGCAGGAGGGACCGGATACCGGGCGGGACCTTCGTGCTGGTTAGAGTGGAAGCATGAGCCGCATCATTGCCGGAGCCGCCGGCGGATCCACCCTGTCCAGTGTTCCCGGATCAGGAACCCGGCCAACGACCGACCGGGTGAAGGAAGCGCTCTTCTCCCGCCTGGAGTCCTACGGGATCCTGGACGGAGCGTACGTGCTGGACCTCTTTGCCGGATCCGGTTCCCTGGGGGTGGAAAGCGCCAGCCGCGGAGCCGCACGCGTGGACCTGGTTGAGCTGGCAGAGAAGGCCGCGCAGGTCTGCCGCAGCAACGCCTCCCTGGTCAACAAGGTTCTCGGTTCGGAGCGGGTGCGCGTGCACCGGACCAAGGCGGAGTCCTATCTGCTGCGGGTGCCGCCGGGACTGGTCTGGGACCTGGTCTTCCTGGACCCGCCCTACCCGCTGGAGGAGGACGGCCTGGCGGCCGTGCTGGAGGCGCTCAGCCCGCGGCTGGCGGACGGCGCCGTCGTTGTGGTTGAACGTTCCACCCGCTCGCCCGAACCAGCCTGGCCGAACGGGCTGGAGCGCTTCAGCGAAAAGTCCTACGGCGAGACAACTCTCTGGTTCGCCGAACCGGCGCAGAAGGATGAGGAGTAGGCTTCCTCAGCGTCCCGCCGCAAATGCATCCAGATCGGCGCCGGTCAGCACGGCGGCCGGATGCGGTCCGGCCTGCAGCAGGAATTGCGTCCACTCAGCGGGCCAGCGGTGAGGCACCGCAGCCAGGACAATGTTCCCGGGATGCCTGCCGGTGAACATCGAAACGTCACCCAGCGCAGCTACCTCGCCCCCGGCGGCAGCGAAGACCGCCTGAAGCGACTTCGTCTGCCGGCGCGCGAACGCCAGCGGGGGATCATCGCCCACGTTCACCAGCAGCACTCCGTCTTCGGAGAGCAGGCCCAGCAGCTCCGCGTAGTAGCCGCGGTCGGCCAGATGCCCGGGAGCATCCGCGCCCGCAAAGACATCCAGCACCACGGCATCGAACGAGCCGGCTTCGAAACGTTCAAGTTCCGCGCGGGCGTCGCCGGTCACCGTCTGGAGCATGGTGCCCTCCGGCAGCGGCAGGTACGTCAGGACGTAATCCAGCAGCTCACGTTCAAGTTCGACGGCGGCCTGCTCCGAACCCGGGCGCGTGGCCTGCACATACCGCGCCAGGGTGAGGGCGCCGGCTCCGAGGTGCAGGACCCGCAGCGGAGCCCCCGGCGGTCCGGCGAGGTCCAGGACGTTCCCGATCCGGCGCAGGTACTCATAGAAGATCTCATCCGGCCTGGCGAGATTCACGTGGGACTGCTGGGCGCCGCCGATGGACAGGATCCAGGCGCCGTCGTTGAAGGCATCCTGATCCAGTTCGGCGTGGGCGCCGATGCCGCGCAGCATGCGTGAGGGCGGTCGGTTCACCACGTTTAGAGCACCTCTTTGAGGCGGGAGACGCGCTCCGCGGCTTCCTGCAGCACATCGAACCGCTTGCAGAAGGCAAAACGCAGCAGTGTCCGTGTGCGCTCAGCTCCCTCGGGATGGCAGAACATTGCCACCGGAATCGCTGCGACGCCCACCAGTTCCGGCAGGCGGCGTGCCAGGTCCGTAGCGTCGTCGAACCCCAGGGGAGCGACGTCGGCGTTCACGAAGTACGTTCCCTGCGGCTGGTAAACCTCCAGCCCTGCTTTCTGCAGGCCGGCTGAGAGCACATTGCGCTTGGCACGGAGGGTCCCGGCGATGTCGGTGAAGAACGAATCCTCCATTCGCAGCCCATCAGCGATGGCAGCCTGGAACGGGGATCCGGAGCTGTAGGTCAGGAAGCTCTTCACCGCCCGGACTGCGGCAACCAGTTCCGCAGGTCCGCTGAGCCAGCCGATCTTCCAGCCGGTCAGGGAGAACGTTTTGCCCGCGGAGGAAATCGTCAGGGTGCGGTCTTCGGCGCCGGGCAGCGTGGCGACGGGAATGTGCCTCGGACCGAAGGTGAGGTGTTCGTAGACTTCATCGGTGACAATCACGGCGTCGTGCTTCACCGCCAGGTCCACGATGCGCTGCAGCACCGCTTCCGGGAAGACTGCACCGGTGGGGTTGTGCGGATTATTGACCAGCACCACCCGGGTGCGGTCGGTGAACGCTGCTTCCAGGGCGTCCAGATCAGGCTGGAAGTCCGGGGCCAGCAGGGGAGCGGTGGTGTGCGTGGCACCGCTGAGTCCGATCATGGCGCCGTAGGAGTCATAGAACGGCTCGAAGGTAAGCACCTCGTCCCCAGGGCCGGTCAGCGCCAGGATCGTGGCTGCAATGCCTTCGGTGGCGCCTGTGGTCACCATGACTTCCGTGCCGGGGTCCAGCTGCAGCCCGTAGAACCGTTCCTGGTGTTCAGCCACGGCCTCGCGGAGCACCGGCAGTCCCATCCCGGGGGCGTACTGGTTGGCGCCGGCCAGGATGGCGCGCCGGGCGGCGTTGCGGATCTCTGCCGGACCGTCCTCGTCCGGGAAGCCCTGGCCCAGGTTGATCGCATTGTGGGTACCGGCCAGAGCGGTGATTTCCTCGAAGATCGTGATGCCAAGGTTGCCGTCGGCGCCAAGCAGGTTCGCGCCCGCTGCCGACCGCTGCCAGGGCGCGGGCTGTCCGTCCCGGGAGTTCCGTAGCGGGCGGGTGCGCGGTGTTGAAGTCATGCCTTCCAGTATTACCCGCCGAGCGCACGAAACGCCCCGTCGGCATGACCGTGGCTGCGGCAGGCAACCGGGTAGATTCGTTTTATGCGACGCGCTGTATGCCCCGGATCATATGACCCCATCCACAACGGCCACCTTGAAGTGATTGCCCGCGCCACGAAGCTCTTTGACGAGGTGATCGTGGCCGTCTCCACCAACTACGCCAAGAAGTACCGGTTCTCCGAAGAGGAGCGGCTGGAAATCGCCTCGGAAACCCTTGGATCCCTGGCCGGCGTGTCGGTGGTGCCCATGGGGCACGGGCTGCTGGCCGATTTCTGCCGCGACCACGGTGCAAGCACCATTGTTAAGGGACTTCGTTCCGTGCAGGACTACCACTATGAACTGCCCATGGCCGTGATGAACCGCCAGCTTGCCGGCGTCGAAACCGTCTTCCTTGCGGCGGAGAACTCCTACACGCACCTCTCCTCGAGCCTGATCAAAGAAGTGGCGTCCCTGGGCGGCGACATCACGGACTTTGTGCCGCGCGCTGTCCTGAAGCGGCTGGGCTAACCCACCCGGGAAGCGCACGCCGGACGGAGGAAGGCAGCGAGCACTCCGCCGGTCTCTTCGACGAACCGGCCCAGCCACTGGCGCGGGGAGAGATCAGGCTCCGCGGCCACCATCTGCACGTGCGCGTTGCTGCACTGCTCGATGTTCGCCTCCGCCCGGACCAGATGGTACTTGGACGTCACAACGATGATGTCATCCCAGCCGTTGTCCGCCGCCAGCCGTGCGATGGAGCGGGCCTCGGCCCGGGTGGTCAGCGGGGACGGGCTAAAGCACCGAATGGACGGGTCCTGCGTGTACTTGCAGACAATGTCCATATTCGTGTTCCCCGGGGTGTCCGTGGTGGAGAGGACCAGGACGGGGGCGCTGCCTGAGCGCATCAGCTCCCTGCCCACCGGGAGCCGCTCCGACGCTGCGCCGGCAAGGACCACGACGGCGTCTGCGCGGTCCGGTTCCCGGGCTGCCTGCGGGTAGTAGAAGAGGTTCACCGCCACCAGGAGCCAGAGCAGCAGCATGGAAACTGCGGCGGCCATGGATACCGTAAGGATCCGGAGCAGCCTGGCACGGGAAAGGGAGTGCAGCACACCGTAAGCCTAGGCGAATACGGGTGCCGCCCCGGCATCGGCACATCGGCACGGCGCGCAGGCAGTAGACTTGACCCGGAGAAGGAAACCGGGAGTGCTTCCGGCTTGCCCAAACCCCGGTTTGAGAGATTCCGGCTCCTCAGGCTAAGATGATATGTCGGTCTATGT
>JBELZL010000021.1:0-54575 GCA_040274025.1 Arthrobacter sp. | reverse complement strand
AGAAGTCGCCCCTGGGTGCCGCCATCAACGGCCTGCGCGCCGGTGAGTCCACGTCATACACCGCACCGAACGGCAAGAGCATCACCGTGGAGATCGTTTCGGCAACCCCGTACACCGGGTAGCCAAAACAGCCTTAGGGACGGGTCCGCCGGAAGGCGGGCCCGTTTCTGCTTTCCGGGCCGTTCCCGCGGCGCCGCAGCAGGATTGCGGCGGCCACTCCCCCGGCAGCGCCAAAGAGATGGGACTGCCAGGACACTCCGGCTGCCGTGGGCAGCACACCCCACAGCAGCGAACCGTAGATCAGGAACAGCAGCCCGCCCAGCAGGATTTGGACCAGGTCGCGGTTATAGAAGCCGCGCACCATGAGATAGGCGAACAAACCAAAGACGACCCCGGACACCCCGATGGTCAGTCCCCCGCCAAAAAGCCAGACGCCCAGCCCGGACGCGAGCCAGCAGATCGCCAGCACGGCGGCGAACCGGCGCGCTCCTTCCAGCAGCACCAGGAACGCAAATGCCAGCAGCGGCAGCGAATTGCTGACCAGGTGCCCGGTTCCGGCATGAAGCAGCGGCGAAAACAGGATCCCGTCCAGCCCCTGCGGCTGCCGCGGAAGAATTCCCAGCCCGGGCAGCAGCGTGCTCTGGAACGGCAGGGTCAGGAAATAGATGATCCACAGGCCCGCGGTGAAGCAGGCCGCGGCTACCAGTGCGCTCTTCGCCCGCTGCTTCATGGGCTTATCCGTGCAGGACTACGGGGTGGAAGCCTTCGGCACGCAGGTTCTGCAGCACCTTCTCGCAGTGCTCATGCCCCTTGGTTTCCATGTTGATGGTGATCGCTACATCGCCCATGCTGATCGATCCTCCGACCCTGGTGTGGTCCACTCCGGTGACGTTGGCGTCAGATTCGGCGATGATCCGCGAAATTGTGGCCAACGAGCCCGGACGGTCATCCAGCAGCATCCGCACCACCAGGTAGCGCCCGGCAGCCGCGAGGCCGCGCTGGATTACCTTCAGCATAAGCATCGGATCAATGTTTCCTCCCGAGAGGATCACTGCAGTGTTGCCCGGGTTCTGGATTTTTCCGTCGAGCAGTGCGGCGACGCCAACTGCTCCGGCGGGTTCAACCACCAGCTTGGCCCGTTCCAGCAGGAAGATCAGGGCGCGGGCCAGCGAGTCCTCACTGACCGTCACGACGTCGTCGACCAGTTCCTTGATGATGGAGAAGGGCAGCTGGCCCGGGCGGCCCACGGCAATGCCGTCAGCGATCGTGGAGACCTTGCTCAGCGGCACCAGTGCATCGGCGGCCAGGGAAGGCGGGTAGGCCGCGGCGTTCTCGGCCTGGACGCCGATGATCTTCACTTCCCGGCCCAGCTCCCGGGCGCGTTCCTTGATGGCGACGGCGACGCCGGCCAGCAGTCCGCCGCCTCCGACACCCATGAGCACGGTGTCCAGGTTCGGGATCTGCTCCAGCAGTTCCAGGCCCAGGGTTCCCTGTCCGGCCACGATGTCCACGTTGTCGAACGGGTGCACAAACACGGCCCCGGTTTCATCTGCGTAGCGCTGGGCTTCTGCCAGCGCCTCGTCCACGTTGTGGCCGTGCAGCACCACCTCGGCGCCGTGGCCCTGGGTGGCGGCGAGCTTCGGCAGCGCAACACCCAGGGGCATAAAGATCCGTGCCTTGATGCCCAGCCGTGCTGCGGCGACGGCAACGCCCTGTGCGTGGTTGCCGGCCGAGGCCGCTACGACGCCGCGGGCCTTCTGTTCCTCGCTGAGCTTGGCCATCCGGACGTAGGCGCCGCGCACCTTGAAGGATCCGGCGCGCTGGAGGTTCTCGCACTTCAGATAGACCTCGGACCCGGTGAGCCGTCCCAGCGCCCGGGACTGCTCAATGGGGGTGTGGGCAATAACCCCGTCCAGCAGCTTTGCGGCCGCCTGGATGTCGTCAAGGGTTACTGGCAGCTGGGGTGAATCGGTCAACGTGGGTTCTCTTCTTTGGTTGCGGTGGGTTCCTTGTTCTGGTCTGAGCCGGAACGGAGGACCTCAGGGTCTTCGTCTTCTTCTTCGTCTCCGGGTTCCGGAGGGGCAGCGCCCGGTGGTCCGAACTCGGCGTCCCGGTGCAGCATCGGGTCGTGTTCCCACTGCCGGCCGGCGATGTAGCGCACGGTCGCGTTCAGGATCGCCAGGAGGGGCACGGCGAACAGCGCGCCCGGAATGCCTGCGACCAGGCTGCCGCCGGTGACGGCCAGAATCACTGCCAGGGGATGCAGGGAGACTGCCTTGCCCATGATCAGCGGCTGGAGAATGTGCGATTCGATCTGCTGGACCACCAGCACGATGATGAGCATAAAAACGGCGTTGGGCCAGCCGTTGGCGACCAGCGCCAGGAGCACGGCGATCGAACCGGTGACAAAGGCACCGATCAGCGGAATAAAGGAGCCAAGGAACACCAGGACGGCGAGTGGAAGCGCCAGCGGCACACCGATCAGCGCCGCGCCTCCGCCAATGCCGACGGCGTCGATGAACGCAACCACCAGCTGGACGCGGACGTAGTTGGTCATGGACTCCCAGCCGCGCATTCCTGCACCGAATGCTGCGGGCCGCGCCCTTCGTGGCATCAGCCCTACGGTGAACCGCCAGATCTTCCGTCCGTCGAGCAGGAAGAAGACCAGTGCGAACAGTGCCAGCAGGATTCCGGCGGCAAAATGCCCGGCGCTGGTGCCGACGCTGACGGCGCCGGAAAGGATACTTGCCGTGTTGTCCTGCAGGGCCGAGGTGACCTCGTTGAGCAGGCTGTCGATCTGGGTCGAGGTTACCCGAAGCGGGCCGTCTGCCAGCCACCCCTGGACCTGGTCGAAACCGGTGCTCACCTCGCCCCAGAGATCACGGAAGCCCAGGGCGAGCTGCCGGCCCACCAGGGTCAGCGCAGCAACGATCAAGCCCAGGAAGGAGACGATTGTGACGGCAACAGCCAGTCCGGAGGGCACCTTGTTCCGGCGCAGCCAGGAGCTGACCGGCGCAAGCAGACCGGCGAGCAGTGCGGCAACCATCAGGGGAATGATCAGCAGGGAGAAGTGTCCCAGCAGCCACACCAGTCCTGCACCGACAATCAGTACGACGCCGAGCCGCCAGGCCCAGGAAGCACTGACACGCAGCGCGTACGGCACATCATCGCCTGCACGGTGAGAGCGCACCGCCGCTGCCTGCACGGCCTTGGGCGCAGCAACCCTGCGCGCATGTGGTCTCATGGCCTCATCTTTCCATATTCAGCTGGTCATTCTCTGACCTTTACGCTGCCCCGCAGATCAAAGGGCAGCCCGGATCCCCCACTGGGCGCTGAACTCCGTTCCCGGCTCCAGCCAGCGCAGTCCGTCGCCGGTATTGAAGCAGTTCGCCGGGGCCGTCGTGGGTTCCACAGCCACTGCGCAGGCGCGGCCCGGCAGCTTGTCCGTGACAAAGACGTGCACGTAGCCAAAGTCCTGCTCAGCCCACAGCTGCACGCTGCGGCCGTCCGGGGCTGTGAGCTCATGCCGGAAGAGCCCGTCCCGTGCCGTGAGCCCGGTAAACGCAGCATCAAGGTCCAGTCCTCCCACCCGCTGCCCGCCGCGAAGATCATCGGCACCGTCAACGGCCACCTGCCCCGTCGGGATGAGGGCGGCATCGGTGCTCAGCCGGAGGGCAGCGTCGACCCGGATGGTCAGGTCCTCGCTGGGGACCTCACCCAGGCGCAGGAACGGATGGGCGCCCAGGGCGAACGGGGCTTTCCCCACCCCGACGTTGGCCAGGCCCTGCCGTACCCGCAGCCCGCCGTCGTCATCCAGGCTGTACCGGACTGAGTGGAGAAGGTGGAACGGATAGCCGTGCTGCGGGAAGATCTCCGCGCTGAGCACCACTGAATCCGCGCTGCTCTCCACTGCCGCGTAGCCGGTGTTGCGCAGGAGTCCGTGGATGGCGTTGCGCAGCTTCGGTTCGGTGATGTCCAGCTGCTGCTCCTGCCCGTCGAGCTCCCAGCGCCCGCCGGCAATACGGTTGGCCCACGGTGCCAGCAGGATCCCCGCAGCTGAGGGCGGGATGCTGTCATCCGGATAGGTTTCCACCAGCTGCGTGTCCGCGACCGTGTAGCTGCGCAGGGCACCGCCCAGTGAAGCTACGACGGCGGCTGCGTTCCCCTTTTCGAGGCGGTACTGAGCGCCGGTTGCCGGCAGGGAAGTGTCCCCGGTCCCAAAAGTCATCCTCTTAGCCTAGACCCGGCAGGTCCCTGCGCCGCCAGCCTGGACGTCATTCCTCGAAGTGTGTCCGAACCCTGTCACTGACGGCCGCCACCACGCCGGCGGCAACGCTGCGGATTTTGATGTTGCGCGTGTTGGAGACGCTGCGCAGGATCTCCACCGCGGCCTCCTGGCTGCAGCTGTTCTGGGCCATGATGATGCCCACGGCTATGTCCACGACGGTCCGGGATTCGAGTGCTGCCTGCAGGTTCCGCGCCCGGAACAGGTGGTTGTCGATCCGCAGCGCCAGCCGCAGGGTCCGTGAGGCCTCTGCGGCAGTTCGCTCCACCAGACGCAGTGTGAGCGGCTGGAACAGGTGCGGACGCGGCGAGAAAGCGCAGAGGACACCGCGTGCGGTGCCTTCGAGTGTCAGCGGAACCGCAGCCAGGCTCCGCACGCCCTCTTCGGCGGAGCTCCCCGGAAAACCGTGCCAGCGCCGTTCGGTCCAGGCATCCGTGACCACCACGGAGGCCCCGGAGGTGATGGCCTCTTCTGCCGGTCCACCCTCAGCAAACACGGGCCCCGCCATCCTGGCGGCGCGGTCGTCGCTGTGGCCATCGGCCCGGGAGCGGCGGGGACGGTCAATCAGCAGCGAAGCACCCAGTACGTGGGTGCCAAGAAGTGTGAGTGTCAGGACGGCCAGTTCGGATAGATAGGCCTGCAGTTCTTCCGCTCCCAGCAGGAGCTCCTGGAAGGCGGCAGCAGGTTCCGGATTCACCACAGTCACGATTCCCCCTCGATCGGTGAATCCGATAGTACGGGTGCCCCGCACCGCGCAGAAGCGAAAAGGGCTTATTTGGGGGCTATTGGTCCGGGCTTAACTGACAGCGGGACCGCAGCTTCGCAGCTGCGGTCCCGCCGGTGTTGCCTTTACCTGTTGCGCAACAGGTAAGTGGTTTCTAGTCGTCGCCGCGCAGGATGGCGAGGATGCGGATGATCTCCACGTACAGCCAGACCAGGGTCACTGTCAGGCCGAATGCAGCGGTCCAGGAGTAGCGCTGCGGGGCGCCTGCCTTGACGCCCTGCTCGATCGAGGTGAAGTCCATGATCAGGGAGAAGGCTGCCAGGCCAACCGCCAGCAGGCCAATGATGATTCCCAGCGGGATGCCGGCAATCTCCACGCCGCGCACGCCCCACGGATCATCGACGACGCCGAAGATCATCAGACCCACGTTGACGAGGGAAAACACCGCGTATCCGATGATCGCGATCATAAAGAAGCGCATCGCCTTGGGCGTTGCACGGACCTTGCCGCTCTTGAACAGGGCCAGGGTCACAGCGAAGACTGCCAGGGTGCCGACGACTGCCTGCAGGCCGATGCCCGGGTACATGGCGTCAAGCACCTGGGTCAGGGCGCCAAGGAACATGCCTTCAAGAAGCGCATAGCCGAGGATAAGTCCCGGGACCGGCTCACGCTTGAAGGAGTTGACCAGGCCCAGGACAAAGCCGCCCAGCGCGCCGACGATCATCAGCACTCCGGCCATTCCGGGCAGGACGAAGACGGGAATTGCCGCACCGAGCAGCACAACTGCCAGGCAGCCAAGTGTCTTCATGATGACGTCGTCGTAGGTCATCCGCCCGGTCTCCCGCGGACCTGCCGCCGGTGCCGAGTAAAGGTTCTGCAGATCCTGCGGGCTCATTGGATCCTGCCCCGCAAAGGGGCCGCCTGCAGGAACGGTGGGCGCTCCGCCGCGGGTCTGGGAACGGAAATTCTTTCCGTTGAAAACCGGGTTGCCGCCTAGTGCCATGAAAGTGTCCTCCGTCTTGGGGGGGCTTGGTTTAAAGTTCAGCCTACCAATCCCAACGTACGGGCGGGCTGGATGATTCCGGTCCGGCCCCACCGTTTGGTAACGGTTTGGTACCCAGGGGGACCAAAACAGGCTCCGGACTTCCATAATGAAGCACCCGGCGGAGTCGTTACCTGATCGCGACACAACCTCGCACATTGTGTCACCCCACCGAAACAAACGCCGGGTAGCATGATCACCATTCGTGACAGATATCACAAGGTCACATATAAAATGCGCCGAAAACCGGCGCATTGATACCCCCGGCGGAGGTAATTCACTTTGGGAAGAATATCGGCACTCGCCCGGTATATGGGGATGCTCGTGGCGGTGGCCGGTATATTTGCCGGCCTGCTGCTCACCGCCCCAGCCGTGCATGCAACGACAGCTCCACCCCCGGCAGCGGAATCCCCGGCTCCGGAGAGCAGTACCGAAGTATCAGCGCAGGACTCCGGCAGCCCCGGTGAGGACGAAGTGACCGACGGCGCCGAATACCAGGACCGCATCAGCGGTGTCCTGCGGAACGCCGGCACCCCGGTTTCCGGAGTGAGGATCAAGGCGAGCGCCAACGGCTATGAAGCCGAAACCGAAACTGCCGAGAACGGTTCCTGGTCCATCGGTGTTCCCGAACAGGGCGCCTATGAAGTGGAGCTGGATGAATCCACCCTGCCTGAAGGCGTTGCCCTGGCCGAGGGCCAGCAGAACCCGCGCACCGTGACATTCGCCGGAACATCAAACATCACCACCCTCTTCCTGCTGGGAGAAGGCATTGTGCTCCAGGGAGACAGCTTCGGCAGCAAGCTCGTTGAACGGGCCGTCGCCGGACTCAGCTTTGGACTGCTGCTGGCCCTTAGCGCCGTCGGACTTTCCCTGATCTTCGGCACCACCGGGCTGACAAACTTTGCCCACGGCGAGATGGTTACGTTCGGCGCCGTGCTGGCGTTCGGTTTCGCCGCATTGGGCCTGCCGCTGTGGCTGGCACTGATACTGGCTGTGGTAGGCGGCGCAGGACTTGGCTATGTGCAGGACGCCGGCCTCTGGAAACCGCTGCGCTCCCGGGGCACCGGCCTGGTTCCCATGATGATCGTCAGCATCGGCCTGGCCCTCGCCCTGCGCTACACCATCCTCTTCTTCTTCGGCGGGGAAACCCAGCAGCTTCCGGCGTCGCAGAGTCCCATGCTGGAACTGGGGCCGGTCTCCATCGCACGGAACAACCTGGTTTCCCTTGCCGTCTCACTGGTCGTCATCCTGATTGTGGCCGCCCTGCTGCTGCGTACCCGGATCGGCAAGGCCACCCGTGCCGTCGCGGACAACCCGCCGCTGGCAGCGGCCTCGGGCATCGACGTCGACCGCGTGATCCGCATTGTCTGGATGGCCGGCGGTGCGCTTGCCGCGCTCGGCGGGATCCTGTGGGCGTACTACCGCCCCGGTGTCTCCTTCAACATGGGCCAGCAGATCCTGCTGCTGATCTTCGCCTCCGTGACCCTGGGCGGACTCGGCACGGTCTTCGGCGCCCTGATCGGTTCGATCATCGTGGGACTCTTCGTGGAACTCTCCACCCTCTGGCTCGAGGCGGACCTGAAGTACGTCGGCGCGCTGCTCATCATGATTCTCGTCCTCCTGGTTCGGCCGCAGGGTATCCTCGGCCGCCGAGAGCGCATAGGTTAGGGGCCTCGACATGGACTTTGGAAACATCCTGCTGGGTGCAGTCAACGAATTCTTTACACCCACCACTGCTGCCTATGCGCTGGCGGCGCTCGGGCTGGCCATGCACTTCGGCTATACCGGCCTGCTGAACTTTGGCCAGGCCGGATTTATGGCAATCGGAGCCTACGGCTTCGCCATTCCCACCCTGAGCTTCAACGCTCCCCTGCCGGTGGCTTTGCTGATCGCGATGCTCGCTTCCGTGGCCTTTGCGGTGATCCTTGGATTGCCCACGCTGCGCCTGCGGGCGGACTATCTGGCCATCGTCACCATCGCCGCAGCGGAGATCGTCCGCTACATCGTGACCACCAACGGCCTGACCGAAGTCACCGGGTCGGCCAACGGCCTGGCGGCGTTCGAAGGCGGGTTCTACTCACTCAACCCATTCCCGCCCGGACAGTACAACCTCGGTCCGTTCAGCCTGAACGAACGCGACCTGTGGATCCGCGTGGTGGCCTGGACCGTCGTCGCGCTGGCCTGCCTGGTCGTCTGGCTCCTGGTCCGCAGCCCCTGGGGCCGAGTGGTCAAGGGTATCCGCGAGGATGAGAACGCCGTACGGTCGCTGGGCAAGAACGTCTACGCCTACAAGATGCAGGCGCTGATCATCGGCGGCATGCTCGGTTCGCTGGCAGGCATCATCTTTACGCTCCCGCGCGGCGCAGTGCAGCCGGCGAACTACGGCACCGAGCTGACGTTCTTCCTCTACACGGCGCTCCTGCTGGGCGGTATGTCCACGGTGCTTGGCCCGGTTATCGGCGCCATGATGTTCTGGGCCGTGCTCTCCCTGACCCAGGGCCTGCTCTACGGCGCCATTGAGTCCGGAGCCATCACCTTCCTGAACACTACCCAGGCCGGGCAGCTGCGTTACATCCTTGTTGGTGTGGCCCTGATGCTGCTGATGATCTTCCGGCCGCAGGGCGTGCTGGGCAATAAGAAGGAGCTGTCATTCGCATGAGCCATCAAGCAGAGGGCCCGCAGCCGGCCCGCCGGGCCGGTGCCCACGCCGCGGAACCCGCGCCGGAAGCACCCGCTCCTTCCAGCCACGAAGAGAGCTGGGCCGGGAACAAGTACATGACCGATGAACGCCCGATTGCCGCCGACGTGATTGGTCCGGGCTGCCGCAAGCGCGATCCGATCCTCGTGGCCTCCAACGTGACCCGCACCTACGGCGGTATCCACGCCGTCGACGTCGAGCACGTGGAGATCCCGCGGAACAAGATCACCGCCCTGATCGGTCCGAACGGCGCGGGCAAGACCACACTGTTCAACCTGCTCACCGGATTCGATACCCCGCAGTCCGGGGAATGGAAATTCGAGGACCGCGACCTTGCCGGTGTTTCGGCCTACAAGGTGGCCCGGCTGGGCATGGTCCGTACGTTCCAGCTGACCAAGGTCATGGGCAAGCTGACGGTGCTGGAGAACATGCGGCTCGGCGGCAATGAGCAGCCGGGCGAGGCACTGCGCCGAGCACTGTTCCGGCCGCTCTGGAAAAAGCGCGAGAACGAGATCACCGAACAGGCCGACGGCCTGCTGGCCAAGTTCAAGCTGGACACCAAGCGCAGCGACTACGCCGCCTCCCTCTCCGGCGGCCAGCGGAAGCTCCTGGAAATGGCGCGTGCGCTGATGGTCAATCCCAAGCTGGTGATGCTCGATGAGCCCATGGCCGGTGTGAACCCTGCACTGACCCAGTCCCTGCTGGACCACATCAAGAACCTGAAAGCCGAAGGCATGACTGTCCTGTTCGTGGAACACGATATGCACATGGTCCGGCATATTGCCGACTGGGTGATCGTGATGGCCGAAGGCAAGGTAGTTGCAGAAGGGCCGCCTGCCGAGGTTATGAAGGACCAGGCCGTGATCGATGCGTACCTCGGTGCGCACCACGACGTAGATCTGGGCGATTCCGAGGGCTTCGAAAAGCTGGAGGCGGTCCTCGAGAAGGATCCGGATTCAGACATTCAGGGCGGCGAGGGGCTGGCCCCCGTGACCATCCAGGAACGTAAGGACATGGCATGACTGCTGAAGATTTCGAGGGCGACTCCGTCGTCAAGGTCACCGACTTGGTGGCCGGCTACATTCCCGGAGTCAACATCCTTAACGGATGTTCCATCGAAGCCCGCCGCGGCGAGCTCATTGGCATCATCGGGCCAAATGGTGCCGGCAAGTCCACCCTGCTGAAGGCCATGTTCGGCCTGGTGAAGGTCCATTCCGGCACTGTTATGGTGCGCGGTCAGGACCTTACCGGGCTGAAGGCCAACAAGCTGGTGAGCCGGGGGGTGGGGTTCGTTCCGCAGAACAACAACGTGTTCGCCTCGCTGACCATTGAAGAGAACCTGCAGATGGGCCTTTACCAGCAGCCGAAGAACTTCAAGGAACGCTTCGAGTTTGTGGCAGACCTGTTTCCGGAACTGAAGAAGCGGCGCAGCCAGCGGGCCGGATCTCTCTCCGGAGGCGAACGCCAGATGGTGGCCATGGGCCGGGCCCTGATGATGGAGCCGGCTGTGCTGCTGCTGGATGAGCCTTCGGCAGGCCTCTCCCCCGTGAAGCAGGATGAGACGTTCCTTCGGGTTCATGAGATCAACCGTGCCGGCGTCTCGGTGATCATGGTGGAACAGAATGCCCGGCGCTGCCTGCAGATCTGCGACCGCGCGTACGTGCTTGACCAGGGCAAGGACGCGTATACCGGAACCGGGCGTGAGCTGATGAAGGATCCCAAGGTCATCCAGCTGTACCTGGGGACCCTGGCTGATACGGCCTAGTCCCAGTCTCGCGAGTGCCCGCTCGGAGCTTCGGCTCCGGGCGGGCATGCTGCTTTAAGCATCCGGTTCCGGCGCGGCCCGGTACCCCTGCCGGGCACCCGGACAGCGGACCGGGCCGGGACGTGCCGGCACACAGCAAAGGACCCCTGCCGGAGCAGGGGCCCTCTGCGTGGTGCGGTAGTGATTTGGTGTCAGCCTGCCTTAGAGCTTGCCCACCTCGGAGCGGCTCGGAACCGGCTTGTTGTCTGCGTCGAACTCATAGATACCGATGAAGGCTTCAGTCGGGTCACCGTTCTCATCGAAGGTAACGGGTCCGGAGTAGCCGTCGTAGTCGATGTCTCCGCCTTCGCGCAGGATCGTGACGCAGCCGGCGAAGTCAAAGCACTTCTCACCCTCTGCCGAAACGCCCTGCAGCTCGGCAGCCATTGCAGCGCCGTCGGTGCTGCCGGCAGCCTCTGCAGCGAGGGCCAGCAGGGTCACTGCGTCATAGCTTTCACCGGCATAGGCCCAGTCCGTCAGTGCAGGATCAACACCGAGCAGTGCCTCCTTGAAGTTGTCCGAAGCGAACGGACCCGGGATGGTTCCCTGGGCGCCTTCCAAGGTTCCGGCGTCGAGATCGGCGCTGAAGTCTTTGGTGTTGCCGTCAACGAAGAAAAGCTGCGACGGGTCAACACCCTTGCCGGCCAGCAGCGGTGCAATGCTCTTGGCCTGGTCGAAGCTGATGACCACGATTGCATCCGGGTTGGCGCTGGTAACAGCGTCAACCTGGCTGCTGAACTGGGAGTCCCCTTCATTGAACATCGGCTCTGCCACGACCTGGCCACCCGCGGCCTCGATGGAACTCTTGATGTTGGACTGCAGGCCGGTGCCGTAGGCGTCGTTGAGCACGATCATGCCCACGGTCTGGGCGCCGCACTCCATGATGTAGTTACCCAGGGTACGGCCCTGGAGAACGTCGGAGGGCGCGGTGCGCCAGTAAAGCCCGTTGTCATCCCAGTCCGTGAATTCCGGGGCTGTGTTGGCGGGCGAGAACTGGATGACTCCGGCGCCGGTGATCTGGCCGATGACAGTCTTGGAAACACCGGAGGAAGCGGCACCGATGACGGCGCTTACGTCCTGGCTCAGCAGGTCGGTAACGGACTGCGTGGCGATGTCCGTGGTGGTATCACCGGAGTCCCGGTGGACAACCTCGATGGGCTTGCCGAGGACGCCGCCCGCAGCGTTGACCTCTTCAACGGCCAAATCGACTCCGGCAATTTCCGGGGGGCCAAGGAAGGCAAGGGAGCCGGTGGTGGGCAGCAGGGTTCCGAGCTTAAGCGGGGTGTCCGTTGTTCCGGTGGAGGCCGGAACCGCTGAGGGATCGCCCTTCTCTCCGGGATCCTCGCCGGTGCCGCCTTGGCTTTCCGGGCAGGAAAGGACCGAACTGTTTGCTGCTGACGAAGAATCCTCGGACGGTGAGGAGTCGGTTCCGGTGTCGCCGCCGCTTGAACAGGCCGAAGCGAACAGGGCCATGCCCATGCCCAGTGCTGCCATCTTTGCTGCGCGGCCATACCCATCCCCGAGGCCAAGCGGCCCGGTCTTGCGAAGTGCAGTCATGTAGTTTTTCTCCCCGATCGAAAGGCGGGTGCCTTTGATGCTGTTATCAGGTGTTCCTGATTAGAAGAAAAGCTAGTTGAATAATGTGTCCAAGATAAGAGGTTCCGGTTACAGCCTTGTAACACTCATCACACCTGTGACCTGCATGTTGCACGATGCTCAGACCGGTGGTTTAAGATAGCTCATTTTGTACCCCAGGTGGGACTCGAACCCACAACACACAGATTTTAAGTCCGCTGCCTCTGCCATTGGGCTACTGGGGCCCGCGCACCGCGACGACGGCGGCATGGCCGGGTTCGAAGCGCATAAACCAGCCTACTTGAGCGGCGCAGAAGCACAGAAACCGCCCACCGCTCAACCCGCCATACAGCCCGGTTAAACCGCCAGCGGCGGCCGCCGGATCGAAATCCGTCGGCCGCCGCTGTATGGCAGTCTCGCTGGTGTTACTTTGCAGCAGGCTTCTTGGCGGGCGTTGCAGCCTCCACGAATGCCTTGCGCGGGTTCTTCAGGTGCATCAGCTGGGTGAAGTCACGGCCGAACCAGAAGTTCGCGGCCCAGCCGGAGATGACGCGGAACTTGCGCTCGAACATCGGCATGGCCATGCCGTGGTAACCGCGGTGGGCCAGCCAGGCCGGGAGGCCCTTCATGCCGAAGCCCATGATGTTCGCGACGCCCTTGTACTGGCCCATGCCCGCAACTGCGCCGAGGTTCTTGTGGCGGTACTCAACAACCTGGCCCTCGCCGTAGCGGTCGGCGAGCAGGTTCTTGGCCAGGCGCTTTGCCTGGCGCACAGCGTGCTGTGCGTTCGGAACGCAGAACCCGCCGACACCGCCGCCGGTGAGGTCGGGAACAGCGGACACGTCACCTGCAGCCCAGGCGCCTTCCAGGGGTCCGTCGTCGCCGGTGATCCGCAGTTCGGCGTTGGCACGCACACGGCCGCGGTCGTCGATCGGGAAGTCGGTGGCGCGGACCATGGGGTTGGCCTGTACGCCTGCGGTCCAGATCAGGGTGTCGGCTTCGAATTCGCCGGCCGGGGACTTGTCCGCCATGTTGATGAGCTTCAGCAGGCCGCCCTCGGCGCTGGCCAGGGAGGTGTTGAGCAGGACTTCAATGCCGCGCTCGCGCATGGAGGAGACAACCCACTCAGCCTGGTCGGGCTTGACCTCGGGCATAACGCGGCCCATGGCTTCGATCAGAACAAAGCGCAGGTCTTCACGCTTGAGGCGGTTGTTCTCGCGCACGGCGCCGCGGGCCATGTCTTCGATTTCGGTGATGGTCTCAATGCCGGCGAAGCCGCCGCCGACGACGACGAAGGTGAGGGCACGGGCGCGCTCAGCCTGGTCGGTCATCAGGGAGGCGGTTTCGATGCGCTCAAGCACCTTGTTGCGCATTTCCACGGCTTCTTCGATGGTCTTCATGCCAATGCCGACCTCTGCGAGGCCCGGAATCGGGAAGGTGCGCGTGACGGAACCGGCGGCCATAACAATGTCGCGGTAGCTAAGTTCGAACGGTGCGCCGCCGTCAGCGGGCTCAATGGTTGCGGTGTGCGTGGCGTGGTTGATGGCCACGACCTTGCCGGAGATCAGCTCGGTGTCCTTCAGGTGCATCCGGTGTGAAACAACGGCGTTGCGCGCGTTGATGGTGCCGGCAGCTACCTCGGGAAGGAAGGGCTGGTAGGTCATGTACGGCAGCGGATCCACTACCGTAACGATCCCGCCATTGGCCTTGACCTTCTTTTGGAGGTTCTTGGCTACGTACAGACCGACGTAGCCACCGCCAACCACCAGAACGCGGGGACGATCAGAGAATTGTGTTTGCGATGCCATGGGCAACATCCTACCCGACTTGTGAAAGTCTTCACTAAGTCGCACAACTTGATTTCTTCACCTTGCGGCACAGTTGTTATCGGCTGTCACCATGGCGGTTTTTCCCTGGCCCGGAAGTACCCGTTTAGGTCCGCGGAGCACCCTCGGCCAGGTGTGCAACCTCATCCCCGGCAGCGTCTTTTCCACCTTCCGGTTCCGGGGCCGGCGAGCCCGTTCCGGCCGTCTGTGCCGAGCGCCGTACGCGCAGCACGGCAACGGCGCCGGCAGTGCCGACGAGCAGGATCAGCCCGCCGAATCCCAGCACCAGACCGGCAGGCAGCCGGTCGTTCCCGGAGCGGGGATCAGCTGCCACCGGCACCTGGGGTTCAGGGATGTCCGGAAGGCTCTGGCCGGGCGGCGGAGCAGTGTCTTCCCCCGCGGGGGCTTCACCGCGGCGGTGGATGCGGATCCATTCCTCGATGGTTCCCAGCGGGTTTCCGGCTACAGCCGGCACATCGGCGTTCAGGGCGGCAGCGGCATCCACCACGCCGTACCCGTAAAGGGTGTCCCGGCCGGGTGCACCGCTGTCCCTGGCCGTGGTGATGATCCGGTTGATTACCTGGGGTGCGGTCAGCTCCGGATAGGCGGAACGGATCAGTGCCGCGACGCCGGCAACCAGCGGAGCGGCAGCAGAGGTTCCGGACCACTCGGCGTAGCGCGAGGGCCCCTCCGGCAGACCGCCCACCAGGTTCTCGGCCGGCGCCGCAACGCCGATGCTGATGCCTTCGGAGGACGAGTCCCAGCTGGCCCGTCCCTCACGGTCCAGCCCGGCGACGGTCAGGACACCCGGGATCGTTGCGGGTGCTCCAACCTGGGTCATGCCCACGCCGCGGTTGCCTGCTGCCGCCACAATGACGACGTCGTTCTGTTCCGCGTAGAGGAAGGCTTCGTCCCAGCTCTCGGGCCAGGCTGTCGAGGTGGATCCGAGGGACATGTTGATGACCTTCGCACCGCTGTCCACAGCCCAGCGCACGGCGTTGGGCAGCTGCTCGTCGATTGGAATGCCGCCGGGGTTGGCACCGCCGATCCACGCTGAGACAGCGAGGATCTCGGCCTTCGGGGCTACACCGATGATGCCGTCAGGACCCGCGCCGGGACCGTCATACTTTTCGTCCCCGGCGTCTTTCTTGTCTTCGCCGTCTTCGCCGTCTTTCTCGGCAGCGTGGCCGCGCCCGGCCAGCAGCGTGGCAACGAGGGTGCCGTGCTCCGGATTTACCCCCAGGCCCCGCGATCCTGCCGGATCACCGGCGCCGGAGACATCCGTTCCTCCGGTAACGGCTCCGGCAAGGTCCGGATGGCCGGCGTCGATGCCGGTGTCGATGACCGCCACCTTAACGCCTTCGCCCTGGCTCTTCTTCCAGGCCTCGGTGATGCCGTAGTCAGAGAGCCAGTACTGCTTGTCGCGCCATTCATCGGCGTGGGCAGCCTCGGGTGAAGTCAGCTGGAGAAGAATGACGGCCGTCAGGGAGAAGGCGCCGGCACCGGCAGCACGCCTGATCGCGGCGCCGGCCTTCCGGCGCCGGCCTGCTTCCCGGCTCACCGCAGGGTGCTCAGGGCTATGCCGTCAAGGATGTCGTGTTCCGACGTAATGGCGGATTCCACACGTCCGTCGGTGAGTTCCGACATACGGTCCACGATTGTCTGCCAGATCAGCGCCCCTGCACCGATAACGTCCACGCGGCCGGGGTGCATGTACGGCAGGGCTGCGCGCTCGGCCCGGCTCATGTGGATCAGCGAGGACGCCGCGTGGTCCACCTGGCCGCTGCTCAGCTCGGTTCCGTGGATGGCCTCGGAGGAGTATTCCGGCAGTTTGAGGGCATGTGCCGTCACGGTGGTAATGGTTCCGGCGACGCCGATGAGACGGTCAGCGGTCGCCAGCGGCACCGTTTCAAGGACCTGGGCGATCATGTCCAGGATGTCTCCGCGGGCCATGGCGATTTCCGCCTCGGTGGGAGGATCAGAGACCAGGTGGCGCTCGGTGAACCGCACGCAGCCCATGTCAGTGCTCCTGGCTGCCAGCACGTGTCCGTCGATGCCCAGGACGAACTCGGTGGAGCCGCCGCCGAGGTCGACCACCAGGGTGCGGGCGCCCTTGTCTCCTGCGAGGACGCTGGATGCCCCGGCGAAGGACAGCCCGGCCTCCTCATCACCTGAAATGACCTCCGGTTCAACGCCCAGCCGGGCGCGGATGCCTTCGGTGAATTCTTTCCGGTTCTCAGCGTCACGGGTGGCCGAGGTGGCGGCGAAACGGACCTTCTGCGCTCCATGTTCGCGGATCAGGGCGGCGTATTCCTCGGTGGCTTCGAAGGTACGCTCCAGTGCGGCGTCAGAGAGGCGCCCAGTCGCGTCCACGCCTTCGCCGAGGCGGACAATGCGCATCAGGCGAACGACGTCGGTCAGGCGGGTGACGCCGTTTTCAGTGTGGGCGTCGGCGATCAGGAGGCGGATTGAGTTGGTGCCGCAGTCCACGGCAGCTACCCGGACGGCCCTGGCCGTTCCTGTTTCCTGTTCCATCGTCTCCTCCTGCTCCGGCGCTGCTGCCTGCTGTTCAGCCTGCAGTGCCGCACGCCGGGCAGCCCGTTTCCGGTCCAGTTCCTGTGCAGAGAGGCCCTGGGTCTTGGTGTGGCGGCTCAGGTCACGGTCAGGTGCAGGACTGTCAGTGTCCCATGCGCCAACACAATAGCAGCGCTCACGTGTCCACCACTCGGAAATGGCGTCCAGGGCTTCGTCGCCCAGGGGGTTGACGCCGGGGCCGGCGGCCAGCGAATGGCCAACCAGGACGTGCAGGCACTTCACACGGGCAGGCATGCCGCCGGCGGAGACGCCGTCGATCTCCGGCACCGGCCCGGTGCCGGTGCGTTCGCCAATCTCGTTGCGGACCTGGAGGTAGGCTTCATGTGCCCGCCGGTACCGTTCAGCCAGCTCGGGGTCCTGTTCCAGCCGTGCCGTCATTTCCGTCATCAGCCCGGAGGCCTCGAGCCGGGAAACTGCGGCGGTAATGACCGGATGGGTCAGGTAGTAGGTGGTCGGGAAGGGAATTCCGTTGCTGAGCCGCGGCGCTGTGGTGGCGACCAGCGGGTTGCCGCAGACGCAGCGGGCCCCGATTTCGACGACGTCGCGGACCGGGCGTCCGAGCTGACGGCTCAGGGTCTCCAGGTCTTCCTGGGTCGGGGTGAGCTGCTCTGGGGTCATGCCGGAAGGTCCTTCCTGGGGGTCCGCAACGGACCCGAACTGGTGATGTTTCTATGCACCAGCCTACTGTGCCCGGCGCACGGGTCAGGGTGCGGTGGCTGAACGGAGAACTGAATCCCAGAGTGCGTCGACCCACTCCAGGTCCGGCGGAGCCTGTGAGGCAGCCTGCTCTTCGACGTCCTCAACGCCGTGTTCTCCCTTGACCAGATAGCGGGTCTCCCCCGGCATCACCAGGAAGATTCGTTCTCTGGCCTGTGCCTTGATGTACGCAGGGTCCTCCCAGCGGTCCAGCGTCTGCTCCAGTTCACGCCCCACTTCCTGCTCCCGGGCGATTTCAGCTTCGAGGGCGGCGATTTCCGAGCGCTGCTGCAGGAACGTGCTGACGGACGGTGCCAGCAGCACGGTGATGACAACCATCACGATGCCCAGGGCAAGCAGCCGTCCGGAGAAGGACTTGGCCGGGACCGGCTTCAGCGAAGGTTCGGTGCGGGTGAGAGCAGCTGTGGTGTCTGCGGCGGGAACCTCGCGGCGGATTTCGGCAGCAAGTTCCTGGCGGGCGGCAGCCCGGGCCTGCGACGGGTCGGCGGGTTTGGCCGGCCTGGTCCTGGCTGTTTTCGCGGGTTTCGCGGGTTTCGCCGGCTTCGGCCGGACCGGGGCCTTCCGGAATTCCCCCGGGTTCCGGCGCTCCGGCTTGTTCGCGTGTCCGGCGCTGCTGCGGGCTTCCGTGTGCTCCGCCGGCACGGTGCCCTGCGGGGATTCCGGGGCAGAGCCGGGACGCCGCTGGGTTCCGCCGGGCTGGCCGGCAGGCCGGGGTACCTTCGGGCGTCGGGTGGACATGCTGCTCCTTCTTTGGCGTGCACTTTCCGGGTCCGGCGTTTCTGCCGGCGGTACCCGCAGCGCAGGGAAGGACCAGTCAGGACCGAAAACAGCGCCGGTGGGCACCCCCATATTCGAGGGTACCCACCGGAGGCGGAGTTATTAGGCCGTGAAACGCGGGAAAGCGCTGCGTCCTGCGTAGCGTGCGGCGTCGTCGAGCTCTTCTTCGATGCGCAGCAGCTGGTTGTACTTCGCGACGCGCTCCGAACGGGCCGGAGCGCCGGTCTTGATCTGGCCGGCGTTGGTGGCAACGCAGATGTCCGCGATCGTGGTGTCTTCGGTTTCACCGGAGCGGTGGGAAGTGATGGTGGTGTAGCCGGCACGCTGGGCCATGTTGATGGCGTCCAGGGTCTCGGAGAGGGTGCCGATCTGGTTGACCTTGACCAGGAGGGAGTTGGCGGCGTTTTCCTTGATGCCGGTCTCCAGGCGGGCGGGGTTGGTGACGAAGAGATCGTCGCCAACCAGCTGCACCTTGTCGCCCAGGCTGGCGGTCAGTGCCTTCCAGCCTTCCCAGTCGTTCTCATCCAGCGGGTCTTCAATGGAGACCAGCGGGTAGTCGCGCACCAGTTCCTCGTAGTACGCGGACATCTCCTCAGCGCTGCGGTTCTGGCCTTCGAAGACGTACGCGCCGTCCTTGAAGAACTCGGAGGAGGCGACGTCCAGGGCCAGCGCGATGTCGCGGCCGGGCTCGTAGCCGGCGCGCTTGATGGCTTCCAGGATCAGGTCCAGGGCTGCGCGGTTGGAGGGCAGGTTCGGAGCGAAGCCGCCTTCGTCGCCCAGGCCGGTGGACAGGCCCTGTTCCTTCAGCACGGACTTGAGGTTGTGGTAGACCTCAACGCCCCAGCGCAGGCCCTCGGAGTAGGTGTCGGCGCCGAGGGGAACAATCATGAATTCCTGGATGTCGACGTCGGAGTCCGCGTGGGATCCGCCGTTGAGGATGTTCATCAGCGGAACGGGCAGGATGTGCGCGTTCGGGCCGCCAAGGTAGCGGTAGAGCGGCAGGGCAGCGGACTCGGCGGCTGCGCGGGCGACGGCGAGGGAAACACCGAGGATGGCGTTGGCGCCCAGGCCGGACTTGTTCTCGGTACCGTCGAGGTCGATCATTGCCTGGTCGATGGCGCGCTGGTCAGCGGCGTCGAATCCCAGCAGAGCGGGCTGGATCTGGTCGATCACGGCTTCGACGGCCTGCAGCACGCCCTTGCCCTGGTAGCGGTCCTTTTCCCCGTCGCGGCGTTCGTTGGCTTCGAAGGCACCGGTGGAAGCGCCGGAGGGCACAGCGGCACGGCCGAAGGTGTCGTCGTCGAGCAGTACCTCGACCTCTACGGTCGGGTTTCCGCGCGAATCGAGGATCTCGCGTGCGTGGATGGCATCAATGATGGCCATGGGAATGCTCCTGTTCATTTGAACTCGGGTTGGTGACTACAGCCAGGCCTATGACGGGGACCACGCTGTCTGTTCCCAGCCTAGTGGAATCGGGCCGTTGAGTAAGGACTGGGGACGTCAATCGGTAATGCCGGGGCCCTGAGCCGTAAAACGCCGCACGGCACCGCGCAGGGCTGCTTCCGGATCGATGCCGTGTTCGGCTGCCCGGCGGACGGCCTCGAAAAGCAGGTCACCGAGTTCCTGGTCACCGTCGAAATCCTGCAGCCCATGGTCATTGCGGGGTATCCGGAGCCCGGCCCTGCGTGCCCGCTCCTGCGCCTTGGCGGCCAGTGCCAGTGCGGGCAGGGCAGCGGGGATCCCTTCGAAAGGGCTGCTGCGCTGCGGTTTCTCAGTCTTTTTCGCTGCGTCCCAGGCCCGCTCAATTTCCGCGGTGTCCCCGGTGGTTGAGTCCTGCAGGGAGCCGTCCGGGCGGAAGACGTGCGGATTGCGGCGGATCATTTTCTCTGTCAGGCCCGTGACGACGTCGCTTATGGAGAAGTTGCCGGCTTCCTCCTGGAGACGGGCGTGGAGCAGTACCTGGAAGAGCAGGTCCCCCAGTTCTCCGCTCAGCTCCCGCGCGTCCTCTGCGCGGGTATGCCCGGTCTCTACGGCTTCAATGACCTCGTAGCTCTCCTCAAGCAGGTACTCAAGCAGGGATTCGTGGGTCAGTGCACGGGTCCAGGGGCAGCGTTCGCGCAGCTGCGCGACGACCTGGGCCAGACGGAGGAACTCCGGGCCCAGGCCGCCGCTGCCGTTGACGGAATCAGTCACGGGCGTTGCTGAAGCCCTCGGTGATGTACTCGGCCAGGACGGCGCGTTCCTCCAGGGGCAGGAAGGCAGCGTTGGCGGCGTTCAGGGTCAGCTCCAGCAGGTCGTCCAGATCGTAGCCGAAGGTGGCTACCAGCAGTTCGAACTCGTCCGTCAGGCTGACACCGCTCATCAGCCGGTTGTCGGTGTTCACGGTGACCACAAAACCGGTCTGGAACAGCAGGTCGATCGGGTGGGACTCAATGTCACCGCCGAAGGACTGAACGGCACCGGTCTGCAGGTTGGAGGAGGGGCAGATCTCCAGGGGGATGCCACGGTCGCGGACCCAGGCTGCCACCTCACCAAGGGTGACCATGCCGACGGCGGCGTCCTCACCGGCGTCGGGCGCTTCCTCGTCTTCGAAGTCCACTTCAATGTCCTCGGCGATCCGCACGCCGTGGCCCAGGCGCAGGGCGCGGCCGTGCACCAGGGCGTCGGTGATGCTCTCCACTCCGGCTGCCTCGCCGGCGTGGACTGTTACCGGGAACATGTTCTCGGCCAGGTAGGTGAAGGCGTCCTTGAAACGGGACGGCGGGAAACCGTCTTCGGCGCCCGCGATGTCGAAACCCACAGCTCCGCGGTCGCGGTGGCGGACTGCAAGCTCGGCGATCTCCATGCCGCGGTCGCCGTGCCGCATGGCGGTGATCAGCTGGCCAACCTGGATCACGCGGCCGCTCGCCTCGGCTGCCTGGACACCGGCTTCGAGGCCTTCCTGCACGGCTTCGACCGCCTCGTCCAGGCTCAGTCCGGCGCCCACATGCTGCTCCGGGGCCCAGCGGACTTCGGCGTACACCACGCCGTCCTCCACGAGGTCCTCAACGAACTCACGGGCCACGCGGGCCAGGCCCTCACGGGTCTGCATCACGGCAATGGTGTGGTCAAATGTCTCCAGGTAGCGCACCAGCGAGCCCGAGTTGGCGGATTCGCGGAACCACTTCCCCAGGGCAACGGGATCAGTGGACGGCAGCGTGTGGCCAATCGCTTCGGCAAGCTCCACGATGGTGGCCGGGCGCAGCCCGCCGTCGAGGTGGTCGTGCAGCGAAACCTTGGGCAGGACGCGGATGTCGAAGCTGGAAAGGGCGGCGGGATTTGTAATGGGCTCAGTCACATGCCAACTCTACGTGAGGGGCACCGGGAGCGCTTAAGGCTCGGAGTTGACGCGCTCTTCGAGCGGCTGGCGGGTACGGATGGGTGTGGGGCCGCGCAGTTTGGCGATGATCCGGTCGATGATCAGGCCCAGGACAAGGGCGACGCCGATGGCCACGACGACGGCGAGCAGGTGGTTCTCCTTGAACCAGGCTCCGGCCAGGGCACCGATCGCGACGGAGTAGGCAGCCCAGAGCAGGGCGGACATGCCAGTCAGCGCCACGAACATCCGCCGCGGGTAACGGGTGGCCCCGGCGGTCAGATTGACCACCACCCGGCCCACCGGGATGAACCGTGCGATCAGGATCAGGGACACGGCACGCTTCTCGAGTTCACGCCCGGCCCAGACGAATCCGCGCTGCATCCGTGGCCCGCGCATCCAGCGGTATCTGTCCGTGCGCAGCGTGCGGCCCAGTGCGTAGGCGATGTTGTCGCCAACGAAGGCACCCGCCGCAGCCGAGAGTGCGATCAGCCAGACGTTGGGACCCCCGTCCAGGAACACCAGTGCGGCGAGCCCCACGACCAGTGATTCGCTGGGGATCGGCGGGAAGAACCCGTCCAGCAGGCAGCAGGCGAAGAGCACCAGGTAAACCCATGGGGCGCCCGAATACGTCAGGACGAAGTTGTTAATGGTGTCCATCACGGCGTTTAGAACGTCCAATGGGCGGCACTCCTCGGGTCGGTATCAGTAACTACAACGATGCCACCTCCGTATGAGTGCCCGGCACCCGGTATGTCCCCGGGAACACCCTGAGTGAGCCCTCCGGCGACCCTGAGTCCACTACCCCGCCCAACCGCCTAGAGGCCAGTTGCGGCTGGTTTCCGCGTGGAAACGAGCCGTAACTGGCCTCTCGTTGGAGCTGGACCGGCTGGGGTGAGCTAGCTGATCCGGTCGATGATCAGCGGCTGCACCTCGGAAGCCTGAGGAGACACCACGGCGGCACCCTCGAGGGCTTCCTTTGCCCGCTCGAACTTCTCCGGAGTGTCCGTCAGCAGCGTCATCAGCGGCTGGCCGGCCTTGACCGTGTCCCCCGGCTTGGCATGCAGCCGAACGCCTGCTCCGGCCTGCACGGCGTCTTCCTTCCGCGCCCTTCCGGCACCGAGGCGCCAGGCAGCAACACCCACGGAGAGGGCGTCCAGCTCCGTGAGTACACCGTCGGCGGAGGCCACGATGGTCTCCGACTCCCGCGCAACAGGCAGCTCTGCGTCCGGATCTCCGCCCTGGGCGGTGATCATCCGGCGCCACACGTCCATCGCACGGCCATCCTTCAGGGCTGCCGCGGGATCGGCGTCGGGCTGTCCTGCAGCGGCAAGCATCTCCTTGGCCAGCGCCACGGTCAGTTCGACGACGTCGGACGGACCGCCGCCGGCGAGCACCTCCACGGACTCCTGGACCTCGATCGCGTTGCCCGCGGTCAGGCCCAGCGGAGTGGACATGTTCGTGAGGAACGCCACAGTGTTTACACCTGCGTCTTTACCGAGTGTGACCATGGTTTGGGCCAGTTCCCGGGCATCGTCCACGTTCTTCATAAACGCTCCGGAGCCCACCTTCACGTCCAGGACCAGCGAGCCGGTTCCTTCGGCGATCTTCTTGCTCATGATGGAGGAGGCGATCAGCGGGATTGCCTCCACGGTAGCGGTCACGTCGCGCAGGGCGTAGAGCTTCTTGTCCGCAGGGGCCAGGCCTGCGCCGGCAGCGCAGATCACGGCACCGACGTCGGCAAGCTGGGCCATCATCTCGTCATTGCTGAGCGCAGCACGCCAGCCGGGAATCGCTTCGAGCTTGTCCAGCGTGCCGCCGGTGTGGCCCAGGCCGCGGCCCGAAAGCTGCGGGACGGCAACACCGAAGACGGCAACGAGCGGTGCCAGCGGAAGGGTGATCTTGTCCCCCACACCGCCGGTCGAGTGCTTGTCCGAGGTCGGCTTGCCCAGCGAGGAGAAGTCCATCCGCTCGCCGGAGGCGATCATCGCAGCAGTCCACCGGGAGATTTCCTCCCGGTTCATCCCGTTGAGCAGGATTGCCATGTTCAGGGCGGCCATCTGCTCGTCGGCGATCACTCCCCGGGTGTACGCGTCGATCGTCCAGTCGATCTGCTCCGGGCTCAGTGTGCCCCGGTCCCGCTTCACGCGGATGATGTCAACCGTGTCAAAACGTTCGCTCATTTGCCTGCCTGTCCTTCCAGATGCTGCGGTCCGAAAGCATCGGGCAGCACTTCGTCCATGGTCCGGATTCCGCTGACGGTCAGCAGCTGCATGCCGGGAGCCCGGAATTCGTAGAGCAGCTGGCGGCAGCGGCCGCACGGCATAAGGGTTTCGCCTTCACCGTCCACGCAGGTGAAGGCCACCAGGCGTCCGCCGCCGGTCATGTTCAGCTGGCTGATCATGGAGCACTCCGCGCACAGCGTGAGGCCGTAGCTGGCGTTCTCGATGTTGCAGCCGGAGACAATCCGCCCGTCATCCGTCAGGGCGGCTGCTCCCACGGGGTAGCGGGAGTAGGGAACGTAGGCATGGGCCATGGCTTCGCGGGCCGCATCCTGCAGGGCGTTCCAGTCGATTTCAGGCGCAGGGGTAACTGCGTTCATCTTCTGTCCTTTTTTGTCCTGGTCGGGAAGGGGATCAGCTCTTGATGTAGGGAATACCGCTGGCTGCGGGAGCCCTGGACTTACCCACCACACCGGCGACGGCGAAGATGGTCACCACGTAGGGCAGCATGGCAAGGAACTGGTTCGGCACCGGAGTGCCGAGCAGGCTGAGCACGGACTGCAGGTTCGAGGCGAACCCGAACAGCAGCGCGGCAAACAGGGCACCAATCGGGTTCCAGCGGCCCAGGATGAGCGCTGCGAGGGCAATGTAGCCCTGGCCTGACGTCATGTCCCGGTTGAAGGAGGACACCGCAACCAGGGTGAAGAACGCACCGCCGACGCCGGCAACTGCACCGGCGAGCAGGACGTTCCAGAACCGCATGCGGTTCACATTGATGCCCAAGGTGTCCGCGGCCTTCGGGTGCTCGCCCACTGCCCGGGTCCGCAGGCCCCACTTGGTGTGGAAGAGGCCGAAGTAGATCCCAGCCACGGCAATGTACATCAGGTAGCCGATCACCGACTGGTCAAACAGGATCGGTCCCAGGATCGGGATGTCGGAGAGCACCGGAATCGGGATTGAATCCAGCCGCGGCGGCGAGTTCCACTTCGCCGAGTCCGCGCTGAGCACGGTGGAGAAGAGGAACCCGGTCAGCCCCGAGACCAGCACGTTGAGCACAACACCGACGATCACCTGGTTCACGATGTACTTGATGCTGAACACTGCCAGCACCAGGGACACCAGCACACCCGCGATGGCCGCGGCGAACAGGCCCACAAAGGCGTTGCCGGAGAGGGAGCCCGCCACGGCGGCGGCAAAGGCGCCAAACAGCAGCTGGCCTTCGATGGCAATGTTGACGACGCCGGAACGCTCACACAGCACACCCGAGAGCGAGCCGAAGATCAGCGGAAACGCCAGCGTGAAGGACCCCGCCAGCAGACCATAGAGCGCAACGCTGGGGCTGCGTGCGCTGCCCACTGCCCAGGTCAGGAAGGCGGCAATGAAGAACACGGCGAACACAGCGATCAGCCAGCCGGGGATGTGCTGGTAGCGGTTGACCAGGATGAAGGCGTAAGCGGCCGAAGCCAGCAGCACTACCGTGGCGATCCAGCCCAGGACGGGCGCAGACACCACCATGTCGGGCAGCTGGATTGCTGCGTCGGCGTCCGTCAGGCGGAACGTCACTTCGCTGGACGGCGAGCCCAGCCCGAACATGATGAAACCGAGGACTGCCAGGACACCCAGGATTACCGGAGTCTTCCAGCTGCGGATTGCTTGCACGTCTGCCGGCCGGTCCTTGGAGGCGAGAGTTGTTGCGGTGCTCATGCTGCTCCTTGCGCTGCATCGGCTTTTTTGGACATGCGCTTGCCGGAGGTCTTGAAGGCTCCGGGCGGCGGGATCCGGAACAGGGACCGGACCAGCGGAGGCGCGGCGATGAACAGGACGATCAGCGACTGGACCACCAGCACAATATCAATGTTGGTTCCGGTGCTGGTCTGCATGGTGACACCGCCGGCGCGGAACGCTCCGAAGAGCAGGCCTGCCGCGAAGGTTCCCCAGGGTGAGGAGCGGCCCAGCAGGGCAACGGTAATTGCGTCGAAGCCGAAGCTGGCAGCAACACCGGAGGTGAGCACCTTCTCGGTTCCGGCTACCTGAGCCACGCCGGCCAGGCCGGCCAGTGCACCGGCGATCAGCATCACTATGACGTAGCCCTTGGTGGTGTTGATGCCGGCGTTGCGGGCGGCAGCAGGGTTGGCGCCGACTGCACGGAGCTCAAAGCCAACCGTGGAGCGGTTCAGCAGCCACCAGATGAACACCGTGGCGGCAATGGCCATGATGAAGCCCCAGTGCAGGCGGAAGCCGGAACCGAACAGCGGCGGGAACATGGCGCTCTCATCCAGCTGCGGGCTGATGGGGTTCGTGGAGCCGGGGCGCTGGAATCCAGGCGTGGTGAGCAGGAAGAGCACCAGCTGGATCGCGATGTAGTTCAGCATGATGGTCACGATCACTTCATGCGCACCGGTGCGTGCCTTCAGCAGGCCGGCAATGCCGCCCCAGAGCGCGCCGCCCACAGCACCGGCAATGATCACGATGAGCAGGTGCAGGCCCACGGGCAGGTGCCAGCTGAAGCCGACCCAGGCTGCCAGGGTGGCGCCGATCAGGATCTGGCCCTGCGCACCGATGTTGAACAGGCCCGCGCGGAAAGCCAGGGCGACGCCGAGGCCCGCACAGATCAGCGGAGTCGCCACTGTCAGGGTCTGGGTCAGCGGGTAGATCATCCGGGAGAACGTGTCAGCTTCAAAGTTGAAGATCGAGCCCTGGAAGAGGGCGACGTACGCTCCAGACGCCGCAGACCAGGCGGCGCCCAGCATGTCGCTGGGGCGGCTGAAGAAATAGCCTGCGGATTCAGCGACCTCTTCATCGGTGAGAGCGATGAGCAGTCCGCCGACAACAAGGGCCATCAGCACGGACAGCACCGAGACCAGGGCGTTGCCGGTGACGATGCGGCGCAGCAAGGACTCGTTGCCGGCGCCCGGGTGCAGCTCGGATTCAGGTACGGGCACAGCCGGCGGGGGAAGTGCGCCGTCGGCGGTTTCGGCAGCGTTCAGCAGCCGTGTCTCATCGGCAGCTGCTTCCTCTTTGCGGGGGGCGGGATCGCCCGGCTGCTTGTTTGCTTCCTCCGGGCTCACTGCGCCCCTCCCTCGATCTCGCTCTGGTGCGAAAGTGCATCTTCGGCGGCCATACCTGCCATCATCAGGCCCAGCACATCGCGCGATGTGTTGCCAGGGACAATGCCCATAAGCCGCCCGCTGTACAGAACGGCGATCCGGTCAGCCAGTTCCAGGACTTCGTCCAGTTCCGTAGAAACGATCATCACCGGTGTGCCGCCGTCGCGCTCGGCCACGATGCGCTTGTGCAGGAACTCAATGGATCCGACGTCGACGCCGCGGGTGGGCTGGGAGGCAATAAACAGGGACAGGGGCCGGGACAGTTCCCGGGCCATGACGACCTTCTGCTGATTGCCGCCGGAGAGGGTGCCCGCTGCGGCTTCGGCGGACTGCGTGCGGATATCGAATTCTTCGATCTTCTCCGCCGCGTTCTTCGCCACGGTTGCCGGACGCATGGACAGTCCCTTGGCGAACGGTGCCTTGTTGTAGCGGTTCAGGACCAGGTTCTCGGCGACGGTGAACGTTCCCACCAGTCCGTCCACGCTGCGGTCTTCGGGCACAAACCCCACGCCTGCGTCGATGATCTGGGCGACGCTCTTGCCGACAAGTTCCTCACCGTCGAGCTGGATCGATCCCGTGACATGGTCCTGCAGGCCCATGATGGCTTCGGTGAGTTCAGTCTGCCCGTTGCCCTGGACACCGGCGACGGCGAGGATCTCGCCCTTGGCGATCTCGAAGCTAAGGTGGTCCACCACGGACTGGCCGGTGTCGGAGAGCACCACCAGATCACGGACCCGGAACGTTGCCTCGCCGAGCTTGGCCGGCTCCTTCTGCAGGTTCAGGCTGACCGAACGGCCCACCATCATGGAGGCGAGCTCGGTGGTAGAGGCGCTCGGCGGAGCGTCGCCAACCACCTTGCCGCGGCGGATCACGGTGATCACGTCGGAGACAGCTTTAACCTCGCGCAGCTTGTGGGAAATGAACACCACGGATTTGCCGTCGTCGCACAGCTGGCGCATGATCGCCAGCAGCTCATCGGTCTCCCGTGGCGTGAGTACGGCGGTGGGCTCGTCAAGGATGAGGACTTCAGCGTCCCGGATCAGTGCCTTGATGATTTCAACACGCTGCTGCACGCCAACCGGCAGATCCTCCACGACGGCGTCGGGATCCACGTCGAACCCGTACTGTTCTGAGAGCTGGCGGATACGGGAGCGTGTGCTCTCGAGGTTCAGTGCCCCGGCGCCGCGCGTGGTTTCATTGCCCAGGGCTACGTTCTCCGCAACGGTGAACACGGGCACCAGCATAAAGTGCTGGTGCACCATTCCGATTCCGGCCGCCATGGCATCGCCGGGACCTGAGAAGACAACGGGTTTGCCGTTGATAAGGATTTCGCCCTCTGTGGGTTCGTAGAGGCCGTACAGGACGTTCATGAGCGTTGACTTGCCCGCCCCGTTCTCACCGAGCAGGCTGTGAACCTGCCCCGGCTCGATCACCAGGTCTATGTGGTCGTTGGCAACCAAGGTGCCGAAGCGCTTGGTAATGCCTTTGAGTTCGAGTTTCACAACCCCAACCAATCTGTTTGTGTCTGAGTGTTTGGGTACCCCCAAAGTGAAGGTTACCCGGAACAGAACGAACCGCCGTCCGCCCGGTGGTAGTACATCCGGACGGACGACGGTTCAGGGTTGCTGTCTGCCCTGTTTACTTGGGGCTGGCAGCGGATTCTACGGTGATTTCACCGGAGATGATCTTGGCCTTGATTTCCTCCACTGCGGTCTTGACGTCTGCCGGAACAGCGTCTTCCTGGTCGTGGTACGGAGCCAGCGTGACGCCGCCGTTCTCCAGGGTGCCGATGTACGGGGAGGCGTCGAAGTTACCTTCGACGTCAGTGGTGATGACGTCCTCAACGGCCTGGCCCATCAGCTTCATGACGGAGGTCAGGATGTATTCCTTGCCGTTGCCGGCGGTCTCGTAGCCGTCGGAGTCGACCCAGATCACCTTGTTGGTACCGCCGCCTGCGTTGGCTTCGACAACGGCATCCAGCGTTCCGGTGCCCACCGGTCCGGCCACCGGCATGATGATGTCGGCGCCTTCGTTGATGAAGTTTTCGGTGGTGGTCTTGCCTGCACCGGTGTTGGTGAAGTCGCCAATGAAGGAACCGGTCTGCTCTGCCTTGTTCCAGCCGAGCACCTCGACGTCGGTGCCGTTCTCTTCGTTGTAATAGGCAACGCCGTCAGCGAAGCCGTCCATGAAGATGGTCACGGTGGGGATGTTGATGCCGCCGTAGGTGGCAACCTTGCCGGTCTCGGACGTGCCGGCAGCTACGTAGCCGGCCAGGAATGCAGCCTGGGCCGTGTCGTAAATGATCGGCTTGACGTTATCCAGCTCGATGGAGTTGTCATCGATGATGGCGAAGTGGCTCTCCGGGTTTGCTTCAGCCACTTCCTGGGTGGCGTCGGCGAGGAGGAAGCCCACGGTGACGGTGATGTCGCAGCCGTTCTGGACAACCATGGAGTCCAGGTTCGGGCCGAAGTCGGTTTCGGACTGGGACTCGGCAGTCTTGATCTGGATGTCCAGGTCAGTTTCCGCAGCCTTCAGGCCTTCGAAGCCGGACTGGTTGAACGAGCGGTCATCGAATCCGCCGGAGTCCGAAACCATGCAGGCCAGGAAGTCGCCGTTGGCGCTTGCCTCACCGCTGGATGCGGACTCTTCCTCCGGGGCGGCACCGCAGCCGGCCAGCAGAAGCGCCGACGCGCCCAGCATGGCGACGGATACACCGGCATTGCGCTTGAAGCCGCGCGGGAAATTCTTCAATGTTCCTCCAGAAAAGAAAAGTGTTCCACCGCCTAACTGCGCGGCGGCCCGCCGGACGGGAGGGCCTTTCGCAGGTGCGTGTGGTGCGCGCTCCTTCCCTCATGGAGCGCAGCAAGACCTAACCATAGTGCATGTGTTGCGAACCACTACGCGAAGAAGTGTCCTGGGGAACATTTGTTTACATGTTGTTATCAATAGGGGCTCTGTGACGGCCCCTCATGGCCAGCTGTGCCGGCAGCTCCAGCTGCCAATCAGTGCCGCAGGCCGCGGGCGGCCCGCACGGCCGCGGCGGCCATTACCGAGACTCCGCAGCTGATAGCCAGTTCGTCCGGGTTGTAGTCCCCGCGGTGCAGGTCAAAGGTTTCCCCGCCCGGTGTCCGGGTGCCCAGCCGCATCATGGCGCCGGGAATGGCCTGGGTCATCCAGGCAAAGTCCTCCCCGCCCATGGACTGTGGGGTCAGGACTACTGAATCCTCTCCCAGCTCCGCTCGCGCTGAAGCTTCGATCAGACCGGTTTCGGCTTCCGAGTTGATCACCGGCGGAACGCCGCGGGTGTGCTCCAGCGCCACCTGCACACCGTAGGGAGCGGCAACTTCGCGGACGACGTCGTCGAGCAGCTGCCCGGCCGCATGCCAGGCTTCGGCGTCGAGGCAGCGCATGGTGCCGGCCATAAAGCCGTGTCCGGGAATAGCGTTCGGGGCAGACCCGGCGTGGATCTGTCCCCAAACCACGGAGACGCCGCTGCGGACGTCGATCCTGCGTGAGAGCACGGCCGGGACGCTGACGGCGATCTGGCTCAGCGCGAAGACCAGGTCCTGGGTCAGGTGCGGGCGGGAGGTGTGCCCGCCCTGGCCGGAGAGTTCAATCCGGATGGTGTCGGAGGCGGAAGTGATGGCCCCGATCCGGGTGCCCACCTGCCCGACGTCGACGCGGGGGTCGCAGTGCAGCGCCAGGATCCGCGGAACCCCAGCCAGGACACCCTGCTCAATGACGGACAGGGCGCCGCCGGGCATGACTTCCTCTGCCGGCTGGAAGATCACCCGGATCCGCCCGCCGAGGGCTCCCTCGGCGTCGAGCTTTGCCAGCACCCGGGCGGCACCGAGCATGACCGTGGTATGGATATCGTGCCCGCAGGCGTGCGTTATTCCGGTGTTCACGGAGGCGTAAGGAAGGCCGGTTTCCTCAAGGACGGGCAGCGCGTCGATGTCCGCCCGCAGCGCCAGGCCGATCGGGCCGTCGCCGATGTCCACGTAGGCGCCGGTGTTTTCAAGCCGTTTGGGCTGCAGGCCGGCAGCCTCCAGCGCCTCGACGATCCGTTCGGTGGTGCGGAACTCCTTGTGCGAAAGCTCGGGGTGCGAGTGCAGATCCCGCCGGAAATCGATCAGCTCACCCAGAATTGGAGCGACACTGCCCCGAATAGATGGAACGGGTGAACTGCTAAGTGGGGTTGTCTGCACGTATTCAAGGTTAGCCAACTGGTGCTGGTCTGCGGGAACTGGATGACTTTAAGACTTCCCACGGCTAAGGAACGTGAGCTGGAATGCTCAGTACTGTTGCCTTGAATACCCCTTTAACTAACGGTTTATCTACAGGACGTCCGTGTCACCGCTGGCTTTGAGGTGTTCCACGGCTTTTTTGACTTCCTGGGCATGGTCCTTGGTGGTCACCAGCAGCGCGTCCGGCGTGTCCACGATCACCACGTCCTCGATGCCAATCAGGGCGATCACCCGCTTGGTATCGGAAACGACGATCCCCGAAGCGTCCTCGGAGTAGACGCGTGCGCCCTCCCCCATCACGGTCAGTTCGCTGTTTTCCTCCGCCGGGTTCAGCCGTCCAATGGCGGCGAAGTCCCCTACGTCGTCCCAGCTGAAGATGCCGGGGATCATGGCGACGTCGCCGGCTGCCGCAGCGGGTTCAGCCACCGCGTAGTCAATGGCGGTCTTGGGCAGCGTAGGCCAGACCCTCAGCACCACTTCCCGGCGGTTCTCCGTGTCCCAGGCCTCTGCGATTTCCATCAGCCCGGCGTGCAGTTCCGGCTCGTTCGCCAGGAGGTGCTTGAGCATCAGGGCGACCGGTGCCACGAACATGCCGGCATTCCAGCTGTAGTTGCCGCTGCGCAGGTAGCTGCGTGCCGTGTCTTCCGAGGGCTTTTCCACGAACTCGACGACGGCGTGGGCGCTCGGTGCACCCTCGATCTCAAGCGGGTCGCCGGCCTTGATATAGCCGAATCCGGTGGAAGGATGCGTCGGATGGATGCCGATGGTGACGATGTATCCCTGGGCAGCCGTGTGGATGGCTTCCCGGACTGTCTCCTGGAACACCTCTACAGGCGTAATCACCTGGTCTGCCGCGAAGGATCCCATGATGATCGAGGGATCACGCTGGTAAAGGATGGCAGCGGCCAGTCCGATGGCGGCCGCAGAGTCCTTCGGCTCGTTTTCAAGGACGAGGTTTTCCTGCTGGATCTCCGGCAGCTGCGCCAGGACAGCGGAGCGGTGAAGCTGTCCGGTCACCACCATCACGCGGTCCTCGGACAGCGGGGCCAGACGGTCGTATGTGGCGCGGATCAGCGTGGATCCGGAACCCGTGAGGTCATGAAGGAACTTCGGTGCGGCGGCCCGGGAAAGCGGCCACAGCCTGGTCCCCACTCCCCCGGCCGGAATCACGCCGTAGAAGCGGTCGAATATGTCGGCGCCCGCAGCCGCGTCCGGGTTCACATTTGTCATTTCAGTACTCATCAGTGCCAAGGTTAGCTGAGAGTTCCCCATTGGCAGGGCGCAGACACGAGTGCGGCGCTGCCGCCAGGTGCGCGCAGTGTAAGCCAGGTCACACTATAGGGGAACCTAAATTGATCCCGCTCCGGGTGGGACCTAGATTATGCTTGAGCTTATTAAGTGCTCTCGCACCGGCGTCATCACTGCGTGGAAGACGCGCTAGCGCCGCTGCGATGCAGGGAGGAATATTCAGTGTCGAAGTTACCAGCAGGCACGCTTTACCGCGGCCGCGAAGGCCAGTGGTCCTGGGTGGCCCATCGAATTACTGGCGTGGTGATCTTCTTCTTCCTTTTGGTCCATGTTCTGGATACCTCGCTGGTGCGCGTGTCGCCCGAGGCCTACAACGTGGTCATCGGAGCGTACAAGAACCCCATCATGGGCCTCGGTGAGCTTGGCCTCGTTGCCGCCATCGTGTTCCACGCCTTCAACGGCCTTCGGGTGATTCTTATCGACTTCTGGAAGAAGGGCCCCAAGTACCAGCGCCAGATGCTCTGGGGCGTTGTCGGCCTTTGGGCCGTGACCATGATCGGCTTCTCCATCCGCCACCTTCCCATCGTTTTCGGGGGTCACTAAGCCATGAGCACTCCTTCAATTGAGGCCCCCCGGGCCGGACGCATCTCGCCGAAGTACACCCGCAACGGGTCAGGCAAGGGCAACTTCGAGATGATCGCATGGCTGTTCATGCGCATCTCCGGTGCGCTGCTGGTCATCCTCATCTTCACCCACCTCTTCCTCAACCTGATGGTTGGCGACGGCATCAAGGCCATCGACTTCGGGTTCGTTGCCGGCAAGTGGGCTTCCCCGCTCTGGCAGATCTGGGACCTGGTCATGCTCTGGCTGGCCATGCTCCACGGAACCAACGGCGTGCGCACCATCATCAACGACTACGCCGAAAAGAACTCCACCCGCATGTGGCTCAAGACGGTCCTGTACTCGGCAACCGTCGTCATCATCGTCCTTGGCACCCTCGTGATCTTCACCTTCGATCCGTGCCCTGCCAACGCGACGCTGGACCAGCTGCCGTCCTTCTGCCCGGCTCCCTAGCCGGCAGGCACCGCAGCAACTCCCTCCGAGCTACAAACAGTTTCAACAGAAAGAGCATCTGGTATGCAGGTCCATAAGTACGACGTCGTCATTGTCGGCGCCGGCGGCGCCGGTATGCGTGCCGCCATCGAATCCGGACAGCGCGCACGGACGGCGGTACTGACCAAGCTGTACCCCACGCGTTCCCACACCGGAGCGGCGCAGGGCGGCATGTGCGCAGCACTGGCCAACGTAGAAGAAGACAACTGGGAATGGCACACCTTTGACACGGTCAAGGGCGGTGACTACCTGGTTGACCAGGATGCCGCCGAGGTCATGGCGAAGGAAGCCATTGACGCCGTGCTGGACCTGGAAAAGATGGGCCTGCCCTTCAACCGCACGCCTGAAGGACGGATCGACCAGCGCCGTTTCGGCGGCCACACCCGTGACCACGGCAAGGCTCCCGTCCGCCGGGCCTGCTATGCAGCAGACCGCACCGGCCACATGATCCTGCAGACGCTGTACCAAAACTGCGTCAAGCACAACGTTGAGTTCTACAACGAGTACTACGTCCTGGACCTGCTGACTGTTGAAGACAGCTTCGGCCAGAAGCGCGTTGCCGGCGTCGTGTCCTACGACCTCGCCACCGGTGAACTGCACGTCTTCCAGGCCAAGTCCGTGGTCTTCGCCTCCGGCGGTGCCGGCAAGGTCTTCAAGACCACCTCCAACGCCCACACCCTCACCGGTGACGGCATGGGCATCGCGTTCCGCAAGGGCATCCCGCTCGAAGACATGGAGTTCATCCAGTTCCACCCGACCGGCCTCGCCGGCCTGGGCATCCTGCTCTCCGAAGCCGCCCGCGGTGAAGGCGCGATCCTGCGCAACTCAGAGGGTGAGCGTTTTATGGAGCGCTACGCACCGACCATCAAGGACCTCGCTCCGCGTGACATCGTGGCCCGTTCAATGGCCAACGAAGTCCGCGAAGGCCGCGGCTGCGGCCCGAACAAGGACTACGTCCTGCTGGACCTGACGCACCTGGAACCGGCGCACATCGACGCCAAGCTCCCGGACATCACCGAGTTCGCCCGCACCTACCTGGGCGTAGAGCCGTACACCGAGCCGGTCCCCGTCTTCCCGACGGCGCACTACGTCATGGGCGGCATCCCGACCAACATCAAGGCCGAGGTCCTCCAGGACAACGACACCGTGATCCCGGGCCTGTACGCCGCCGGCGAGGTTGCCTGCGTGTCCGTCCACGGCTCCAACCGTCTGGGCACCAACTCCCTGCTGGACATCAACGTGTTCGGCAAGCGTGCCGGCATCTACGCTGCCGAGTACGCCCTGCAGGCCGACTTCGTTGACCTGCCGGAAGATCCGGAAGCAGACACGATTGCCCTGCTGGATGTTGTCCGCAACTCCGAAGGCACCGAGCGCGTTTCCGAAATCCGCCGCGACCTGCAGAACACCATGGATGCCAACATGCAGGTGTTCCGTACGGCCGAGACGATCCAGAAGACGCTCTCCGACATCGCCGACCTCGAAGAGCGCTACAAGAAGATCAACGTCCAGGACAAGGGCAAGCGCTTCAACCTTGACCTGCTGGAAGCCGTAGAACTCGGCTTCCTCCTGGAACTGGCCAAGGTCATGTCCGTGGCGGCCCTGCACCGCGAGGAATCGCGCGGCGGCCACTTCCGTGAGGACTTCCCGGAGCGCGATGACGAAAAGTTCATGCTGCACTCCATGGCCTACAAGGTCGATGAGGCCGACAACGCCGAGCACACGGCCGGCATCCGGCTCGATACCAAGCCGGTCATTTTCACGCGCTACGAGCCGATGGTGAGGAAGTACTAATGACAACGGAAGTCGCTGAGCCGGCCTCGAAGATTGACCTGGCCGAATCCACTGCCGGTGAAATCCCCTCCTTCGATATCACCCTGAAGGTGCGCCGCTACAACCCGGAGATCTCTGACGAGGCACACTGGGATGAGTGGACCCTGACGATGTACGGCACGGACCGTGTGCTGGATGCCCTGCACAAGGTCAAGTGGGAGCATGACGGCACTGTCTCGTTCCGCCGTTCCTGCGCCCACGGCGTCTGCGGTTCCGATGCCATGCGCATCAACGGCCGCAACCGCCTGGCCTGCAAGACCCTGCTGAAGGACCTGGACACGTCCAAGCCCATCCTCGTCGAGCCCATCAAGGGCCTGCCGGTGGAAAAGGACCTGATCGTGGACATGGAACCGTTCTTCCAGTCCTACCGCGAGATCATGCCGTTCCTGGTCTCCAAGGGCCACGAGCCGACGAAGGAGCGCCTGCAGTCCGCTGAGGACCGCGAGCGTTTCGATGACACCACCAAGTGCATCCTCTGCGCTGCCTGCACGTCCTCCTGCCCCGTCTTCTGGACCGACGGACAGTACTTCGGCCCCGCCGCGATCGTGAACGCACACCGCTTCATCTTCGACTCGCGTGACGACGCCGGAGACATGCGCCTGGAAATCCTGAACGACAAGGAAGGCGTGTGGCGCTGCCGCACCACCTTCAACTGCTCGGAAGCATGCCCCCGCGGCATCCAGGTCACCAAGGCCATCTCCGAGGTCAAGCAGGCCATCCTGAACCGCTCCATCTAGTTCAGGGGCCCAGCCCGCTTTTCAAGGCGGAGGAACCGGATTCACTTCCGGCTCCTCCGCCTTTTGCGTACCCGCTCCCCCGGCTGCCGGAACCGGGAAGGGCAGCAGGATAGGGTTGGGTCCATGCCAGAGTTCGAATCGGTATCCTTTCCCGGCGTCAACGGCACCACCCTGGCCGGCACTCTCGACGTTCCGGACGGGGACGTGCTCGGCTGGGCCGTGTTCTGCCATGGCTTTGCCCTCGGGAAGAACAGTGCCGCTGCCTCACGCATCTCCAAGGCGCTGGCGGAGCGGGGCATCGGAGTGCTGCGGTACGACGCCGCCGGGCTGGGCCGCTCGACCGGTTCCTGGGAGGACGGATCGTTCACCACGAAGGTCTCCGACCTGCACAATGCCATGGATTTCCTGCGTTCCTCCGGCCGTCCGCCCACCCTGCTGATCGGCCACTCGCTCGGCGGTGCCGCGGCTCTCGCGGCCGCCTCCAGCGAAGACTCGCTGGCTGCCCTGGTGACCATCGGTGCCCCGTTCCGGCCCTCCCATGTGGCCCATCTGTTCGAGGATGAGCTGGAGACCATCGCTGCCCGGGGGGAGGCCGACGTCGAGCTGGGCGGACGTACGCTGACCATCCGCCACGAACTGGTGGAGGACCTGCACAGCCATGACCTGCGCGGGTGCATCGAGTCCCTCGACTTGCCACTGCTGGTTATGCATTCCCCCGCCGATGAAACCGTGGGAATCGAGAATGCCTCGGAGATTTTCAGTGCCGCCCGGCATCCGCGCAGCTTCGTCTCCCTGGAAGGAGCAAGCCATCTGATGCCGGACAGGGAACAGACCACCAGGGCAGCTGAAATCATCGCCGCGTGGGCCGGAATCTATCTTCGGCAGGCCCGGGAAAAGGGTTCCTAACCCCGCAGGCGCATTTCCTCGCGCAGGACCCACAGGCCGTGCGGGTCGTGTTCAAACACGCCGATCCGGTCCACGGTGAAGCTCGCCCGGTAATCCCTCAGGGTCTTCACGGCGTTGTCCATGCTGGCCTCGGACACGTCGTGCGCCACAGTGACGTGCGGGTGGTACGGGTACGGGATCTGGTGGTCCAGCGGGCCGGACTGCAGCTGGTCGTGCAGCTTTGAGCACTCGGAGAAACCGTCCTCAACCTGTACGTACACCACCGGTGTGACGGGCCGGAACGACGCCGCACCCCGCAGGGTCACGGTAAAGGGCGCCTGGGCGGCGGTCACTTCACGCACGTGTGCCAGCGCCGAGGTCCAGTCCGGTGCCGGCGTCGTGGTTACCAGCGTGATGTGCGCCGGTATTACCGAGGCCATCGGATCTCCGAAGGAGGCTCGTGCCCGGCGCAGCTCCGAGGCCATCGGATCGGGAACCGGGATCACAATCCCCACCCAGCAAGGGCTTTCGGGCATCCGGCCGCTGCCGCCGCGTGCTGCGCCGGATGAGGTCTGGACGGTGGAGTTCGTGTAGCCCATGAGCGTTTAGCGGGCGGTGGAACCCAGTGGGAGGAAACCGATCTTCTCGTACACATCGGCAAGTGTAGCCGACGCCGTTTCCCTGGCTTTCAGCGCCCCCTTGGCCAGCAGCCGGTCCAGTTCCGCGGGATCATCCAGCAGGGCCAGTGCCCGCTCCCGGATAGGACGGATGTGTTCGGTCGCTGCTTCTGCCAGGTCAACCTTGAGGTGTCCGTACATTTTTCCTTCGTACTCCTTGACCAGGGTGTCGACGCTCCGGCCGGTGATCAGCGAGTAGATGGAGAGCAGGTTGGAGATGCCGGGCTTGGCTTCCCGGTCGAACCGGATCTCCGTGCCGTCGTCAGTCACGGCCGACTTGATCCGCTTGGCAATTACCTTGTCCGGGTCCAGCAGATTGATCAGCCCGGCCTGCGATTCGGCTGATTTGGACATCTTCGCCGCAGGATTCTGCAGGTCATAGATCTTCGCGGATTCCTTCTGGATGAAGGCCTCCGGAACCGTGAACGTCTCTCCGTAGCGGGAGTTGAACCGCTTCGCGAGGTCGCGGCTGAGCTCCACGTGCTGGCGCTGGTCCTCGCCCACGGGGACGCCCTGGGGCTGGTACAGCAGGATGTCCGCCACCTGCAGGATCGGATAGGTGAACAGGCCCACGCTGGCGGCGTCAGCACCAAAGCGCTGCTGCTTGTCCTTGAACTGCGTCATGCGGGACGCTTCGCCGAATCCGGTGAGGCAGTTCAGCACCCAGGCCAGCTGTGCGTGTTCGGGCACCTGCGACTGGACGAACAGGGTGGCGTTGTCCACGTCCACGCCGCCTGCAATGTACTGCGCGGCGGTCACGCGGGTGCGCTGGCGGAGGTCCGCCGGGTCCTGCGGTACGGTGATCGCGTGCAGGTCCGGGATGAAGAAGTAGGCGTCGTACTGCTCCTGCAGGCGCACCCAGTTCACCAGGGCACCAAGATAGTTGCCCAGGTGCAGTGAATCCGCGGAGGGCTGCATCCCGGAGAGGATGCGCTGGCGGGCGGGGGTCTGCGTCTGCGGATGCGTCATTGTTTGGGCCTTAGAACTTGTAGTCAACGACCACGGGTGCGTGGTCGGAGAAACGGGCGTCGTAGGTGGCTGCACGGTCGACGACGGCGCTGACGGCACGCTCGGCGAGGGCCGGAGTGGCCATGTGGTAATCGATCCGCCAGCCCGCGTCGTTGTCGAATGCCTGTCCGCGCCAGGACCACCAGGTGTAGGGCCCGGGAACGTCGCCGGCCAGCTTGCGGGCTACGTCCACGTAGCCGATCTCGTCGCCGAAGAACCGGTCGAAGTAGGCGCGCTCTTCGGGCAGGAAGCCTGCCCGCTTTACGTTGCCCTTCCAATTCTTGATGTCCAGCGTGGTGTGGCCGACGTTGAGGTCTCCCACAATCAGGGCGTAGTCGCTGGTGGCAGCCAGCACCGGCAGCCGGGCGGCCATGACGTCCAGGAAGCGGTACTTGTCATCCTGCTTGGGGGTTCCGGCTTCACCCGAGTGCACGTAGGCGCTGACCACAGTGAGCAGCTTTTCCTCCCCGTCGACGGTTACCTTGAAGTCAGCTTCGACCCAGCGGCCGGACAGGGCGAAGTAATCCTCGCCAATGTGTTCCCGGACGGCAATGGGTTCGGAGCGGGAAACGATGGCAACGCCTGCGCGGCCCTTGGCTTCCGCCTCCGCGTGCAGAATGTGCCAGTCGCTGCCCAGGAGCTCACGGACAATCGCGTCGGGAGCCCGCACTTCCTGGAGGCACAGGATGCCTACGCCGCGCTGGGCCAGCCACTCTGCCATGCCGCGCTTGTACGCAGCACGGATACCGTTCACGTTGACGGTTGCGATCCTCAGCGCCGACGATCCGCGTTCAGGGCTGGAGTCCCCAGTCGATTCCATGCTCACGCCAAATACCTTACCCTCAGTAGCTTTCGTTTCCGGCGGTGCCGCCTGGCGCGTAATGATGCGCCCTCTTACCTGCTGCCTTAGTCGACTACAGTGCCTTCGACCGGACCGCCGTCGTCCTTCTTCATCATTCCGCGGGCGTTGTGCGCCGTGATCTCGATGGTCTCGATGGCGCGGGAAACCTGGTCGGCGTCGGTGCCGAGGTTGTCGCGGATCACCTTGGACTGGACCTGGATGATCTTAAAGCTGTGATCGAGCTTCTGGTCACGGATGAGGGTTGCCTCGTCCATGACCTCCACGGAGGGAGCTGCTCCGGAAGCACGGTTCAGGGAATCCTGGGCCTGGGCGAGTTTCGCGCCGGCCTTGCGGGCCGCACCGCGGATGCTGAAGACCACGAAGGCGAACAGCAGCAGCCAGCCCAGGGAGATGATCACCACCAGCCAGCCAACGACGTCGTTCTCATTGGCGGCGAAGAGCACGGCAACAATGAACACGAAGACCATGACGGTGGTCCCGATCGTGGCCATCTGGCGGCTGATACCCCGGCCGGGATTGCTTGCTGACGGCGTCTTGCCGTTACGGATGGACTGCATGGTCTTATTCTCTCAAATTTTCAGGGTGACTCTTTCCGACTTACCCCTTCGGCGAAACCGAGAGGGCAGTTACGGCTCTTTTGAGGCCTGAAAAGAGCCGTAACTGCCCTCTCGATGGAGGAAGGGGGCAGGGATTGCCGGAGCGCAGCTGCGGCTGGAAGGCTGGGCTCATGGAGATCGAGCTGCTGCAGGGAGACATCACAACGCGCGACGTCGATGCCGTAGTGAACGCCGCCAACTCATCTTTGCTGGGCGGCGGCGGGGTGGACGGCGCCATTCACCGGGCAGCCGGAAGGCAGCTGCTGCAGGCCTGCCAGACCCTGCGGAAAACTGATTATCCGAACGGGCTGCCGGTTGGCGAGGCGGTGGCCACGGAAGCGTTCGACCTCCCGGCACGCTGGGTGATCCACACCGTCGGCCCCAACGCGGTGGCAGGCCAGACCGATCCCGAGCTGCTGCGCCGTGCCTTTGCCAACAGCCTCGCGGTGGCTGAGGAACTCGGGGCGGCAACAATAGCCTTCCCTGCAATCAGCGCCGGCGTTTACGGCTGGGACGCAGACGACGTCGCGCGCACCGCGGTGCAGGCGGTCCGGAACCATCAGGGCACGGGTATTGAGCGGGTGGAGTTCGTGCTCTTCAGCGAGCGGGTTGCCCAGGCGTTTCGGGCGGCCCTGGAAGAGTCCGGGACCTGAGGAGCCCGGGACGGGTTTGCTGCCCGTCAGCCGCCAAACGGGTTCCACGAGGCACCGGGGAACAGTCCGGCCAGCCCTGCCCGAAGCAGCAGGAACCCCACAATTCCGACGATCCACAGCACCGCCTCCCCCGATGCCTTGGACAGCCACGCCCGCAGCCGCTGAAGCGGCCCGTCCAGGCGTTTGCCCAGCAGCCAGCGGGAAAGCACCAGCAGTGCCGCCGGCAGCAGCATGACCAGGCAGTAGAGCGCCAGCACGCCGGCAGAGGCAGTCCAACCGATCCCGGACGAGGTCAGCAGCCCGACCGCGGCCAGGTAGGGCAGCATCGTGGGAAGTTCCAGGACCCCTGCCAGCAGTGCCAGTCCCAGCAGTCCCCCGCGTGAGTTCAGGGCTTTGCCAATGCGGTGCTGCCAGCGATGTTCAGTGGCCTGCGAGCGCCGCTGCGCGGCTGTTGCCCGGGCACTGCCCGGGCCTGTACTGCCCGGGTCTGCACTGACCGGGGCAGCACTGACCGGGGCAGCGCCGGCCAGATCGGCACTGCCCGCCAAAGCGGTGGTGCCCGGCGAAACCCGCATCTCCGGCGACGGGCTGCCCGGCGACGACGGATCGGGCGCGCTGCCGGGCTTCCGGCCGGCGTCTTTAAAGGATGAGTCCTTGAAAGACCAGATAAGCATGCCTGCACCGGCAGCAACCATTACCAGCTGCACCGCCGGCAGCTCCAGCAGCGAGCCGGCTCCCCCGCCCAGCATGTTCCCCAGCCCGGCGGCGCCTGAAAGCAGCAGCAGCCCCACAAGGAAATAGAACACGCCTACCGCGCCGAGGTACGTGGCGACCTTTCCTGTAGTCCTTCGAGCGTCCCGCCGCATGAGGAGCCACACGGGAATGACCAGCGTGCCGATGCTGGTGCTGTCTATGAGGGCAAGTACGCCCAGCTGAACAATTGTCTCCGGAGTCATGGCCACTACCTTTCCGCGGTTCCGGTCCCTAGGAATCCGGCCTTGGGTGTAGCGGGCATCGTCCTTTAGTGCCATGGCAGCGAAACCTGCTTGGCCGGAAGCAATGCCCACGTCAGGATGGAAACATGAACTCCTCCTGGGGCCAGGATCCGCCGGTCCGCCGGATCCGCCGTGAAGACGCACTGCTGGCGCTCGGATACGCTGCCCTGGCCTGGCTGATGCATTCCCTGGACCTGACTGCCACCGCCAGTGCGGCGTTCCCGGCCCTGGTGCCGTGGTGGCCCGTGCTCACTCTGGTGGGCTGCGGCGTCGTCGTGCTGCGCCGCAGGCTCACGTCCGTTATGGTTTCGGTCTGCTTCACCGCCGCCGTACTCCTGTTCCTGGCCAACAGCACGGCGGGTCTTTTCCTGGCCTTCGAGGCGGTCTTCTCGCTGGTCCTGTTTGGATCAGCCCGTACGGCCCGCGCAGCGGAGGTGAGCGTCCTAGCGCTTTGCGGTGCCTCGGGTCTGGCGGTGTGGTCCCTGACCGGAGACCTGCGCGACGGCGTCACAGTCGTCCTGCTGACCGGAATGGTGCTCCTGCTCCCCGCCGAGTGGGCGTCCAACCTGCGCAAGGCGGGTCAGCTCGCGGACAGCGAGGCCGCACGGGCCGCCGCCATCCGCGCCGCTGCCCGGGACCAGGAACGCCTGGCCGCGCGCGAACACGAACTGGCACTGGCGGCCGAGCGGCAGGACATGGCCAGGGAACTGCATGATGTCCTCTCCTCCAGGCTCTCCGCCATTGCCCTTCAGTCTGGAGCGGCACTGCGCAGCCCGCAGGGCAGTACCTTGCCTGCCGAGGTACTGGCCCACGTGCGCCACGAGTCCGTGAAGGGGCTTGAAGAACTGAACGGGATGATCCGCACCCTCAGCACCGGCGTCCCCCGCCCCCTTGCGGGCAGCATCGAGGACCTGGACGCTGTGGTCGCAGGGCACCGGGCAGCCGGAATGAGCATTGACTGGACGAACCTGGTGAACGATGACCTTCCCTCCCCGGTGCAGGCAGCCGTGTACCGGATCGCAGTGGAGGCGCTGGTGAACGCGGCCCGGCACACGGACGGCGCCAGGGTCTGCATGCTGCTGGAGCGCACGCCGTCAGGGCTGCGGCTGGTGGTGGAGGACGACGGCGGAAAGCTGGCCGGACCAGCCTCCGATTCGCCCGCGGGAGGCACAGGTACAGGCACGGGTACCGGTATTCCGAGCATGCTGGCACGTGCCGAGCAGCTTGGCGGCAAGGCCTGGGCGGGTCCGGCCGCAGGTGGCACGGGCTGGAAAGTGGAAGCCGAGGTGCCCATTGGTCGAGAGCCGCTTCCGGCCCAGGCAAAGATCAGCGCAGGAGGAACCACAGTATGAGCGGGAACATTCGGGTGCTGCTAGCGGACGACCACGCCGCGATCCGGCTGGGCATGCGCATGGTGCTGGAGACCGAGCCCGGGTTCGAGGTGGTAGGCGAAGCCGCAGACGGCGCCACGGCGGTCCGAATGGCCCGTGCGCTGGGCCCGGACGTTGTGCTGATGGACCTAAGGATGCCCGTGGTGGACGGCGTCCAGGCCACCGGGGAGATTGCCGGTGCGGGGCTGGCCAAGGTTGTTGCCCTGACAACCTTCGACCACGATTCCTACCTCTTCGGGGTGCTTTCCGCTGGTGCAGCCGGGTTCCTGCTCAAAACGGCCGAACCGGCGGAAATCACGGCGGCGCTGCGTCGGGTCCACGACGGCGGCACCGTCATTGCGCCGGAAGTCGCCGGCCGGCTGGTGGATGCTTTTGTCTCCGGCCGCGCCCGTTCCGTCGCGGACGCTCCGTCCGCCCAGGGTCCGGCGCAGGCCTCTGCGCCGGAGATGGAGCTGACAGCGCGTGAGGTGGAAGTCCTTGACTGCCTCGCCGAAGGCCTGAGCAATGTCCGCATAGCCCGCAAGCTGGGCATCTCGGAAACCACTGTGAAGACCCATGTCTCCAGGGTGCTTGCCAAGCTCGGCGTCGAATCCCGCCTTCAGGCAGCACTGGCTGCCCGTGTCCGGACGCCCTGACCTGCCGGATCCGGGACAAAGGGGCCAAGCGGGCAGGGATGGCCTGCTTCTGGAGCTGCTGCTTCTGGAACAGTTATTTCTGGAACAGAGCTTCGAGCCGGCGGGTCGTGACAATCAGGCCGATCGCGATCATGACTACGAAGTAGAGCAGGTGGCCGGCCGTGGCCAGGCTGTACGCTCCGGCACTGATTTGGCGCAGCATCTCCACGCCGTGCCACAGCGGCAGCGCCTGGATGACCCATTGCACGGCCTGCGGGTAGACGCTCAGCGGGTAGAAGGTGGCGGAGAAAAGGAACATCGGCAGCATGACGAAGCTGACCCAGTCCAGCTGCTGGAAGGTCTTCATGTAACTGGTGATCGCCATCCCGAAGGACGCAAACCCAAATGCCACGACTACGGCCGCGGGAATCATCAATAGCGCCAGCGGAGACGTTACCAGTCCCATTGCTGCCATAACGGCAGTGAAGCCGGTGGCGTACATGGCCCCGCGCAGCAGCGCCAGCAGGATCTCGCCAAGGGCGACGTCGAGCGGCCCCAGCGAGGTGGCCAGCATCCCCTCATAAAGCTTGGCGTAGTTCAGTTTGAAGAACACGTTCATGGTGGAGTCGTAGACGGCACCGTTCATGGCCGAAACGGCCAGCAGCGCCGGCGCGATGTACGCCGCGTAGCTGATCTGCTCCCCGCCGGGACCGGTGACGGTGCCGATGAGGGCGCCCAGGCCGATTCCCATGGCGAGCAGGTACAGCACAGGTTCGACGAACCCGCTGATCATGATCGACCAGTTGGTTCCCCACGTCGCTTTGAGCCCGCGGGCAAAGACCGCGCGGATGTTCCGTGCGTAGAGCGATCCCAGGAAGCGGTTCCCCGCCAGCGCCGGTGACCCGGGAGCCAGGAAGTCCGACGCCGCTGCGCCAGTACCGTGTTCAGTGCCGGTACGGTGTTCAGTGCTCATTTGCCCAGCCTCCTGGTGAAGGTGCGCCGTGCCAGCAGCCATCCCCCGGCGGCGAGCACCAGCAGGTAGGCCACATGCACCACCGTCAGGGCTGCGGGCTCGGCAAGTCCGTAGCTGAAAACACGGCCAAGTTCAGTGGCATGCCAGAGAGGCGAAATCCAGCCAATCCAGCGGATCACCAGCGGCAGGGTGTCCAGCGGGAAGAACGTGCCGGAGAACAGGAACAGCGGCATGACAATAAAGCGCTGGACCATGGCGAACTGGCCGCGGTCTTCGGTGATGGAGGCGCTGTAGGCCATCAGCGGGAGGCCGAACGCCAACCCGCCCAGGATGGCCGTGAAAATCATGAGCCACGCGGTGGCCGGGTTGCCCGCTGCCCCGAACAGCAGCAGGAAACCGAAGTAGGCACCGCAGGTGATCAGCAGCCGGACGCCAAGTCCCAGCACGTGCCCGTCAACAAGCTGGCCGCTGGACAGCGGCGATGCATTGGGCCCGTAGTAGGTCCGCCGCCATTTGAAGCCGGACATCACCGTATAGGTGTTTTCCTCACTCGAGACCATGATCGCCGCCGTCGCCAGAAGCGCCGGCGCAACAAACATCAGATAGGACACCGAGGTGCCGTTTCCGGCTTCGAACGCCGCGTTGGTTCCGGTGTCCACCAGCGAAGCCAGTCCGATCCCCATGCCAAAGAGGTAGACAAGCGGGGTTCCGACGGCAGTGACCAGCACCGTGATCCCGTAGCCGCGCATCCGGCGCAGCCAGTGCTCTGCATAGTAGAAGGCCCCGAACCGGCGGGCCCTTCGTGCGGTTTCCTCGGGCGTGAGCGGGGAGCGCAGCCCCAGCACTGCGTGGGTGCGCTGCTCAGTCAACGAGGCTCCTGCCGGTGAGGCGGAGGAATACGTCCTCCAGCGAGGAACGCCGGACCAGGGAGGTAATGGGCCGCAGCCCGCGGGCGCTGACCGCTTCCAGGGCCGCTTCGCCGTCGTTCGCGTAAATCAGCACCCTGTCCGGCAGCGTCTCGATGCGCTCCCCGATTCCATCCAGCTCCGTGGCCACCGTCGTGTTGCGCTCGGAACCGAAACGAAGTTCCACCACTTCGCGGGAGGAATGGGTACGGATCAGGGCTGCCGGTGACCCCTCGGCCATGATGGTGCCCTTGTCCACCACAATCAGCCGGTCGCAGAGCTGCTCGGCCTCGTCCATGTAGTGAGTGGTGAGGATCAGCGTGACGCCGGCTTCCTTGAGCCGAAAGAGCCGGTCCCAGAGAATGTGGCGGGCCTGCGGGTCCAATCCGGTGGTGGGCTCGTCCAGCAGCAGGATCTTGGGATCGTTGATCAGTGAGCGGGCAATCGTCAGACGGCGCTTCATGCCGCCTGAGAGGTCGTCCACGCGTGCCTTGGCTTTGTCGGTGAGCTGCGCGAAATCAAGGAGTTCATCTGCCTTGGGCTGCAGGTAGCTCTTGGGCAGCCCGAAGTAGCGCCCATAGGCCAGCAGGTTGTCCCGGACACGGAGTTCCTCATCCAGGTTGTCCTGCTGCGGGACCACTCCCAGGTGCGCCCGGACTTCCGGGCCGTTGGTGTTCGGGTCCAGGCCCATGATCGCCAAGTCACCGGAGGTTCGCCGGGAGACACCGCCAATCATCTTCATTGTGGTGGACTTGCCGGCGCCGTTGGGGCCCAGGAGACCAAAGGACTCCCCCGCCGGAACCTCAAAGCTGATGCCGTCCACGGCGGTGAAATCGCCGTAGGACTTAGTGAGGTTCGACGCGGCAATCACCGGTCCCTGGAAGCCGCGGACGGCGGGGGTCTTGGAAGTTGTGATCTGCGGCACCCGGCAATCATAATGCAGGGTGCCCGGGGACACACGCAGGCCCGCCCTCCGTTGCGGGAGGACGGGCCTGCGGCAGTTTCGGTAAGGCGTCAGGGCCCACGCCGTTGCTGCCTTCGGAGCCCTCTATGGCTTTTCTATGGTGTCCGTAAGCGGTTTGTTGGCTTCACGCAGCCGCTTCTCCGCCGGGCTCAGCGGCTCGTCCGACCCATCCTGTGCGTCCTCGTCCTGCGCATCTGCGCCCTTCCCCTTCGTGTCCTTCCCCTTCGTGTCCTTGTCCGGAGCGCCCTTCCTCTTCGTGTCCTTGTCCGGAGTGCCCCCATTCTGGGTGTCCGGCGGGAGGTCAACGTAGTCATCTGCGGATTCCGCCGGCGGCGTGGGAGTCGCTGTGAGCGTCAGTTCCGCCCGCGTCACCGCAGAGTCGTTCCAGTACACGCCCATCCGGTGCTTCGCCGTAAAGGTGTAGGTGAGAGCATGGGTACCCTCAGCGAGGCCCCCAACGGGCAATGTGATGTCGCCGTCGGTCATACCGGTGGCGATGGGCTCGCCGTCGAGTTCGAGCGTGTACGTGCCGTCCACCGGGCTGCCGCCCAGGATCGCGTCCCGGGCGATCCCGCGGACCTCGAAGGGCTGATCTGCGGTAACCGCCTCAGGACCGTCCAGCACGGTGTCTACCTGCAGCGGGACGGTCACCTTCACGGTGCCGTCAAGCGCCAGCGGACCGTTGTAAATGAAGCCCTGCTCGGGTCGGGTGCCCGTCTCGAGCACCTTGAGCGTCGCTGCATCGGAATTGATCCAGCTCATGCCGGACCCGCCGCCGCTGCCGGCACCAAAGCCCAGGCGCTTCTTGCCGGCGCCGCCCGCGGTACCGCTGGCAGGGTAGCCGCCGCCTCCGGCACCGCCGCCGCCGCCGGAGGTCATGAAGCCGGCACTCTTGCCGTTCTCCCCCTCCTTGCCGTAGCGCGCGAATGAGGGATTGTCCTCCGCGTTCTTCCCGGGATTGCCGGCATGCTTGCCCCAGCCCCACCCGGGTTGCTCGCCGGTCGCTGCGTCGCCGCCTGCGCCGCCGAAGTCCACGTCGATGTTGAAGGGGCGGAAATCGCGGTCGCCGCCGTGACCACCGTCGCCGCCACCGCCGCCTGCTACCGCAAGCAGTTCACCGTTGAGCTTCAACGCGGAGGCGCCGCCGCCGCCGTTGCCGACACTCCCACTCCTGCTCTTGTCGCCGCCCTTGCCGCCGTCGACGAAGCCCTGACCGGCCGTGCGGCGGAACACTTCGCCCGATTGCCCTGCGTACAGTGTCAGGGTGTCCCCGGGGGTGACGGCGAGCTGCAGCAGGTAGCTCTGACCACGGCCACCGGGTTGTGAGCAGTTGGCGCAGCCGCCGTCGCCGCCGCGGAGGGCAACGAGCACCTCTGTCACCCCTTCGGGGACGACCCAGTCGCTGCCTTTGGGATCGCTGAAGGTGAACTCGTGCTCGAGCAACGGGGCGGCCTGTGCTGCGGCCGGAGCGGTGAGGGTCATACCCGTGGCGATGAGTGCGCACGCCACCGCGGCAGCGCCGGCGCGGCGAGCAATGCGCGAAGGAAGCCTAAATTTGGACATAGTCCATTTATAACTTGGACACAGTCCATTATCTATCTGTGACGCGCCCCGCCAACGGCTGGTCCCCGACCGATTTAAGAACCCAGGGAGCGGAACCCGACGCGCCGTGCGTCCGGTTCCGCTCCGGGACGTGCCGGTGTGCCCCTACGCGGCCGGGAGGATTCCTACACTGCGTTCCGCAGCTTCAACCACGTTGGCCAGCAGCATGGCGCGGGTCATGGGCCCCACGCCGCCGGGATTCGGTGACATCCAGGACGCAACGGATGCAGCATCCTTCTCGACGTCGCCGCTGAGCGTGGTCTTGCCGGTCTCCGGATCGGTGACCCGGGTGACGCCGACGTCCAGCACAATGGCGCCGGGCTTGAGTTCGGCAGCCTTGATCATGCCCGGGAACCCGGCAGCAGCAACAACGACGTCGGCCTCTGCCAGCAGCTCAGGCAGGTTGACGGTGCCGGTGTGGGCCAGGGTGACCGTGGCGTTGATCTGACGGCGGGTCAGCAGCAGTCCCAGCGGGCGGCCCACGGTGACGCCGCGGCCGATCACCAGGACGTTCTTTCCGGTCAGGACCAGCCCGTTGCGGACCAGCAGCTGCACAATTCCGTGCGGGGTGCACGGCAGCGGGGAGTTCATCGGATCGGAGACATTGAGCACCAGCCGGCCCAGGTTCACCGGGTGCAGCCCGTCCGCATCCTTTTCCGGCGCGATGCGCTCAAGAATGGCGTTGGTATCCAACTGCTTGGGCAGCGGGAGCTGGACGATGTAGCCCGTGACAGCCGGGTCCTCGTTCAGTTCATCGATGACCTTCTCGAGCTCTTCCTGGCTGATGTCAGCGGGAAGGTCCCGGCGGATCGAGTTGATTCCCACCTGCGCGCAGTCCTTGTGCTTTCCGCCCACATAGGAGTGGCTGGCCGGGTCATCGCCCACCAGCACGGTTGCCAGCCCCGGAGTGATTCCGTGCTCGTCCTTGAGGACCTGGATGCGTTCGGTGAGCTCTGCCTTGATTTCCTTGGCGGCCTTGATGCCGTCCAGGACTTGGGCTGTTGCCGGCGCAGTTTCCTTCGGAATCTGAACGGCGCCTTCCATGTTGGTTGCCTGCTCCATGCTTACCATTCCTCCTGGCCCGGGTAGAGCGGAAAATCTTCGGCGAGTGCGGTGACGCGGCTGCGCAGGGTCTCCGTGTCCGGAGCGGGCTTCAGCGCTGCGGCGATAATTTCTGCCACCTCAGTGAATTCCCTGGCACCGAAACCCCGCGTGGCCAAAGCCGGGGTGCCGATGCGCAGACCGGAGGTGACCATCGGGGGCCGCGGGTCGAACGGGATCGAGTTGCGGTTCACGGTGATGCCGACGGAATGCAGCAGGTCTTCGGCCTGCTTGCCGTCCAGCACTGAGTTGCGCAGGTCCACCAGGATCAGGTGCACGTCGGTGCCGCCGGTCAGCACGGAGACACCATGCTCGGCCACATCCGCTGCGGTCAGGCGGTCGGCAATGATGCGGGCGCCTTCCAGCACGCGCTCCTGCCGCTCACGGAATTCCTCGGAGCCCGCCACCTTGAAGGCCACGGCCTTCGCGGCGATCACGTGCATCAGCGGGCCGCCCTGCTGGCCCGGGAAGACGCTGGAGTTGATCTTTTTGCCGAACTCTTCCTTGGCGAGGATCATGCCGGAACGCGGCCCGGCGAGGGTCTTGTGCACCGTGGAGGTGACGACGTCGGAATGCGGCACCGGGCTCGGGTGCAGTCCGGCCGCCACCAGGCCGGCAAAGTGGGCCATGTCCGTCCACAGGTAGGCGCCCACCTCATCGGCAATCGAACGGAACGCTTCGAAATCCAGCTGCCGGGGGTACGCGGACCATCCGGCGATGATGACCTGCGGCTTCTCGGCGAGTGCCTGCTCCCGGACCTTGTCCATGTCCACGCGGTAGGTCTGCTCGTCCACACCGTAGGCAGCAACCTCGTAGAGCTTGCCGGAGAAGTTGAGCTTCATGCCGTGGGTCAGGTGGCCGCCGTGGGCCAGGTTCAGACCCATGATTTTGTCACCGGGCTTGATCAGCGCGGACAGCGCGGCAGCGTTGGCCTGGGCGCCGGAGTGCGGCTGCACGTTGGCGAACTCGGCGCCGAACAGGGCCTTGACCCGTTCGATCGCAAGGTTCTCAGCCACGTCAACCTGCTCGCAGCCGCCATAGTAGCGGCGCCCGGGGTAGCCCTCGGCGTACTTGTTGGTCAGGACCGAGCCCTGTGCTTCCAGGACCGCACGCGGCGCGAAGTTCTCTGAAGCGATCATTTCCAGCGTATTGCGCTGGCGGGCCAGTTCCCCGTTCAGGACTGCGGCAATCTCCGGATCAACCTCGGAGAGAGGGGCATTGGTGACGGGCTGGGTGGATAGTCTCACGTGCATCTCCTGGGGAAAGGTGTTCTATAGGTCAGGCTACCTGCCGGGCACCCCCGGGGTCCGGGCATGACAAACAGATGACAACTTGACCGAAGGCCCAGGCGTGCGATCCGCGGTATGTTACTGCTCTGTGCCGCTTCCTGGTGGTTACCCACCCAACGCCAGTTGCGACGGTTACATCCTACCGTGCAGCGAGGTCCTCCCACTCGAAGCCGGTAACCGTACCCGCTTCCCAGTCAGAGCGCAGCCGGCTGTAGACCACTTCCGCCAGCCGGCGCCCGCCGTCCAGCGGCCACTGCTCACGCAGGTGTGCTTCCTTGACGAATCCTGAGCGCAGCAGGGTTTTGCGCATGGCGATGTTGTCTTCCCGCATCCGCCCGGCGAAGCGGCGCAGATGCGGGTACTCGGCAAAGACCATGTCCGTCAGGGCGCGGAGCACAGGGACGCCCTTGCCCCCGCCCCGGTGCTCCTCCACCAGGCGAAGATCGAAGTATGCGCACTCCTCATTGAGGTCCTCCAGGATCACCAGGCCAAGCCGGTGGTTTCCACCAAATACCCAGAAGGTGCATACGCCGTCGGACTCGAACCTTCCTTCCAGCAGCAGCCTGCGGACCAGCTCCTCGGAAGGAGCCGTGATCCGGTGGAACGGAAAACTGTTGGTGGTCAGGAATCTGACCAGTTCCTCTTCGTCCTTGTCCGTAAGCGGGGCGAAAGTAACGTCCATTCACCCAGCCTAGGCGGTGGGCGCCCGGGCGGTAACCTTGGGAAGGTGAGAGAAGATGCCACCGCCGGGCTGCCGGCGTCCCCCGTTTCCCCGACCTCCAACGCCGACGCCGCTGCTGAGGCCGGCGCCTACACCCTGACCCTCTCCTGTGCCGACCGGCCGGGAATCGTCCACGCCGTCTCCGGTGCGCTGGCGGGAGCAGGCGGGAACATCACGGAGTCCCAGCAGTACGGGAGTCCGGACTCCGGCACCTTCTTTATGCGTGTGGACTTCACCGCCCCGGGCAGCTACGACGACGTCCGCTCCCGGCTGGCTCCGGTGGCCGGGCAGTTCGGCATGGAGTGGGAGCTGCACCGCGCCGGAGTTCCCGTGCGCACCCTGATCATGGCTTCCAAGGACGGACACTGCCTGAACGACCTGCTCTTCCAGCAGCGGGCAGGCAACCTGCCGATCGAGATTCCGGCAATCGTTTCCAACCACAGGGACCTCGCGGGCCTTGCCGAGTTTTATGGCATTCCCTTCCACCACATCCCGGTCACGGCGGATACCAAGCAGGACGCCGAAGACCAGCTGCGGGCGCTGATGGCTGAGCTGGACATCGAACTGGTGGTGCTGGCCCGGTACATGCAGATCCTCAGCAACGAACTCTGCCAGGAACTCTCCGGCCGGGCGATCAACATTCACCACTCCTTCCTGCCCTCCTTCAAGGGCGCCCGCCCGTACCACCAGGCGCACGCCCGCGGCGTGAAGCTGATCGGGGCAACGGCACACTATGTGACCTCGGACCTGGACGAGGGGCCGATCATTGAACAGGAAGTCATCCGGGTGGACCATTCCCGCACCGCGCAGCGGCTTGCCGCCCTCGGTGCCGGAGTTGAGGGACGGACCCTGTCCAAGGCGGTGCAGTGGCATGCCGAGCACCGTGTGCTGCTCGACGGCCGCCGGACCATCGTCTTCAACTAGGGGTTTCGGCACAGCGGCCGGCCCCTGGCTGGTTGGCTGCCGGCCGCCCGTTAGAGTTGTCGCATGGCTCACATCGTTACGCTCCGCGGCAAGACACCCGTCACTGACCCGTCCGTTTTCCTGGCGCCTACGGCGTCACTGATCGGCGACGTCGAACTGGGGCCGGGAGCCAGCGCTTTCTACGGTGTCTGCGTGCGCGGTGACTCCAACGCGATCCGTGTCGGCGCCGGAACCAACCTGCAGGACAACGTGGTGCTGCATGCCGACCCGGGTTTCCCCACCACGGTGGGCGAGCGGGTCAGTGTGGGGCACAACGCCGTCGTACACGGCTGCACTGTGGAGGACGACTGCCTGGTGGGCATGAGCGCAACCATCATGAACGGGGCAGTCATCGGCGCAGGTTCCCTTGTGGCTGCAGGCGCACTGGTGCTCGAGGGTACTCAGGTTCCGCCGCGCTCCCTGGTGGCCGGGGTGCCTGCCAAGGTGCGCCGCACACTGACGGATGAGGAGTTCGCCAACGTGCAGCGCAACGCTGCCCACTACCTCGAAATGGCAGCCGAGCACCGCCACGCTCTCGCTGCCCAATAATTTCCCGCCACTCCCCCGGGCACCGGGCAATAATTCCGCGTGCTCGAAAAAACTCGCTGCATTCATTTCTTGACCACAAGCGATCCGTATAGGACCCTGAACTCTATGTCTGCCGAATCACCCTCAACGTTGAGGGCACTTCCCGCCGCCGGCCGGCGAACAAAACCCGGTTCCCAGACCGCCCTGCGCGCCCGCAACCAGCAGCGCATCCAGGAGGCGCTGCTCGCCTCCGGACCGCAAACCCAGGCCGAGCTTGCACGCTCGACCGGCCTCTCCAGCGCCACAGTCTCAAACATCGTGCGGCAGATGTCCGAATCCGGGCTGGTGATGACTGAACCGACCACCAGTTCCGGCCGCCGGGCGCTCTCCGTGAGACTCAATGACACCGGTGCCGTTGCCGCCGGGATCGACATCGGCCGCCGCCACGTCCGGGTGGTGCTGGCCACCCTCGGCTACAGCATCATCGGTGAAGACTCCGTCTCCCTGCCTGCCGGGCACAGTGCCGATGACGGCATGGATGCCGCCGCGGAACTCTTCGAATCCGTGCTCAGTGAAGCAGACGTGGACCGGGACCGTGTCCTGGGTGCCGGCGTCGGCATTCCCGGCCCGATCGACCGGCGCAGCGGCACTGTGGTGCGGGGTGCGATCCTGCCCGAATGGGTGGGGATCAATATGCGCGAAGATCTGGCTGTCCGGCTCAAGGTCCCGGTGCACATCGACAATGACGCTAATCTCGGCGCGCTGGCACAGGTGACCTGGGGGCCGCACGGCGGCTGCGAGAACCTCATTTTCGTCAAGGTGGCCACCGGCATCGGCGCCGGCCTGGTGATCAACGGTTCACTGTTTTACGGCCATGTGGGCATCACCGGGGAAATTGGCCACGCCACGATCTCCGACCAGGGCCTGATCTGCCGCTGCGGCAACCGCGGCTGCCTGGAAACCGTTGCCTCCACCGCCACCATGATCGATCTGCTCAGCCGTGCCGCCGCGGAGCCGGTCACCACCGCGGACATCATCGCGCAGGCGGCGGCCGGAGATCCCGCCACGCTGCGGGTGGTGGACGACGCCGGCATGGCGGTGGGCCGGGCAGTGGCGGGAATTGCCAACGCACTGAACCCCGAAGTGATCGTCGTGGGCGGCTCGCTGACCGGTTTGGGTGAGGCTTTCCTGAACCCCATCGAGCGCGGACTGCTGCGCCACGCGGTGCCGCTGATCGGAGAAACCACCACGATTACGATGTCCTCCCTCGGTGACCGCGCCGAGGCCCTGGGGGCTGCTTCGCTGGTCCTGGCACAGGCCGACGCGCTGCTCTGATCAGCGCGTTTTCTGGGAAACGACGTTTATTTAGAATCTATGTTTTTTTGATGAGGTTTCCGCCTTGTGTTCAAGACTTGACGACAAGTAGGGAATCAGAGTTTACTTCTCTATCGACCCCTCTTGGGGTCTGCAGCAAGACAAAGAAGTCACTACGGGAGGCACTTATGCGAGCAGCAGTTGCAGCTCGGGCAACTGGAGCGCTCAGCGTCCAGTGCCCCTACGGCGGGGTTTGGGCAGATGCCGCATAACCACACCATCCTGGAAATGCGTTCCATCACCAAGGAATTTCCCGGCGTCAAAGCTCTGTCCGACGTCTCTATCTCCGTAAAAGCCGGTGAGATCCACGCCATTTGCGGCGAAAACGGAGCCGGGAAATCCACCCTCATGAAGGTTCTTTCCGGGGTCTACCCCTACGGAACCTACAGCGGCGAAATCGTCTTCCAGGGAGAGGTTGTTCAGTTCAAGGACATCCGTTCCTCTGAAGCCGCCGGTATCGTCATCATCCACCAGGAACTGGCGCTGATCCCCGAACTGTCCATTGCGGAGAACATCTTCCTGGGCAACGAGCCGCGGCGCTTCGGTTTCATCGACTGGGACCGCGCAAACCT
>JBELZL010000020.1:0-62052 GCA_040274025.1 Arthrobacter sp. | reverse complement strand
TGGGACTGAAGTACCTGCCGCCGGCCGTTCCGTCGGACGCGGATTTCTCCGTGCTCCCGGCCGGGGAACCGGTACTGGTCCGCGGTCTGGGACTGAATTTCTTCGACATCATGGCGCACGTGACCCTGGGCCGGGGTGGAGCGTTTGTGCCCACCGGCGAACCCGCGGGGCGCTCGCTGCGCTACGAACCGTCCGGACGCGAGCCGGTACTGGTCGCCGCATCGCGCCGCGGAACCCCGTACCGCGCCAAGGCAAAGCTGGACAGCTATGTGCCGCGCAGCGTTAAGCTCCGCTGGTTCACCGAGGAATCGGCGGGCAGGTTCGCCGCGGAGGGTATCCAGCCCGGTTTTGACCATGACTTCTGGCCGCTGCTGCACCGCGACGCGGTGTGGGCGTATTACTCGACGCTTGCCCGGACCACCCCGCAGTGCCTCACCGTTCCGGCCGCGGACTTCCTGGCCGATTTGGATGCCGCGCTCAGTGTGGAGGGACCGGACTGGGACGCCGCCAAGGAGGACGTGCTGGCGCGCTGTGTTCCGTCCGAGTACCGGACCAGCCTCGAAGCCCTTGCCCAGCCGCTGGGCCGGCGTCCGTTCGCCGGTCCCGAGGACCTGGACGCAGAAATCCTGCGCTATCTGGAGGACGACGCTGCCGGCTCCGCGAAGGGCGAGGACGACCCGCTGAAGATGGCCATCGGTGCGCTGAACGCCGGCCGTTCCCTGCTGAAGGCAGTAGTGGCCGACGGCGGACTGGCGGAGGAATCCTGGCTCACTGAACTGCGCGGCTGGTTTGAACCCCTGGTGGAGGGGCTGGCCTCCGGGCCGCCGCCGGAACGGATCGAACAGCTCGCCGCCCTGGTGCGCGCAGGGCTGGTCCACTTTGTGGGTCCGGACCCGCGTTTCGACGTCGATGAAGCCCGCGCCGTCTTCACCGCGTCTTCTCCCTGGGTAGCAGGTGAGTACGCGGCCACCACTCTCGTGGAGGCGATGATGCCGCCCAACCGGGTCAACGCAACGCTCTCACCACTGCTGGCGGATCTGCTGCACCGCGGAGAAGCCCGGCCCAAGGTGATGATGGCGCCCAACGGCACGCCCGTCCTTACGCCGGGGCTGGATGTTTCACTGCCGCCGTACCGTCCGCTGGACGTCAAGGGCAAACCCCAGGAGAACCTCTACGTCCTGGGCCTGCAGCTCTCCTCGGTGCAATGGGGCACCGCGATCGCCGCGGAATCCGGAGCCCCGGCCTCAGCCGGTTCCCGGACCCTGCGCGACGCCGATGACATTGCTGCGGCGCTCCTGGCCGGCCCCGGACTGCCCCGGGACCGGCAGGAGCCCGCTAGAACGGGTACTGACGCGGTTCGTGCTGGAGCGTGACTGTCTGGTCCTGAGTGAACTCCTCGACGGCCCACTCGCCGTTGAACCGGCCCAGGCCGGAGTTCTTCACCCCGCCGAAGGCTACGTGCACTTCATCATGGACAGGCATGTCATTCACGTGGGCCATGCCCACCTGCAGCTTCCGGGCGAACTGCAGCCCGCCCTCGGCTGAGGCGGTGAAGACTGCGCCGGAGAGGCCCTGCGGGGTGGCGTTGGCCAGTTCCAGTGCATGAGCGGCGTCGCGTGCGCGCTGGATGCCTGCGATCGGGCCGAAGATCTCCTCGCGTGCCAGCTCCATGTCCTGGGTGACGCCGGTGAAGATCCACGGGCTGAGGACCTGCCCGTTGGTGCTGCCTTCCAGGACGGTTTCAGCACCTTCTTCCTTGGCCTGGTTGATCTTGGTTTCCAGGCCTTCGAGCTGCTTGGCGTTGATGATCGGGCCGATCACGGTCTTCGGATCCGAGGGATCGCCCACGGGCAATGACCGTACGTGCTGGGTGAACTTCTCCACGAACTCGTCATGGATGGAGTCCTCAAGGATGATCCGGTTGATTGCCATGCAGATCTGTCCCTGGTGCAGGAACTTGCCCATTACCGCGGCACGGACGGCCTGGTCCACATCGGCATCAGCCAGGACCACGAACGGGCCGTTGCCGCCGAGTTCAAGCGCCGTGTACTTGAGGTGGTCACCGCTCGCGGCGAGGGCGCCCACGTTCTTGCCCACCGCCGTCGAGCCCGTAAACGAAATCAGGGACGGGACGGGGTGCTCCACGAAGGCATCACCGATTTCGGAGCCGGCGCCGGCCACTACGCTCAGCACGCCGGCCGGCAGCCCTGCTTCCTCAAAGACCTTGGCAATCAGCAGGCCGCCGGTGACCGGTGTGTCGCTTGCCGGCTTAAGAACGACGGCGTTGCCAAGTGCAAGGGCGGGTGCCACGGAACGCTGGGAGAGGTGGAGCGGGAAGTTCCAGGGACTGATGACGCCGACGACGCCGAGCGGGCCGCGGTAGACGCGGTCTTCCTTGCCGGGGATATCGGAATCAAGGATCTGGCCGTGGACGCGGTGGGGAAAGGACGCAGATTCTCGGGTGATGGCAGTTGCCGAGTCGATCTCGATCGCGGCCTTTACCGCTGTGCTGCCGGATTCAGCTGCGAGCCAGGCGGCGATTTCATCGCGCCGTTCTTCCAGGATCTCCGCGGCGCGTTCCAGAATGCGCCGGCGTTCGGCCGGGGGAGTTGCCGCCCATTCGGGCTGGGCTTCCCGGGCGCTGGTGTAGGCGTCGTTGAGGTCTTCGATGGATGCCAGCCGCAGGCTGAGGAGCTCTTCGCCCGTGAACGGATTCGTGTCCGGCAGCGTTTTCTCGGAGCGGCCCTCGCGCCACTCTCCGGCGATGAACTGCTTGGCCGGGATCCATCCGGATGCTGCGGGGTTTGCGGCGGTCATGGGCGTTCTCCTTTGTGAGGGTACGTTTCTGACGATGCCGGGTATAACCAAGCATGCTTACTTCTTGTTCCCGGTTCTGGCCGGGGATCTTGCCTCTTGGGTTGTTCTGGTCGCAGCTTCACCTGAGCGTCGTGCGGAACCCGCGGAACCAGCGGGCCGCCAGACTTTTTTCAAGGGTCGGGGAGATAAAGCCGTTATGGGCCTCCCCGTCGAAACCCTCGGGGAGCAAGCGTCGTTTTGGGCCCACTTTAGCGACGTCAAGTCACCGAGGGTTTCGGCATATGGGGGCTAAACGACGTTATGTCACCGAGGGTTTTGGGGGATGAGGGGCAAGCGGCCTTAGAGCAACCGGGGCGCGAGGCAAACTTGATTCCCATGCCGTCCTGTCCTCGTACAGGCGCCGCATGCGAGAAGGATGGATGGATTCCCAGCCGCTTCCCGAGTCCTTTCGTGGCCATTGGACGGCGGCGACATTAACGCCCCGGAATTCATGTGCAGCTTCGGCATGGACCGCAGTTCGTGGGTGTGCGAATCGCCGTAAGGGGTCAACTGGCTGCGCAGCTACCCAACGTCCGGAAGCTAGCCACCTAGTGAAATTGCTGTTTTACTAGGTGGGAACGGCGAGCGAGGGAAAGCAGCATTATGGCCGAGACAGCAAAGGCAGACAGCACCACCCGAACGGTGGAACGCGCACTGTCCCTGCTCAGCGTAGTGTGCCGCCAGGGAGCGGTGACCCAGTCCGAAGCGGCCAAGGCAGCAGGCCTGTCCACCAGCACGGCACTGCGTCTACTCCGCACCCTCGAAGGAACCGACTTCCTGCGGCGGGAAGAGAACGGGATCTACCGCCCCGGGCCGGCGGTTGTGCAGCTCGGCGTCCTCGCCCTCAGCTCGGAATCCCTGGTTTCCACCTACCGCGACGCGATGGATCGGATCGTTGAACGAACCGGTGAATCCACCTACCTCAGCATTCCGGCAGCGGGCGGCCACGGCCTTTACATCGCGATCTCCGAAGGCACACAGTCCGTCCGGCACGCCAACTGGGTTGGCCGGCGTTTCGATCTGGAAACCAGTGCAGCTGGAAAGGCAATGCGCGGCGAGGTGAACGGGACCGGCTGCGCCGTGGTGAGCGACGGCGTTGAAGCGGACATTACGGCCATCGCCGTACCGCTGACCGCCGGGGGAAAAGCCGTAGCGGCCATGAGCGTCGTGGTCCCCAGCTACCGGGTCACTCCCGCGAGGCTAGAGGACATCTGCCGCGTCCTCACCGCCGAATCCAGTGCAGTTCACGCCCCCGGATAACACCCGCCCGGCTGGCCCTCACCCGCAACAACCCGATCCCTCCCGACAACGACGACGGAGAACCCCATGACCCAGATATCGAGCACCCCGCGTACCGTCCGGGCCCCGCGCGGTACCGGGCTGAACGCCCGCAGCTGGCAGACCGAAGCCCCGCTGCGGATGCTGATGAACAACCTGGACCCGGAGGTGGCCGAACGGCCCGAGGACCTGGTGGTCTACGGCGGCACCGGCAAGGCCGCCCGGAACTGGGAGTCCTTCGACGCGATTGTCCGCACCCTCAAAACACTCGACGACGACGAAACCCTCCTGGTCCAGTCCGGCAAACCGGTGGGAGTCTTCCGCACCCACGAATGGGCTCCGCGGGTGCTGATCGCCAACTCGAACCTGGTAGGGGACTGGTCCAACTGGCCGGAGTTCCGCCGTCTGGAAGCCGAGGGCCTGACCATGTACGGGCAGATGACCGCCGGATCGTGGATCTATATCGGCACGCAGGGCATCCTGCAGGGCACGTACGAGACCTTCGCTGCCATCGCGAACAAGCGGTTCGGCGGCACCCTGGCCGGCACCGCCACCCTCACCGGCGGCTGCGGCGGCATGGGCGGCGCCCAGCCGCTCGCCGTCACCCTGAACGGCGGAGCGGTCCTGATTGTCGACGTCGACGAGTCCCGGCTGCGGCGCCGCGCCGGCAAACGCTACCTCGACGACGTCGAAACGGACTTGGATGCGGCCCTCGCCAAAGTCATGGCCGCAAAGGCCGAAGGCCGGGCGCTCTCCGTTGGCCTGGTGGGCAACGCCGCGGAAGTCTTCCCTGAGCTGCTCCGCCGCCGGAACGCCGGCGATGGTGCGGACTTCGACATCGTCACAGACCAGACCTCAGCGCACGATCCGCTCAGCTACCTCCCGGAAGGCATCCGAATCCAGGACTGGCACCGCGAAGCCGAATCCGATCCGGTGGGTTTCACCAAGAAGGCCCAGGCTTCCATGGCCCGGCACGTCGAAGCCATGGTCGGGTTCCAGGACGCCGGCGCCGAAGTGTTCGACTACGGCAACTCGATCCGTGACGAAGCCCGGCAGGGCGGCTATGACCGGGCCTTCGACTTCCCCGGCTTCGTCCCCGCGTACATCCGGCCGCTGTTCTGCGAGGGCATGGGGCCGTTCCGCTGGGTGGCGCTCTCCGGCGACCCGGCGGACATCGCCGTCACGGACGCCGCGCTGAAGGAACTCTTCCCGGAAAAGCAGCACCTGCACCGCTGGCTGGACGCCGCAGCGGAACACGTAGAGTTCGAAGGCCTGCCCGCCAGGATTTGCTGGCTGGGCTACGGAGAACGCGCCAAGGCCGGGCTGCTGTTCAACCGGCTGGTCGCCGAAGGCAAGGTGTCTGCGCCGATCGTGATTGGCCGCGACCACCTGGACTCCGGTTCCGTCGCATCCCCCTACCGGGAAACGGAGGCCATGAAGGACGGCTCCGACGCGATCGCCGACTGGCCGCTGCTCAATGCCCTGCTCAACACTTCCTCCGGCGCCACCTGGGTTTCCATCCACCACGGCGGCGGTGTGGGCATCGGCCGGTCCCTGCACGCGGGACAGGTTTCCGTGGCGGACGGCACCGAACTGGCAGCCCGCAAGCTCGAACGGCTGCTCACCAACGATCCCGGCACCGGCGTCATGCGGCACGTCGACGCCGGTTATCCGGAAGCGCAGGCCGTCGCCACAGAACGCGGCGTCCGCATCCCGATGACCGAATAAGGCCCGCTTCCGGCCCGCATAAAGCAGGAACCAGCACCACCGATCCAACCCCGGCAAGGACACCAGCATGGCAGCAGTTACCACCCTCCTCGAAGCGATCTCCGGCATTGGCCGCGACCCGGTGCGCGGCGGCTACACCCGCCCGGTGTTCTCCTCAGCGGAGACAGAGCTGCGTGCCTGGTTCACCGCAGAGGCGCAGGGCCGCGGTCTCGGCGTCGAGACTGACCGCAACGGCATCCTCTGGGCCTGGTGGGGCGAGCCGCAGAAAGGCGCACTGGTCACCGGCAGCCACCTGGACTCAGTGCCCGGCGGAGGTGCGTTTGACGGACCGCTGGGGATCGCCGCCGCACTGGCCGCCGTCGACGTCCTGAAAGAACGCGGCGTGCAGCGCAACCGCTCCCTGGCCATCACCGTCTTCCCCGAGGAAGAGGGGTCCCGTTTCGGCGTCGCCTGCCTCGGTTCGCGGCTGCTCACCGGTGCCATCGACCCGGACAAGGCGCGGAACCTGCGCGACGACGCCGGCACCACCTTCGCGGAGGCCGCCCGGGCCGCGGGGCTGGACCCGGAGCATTTCGGCCGGGACGAGGACGGGCTTGCCCGGATTGGTGACTTCGTGGAACTGCACGTGGAGCAGGGCCGTGGGCTCGGAGAGGACGGCCCAGCCGTCGCCGTCGGCAGTTCCATCCTGGGCCATGGCCGCTGGAAGCTCACCGTGCACGGCCAGGGTAACCACGCCGGCACCACGCTGATGGAGGACCGGGAGGACCCCATGGTGGCCGCGGCGCAGATCATTACCGCTGTGCAGCAGACCGCCGCAGCCCTCCCCGGGGCGCGTGCCACGGTGGGCCGGATCCAGGCCGTCCCGGGCGGCACCAACGTGATCGCCTCCCGGGTGGAACTCTGGCTGGACGCCCGGCACGAGGAAGACGCCGTCACCGCGCAGCTGGTGGAAACCATCCACGGCAAAGCCCAAAAGATCGCCGCCTTCGAAGGCTGCTCCGTGACGCTGGCACAGGAATCCTTCAGCCCGACCGCCACCTTTGATCCGGGACTGCAGCGCCAGCTCCAGCTAGCCCTGCCGCAGGCACCGGTGCTGGCCACCGGTGCCGGGCACGACGCGGGGATCCTGGCCGGGCAGGTGCCCGCGGGCATGGTCTTTGTCCGCAACCCCAGCGGAATTTCGCATTCCCCCCAGGAATATGTGGAAGACGCCGACGCCGACTACTCGGCGCAGGCACTGGCCGACGTCCTGGAGGGGCTGCTGTGAGGTCAGGAGTGTGGTGCGAACGGGCCGTGCGGGACGGGCAGGTTGAATCCGGTGTCCGGCTGAGCGTCGATTCCGCGGGCATCGTTGCGGCCGTGGAAACCGGCACCCAGCCCCGTCCGGGTGACCTGGTGCTGAACGGCGTCATTTTCCCCGCCGCGTCCAACGCCCATTCACACGCGTTCCACCGGGCACTGCGTGGACGCACCCACGCCGGCGGCGCAGACAGCTTCTGGTCCTGGCGCCAGGGGATGTACCGGGCCGCGGGTGCCCTGACCCCGGAGCTGTATGAGGAGCTGGCCACCGCGGTCTACGCCGAAATGGCCGCGGCCGGTTACACCTCCGTCGCGGAATTCCACTACGTTCACCACCGCCCGGACGGCTCGCCGTACCCGGGGCATGCTATGGAACTGGCCCTGGGCCGCGCCGCCCAGGCTGCCGGAATCCGGCTCACCCTGCTGGATACCTGCTACCTCGCCGGCGGGTTCGGGGAGCCGCTGACGGAGAGCCAGCTCCGCTTCAGTGACGGTTCCGCAGGCGCGTGGCTGGACCGCCTCAAGGGCCTGCGGCACACCTTCGAGGCTGAGTTCGACCCGGCGTACGTGACAGTTGGTGCAGCGCTGCACTCGGTCCGGGCAGTCCCCGAGGACGCCCTGCAGGCCATTGCCGCCGGGCTGGACCCCGACCTGCCCCTGCATATCCACCTCTCCGAGCAGCCCGCCGAAAACCAGGACTGCCTGGCAGCCACCGGATTGACACCGGTCCAGCTGCTTCACCGATACGGGCTGCTGGGTCCCCGGCTGGCCGCCGTGCACGCCACGCACCTGACCCCGGAGGACGTCGCGCTGCTCGGGAATGCCGGTGCAACCGTGGCCATGTGCCCCAGCACCGAAGCGGACCTCGCCGACGGAATCGGCCCGGCTGCGGCGCTCGCGGACGCGGGAGCGCGAATTGCGCTTGGCTCGGACCAGCACGCCGTGGTGGATCCGTGGCTGGAGATGCGCGCGCTGGAACACGGCGAACGCCTGGCCTCCGGTGTACGGGGACGGTTCACCCCCGCTGCCCTGCACCAGGCGGTGTCCGACGCCGGCGCTGCCGCCCAGGGACGCCGGGCACCCGGCTTCGCGCCCGGAAGCTCCTGCGACCTGATGGCCGTGGACCCGCACACAACCCGCACGGCTGGAGCTGACCCGGCCCAACTGGCACTGGCCGCGACCGCCCAGGACGTCACCGCCGTCGTCGTCGGAGGTAAACTCACGGCCGAACGGGGCAGGCACCTGCGGCTGGGGGCGCCGGGTGCGCTGCTGACGGCAGCGATCGCCAGGCTGGACGCCGCCGCGGTGCCGGATCCGGCGGAGGTCCGGCAGTGACCAGCACACTCATCACCAACATCGGCGAGCTCTCCACCATGGACCCCGCCCGCGGAACAGAGTCCGTGCTCAAGCAGGCCGCCGTCGTGCTCGAAGGCGAGCGCATCGCCTGGCTTGGGCCGGCCACACAGGCTCCCGCGGCAGACGCAGTGCACGACGCCGGCGGGCGGGCTGCGCTGCCCGGCTGGGTGGATTCACACACCCACCTGGTGTTCGCCGGAGACCGCAGCGCCGAGTTCGCCGCCCGGCTGGCCGGGGAGGAATACAGTGCCGGCGGCATTGCCGTGACGACGGAAGCCACCCGCAATGCCGGGGATTACGATCTCACCCGCCTGCTGCTGGCCCGCCGCGCCGAGGCAGCGGCCGGGGGAACCACCTGGGTCGAAACCAAGACCGGCTACGGGCTGGACGTTGAGCAGGAAACCCGCAGCGCCCGGATCGCCTCCAGCGTCGTGGACGATGTGACTTTCCTGGGCGCCCATCTGGTTCCGGACGGCATGGACGCCGAGGAGTACACGGACCTGGTCTGCGGCCCGATGCTGGCCGCCGTGCGGCCCTACGTACAGTGGGCGGACGTGTTCTGCGAGCGCGGCGCCTTCACCGAAGACCAGTCCCGCCGGGTGCTCGCCGCATGCCGGGCGGCCGGACTTGGGCTGCGGGTGCACGGCAACCAGCTGGGGCCGGGTGCGGGGGTACGGCTGGCGGTGGAATTCGGCGCCGCGAGCGTGGACCATGTGAACTACCTGTCCGACGGCGACGTGCAGGCGCTCGCGGGCAGCTGGGCCGGCTGGGACAGCGCTGCGGGCAGCGGGACACCGGGAACCGTTGCCACCTGCCTGCCGGCCTGCGACCTGTCCACCCGGCAGCCGCTGGCTCCGGGACGCGAACTGCTGGATGCCGGCGTCGAAATCGCCCTGGCAACGAACTGCAATCCCGGCACGTCCTACACCTCATCCATGGCGTTCTGTGTGGCGACGGCCGTGCTGCAGATGGAACTCAGCGTTCCCGAAGCCATCCGTGCCGCGACCTACGGCGGGGCGCTCGCACTGCGGCGGCACACGGGGAACGACGCCGACGGGCAGCGGGCGGTGGGCTCGATCGCCGTCGGGCACCGGGCAGATATCCACCTGCTGAACGCGCCGTCTGCCGCTTACCTCGCCTACCGCCCCGGGATGCCCCTCACAGCTGCGGTCTGGCGGGCCGGGAAGCGGGTTCCCGGGACAAGGGCAGGCAGCTAAGCCGGGGCGGACACGGCAAAAACCCTGTGCTGCCTATGGACCTGCCCCGTAGGGGGTCCTACGATACAAGGCACACTGGCCAGCGAGCGGCGGGGCCCGTGTACGGACTGAACCTCCTGCGGACCCCTAGGCGGCGCTGATGTCTACGTTGAAGTATTCGGCAGATGAAGGAACAACCGTACCGCCGCGCGTCGTGCCGGTCTCCCGCGGCCGCATCGTCGTCGACTGGCTGACCACCACCGACCACAAGAAGATCGGCTACCTGTACCTGATCACGTCCTTCATTTTCTTCTGCCTGGCCGGGGTCATGGCCCTGATCATCCGGGCCGAGCTCTTCCAGCCGGGACTTGAAATCGTCTCTTCCCGCGAGCAGTACAACCAGCTCTTCACCATGCACGGCACACTGATGCTGCTGATGTTCGCCACCCCGCTCTTCGCCGGCTTTGCGAACGTGATGATGCCGCTGCAGATCGGGGCGCCGGACGTCGCGTTCCCGCGCCTGAACGCCCTGGCCTACTGGTTCTTCCTCTTCGGCTCCCTAATTGCGATCTCAGGGTTCCTGACCCCGCAGGGAGCGGCATCCTTCGGCTGGACGGCGTACGCACCGTTGTCCAACACCACGTTCTCGCCCGGTATCGGCGGGGACCTGTGGGTCTTTGGCCTGGCGCTGTCCGGATTCGGAACCATCCTCGGCTCGGTCAACTTCGTCACCACCATCATCTGCATGCGCGCTCCCGGCATGACCATGTGGCGCATGCCGATCTTCACCTGGAACACGCTGGTCACCGCCATCCTGGTACTGATGGCGTTCCCGCCGCTGGCAGCCGCGCTGTTCGCCCTGGGAGCGGACCGCAGGTTCGACGCCCACATCTTCGATCCGGAGAACGGCGGGGCCATCCTCTGGCAGCACCTGTTCTGGTTCTTCGGCCATCCGGAGGTCTACATCATCGCGCTGCCGTTCTTCGGAATCATCTCGGAAATCCTGCCGGTGTTCAGCCGCAAACCGATCTTCGGCTACAAGGGCCTGATCTTTGCGACGATCGCGATCGCGGGCCTGTCCATGACTGTCTGGGCACACCACATGTACGTCACCGGGCAGGTGTTCCTGCCGTTCTTCGCGATCATGACCATGCTCATCGCCGTGCCAACCGGCGTGAAGTTCTTCAACTGGATCGGCACCATGTGGCGCGGTTCCATTACCTTCGAGACGCCCATGATGTGGGCCCTCGGATTCCTCATCACGTTCCTGTTCGGCGGGCTGACCGGCATCATCCTGTCCTCACCGCCGCTGGACTTCCACGTTTCAGACACCTACTTTGTGGTGGCCCATTTCCATTACGTGGTCTTCGGCACGGTGGTGTTCGCGATGTTCGGCGGGTTCTACTTCTGGTGGCCAAAGTGGACCGGCAAGATGCTCAACGAGCGGCTGGGAAAGATCCACTTCTGGCTGCTGTTCCTGGGCTTCCACCTGACCTTTATGATCCAGCACTGGCTCGGTGTGCTGGGCATGCCGCGGCGCTATGCGGACTACCTGGTGGAGGACAACTTCACGGCGATGAACCAGCTCTCCACCATCGGCTCGATGATCCTGGGGATCTCCCTGATCCCGTTCTTCTGGAACGTCTACGTCACGTGGCGCCGCGGGAAGAAAGTGGAGGTGGACGACCCGTGGGGCTTTGGCTGTTCCCTGGAGTGGGCCACCTCCTGCCCTCCGCCGCGGCACAACTTCACCTCCCTGCCCCGAATCCGCTCCGAACGCCCCGCCCTGGACCTGCACCACCCGGAACTCAAGCCGCGCGCCAACGAGAAGACCGACAACCCGGTGGCTAGTGTGCTCGGCGCAGCCGACATGGGATCCGAGGACCCGAAGAACCCGGATCCCCGGCAGTAGGCGGGGCCGGGCCGTCTGCTGTCCTTGGCAGGAAAGAACGGCCGCAGAGGGACCCTTTCGCGCGGCGAGCCCGGGTTAGGGAGCCCCGGCGCATGTGGGGAACAATGGAGGGCATGAAGATAGCCATCCTGGGCGATGTTGGACAGCCGGTTTACCACGTAGGCGACGAAGCGATGACCCATGCGGCGGTCGCGGAGCTGCGCCGGCGAGGCTTCGATGATCTCTTGGTCCTGAGCCGGAATCCAGCGGAGTCCCGCCGGGCCTTCGGAGCGGATTCGGCGCCCACGCTGCTCTTCCCCTGGCCGCCGGCTGAACGGTCCGGCTACTTGGCCCGGGTCCTGCGCGCGGCCGACGGCGATACCTCCGCGCTTCCGGAATCAGACCAGGCCTGGAACTTCATTGAAACCCTGCGCAGCTGCGGAGCCCTGCTCGTTGCCGGTGGCGGGAACATGAACTCCATCTACGGCTGGCTTCTCTACGAACGTGCGGCAGCCGTCGCCGTCGCGCACAGGCTGGGGCTCAAGGTGGCGGTGTCCGGGCAGACCCTGGGCCCGGACCTGCACGGTCCGGACCGGGACGTCGCCCGGGACCTGCTTCAAAACGCAGGTCTCGCCGGAGCACGCGAAGAGTCCTCACTGCACCTGATGCTCGAAGTTGCCGGAGATCAGGCCAGCATTGTCCACTGCCTGGACGATGCGTCCTTCTTCTCATCGGCTTCGCTGGAAGCTGGAGAGCCTGAGGATCCTGCCATTCCGGACGGTCCCTTCATCGCCGCAACGTTCGGACCCGCCCACGGGGAAGCGGACCGGGACGCCTACCTCGACGCTTTGGCCGGCGCCCTCGACCAGGCAGTAGAAACCACCGGGTGCAGCGTGGTCTTCCTGCCGCATATGGCAACGCCGCGCACCGCGCTCTTCGGGGAAGAGGAAGCCTCCGCAGACATAAACGCTGACGTGGACGAGCAGATGCACCAGGACATCGCAGCCCGCATGAGAACACCAAACCGGGTGCTGCTGCCTATCCGGAACGCAGCCCAAACCGCAGCCCTGACCGGCCGCGCCGCCATGGTGCTCACATCCCGATACCATCCGGTGGTCTTTGCACTGGACAGCGCCGTGCCGGTGGTCGCCCTCGCACCGGAGGGATACAGCGACGTGCGCATCCGCGGAGCGCTGGAGAACTGGGGAGCCGGCAGACTCGCGCTGACACTGCCGTCCCTGTTCGACGGGTCCTTCGCCGAGGCTGCCGCGGACGTGTGGAAAAACTGCGACGCCGTCAGCACCTATCTGGGTCACGTCGGCGACGAGCGCAAAACCGCTTTTGCCAACTGGTGGGACGGCGTGGCAGCGGCACTCAACGGACAGGACACAGCCCAGCCTGCTGCCCCGCAGGCACACACGGCTGAGTTCCCGGGCGGTCTCGACGGAGCGTGGCAGGACCGGGACGCGGCACACCGCCGCACGTTCCTTCCCTTGGCGTCCGCCCTGGCCCGGCTGCGGATTGAACAGGAACACCTGCACGGAAATCACGCCCAGGCCCTGCGGGAACGGGACGATGCCCGGGGTGAACTGCAGGCCTGGAAGAGCTCCCGAACCTTTGCTCTGCTGGGGAAACTGGCCCCGGTACGGCGCGTCCTAAAGAGGTAAGAGATGAAAGAACAGACAACCGGCGCTGCTGAAGTCGCCATCATTACCCGCACCAAAGACCGCCCGGTGCTGCTGCGGCGAGCCGTCCAGGATGTCCTGGCCCAGCAGTTCCCGAACTGGCATCTGGTCATCGTGAATGACGGCGGCGACGCAGCTGAGGTGGACGCCATTGTTGCGGCAGCCCCCGGACTCAAGGACCGGGTGACGGTGCTCCACCATGTCCGGAGCCTGGGCATGGAAGCAGCCTCCAACGCAGGAATCGCCGCCAGCAAGTCGGAGTTCCTGAGCATCCACGACGACGACGACACCTGGCATCCGGAGTTTCTTTCACGCACCGTCGAATATCTCCGCACCCACGACGACCCGGGGGTGGGAGTCCGGACGGAGATCGTCGTTGAAGAAATCCACGGCGACCGGATCCAGGAGACAGGCCGGGTGCCCTTTGCGGCTGAGAGCTCATCACTGGTCCTCGGTGACGCCCTGAGCTATAACCGGTGCGTGCCTATTTCCCTGCTGTACCGGCGGGACCTGCACGCCCTCGTGGGCGGTTATGACGAGACGCTGAACGCCGTGGGGGACTGGGAGTTTATGCTGCGGGTACTCCAGCAGTACACCCTTGGTTTCATTGACGGTGAGCCCCTCGCCTTCTGGCATCACCGGCACGGTGCGGACGGCGCCGACGGCAACAGTGTGCTCGCCGGCAAAAGTGATCACGAGCGGTTCGACAAGCTGGTCAGGGACAGGTACCTGCAGGACTACGTCAAACAGCACGGGCTGGGCGGCGTGCTCTTCCTCGGCGGGGAAATTAAGCAGAAGACCGACAGTCTCCACCAGCGGCTGAACTACTCCGAGGACATCCTGCACGAACTCCGGGACCGGGCTATCCGGGCGGAGGAGCGGATGACGGCACTGGAGAACTCCATTAGCGACGCAAGCCTTGTCAGTCTCCTGCGGCGCCGGTACCGCCGGCTCCGGGAACGGCTGCGCCGGTCTGCCGGTAACTGACGCTGGCACCGGACGCGGCCACGGCCTGCGACCCTTCCCTTATCCGGGCAGCGAAGTCCTCCGGGTGGGTCGCCGGCCACCAGTGTCCGGCGTCGACGGCGGTAAACCGGACATTGGGGGCGAACTCCTCCACACCCTGGTTCAGTGCCGGGGACAGGAACGGATCGCGCAGCGGCACGATCACGTGCACGGGTATCTCGACGCTGCCCTGCACGGCAGGCCGGCCCGGGGCGGCGAAGTTCGCCCGGTACAGGGTCAGTCCGCGCTGCGGATTTCGGCCCGCCGGCCGGCCCTGGGTCCGCTCGTAGAGCCGTGACCCGAGGGCGGAAAAGAACAGTTCGGGAAGCACCGGGATCTGGAATGCGGCCACATAGGAGCTGCGCAGGCACTGCTGGACGACGTCGAACCAGCCGCGGGGCGTCCGCAGCCGCTGCGCAAACCAGCTGCGGAAGTGCTGCAGGTCAGGGCCCGAGATGCTGAGGTACCGGGAGAGCCGGGACGGCGCCCGCGGGTCGCGCGCAGCAGCCCAGCCCTGGATAGAGCCCCAGTCGTGGCCAACCAGCTGGACTGGTCCGCCGGCCGTTGCGTCCAGGACCGCGTAGAGATCATCAACAAGCAGCGGCAGGCGGAAGTTCGCATGCACGGACTCCTGGACGGTGGAGAGGCCTGCATCACGGGTGTCATAGGCGATCACGTGATGGTCCTCCGCCAGCAGCTGGATGACCCTGGAGAAGACGGTGTGGTCGTCGGGATAGCCATGGACCAGCAGCACTTCAGGTACACCGGGTCCTGGCACCGGTCCGTACTCATAGACTGCGAGCTCCGCGTTGTGTCCCCGCACCCAGCTCCGCCGTTCGGTTGGATGCAGTACGTCCGGGGCCTGCTGGCGGGTTCCTGGGAGTGTCACTGTCCGGTTCCTTCCGGTCGCTTCCATCGGGACTGTTCCATCGGGGCTGCGACGCTGTGCCGCACCGCGTGGCCGCCAGCCTACCGTCCCCGGCCGGAATGGTGCACCGCTCCGGTTCCCGGGACGAAGGCGAAGAACCCCCGCGCAGTCCGCCGCCGCAAAGAGCGGCGCCGCCCGGACCATGTGGTCCGGGCGGCGCCCTTGTTTCCTGCTGCTCAGCCGGTGGAACTAGCCGCGGCTGGCGAGGCAGATCAGATAGCGTGCGTAGTCCACCGCATACTTCAGCCAGCCCCGGACATCCCACCAGTTCTTCGGCGGGACGGGACGGACGCAGGTGGGCTGCTCCGGTGCGGCATCAACGGTAACCGGAATGCTCACCATGGTGCCGGAGGGATCCGCGGTCAGGACCAGGGACCCGTTGCCGGACGCCGACGCCGGAATGGCCGCCGTCACGCTGGCGGCACCGGCGGTTACCGGAACCGAACCCAGTGCGACGGCGGTTCCGCCGGCGGGCACCCAGCTCACCGCGAGCGTGGTGTTGGCGGGGCTGCCCAGCGAGGTCAGGTCCAGCTTGTCCACCGTGAAGGAGACACTGGAACCGGCCTGCACGGTAGCTGGAGCGCCCTTGACGATGACGCCCTGGCGGGCGAAATCGGGGGAGACCGGGCTGCTCGCCTGCAGGTAGCTGATCCACGCATCCCGGTCGATCAGACCGGAGTCACGGGTGTCCGTGCCCTGCGCGAAGGTGGAGAAGTTGTCCCCGCCCTGCGCCAGGAAGCTGAACGTCCCCACCCGGTATGCTCGGTTGGCATCCAGCGCTTCGCCGTTGACGGTCACCGACTGGATCCGGGAGCCGCGCGGCTGGTCCGGGTCGTAGGTGTAGGTCACGTTATCCGAAAGGCCCAGGGCCAGGAAGGCCCGGGAGCTTCCCTCCGGCTGCCACTGTTCCTCCAGCACAGACTTCAGCTGCGCACCGGTGAGGGTGGTGGTCCACAGGTTGTTCACGAACGGCAGCACGGCGTTGGCTTCGGCGTAGGTGATCACGCCGTCCTCGCCGTAGTACAGTTCTGCGCGCAGCCCGCCCGGGTTGACGACGCCGATTTCCGCCCCGCCGCGCTCGGGCGAGCCGAGAGAGGAGAGCAGCGAGTCGGCCACCAGGTTGCCCAGGGTCGATTCGTTGCCGCGGTCATCGCGGGAAGTTCCGGCGAAGGCCGTGGTGATGTCCGCCGTGACCGAACCGATCGGCTGGTTGCCGACCTCGGCCGCGAACGCCAAGGCGGCGTCGACGATGCGCTGCACCTCGGCAACCGCCGGGTAGGACGCCGCCAGCTCCGCGGCGGGGACGGTGGTCCTCGCTACGTTGCCTGCGGTGTAGGAGAGCACCTCGTCGGTTTCCGCGTTGTACTGGAGTTCGATCTGGCCGATGAACTCGCCGTAGGAGCCGGTCTGGACCACGGGTCGGGTCTTGCCGTCGACACCCGGAACGGGAGCGTCCCAGGCGTACTGCTTGTGGGTGTGCCCGGTGTAAATGGCGTCGACCAGTGCGCTGGTTTCCGTCACGATCTCCGCGAAGGCACCGCCGCCGGCGATTTCCTCTTCCAGGGTCGCGCCGTCGGGCGTTCCCGAACCTGCGCCTTCATGGTATTCGGCGATGATGACGTCGGCGAGGTCGTCGGCGACGAGCTGTTCAGCGACGCGGTTCACTGCCTCCACCGGATCCCCGAACTCGAGGTCGGCAATGCCGCCGGGGGAGACCAGGGTTCCGGTTTCCTCGGTGACGGCGCCGATCACGGCCACCTGCACGCCGTTCACGTCCAGGACGGTGTACTCCGGCAGGGCCGGGGTGGTGGTTCCCTTGAGGTAGACGTTGGCGCCCAGGTACTCGAAGTCGGCGCCGGGGACCACACGGTCGGTGAGGTCCGCGAATCCGCCGTCGAACTCGTGGTTGCCCACTGCCGAGGCCCGCAGATCCAGCGCGTTCAGAACGTCGATGGTCGGCTGGTCCTCCTGCACCGAAGAGGCGAACAGGGAGGCGCCGATGTTGTCGCCGGCGGAGAGGAAGAGCGAGCTGCCTTCCGGTGCGGCGGCCTTGAGCTGTTCAACGGTTCCGGCGAAGTTGACGGTGTTGGCGTCAATCCGGCCGTGGAAGTCGTTGATGTTGAGCAGGTTCAGGTCGGTGACCTCGGCTTCGGCCGGGGCCAGGTTGAGGCCCACCAGGATCGGATCGTGGTCCGAGGACCGGTAGGCATCCGTCGCGTAGTAGTCGTTGACGTTGTAGTTGAACCGGCTGTACTCGAAGGCAATTGATTCAACCGAGTTGATGTTCCAGATGTCGGTGCCGGTGACGTCCTCGGCGGCGGCCGGGGACGCCAGCACGTGGTCCAGGGAACCGACCAGGCCGCCGAAGGCATAGGAGTGCTTGCCGGTGGCCTCTCCCAGGTTCACGTAACCTGCCGCGGCAAAGACCTGCATGGGGTCTTCAGCGGCGTAGGAGTTGAAGTCACCCAGCAGGAAGACCCGCTCGGTTCCGGCGTCCTGCGCCACGGTGTCCGCGAACGCAGCCACGGCCTGGGCCTGGCGGGCGCGGTCGGCGTTCCAGCCGCCTTGCCCGTTGTCTGCGTTCTCTCCGCTGGACGGTGCCGAGCCCTTGGATTTGAAGTGGTTGGCAACCGCCACGAAGCTCTCGCTGTCTTCCGCGCCGGCCGGCTTGAAGGCCTGGGCCAGGGGTTCACGGGCGTTGGAGAACACGCTCTCATCGTTCAGGATCACGGAGTCTCCTACCGGTTCCGCGGTGGCGGTCCGGTAGATAAACGCTGTACGGATGACGTCCTCGTCGTCGGGAAGGGCCGTGGGGGAGCGGACGTAATCCCAGGTGCCGGGGGCGTCCTTGTTCAGGGCCTCGGTGAGGTGGGTGAGGGCGGTGTCCCGGTCCTGTCCCAGCTCAGCGGAGTTCTCGATTTCCATGAGGCCAACGACGTCGGCGCCCAGGGCGTTGATCGCGGCGACGATCTTCGCCTGCTGGCGTTCGAGGTTCGCTGCGTCGGCAGCGCCGCGGGCATCGCAGCCGCCGCGGACGGTAACCGGAGCGCCGGAGCGGTCGTTGTAGTAGGTGCAGCCGGTGAGATCCGCGCCAGTGGTGCTGAAGTAGTTCAGCACGTTGAACGCGGCGAGCTTGAGGTTGCCGCCCACGCTCTGCGGTGCTGCGGTGCGCGTGTTTTCGAACGACGCCGGCTGGACCGTCTCCGCGTTGGCGGGGGTCAGCTCGGTCAGCGGTTGGAACTTCCAGGCGCTGTTCCGGTAGTCCAGGATCACGTTGGTGGTGAAGGACGCCGGCGACCCGATCCGCACCGGATCGGTGGAGGTCAGGTACGGCAGCGGCTTGGACTGGTTGGCGGCCGAGAGGAAATTGGTGGTGGCGCCGTCGTCGAGCTTTACGGCTTTTGCCGCATTGTTGGCGACTACCGCAGCGTGCTCCGGTGTTCCAACCGGTGCGACGGCGGTGGGCTGCACCAGCGTCTCGCTGCCGGCGGCGAGGCCGATTTCCGCGTACTGGTTCAGGGTGTAGTTGTCCGTGACGGTGAACTCGCCCTGCGGTGCCAGCAGCATGCCTTCAAGGGTTTCCCGCTCGGCGTCCGTTGCAGGCCAGGTAACCGCGGCCGGCTTGACCTCTTCAGCTGCTTCGCTGAGCTTGGTCATGCTGCCTGCAGGAACGGTGAGCTGGGTCAGGCCGAAGTATTCACCGACGGTTCCGGTGACCTCAACATAGTCCCCGACTGCGACCTGGCCGACTGTGGCCGCGGAGAAGACAAAGATGCCGTCCGAGGCAGTATGGGTGGCCGGATCCAGTTCCCCGCCGGTGCCCGGGGTCTGGATGTAGTAGCCGCTGAAGCCGCCGGTCGGGTACGCGGCGGTGACCTTGCCGCGCGTGGTGATGTTCGCACCGACCAGTGGGCTGGCGTCTCCGGTGCCCTGGATCTCGGCGATCGGAACTACGCCGGCCGGGGGATCTGTGGGTTCCGGGTCCGTGGGGTCGGGGTCAGTGGGCTCAGGATCCGGTACGGTTCCGGAACCGGCGGTGTTCATCGGAGTGACGGACGCGCTGAGGGAGAAGTCCGCGGCGTTGTTGTTGGTGTCCGCGAAGTCCGTCCGGTTCAGGGACTTCGGGTCGGAGTTGCCTGCGGGGGCCGCGGCCGGCGCGGTTTCGAAGGTGTTGGAGGTGCCGTAGCCGAGCAGATCCACCACACCGGACTGGGCGGTCACCGAGCCGGTGGGCAGGGGGTTCACCGCGGCGGCCTGGCTGGCCAGAACCAGGGTGCCGGAGCCGCCGGAGAAGCTGGCTCCGATCGTGGCGTCGGCTGCCGGCAGGGCAGCACCGGCGGTGCCGTTGCTGGCGCCCTGAATGAGGTAGTAGCCACCGGCCGGAATGCTGCCGGAGAGGCGGCCGATGCCGGTGGGAGCGCCAGTGCTGCCCGCGGCACGGTACTGGAGGGACCAGCCGTCCAGGCTGACCGCGGAGCTGGTTGGGTTGTACAGCTCGACAAACTTATTGGTGAACGGGGCGTTGGCGCTGCCGCCGCTCAGATACGCCTCGTTGATCACGACGCCGGATGGCGCTGCTTCCTCTGCGTGGGCGGGCAGCGCCGCCATCGGTCCGGCCAGCAGGCCGGCAGACAGTGCTGTTCCCAGCGCTGCCTTCCATCGGGTAAATCTCATGCCTCATTGCTCCTTTGGGGGAAAGGATGCCGGTTTCGGGCGCGCGGTAACGGCTGGGGAAATCGGCAGCGGGTGCGGTGAACCCCTTCTGAATACCACCCCGGAGCGACAGGCATATGAACTCGGCCCCTTTGGCGGCCTAACGGCAGGTAGCTCTTGACAAACAGCAAAAAGGGGACCTAATCACTTGGATCAGGTCCCCTTCTAACAAGCATGTTTAGACGTTCGAGTCCTTCACCGAGGTGCTCAGCTTTTCACCGTCAACCCGGTAGACGGTGCACAGGATCTCCCGGTCGTTCCCCAGGGTCCACGAAGTCGGGGTGGGAGTCAGGTATCCGACGTCGAGGGCGGACACGGAGTAATCAGTACCGACATAGGGCTGGAACTCGGCAAGGCAGAATTCCTGGGCCATCGTGTCCACGGCTTCCTCGCCCGGGTAGGCGCCGGCTTCGATGTCCATTGCTGCGTAGACCTCGGAATCGTGCGGTTCGGTGCAGGGCAGGACGTCGACGTCGGCGATTTCCTCCGCTTCCGGGTCATCGACCATGCAGTCTCCGACCTTGAGGTTGACGGCCTCTACGGTCTCCGCAGAGACTTCCTCTTCTGCAGCCTCATCCGCTACGGTTTCGGCTTCCGGCGAGGCGGATGCCGAGGCAGGCGACTCGCTGGGCGTCGGCTCCTCGTTCTCTGCTGAGGATCCTGCGGCCCCGCACCCGGCAAGCGCGAGTGCAAGGGCTGCGACAGTAATGGCTTTTCCGGCGCGAACCAGTTCTCCCTGGCGTGCGGAATTCATGCGAATAACTCCTTTTGCTGTAAATGGTTTAGGTTCTCCACCCCCCAATGGGCCGGAAACCACCACAGGAGACTATGTGCACGGCAAGCATGCTTATAAATCGGCGAAGTAACATGCCGGAGCAATATGCATAGGCATTGAAACAGGCAAAGAAGCGGGCAAAGAAAAACACCCCGGTCTCAGGACCGGGGTGTTTGGGAAACTGCGCGGACTGCCTTTATCGGCATGCCGTGGATCATCCCATCTGCGGAAGGTAAGGGATTCGAACCCTTGGTACGGGGTTACCGCACACTGGTTTTCAAGACCAGCTCCATCGGCCGCTCGGACAACCTTCCTCCGCTTAGTAGTCTGGCAGATGAGCGCAGATCACCAAAATTTCTCTACTCCCAAGGTTCCCGAGGAGGGCACATGAAAGCGATCGTCATTACCGAACCAGGCGGGCCCGAGGTCCTGGCTGTCCGAGACGTGCCCGCTCCCGTCCCCGGTCCCGGTGAAGTCCTCATCGATGTTGCCGCCGCTGGACTCAACCGTGCAGACGTGCTGCAGCGTCACGGCAACTATCCGGTTCCGCCGGGCGCCCCCGAATACCCGGGCCTGGAAGTCTCCGGCCGGGTGGCGGCGGTGGGCACCGGCGTGGACGGGCTGGAAGTGGGCGCCGACGTCGTTGCCCTGCTTTCCGGCGGCGGCTATGCCGAGCAGGTGGCAGTCCCTGCCGGGCAGGTGCTTCCGGTTCCGCCGGACATGGACCTGGTAACCGCCGCAGCGCTGCCCGAAGTCGCCGCCACCGTTTTCTCCAACCTCTTTATGGCCGCCGGAGTCCGTGAAGGCGAGTATGTGCTGATCCACGGCGGTGCCGGAGGCATCGGCACCATGGCCATCCAGCTTGTCGCGGCCTTCGGGGCGGTGCCCATGGTGACTGCCTCCAGTGCCGAAAAACTGGAGCTGGCACGCAGCCTGGGGGCCCAGGTACTCATCAACTACAAGGAACAGGACTTCGTCGAGGAGGTCCGCACTGCCACCGATGGGCGCGGGGCAGACGTCATCCTCGACGTCATGGGCGCCAAGTACCTGCAGCGCAACCTTGACGCGCTCGCCGTCGCGGGCCGGCTGGTCATCATCGGACTGCAGGGCGGAACCCGGGCGGAACTGGACCTCAACGCCCTGATGCGCAAGCGCTGCGCCGTTATGGGCACTACCCTGCGTGCGCGTCCGGTAGCCGAGAAGAGCGCCATCATGGCCGCCGTCGGCGAGTACGTCTGGCCGCTGATTAAGGACGGAAGGGTCAAACCGCTGGTGGACCGCACCTTCCCGCTCGCCGAGGCTGCAGCTGCCCATGAGTACTTCGACTCCGGCCGGCACACCGGAAAGATCCTGCTCACCCTGTAGGCCCCGGGACCGGGAAAACGGCGGTCCGCGCCGTCCGGCGCCAGTCCAAGGCCAATCGGCGTGCCGCCGCCGTACCCTCCGGCGTGTATGTGATCCACATCGCATTGCTGGTGCTACCCTCATGCGCACATCACGCCCTGCTGCGCGGCAGGGCCCGCACTGCTGACAAGGGGTAGCACCATGAGTGAGAACAATAGGCGCCGGAGGGACCCGGACCGTCCGGCGCCCGGTGCCGGGGACGCAGAGATCCTCGTGCAGGACCCGGACCTGCCGCCGGTGGCGGTCGACGACGACGCAGCGGAAGCCGAAGCGCGCCGCTGGACCCCGCTGAAGATTGCCGTCTGGGTGGGCATCGCCCTGCTGGGCGGCGTCAGCTGGACCATGCTGGCAATCGTCCGCGGTGAAACGGTCAACGCCATCTGGTTCGTCTTCGCTGCGGTCTGTACGTACCTGATCGGATACCGCTTCTATTCCAAGTACATCGAGCGGCATCTGCTCAAGCCCAACGATCGGCGGGCCACCCCCGCGGAGTACAAGGCCGACGGCAAGGACTACGCCGCCACCGACCGCCGGGTGCTCTATGGCCACCACTTCGCCGCCATTGCCGGCGCCGGCCCCCTGGTTGGGCCCGTCCTGGCCGCGCAGATGGGCTACCTGCCCGGCACGGTCTGGATCATCGTGGGCGTCATCCTCGCCGGCGCAGTCCAGGACTACCTGGTCATGTTCTTCTCCATGCGCCGCGGCGGCCGGTCCCTGGGCCAGATGGCCCGTGAGGAACTCGGACTGATCGGCGGCACGGCAGCGCTGATCGCCACGCTGACCATCATGATCATCATCGTGGCCATCCTGGCCCTGGTGGTCGTGAACGCGCTCGGGGAAAGCCCGTGGGGCGTCTTCTCCGTAGCCATGACCATCCCGATCGCGCTGTTCATGGGGGTCTACCTGCGCTACCTGCGCCCCGGCAAAGTCAGCGAAGTTTCCGTCATCGGTTTCGTGCTGCTGATGCTCGCGATCGTGGGCGGCGGCTGGATTGCCGACACCGAATGGGGCGTGGCCATCTTCTCCCTTGACCGCGTAACCATCGCCTGGGGAATCATCATCTACGGCTTCATCGCCGCCGTCCTGCCGGTCTGGCTGCTGCTGGCCCCGCGCGACTACCTCTCCACCTTCATGAAGATCGGCACGATCGTCATGCTGGCCGTGGCAATCATTGTTGTGCGGCCGGAGATCAGCGTGCCGGCCTTCAGCGAGTTCGCTTCCCGGGACGACGGCCCGGTGGTCGCGGGCCCGCTGTTCCCCTTCCTGTTCGTGACCATTGCCTGCGGGGCACTGTCCGGCTTCCACGCCCTGATCTCCTCCGGCACCACCCCGAAGATGATCATGAAGGAGCGCCAGACCAGGTTCATCGGCTACGGCGGCATGCTCATGGAGTCCTTCGTGGCCATCATGGCCCTGGTTGCCGCGATTTCCCTGGACCGCGGCATCTACTTCGCGATGAACTCCTCCGCAGCCGCCACGGGCGGAACCGTGGAGGGCGCGGTCGCGTTCGTGAACTCCCTGGGCCTGGTGGGCGTGAACCTCACACCGGACATGCTCACCTCCCTGGCGTCCGACGTCGGCGAGGAGTCCGTCGTCTCCCGCACCGGCGGTGCGCCCACGCTCGCCGTCGGCCTGGCGATGATCATGCAGAGCTTTATTGGCGGTCCGGCCATGATGGCTTTCTGGTACCACTTCGCCATTATGTTCGAGGCGCTGTTCATCCTCACCGCCGTGGACGCCGGCACCCGTGTGGCCCGCTTTATGCTGCAGGACTCGATTGGCAACTTCATTCCGAAGTTCCGGGATACGGGGTGGCGGACCGGAGCCTGGATCTGTACGGCGATCATGGTCGCCGGCTGGGGCTCAATCCTGATCATGGGAGTGACGGACCCGCTGGGCGGCATCAATACGCTCTTCCCGCTGTTCGGCATTGCCAACCAGCTGCTGGCTGCCATTGCGCTGGCCATCTGCCTGGCCATCCTGGCCAAGAAGAACGTCTTCAAGTACATCTGGGTGGTGGTGCTGCCGCTGGCCTTTGCCTCCGTCGTCACGATTACGGCCTCGATGTACAAGATCTTCTCCCCGGTTCCGGCGGTGGGCTACTGGGCACAGCACAACGCCTTCCGCAACGCGCTGGAGGCCGGGGAAACGAGCTTCGGCACGGCGAAGACCGTGGAAGCCATGGAAGCAGTGGTTCGGAACACCTTCGTGCAGGGCGTGCTTTCCATCCTGTTCGTGACCCTGGCGATCATCGTGATCATCACGGCTGTCATCGCCTCGGTGCGTTCCTTCCGCTCCGGCGGGGCGCCGAGCGCCGAGGACCCGGCCGTGCCGTCGCGGACCTTCGCACCGGCAGGCTTCTTCGCCACCCAGGAGGAGAAGAGAATCCAGGCCGAGTGGGATGTGTTGCCGGAAGACAAGAAACCAGCGGCGGCGGGTCACTGATGGCCGCCGTGGTTGGACACCTGCGCGGCTTTATCCGCTTCTTCCGGGACGTGATGGGCGAGGACGCTTACCGCAAATACCAGGCCCACCACGCGGCGTCGGGCTGTTCCTCCGCGCCGCTGACGGAGCGGGAGTTCTGGCGGGAGAAGATGGACCGCCAGGACGCCAATCCGGGCGGACGCTGCTGCTGACCCGGTAGCGCCCTCCCAACTCATCGAGAGGCCAGTTACGGCTCATTTCAGCCTTGAAAAGAGCCGCAACTGGCCTCTCGGTGGTGGGTGGGAAGGGTTGAGACGGGTACCGGATGCTGCTTTGCTGGGGGAATGGCAGAGAACAGAGACCTACCCGGCGACCCCCACCTGCGCGAAGACATCAGCCTTCCGCTGCCGGAGCCGGACAACGAGGACGATCACCTGGCCGAGGACGCCGGAATCCCGGAGGAGGCCACGGGCGGACCGGAATTTGACGAGAAGCACTACACGGCCGGCCAGCTGAACGCCGGCCAGTACGCTGCGGGACTCAGCCCGAACGGTGAGTATGCACAAATGCGCGAGGAAGAGCTTGAAAGCGACTGACCCCCGGCCCAACCGGCACCATGCGTGAGAGCATTAATTCATGACTGAAGAGAACGGATCTGCGGCCGCCTCCGGGATGGAAACTCCGGGCACCCCGGCCGGTAGTTCTTCGGACTCCCCGGACCGGGACGGGACAGACCAGCAGGTCCAGGCCGCACACCCGGACGAGGCCGGCCAGTCCGGCGGCGGTACCGGGGGTGATGCGCCGGAGTCGGCAGTGGCCCAGCCCTCAGCTGCAAGATCGGGACCGGCCAAACTCAACGAGCTGGTCGACGAACCGGCGAAGGTCATGCGGATCGGGACCATGATCAAGCAGCTGCTCGAAGAGGTCCGCAACGCGCCGCTGGACGACGCCGCCAGGAACCGGCTCGCAGAGATTCACGAACGCTCACTCAAAGAGCTCTACGACGGGCTGGCGCCGGAACTGGTGACCGAGCTGGAACGGATCAACCTGCCCTTTCCTGATGACACAACGCCTACGGACGCCGAGCTGCGGATTGCGCAGGCCCAGCTGGTTGGCTGGCTTGAAGGACTGTTCCGCGGAATCCAGACGGCGATCGCTGCCCAGCAGACCGCCAACCAGCAGCTCCAAAGCAGGCTCCAGCTGCGCCAGCTTCCTCCGGGCACGGTGCTGGCACCCGGAGTGGTGATTGGTGAGAACGGCGAACCGAGGCGGACCGGTACAGCCGCGCAGCCGGGTCAGCAGCCCGGTGCGGGCGGACGGGTCGAGCCCCACGCGGGTCCCGGACAGTATTTGTAGAGTTGTCTGTAGAATTTCCGGCAGGATGGCACTTTTCGCAGCAGCCCGGCAGGGGCGCAAGGACGACACCGAACTCGGCAAGGGTGTGTGGCGCCGCGCCCACGACCGGTTCACCCGGGGCCTTGACCGTTACCACCAGATGCTTGAAGGGGTGGAGGATGACGCCCTGTACAACGAGCTCGCCCTGGTAGCCAATGACCTTGCAGCGCTGCTGCCGCGGGTTCGCGCAGTCTGCGCAGGAGCGCAGAAACAGCTCCCCAGTGCCGGGCAGGACATTCCCGGCGGGCTGATCGCCGTGCACCGGGCGCTTTCCCGCTCGGGCAATTCGCTGGCTGCCGCCGCCGAGGCCGCAGCCATGTCCCGCCTGGAGGGGGAGCGGTGGGGCATTGCCTCCGCCGGCGTGGAGAACGTCCGCCGCCGCGCTGCACTGGTGGAAGAGGACGTCACAGAAGCGGAGCGGGTACTGGCAGCTTCAGCCGGCTGAGCGTTCAGTCTCTCGAGAGCAGGGATTTCGCGTCCAGCAAACACCGGCCCGTTTGGTCGGTGGAACGGCCGCGGCGGGTGGAGGATGGGGACCATGACTACATCTCCACTCGTCACCTTTAACGACGGCAACACCATTCCCCAGCTCGGCTACGGCGTCTGGCGGGTTGAGGACGAACTCGCGGAAAAGACCGTGGGCATGGCTTTCGAAGCCGGCTACCGCCACATTGACACCGCCAAGATCTACGGAAACGAGGCAGGCGTAGGCCGTGCCATCGCCGCGTCCGGACTGCCACGCGAAGACCTCTTCATCACCACCAAGGTCTGGAACGCAGACCAGGGGTTCGAAGAGACGCTGGCCGCCTTTGATGCCTCCATGGAGCGTCTCGGCCTGGAGTACCTGGACCTGTACCTGATCCACTGGCTGCAGCCGAAGCAGGGCAAGTATGTGGACACCTGGAAGGCGCTGGTTGAGCTGCAGAAGTCCGGCCGCGTCAAGTCGATCGGTGTCTGCAACTTCACGGCCCCGGCCCTGCAGGAAATCATCGACGCCACCGGCGTGGTCCCCGTCCTGAACCAGGTTGAAACCCACCCGTACCTGGCCCAGGCCGAACTGCGTGAGTTCGAGGCCAAGCACAACATCAGGCACGAGTCCTATTCCCCGCTGGGCTCCGGCCAGGGCCTGCTCGATGATGCAGTACTGCAGGAGATCGCGGCAAAGTACGACGGCGCCACTCCCGCCCAGGTGGTCATCGCCTGGCACCTGGCACTCGGCAACATCGTGATCCCGAAGTCCGTGACCGCGTCCCGCATCCAGGAGAACTGGGCCGCACTGGACCTCAAGCTCTCCGACGAGGACATCGAGGCCATTAACGCACTGGACAACGGCACCCGCTTCGGTGCCGATCCGGCAACGTCCGACTTCGCCTAGGCGGTAATAGCCCAACAAAAGGAAAGCGCTCTTCCCGGCTGGGGAAGAGCGCTTTCCTTTATGACGGGGGTTTTCGTTTATGACGTCCCGCTACATCTTCCGGTCAGCAGCGGGCGGATTCTCAGCAGGATCCCCGGCAGATCCGGAGGCATTGTTGGAAGAGGGCCGGGATCCGCGTCCGGCAATGGACTCCTGCGTTGAACGCACCGCGTCCCGGAGCAGCTGCTCGTTGGCTTCGCGGAGCTCTTCGATCTCATCAGTCAGGGCGGTCATTGCCGCCAGATGGGAGCTGAAGATCTCCGCCCACGGGCCGCCGGGTGCACCGGCAATGATCTGGCGCAGGCCTGCGTCTTCCGCCAGGCCCCAGTCTTCGGCCACGGCTGATACGGCGAGATCACGGGCCAGTCCGGCTGCGCGGAGCCGCGCGGTGGCCTGCTCTATCTCCGTGGTGGCGAACTTTATCCAGCGGGTCCTGCCTGTTGTCAGGAGCAGCTGCTGTTCGTCCAGCTTGAATGTCAGGAACTCGAGCAGTTCCCGCTCTTCCCAGAGCAACGCTGATAGTTTCTGCGGATCCATATGCGGCTCACCTCCTGCGTCACGAGTGGTTTTCATCCCGGGTCTGGGGAAAACGACTGAAACTTACGAGTTCTGGAACTCTCCGCCCCCACGGTCAGAAAATGTTAATCAAGAGGAAACACGCATTAGCGGCTTCCCCTGACCATCGTAGTGATAAATTGCAGATGCTGCGTTCGTTACTGGCGAGACTCTTTGGGGGAGGCTCGCCGTCCGGTTTCGTTCGAGCGCGCCATTTTATTTGGGGACTACGGACTTGGGGGTCCAAGAGTTGAATCGTGAAGAGCGCAACCAGCTGGTTGTGGAGAACCTTCCGCTGGTCGGATACCTGGTATCCGAGATATGCGCCAAGGCTACGCATCTGTCCAGGGACGACCTGGCATCAGTGGGTGCAATAGCGCTTATTACCTCGGCGGATTCCTACAACCCAGAGCTGGGGGTCCCGTTCGGCGCCTACGCGCGGCGCCGCATTACCGGCGCGTTCACGGACGAGATGCGCGCCAATGACTGGGCCACCCGTACGGCCAGGCGACGGATCAAGGAAACCCTTGCAGTCCGCGAGACGCTTACGGCGGCCCTGGGCCGGTCGCCGAAGGTCGATGAAATTGCCTCCGCCATGGGAGTGGAGCGCTCTGTCGCGGAAGACGCCATGGCAGATGCGTCCCGGACGGTCTCCCATCTGGACGATGCAATCTCCGACTCGCTGGTCAGCAGCCTGCCTTCCCCTGAATCGGCGGTCCTTTCCGCCGAGAACCTGCAGTACCTGCGGGCGGCAGTGGCGCTCCTGCCGGAGAAGATGCGCTACATCGTTGAACAGGTCTATTTCCACGACCGGACGGTCAAGGAACTCGCAGCAGAGCTGGGCTCGACGCACTCGGCGGTTTCCCAGCAGCGAGCGGAGGCCATCCGCCTGCTCCGGGATGGCCTGCGCACGCACTATTCCGATACCGGTACCCCTGAGCCAATTGAGTCCAGGATCTCACCCGCCCGCCGCAACGCCTATCTGCAGTCCGTCGCCGAATGGACTGCGGGAGGACTGACCCGGCAGGATCCGCATTTCCAGCCTGCCTCCGGCTACGCCCCCGTGGTGCACACTGCCTGACCCGCGCGGAACCCGCCTAGGCGCCGACGTAGGCGGCCAGGTGTTCTCCGGTGAGGGTCTGCCGGCCGGCCACCAGGTCAGCCGGCGTGCCCTCGAACACCACTTGGCCGCCGTCGTGCCCTGCTCCCGGACCCATGTCGATGATCCAGTCAGCGTGGGCCATCACGGCCTGATGGTGTTCAATCACGATCACTGACTTGCCCGAGTCCACCAGCCGGTCCAGCAGGCCCAGGAGCTGCTGCACGTCCGCAAGATGCAGTCCGGTGGTGGGTTCGTCGAGGATGTAGACATCGCCCTTCTCTGCCATCTGCACAGCGAGCTTCAGGCGCTGGCGTTCGCCGCCGGACAGCGTCGTCAGCGGCTGGCCCAGGCTCAAATAGCCGAGGCCCACGTCAGCGAGCCGGTCCAGGACCTTGTGGGCTGCGGGAGTCTTCGCGTCGCCGTCGGCAAAGAATGCCTCGGCCTCCGTCACTGACATAGCCAGGACCTCGGCGATGTTCCGCCCGCCCAGCGTGTAGTCCAGCACTGCAGCTTGGAACCGCTTGCCCTCGCACTCCTCACAGGTGGACTCCACCGTGGCCATAACCCCCAGATCGGTGTAGATGACTCCGGCACCGTTGCAGACCGGGCACGCACCCTCCGAGTTGGAGGAGAACAGCGCAGGCTTCACCCCGTTGGCTTTGGCGAACGCCTTGCGGATCGGTTCCAGCAGGCCCGTGTAGGTGGCCGGGTTGGAGCGCCGGGACCCCTTGATACCGCTCTGGTCAATGACGACGACGCCCTCCCGGTTCGCCACGGAGCCGCGGATCAGGGAACTCTTGCCGGATCCCGCCACCCCGGTGAAGACGCAGAGGACGCCGAGCGGAATGTCGACGTCGATGTCCTGCAGGTTGTTCAACGACGCACCCCGGACCTCAAGTACTCCCGACCGGGCCCGGACCGAGTTCTTCAGCCGTGACCGGTCATCCAGGTGGCGGCCGGTGACGGTTCCGGAGGCGCGAAGGCCGTCGAGCGTGCCCTCAAAGCAGATCTCCCCGCCACCGGAACCTGCTCCGGGCCCGAGGTCGACTACGTGGTCGGCAACCGCAATGATTTCCGGCTTGTGCTCCACCACCAGTACGGTGTTGCCTTTGTCCCGCAGCGCGATCAGCAGCTGGTTCATCCGCTCGATGTCATGCGGATGCAGTCCAATGCTCGGCTCGTCGAAGACGTAGGTGACGTCCGTGAGGGAGGACCCGAGGTGCCGGATCATCTTGGTCCGCTGGGATTCACCGCCGGACAGTGTCCCTGAAGGACGGTCCAGCGAGAGGTAGCCGAGACCTATTTCCGTGAAGGAGTCCAGCAGATGCTGCAGCCCGGCCAGCAGCGGAGCCACCGAGGGCTCGTCGAGTTTCCGCACCCACGCCGCCAGGTCGCTGATCTGCATGGAGCAGAGATCGGCAATGTTCCTGCCCCTGATCTTGGAGGACAGGGCCTCCTGCGCGAGGCGGGTGCCGCCGCATTCGGGACAGGTGCTGAAGGTAATCGCCCGGTCCACGAAGGCCCGGATGTGGGGCTGCATCGCCTCCCGGTCCTTGGACAGCATGGACTTCTGGATCTTCGGGATGAGCCCTTCGAAGGTGACGTTGATGCCGTCCACCTTCAACTTGGTCGGCTCCGCATAGAGCAGCGCCTGCAGCTCCTTCTTAGTGAACTGCGCAATCGGCTTGTCCGCTGGGAAAAGCCCGGTGTTGCTGAAGATCCTGCCGTACCAGCCGTCCATGCTGTAGCCGGGGATCGTGAGCGCGCCCTCAAGGATGGACTTGGAGTCGTCATAGAGCACGCTCAGGTCGAAGTCACTGACGTTCCCCATGCCTTCGCACCGCGGGCACATGCCACCGAGGCGGTTGAACGTGGCTTTCTCCGCCTTGGTCTTCCCGCCGCGTTCCACGGTGATGGCGCCGCTGGCCTTGACTGAGGGCACGTTGAAGGAGAAGGCGTTGGGAGAGCCGATGCGGGGCGTGCCCAGCCGGCTGAAGAGGATCCGGAGCATTGCATTGGCGTCGGTGGCAGTTCCAACGGTGGAGCGCGGGTTGGCGCCCATCCGCTCCTGGTCAACGATGATCGCCGTCGTGAGTCCCTCCAGCCGGTCCACGTCCGGCCGGGCCAGGGACGGCATAAACCCCTGTACGAATGCACTGTAGGTCTCATTGATCATGCGCTGGGAATCCGCTGCGATAGTGGCGAAAACCAGGGAGGACTTGCCTGAACCGGAGACACCGGTGAATACAGTCAACCGCCGTTTGGGGATGTCCACGCTGATGTCCTGCAGGTTGTTCTCCCGTGCCCCAATAACCCGGATCAGGTCGTGCCTGTCCGCCGGATGCACCTCTGGGTTGCCGGTGGCCGAATCCGTCGCGGTCGTCATGATGCTCCTCTGCAGCGCCAGTGCGGGTAGGAGGATTACGTTACCCGCCCTTTTGTTCCGGGGCTTCCTGAATTCTGACCGTTTGGCTGGCCGGGCCAGGAAGCCTGGCAGGCTAGTGTTGCGGGTGAAAGATCCTGCCGTGCCGGCATCCGCCGGAGCGGCAGTGTTAGCGCCGTCTCGCGAAACTGCAGGAGCCAACCTTGGAGGCCAGACTGATCAAGCTCCGGGGACCCTCTCTGGAAGAGCTGAGGAACGGTCTCTGGGCTGGGAATTCCGGTGGGATGGACAGACGGTGTGGCAGGTTCCCTGCCACAGTGAAAAAGAATTGGCCGCGGGACGGGTTTGGCTAAACGTCTTTGCGGGTGCGATAGAGTAAACAAATGCTCGTGCTTACGCGGAAATCAGGTGAACAGATCCTGATTGGTGATGACATTGTCATCACTGTGCTCGATTCGCGCGGAGACGGCGTGCGGATCGGCATCGACGCACCCCGGGGAGTGAAAATCCAGCGCAGCGAGGTTCTCCGTGCCGTTGAGGAATCGAATGTTGCCGCCGCCTCTGCTGCTCCCGCGGATGCCGAGGCCCGGATTCGGGCAGTCTTGAATCTTCACAGGCCGGATGCCGGTTAGCCGCTGAAGCGGCACCATGCCGGCTCTGGCGGTGAGCTTGGTTTCCGGTGGTTCCCCGGCCGCGCCCCGGCACCCATTGGGGTAGGTGCCGGAGCGGCGAGCCAAGTGCCTGCCACGGACGGGCGGCCGGCACCACACATGCAACTGTGCGGCTCGTTCAATCGCAGTAACTAATTGGGGATACTGCGGTTCTTTCTTGGGGAAAGCCTGAATCAGCTTCCGGCGCCTTTGGGGAGCGCCGAAGTTTGCTTCTGTGATGACCCTATCCAGCCAAACCGGGACAAACCCTCAAGATCTGTCGGTAGTTGGCGCAATCTTTGAAGAGAAAAATTGCGCTGATCTTGAGGTTTGGACGGTGTCTAAAACACATAAAGCGGCGGCCGCCTCCAGGCCGCCGCCGCTTTATCCACCCCGTCCTAGAACGGGTACGGTGCGATTTCCGGGCGCATGGTGAGCCACTGGATTTCGGTGAAGGATTCGAGGTTGGCAGCCGCGCCGCCAACCCGTCCGCCGTTGCCGGAGTCCTTGACACCGCCGAACGGTGCGTTGGACTCGTCGTTGACCGTCTGTTCGTTGATGTGGACCTTGCCGGATTCAACCCGGTCGGCAATCTCCATGGCCATGCCCACGTCGCCGAGGATCGAAAGCGAAAGACCGTATTCGCTGTCATTTGCCAGCTCCACGGCCTCATCCACGGTGCTGAACTTCATCACCGGAGCCACCGGGCCAAAGATCTCCTGCGTCCAGGCCGGGTTGTCCGGCTTGACGTCGGCCAGCACGGTGGGCCGGTAGAACAGGTTCTCGCTGGTGCCGCCTGCCGCCAGGCGCGCCCCTGCCGCAACGGCGTCCTGCACAATTCCGTCGATCTTCTTCAGCTGGTTCTCGTCGATGATCGGGCCAAGGGCCACCTGGCCGCTGGCCGGGTCTCCCACCGGCAGGTGAGAGGCCTTCTCGGCGAGGGCCTCGACGTACTGCTCGTAAATGTCCTCGTGCACAATGTGGCGCCCGGTGGTCATGCAGATCTGGCCCTGGTGCATAAACGAACCGAAAGCGGCAGCGGAAGCAGCCTTGGCCAGGTCGGCTCCGGGGAGCACGATCATGGCATTGTTTCCGCCCAGTTCCAGGTGCGCCCGCTTGAGCAGGCGGCCGGCGGATTCGGCGATCTTGCGGCCCGCCCCGGTGGAGCCGGTGAACGCAATGACGCGGACTTCCGGTGCCTGAACGACGGCGGCACCGATTTCCGCGGCGCCGGGCAGCAGGGAGAGCAGGCCCGCTGGCAGTCCGGCTTCTTCGAAGACGCGCATCAGCGCGACGCCGCCGCACACCGCAGTGCGGGGGTCCGGCTTCAGCAGGACGGCGTTGCCGAGGGCCAGGGCCGGGGCTACGGCGCGGATGGAGAGGATCAGCGGGAAGTTGAACGGTGCGATCACCGAAACGACGCCGGCGGGCCGGCGGCGGGAGAAGGACCACCGCTTTTCGTTGGTGGCCAGCACTTCGCCGGCAGGGTGGGACGGCAGTGCGGATGCGTCGTAGCATTCGTTCGCCGCACTGTGGGTTTCCAGCCCGGCCTTGGCCGGGATGCTGCCTGCTTCGCGGGTGATCCATCCGCCCAGCTCTTCGGCGTGTTCTTCCCACAGGGCGCCGGCGCGGCGCAGCACTGCGGCGCGTTCTTCGGGCTTGCGTGCGGCCCATTCCTTCTGAGCTGCCGCAGCGGTGCGCGCAGCCTCAAGGACGTCTTCAACGGAGGCTACGCCGTAGCTGCCCAGCTTCTCTCCGGTGGCCGGTTCCACAGCGTCCGCGGAGCCTGCACCGCCGTCGCGCCAGCCGTTGACGTAAATTTTGTCCGTCCAGATGGACGGGTCGAGCAAAGCCATTTGCGTTCCTAGCTCTAGGGATTGGGGGTCCCTCAAGTATCCCAGACCTGCTGCGCACTTTTGGGCGCCTTCGGCCCTGTCAGCCGGCGGGTTCCAGGGGCTTCCGGCGTTCCCCGCGGGCCCGCTTCAGCAGCCGTACCAGCCCGATCAGACCGAAGACGATCGGCATGACGGCAATAATTCCTGCCACCGGATCATTCACGAAGGCCAGGATGCAGACGCCGAAGAAGATGTGCAGAACGTAGCCGGCGGCCTGCGCCGTGCGGGAGTGCTTCCGGAGCGCTCTGCGAAGGATGGTGATGACGGCTCCCGGGAAGTCCATGGCTCTGCAGCGAAGCCCCCGGAACCAGTGCTGGCGCCGGGGGCTTCGAAAGTGGAGCCTCCTGCCAGAATCGAACTGGCGACCTTCTCATTACGAGTGAGACGCTCTACCAACTGAGCTAAGGAGGCGGGCTTCCTCCAGCCGGTCACCGGCCAGAATCCACAAGGAATTACTTTATACGGCGCGGGCAGCGCGGTCAAAAGCGCCCAGACGCCCCGGCGTCCGGCCCGGCCGGGACGGACGCCGCAGCACGCGGCTAGGAACAGACGAGCCCGTCCCCGGGCACGGTGCCGTCAATGAAGTAGTCGTCCACCGCGTCGGCAATGCACTGGTTTCCCCTGCCGTAGGCAGTGTGGCCTTCGGACTCCCAAGTGACGAGCACGGCGGAGTCCAGCTGTCCGGCCAGGGCCTGGGACCATTCGTAGGGAGTGGCCGGGTCGCCGGTGGTGCCGACCACCACGATCGGATCAGCGCCTTCGGCGGTGAGCGGCCGCGGCTCATTCACCGGCTCGTAGGGCCAGGCTTCGCAGGTCAGTCCGCCGTAGGCAAGGAAGCGCCCCAGGGTGGGAGAGGCTTCCTCCAGTTCTGCGGCGTCGGCGGCCATCTGCGCGGGGTCGGTCTCCATGGGGTAATCCAGGCAGTTCACGGCGCTGAAGACCTCGTAGGAGTTGGACTCATAGGTGCCGTCCTGGTTCCGTTCCGCACCCAAGTCCGCCAGCATCAGCATGGTGGTGGGATCACCGCGGAGTGCGGAGCTGAGGGCCTGTGTGAGTGCCGGCCAGTTCGCGTCGTTGTACAGCGGCAGGATGAACCCGCTGACGAACGTGGACACAGTGACCAGCCGGCCGTCGGCAGCGCTGAGCGGGCTGGCTTCAACGGAGGCGATGAGGTCGCGGATCGTCTGCACGCCGTCCTCTGCCGTGCCTTCCAGCGGGCAGCTGGAGGAGCTTTGGCAGTCCTCGACATAGGCACGGATGGCTTTCTCGAACGCCCGCGCCTGTCCGAGGGTGATTTCCTCGTTGCTGGCTGCCGGATCCAGGCCTCCGTCCAGGACCAGGCGGCCCACCTTCTCGGGGAACAGGTCGGCGTAGGTGGCGCCCAGGAACGTGCCGTAGGAGAAGCCCAGGTAGTTCAGCTTCGGATCGCCGGCGACGGCGCGCAGGATGTCCATGTCCCGGGCGGCACTTTCGGTGTCCACGAAACCCAGGAGTTCGCCGGAGGCCTCGGCGCAGGCATTGGCATACTCGGCGGCGCTGGCCCGGGCTTCTTCCAGCCCGGCTTCGGTGGACGGGTCAAGGATTTCGGTGCGCGCTTCGTCGAGTTCCTCATCACTGAGGCAGTCCACGGGAGTGGACCGGCCGACTCCCCGGGGGTCGAAGCCCAGGATGTTGAATTCACCGCGCAGCCGGTCAGTGGTGATGCCCTCCAGCGAGTCCCGGACGGTCGCGTAGCCGGAACCACCAGGGCCGCCCGGGTTCACCAGCACGGTTCCTTCCGGAGTGCCGCCGGCCTCGGCAAGGATTAAGTCCAGCTCAATGCTGCGCTTCCCGGGATCGTCATAGTCCAAGGGGACCTCCACGGTGGCGCACAGGAAATCGCCTTCACAGGATTCCCACACCACTTCCTGGGTGTAGAAGTCCTGGAGATCGCCGGGCACGTTCCCAATTACTTCGGGGGCGGCGGTCTTCGTGCCTTCGGCGGGTCCCTCAGTGCTCCCGGGGGTGCAGGCCACCAACCCTGCCAGTACGACGGCGGCAGTTGAGGCCGCGGCGGCGCGGCGCAGGGTGCGGGACGGACCCCGCGGTCGGCGTCGTTCAAGGGTCATTGCGGCGGCTCCTGGTCCGGGGTGTGCGGGGGTTTAGGCGGGTTCGCGGTGTTTTACAAAAGGCTGACAGCCATGGCCTCAATGGCCAGCAGCGGGGCGACGTTGGTGGTTACCAGCCGCCGGCGGACTGCGTTGATTTCCTCCATGCGCGCCAGGATGGCCTCCGGCGTGGTGCGGGCGGCAAAAGCCTCCAGTTCCAGGCGCAGCGATTCGTTCACCAGGTCCGTGCCGGAGTCCAGTGCCAGCACAAGGGCATCACGGTAGAACGAGAGCAGGTCCGTAAGTGCACGGTCGAAGTAGTCGTTCTTGGACCGCTTGGCCCGGCGGAGCTGGTCTTCCTCCAGCCGCTTGACCTGGCTGCGCATCGACGGCGGCAGGGTCCCGGACTCCGGGGCGCCCAGGGATGCCAGCAGTGCTGCCTTCTCCTCAGCGTCGCGCGCTTCGAAGGAACTGGCGGCTTCCGCCTCGGCCAGGGCCACCAGATCAGCGGCAGCTTTCATGGCGCCGGAAACACTGCGCAGGGACAGCGGCAGCCGGACGATCTTTTCCCGCCGCTGCCGCGCGCCTTCATCGGTGGCCAGCCGCCTGGCAACGCCCACATGGCTTTGTGCCGAGCGCGCCGCTTCCTGGGCCACCCCGGGATCGATCCCGTCGCGGCGCACCAGCAGCTCGGCGACGTCCTGGACCGGAGGCAGCCGCAGGCCCACCGGCCGGCAGCGGGACCGGATGGTGACCAGCACGTCACCCGGGCTGGGCGCGCACAGCAGCCAGATAGTCCGCGGCGGCGGTTCCTCGATCGCTTTGAGCAGCACGTTGGTGCTGCGTTCCTGCATGCGGTCGGCGTCTTCAACGATCAGGACGCGCCAGCGGCCGGTGGACGGTTTGTCCTGTGCCTTTTTCACCAGCTCGCGGGCTTCGTCGATGCTAATGGTGACCTTCTCGGTGGTCACGGAGGAAACGTCGGCGTGGGAGCCGGCTATTGCGGTGCGGCAGGAATGGCAGGTGCCGCAGCCGCGCAGGGCCGGGTCGGGTTCTTCGCACAACAGTGCTGCGGCAAAGGCACGGGCGGCATTGGACCTGCCGGAACCGGGCGGGCCGGTGAACAGCCAGGCGTGGGTTGGGCGCTCCTGCGCTGCGGCACGGCGCAGCTGTTCCACTACGGGCGCCTGGCCCTGAAGATCCTCCCAGACGCTCACGGCAGCAGTTCCTGAACCCGGGCCAGGATTTTCCCTGCCAGCTCAGGCACCGGCGCCGCTGCGTCGAGGACCAGGTACCGTCCGGGGGATGCTTGTGCCAAGGCCAGGAAAGCCTGCCGGATGCTGCCGTGGAAACCGTCCGGCTCGGACTCGAGCCGGTCCTCGGCTGCGGCTGATGCGGTGCGGCGGCTGCGCCCTGCTTCGGGGTCCACGTCCAGCAGCACGGTCAGGTCCGGTACCAGCCCTCCCGTGGCCCATTCATTGACCGAGCGCACTTCGCCGGTGCCGAGGTTCCGTCCGGCGCCCTGGTAGGCAACAGAGGAGTCGATGTAGCGGTCGCACACCACGACTTCGCCGCGTCCCAGTGCGGGCTGGATTACCTGCTCTACGTGGGCAGCGCGGGAGGCAGCGAAGATCAGGGCTTCGGTGCGGGCGTCGATCTGGCCGTGGCCGTGTTCCAGGACCAGGGAGCGCAGCTTTTCGCCCACGGGTGTTCCACCGGGTTCGCGGGTGCGGAGCACCGTCCGTCCGGCGTCCTGCAGTGTTTGGGTGAGCAGCGCCGCCTGGGTCGACTTGCCCGCGCCGTCGCCGCCCTCGAAAGCGATGAAAAGTCCGGTACGGGGTTCAGAAATACTCACCCGCCTAGCCTACCCAGTCATGCTGGGAAACTGCCTGCCGCCGGACCCGGCACTATTCGTCTGAGCTGCGGGAGATGGAGCGTCGGTGAAGGAACATGACAGCCGTGCCGGTGCCTGAACAGCACCTGCACGGCTGCGCGGTCTAGGCTAAAACCCATGAGCACAGCAACCGGGCACGGACAGGCCGCAGCACCGTTATCGGTGGAAACCACCGTCGTTTCCGCAGGGCGTCCCGAACGCGCCGCGGACTCAGCCGTCAACCCGCCAATCGTCCTGACCTCCACCTTCCACGGCACCCGCGAAACCCGCGACGGGGACCGGATCTACGGCCGCTACTCCAATCCCACCTGGGACCCGTTCGAGGAAGCACTCGGCACACTGGAGAACGCTCAGCTGCCCGCGCTGGTGTACTCCTCCGGGCTCGCAGCGGTGATCGCCGCCATGTCGCTGATACCGGCCGGGGGCACGCTCGTGATGCCGCGGCACAGCTACCAGGGCTCGCTCCTGCTTGCCGCGGGGGACGCCCGGGACGGCCGCATCAGCGTGCGCACGGTGGACATTGCCAACACCGAAGAGGTGATTGCCGCGCTCGACGGCGCCGCCATGCTCTGGCTGGAAAGCCCCACCAACCCCATGCTTGAGGTGGCTGAACTTGGTGTCCTGGCCGAGGCCGCGCATGCCGCCGGGGCACTGGTGGTTGTGGACAACACCTTCTCCACCCCGCTGGTGACCAGGCCGCTGGACCTAGGTGCCGACGTCGTGGTCCATTCGGTGACCAAGTACCTTTCCGGCCATTCCGACGTCGTCCTGGGTGCCACCGTTACTTCCGACCCGGACCTGCGGGCCCGCCTGCTCACCTACCGGTCGCTGCACGGCGCCGTGGGCGGACCGTTTGAGGTGTGGCTGGCCCTGCGCGGCCTGCGCACCCTGGCGCTGCGCGTCCAGCGCTCCATGGAATCAGCCATGGAACTGGCCCGGCGGCTGGCCTCTCATCCCGGAGTGGAAGCGGTGCGCTACCCGGGCCTGCCGCAGGATCCCGGCCATGCCCGCGCGGCCGCGCAAATGGACGGGTTCGGCTCAATCGTCTGCATTGAGGTGGCGGGCGGGGCGGAGGCCGCTGACGCCGTCACGGAAAAGGTTCAGCTCTGGCTGCCTGCTACTTCGCTGGGCGGCGTCGAGTCGCTGATCGAACGCCGGCGCCGCCAGCCGGCGGAACCGGTCTCCGTCCCGGAGAACCTGCTCCGGCTGTCCGTAGGGATCGAAAATGTCGAGGACCTCTGGAACGACCTCGACCGGGCGCTTCCACGGTAGGGTGGTCCAGTGGCACTTGTTGAATTGTTGCGGAACCTCATCTACCTGGCGCTGGGCATCGTGGCGCTGGTCATCGAACTGTGGGCTTTTGCCGATTGCCTGCGGCGCAAGCCTGCGGAGTTTGAGCGTGCCTACAAGCGCACCAAGGGATTCTGGCTGGGCCTGACCGGCGGTGCGGCCGCCGTCGGGCTGCTCTCTGTGCTGCTCTTCGGCCCGCTGGCCCTGCTCCTCTTTGAACTGGTCGCCGTCGTGGCTGCCTCGGTCTACCTCGCGGATGTGCGCCCGGCGCTCAACGAGAACAAGGGCCGCGGCGGAGCCTACGGTTCCTGGTAGCCCCCGGCTCCCTCAGTCCGCGGCGGGCGCGACGGCGTCCCACGCCACGGTGATTTCCCCCAGCCGCCAGCGGCCTGGCCCGGTCAGCAGCGGCCAGCCTTCCGCGCGCAGCGTGCGGCACATCGTGATCCAGCGCTGGCGGTTGCCGTAGGACGCCATCGGAGCCGCGGCAGTCCATGCCTTGTCCATCGCCTGCAGGAAAGCATGCACACGCTCCCCGGGAACGTTCCGGTGGATCAGCGCCTTGGGCAGCCGCTCCGCGACGTCGGACGGCAGGGCGAAGGAGCCAAACCGCAGGGAGATGCTCAGCGACACCGGACCTCCGGCCTCCAGCACCACCCAGGTGGAGCGGCGGCCAATCTCGTCGCACGTTCCGTCTATGAAGATCCCGCCGTCCGCCAGCCGGCTGCACACCATGTCCCAGTGGGCGGCGTATTCGCCTTCGCTGTACTGGCGCAGCACGTTGAAGGCCCGCACCATGACCGGACGCCGTCCGCCCAGCGGCAGCTCGAACCCGCCCTGGACAAAACTCAGGCCCGCACGTTCCAGCGGCTTGGCCGCACGCACCCGTTCGGGGTCGATTTCGATGCCGACAACACTGGCGTCGGCCCGCACTCCGCGGATCCGTGTATGCAGTTCAACGGCCGTTACCGGGGCCGCCCCGTAGCCGAGGTCAATGACGAGCGGATCCTCCGCCCGCCGCAGGCGCCACCCCTCGGGTCCGGAGAGCCACCGGTCAACCCTGCGCAGACGGTTCGGGTTTGTAGTGCCCCGTGTCACATTTCCTACGGGTTTCGAGGGGATTTTCACCAAACAATGTTAGCGGCCGGCAGGGGATGCTCCGGACCGGAGGCCGCCACGGGGAGTGCGCCGGCAGAGGCCCTGGGTGAATGGCGCGGTTCAACGCGCGTTGGTTACGGGCCGCCCTGCCTGTGCCCGCGCTCTGCGGCTACGATGCTTTTATGACCTACAAAGTGATCCTTCTGCGCCACGGGCAGAGTGAATGGAATGAAAAGAACCTCTTCACCGGCTGGGTGGATGTGGATCTCACGGACCTGGGCCGGGCCGAGGCACTGCGTGCCGGGGAACTGCTGGTGGAGAACGATATTCTTCCCGACATCCTCTACACCTCGCGGCTGCAGCGGGCGATCAACACCGCCAATATCGCGCTGGGTAAAGCTGACCGCATCTGGATCGACGTCAAGCGCAGCTGGCGCCTGAACGAACGCCACTACGGCGCCCTCCAGGGCAAGGACAAGGCGCAGACGCTGGCCGAGTACGGCGAGGAGCAGTTTATGCTCTGGCGCCGTTCCTACGACACTCCGCCGCCGCCCCTGCCGGACGACAGCGACTTCTCCCAGGCGCACGACGCCCGGTATGCGGACCTCAGCGAGGACGAGCTGCCGCGCACGGAGTGCCTCAAGGATGTCCTGGAGCGTTTCCTCCCGTACTGGGAGAACGAGATCTCGAAGGACATCAAGGCCGGCAAGACCGTAATGATCGCCGCCCACGGCAATTCGCTGCGTGCACTGGTTAAGCACCTGGACGGAATTTCCGACGCCGACATTGCCGCCGTGAACATCCCCACCGGCATTCCGCTGGTCTACGAACTCGACGAAGACCTCAAGCCGGTCAAGGCCGGCGGCACCTACCTTGATCCGGAAGCCGCAGCGGCCTCCATCCAGGCGGTTGCGAATCAGGGCAAGCAGAAGAAGTAGCCCGCCCCCAATCGAGATAAAGAAACTGCCCGTATGCGAGTTCATACGGGCAGTTTCTTTGTTTTCTCGGTGAAGTCGGGGCTACAGGGAGCTCTCCGAGATCGGCTGCCATTCACCGGTCACCAGGTAGTTGACCTTGCGGGTCACAGAGACACCGTGGTCCGCGAAGCGCTCGAAGTAGCGGCTGGCCAGGGTCAGGTCCACCGTGGTCACGGGGGAGTTGTTCCAGTCCGGGGAAGCGACCGCCTTGAACACGCCGGCGTGAAGCTCGTTGATGCGCGTGTTGTGCGCATAGATGTCCTTGCTGAGCTCCAGGTTGCGCGTCTCGAGCAGTTCCGTGAGCAGCTCGGAGATGGCGATGTCCAGCTGTGCCATTTCCCGGAAAGTCTCCACCATGTTCTCCGGCACAACGTTTGCCGGGTAGCGCAGCCGGGCCAGCTGCGCCACGTGGCGGGCCAGGTCACCCATGCGCTCCAGTGAAGCGCTCATCCGCAGCGAACCAACAATCATCCGCAGGTCGCTTGCCACCGGTCCCTGCAGGGCCAGGACGTCAATGGCCCGCTCGTCGAGGTCGTTCTGCAGGAAGTCGATGCGGGCGTCAGCGGCAATTACATCCTGTGCCAGTTCGGTGTCGGCCGTCTCGAACGCCTGCGTGGCCTTCTTCATCGCCTCCGTGACGAGCTGTGAAATCTGGGTCAGCTCCTCACCGATCTGGTGAAGCTCGGCCTGGAAAACCTTGCGCACTTAATGCGTCCTTTCGATCAACTCTTACAGGGCCGCGAAACCAGCTTTGCGGCTGTATTTATGCTGCCAGCGTCTGGTTAACGGTCGGCCCTCTTGAAGTGAACGTTAGTTTAACGGTTGGTCGAATGCCACCGCAGTGCCCCCCGGCACAAATGCGTCAGCCTAAGCTAGGACTGTGAATCCTGTACTGCTGGGCCTGCTCGCAGGCATCCTCGGCCTGGCCGTGGGCGTCTTTGGCGTCGTCGGCTATATTTCCAGCCAGCGGCACCGCCGCGAGCTGGCCGAAGTGGACGAGCCCGCCCTGTCCGAGGGCGCGGCGGAGATCCTCGGGGTCCTTGGCCGCGCCTACATCGTTGTGGACGGGATCGACGGCGTGGTGCGGGCCAGTCCCGGCGCCTACGCCTTTGGCCTGGTGCGCGGCCACACGCTGATGCAGGAGGAAGTGCTGGCGCTTACCGCCAGGGTGCGCCGCGACGGCGTCATCGAAGAGCGGAACGTTGAGCTGAACCGCGGCCTGATGGGGCAGGGGAGCCTGATTCTGCAGCTGCGGGTCGCTCCGATCGCCGAGGAGTACATCCTCATCCTGGCCGACGACCGAACTGAAGCCACCCGGACCGAGGAAATGCGCAACGACTTCGTTGCCAACGTTTCCCATGAACTGAAAACGCCGGTGGGCGCCATCTCCCTGCTGGCCGAAGCCATTGACGACGCCGCTGCGGACGAGGAAGCGGTCCGCCGGTTCGCGAAGCGGATGCATAAGGAAACGGTCCGGCTCTCCGCCCTGGTGCAGGACATCATCGAACTCTCCCGCCTGCAGGGCACCGACATGGTGGACCACGCGGAGCCGGTGGACATCAACGAGCTGGTGGCCGACGCCGTCGAAGCCAACCGGCTGCCCGCCGAACGGCGGAACATTACCGTAGTGGTGGGCGGCTCGGCGGAGAACCCGGTGTACGCGGACGGCCCCATGCTGACTACTGCATTCCGCAACCTGATTGATAACGCAATCCGGTACTCACCGGAGGGCAGCCAGGTGGGCGTGGGCATCCGGTCCCGCGACGGACTGGCACAGGTCACGGTGACCGACCGCGGACCCGGCATCGCCGCGGAGGACCAGGAACGGGTCTTCGAGCGCTTCTACCGGATCGATGCTGCCCGTTCACGGAACACCGGCGGCACCGGACTGGGCCTGAGCATTGTCAAGCACGTGGTTTCCAACCACGGCGGTGAAGTGAGCCTCTGGTCCCAGCCCGGCCAGGGGTCGACCTTCACTGTGCGGCTTCCCGAAATGGAAGCCGCGGATAACGATGAAACGGCGGACGTACCGCCGCAGACAGACGGCGCAGCTGCGCCGGCCGGCAAGGAGTAAGTTGAGCAGGATCCTGATTGTGGAGGACGAAGAGTCCTTCAGCGACCCGTTGTCCTACCTTCTTGAACGTGAGGGGTTCGACGTCGCGGTCGTAGACAACGGCTTGGAGGCCGTTGAAGAGTTTGACCGCTCCGGAGCGGACCTGGTGCTGCTGGACCTGATGCTTCCGGGCCAGTCCGGGACTGAGGTCTGCCGGCAGCTGCGCCAGCGCTCGGACGTGCCGGTCATCATGCTCACCGCCCGGGACGCCGAAATCGACAAGGTGGTGGGCCTGGAGCTTGGTGCCGACGACTACGTCACCAAGCCATATTCCTCCCGTGAACTGCTGGCACGGGTGCGTGCGGTGCTGCGCCGGCGCAGCGACTCCGGCGACCTGAACGCTGCCACGATCCAGGCCGGTCCGGTCCGGATGGACGTGGACAGGCATGTAGTCAGCGTTGACGGGACTACGGTTTCCTTGCCGTTGAAGGAGTTCGAGCTGCTGGAAATGCTGCTGCGCAACTCCGGACGTGTGATGACCCGGGGCCAGCTGATCGAGCGTGTGTGGGGCGCGGACTACGTGGGGGACACCAAGACCCTGGACGTTCACGTAAAGCGCCTGCGGGCGAAGATCGAGCCGGATCCCTCGGCTCCGCAGCATTTGGTGACGGTGCGCGGCCTGGGCTACAAGTTCGAGGCCTGAGCGCGGGGCAGAAAAGGGGCGGCCGGCCAAGCGAAAAGGGTCCGTCCGGAGAAACCGGACGGACCCTTTTCGCTTGTCTGGGTGCTGTTACGGAGCAGGCGTTTCGGTTGCTTCGCCGGAAGCCTGATCCGTGGTTTCGGGAGTGGGCTCCGGGGTCGGGAGGTAATCGCGGTAGTACGCAACCTGGCCGTCAACGACGGGCACGTTCAGCTCTGCGGTCTCCGAACCGTCCTTGGCCTCGGCACGGATGCCGGTGCCCGGCAGGACGCTGACGGTCTCGACCAGGACCTCGGACTGCGGGGCGTCGTCGTAGACAACCTTGCCGCCGCCGGGGATGTTCCAGCTCAGGTTGGAGCCTCCGATGGAGAGTTCAAAGTTGATGGGGTCAGCGGAGTCGTTGACCACGGTGCCCATCAGGCGTCCCGGTTCGCCGTCGCCGTCGCTGACAACCAGGATGTTGCGCAGCTGCAGGTCGCCCAGGTCCTGGACAATGCCGTCGGACGGGGAGTACTGCATGGTAGTTGCCTGATCGTTCACGGCACTGCAGCCGGTGGCGCCCAGCAGCGACAGCGCAATAACACCGGCGGCGGCAGCGTTCCGCGTCCGGTTCCTGGATGTGAAAATCACAGCACAAACTCCTGAAGGGTGGCGGTCGGAGGACCGAGGGGACGTTTGCTCCTAGCCTATCGGCAAACGCCGGAAAACATGGATTTAGCGACGTCAGGGGGCTTATGAGAGCTACTCAGCAGACTACCGGCGAGAGACCGAATAATACTCAGTTTTGGGCCCCGGCCCGCTGACCTGCGAAAACTCTTCTCGGCGTGTCGTCCGCATGCTAAACTAGGGTTCGGGAAAGGGGAAAGTCCACATGGTTTTTGAGGTTGGCGAAACAGTTGTTTACCCTCACCACGGTGCCGCGAAGATCGAAGAGATCAAGATGCGGACCATCAAGGGCGAAGAGAAGATGTATCTCAAGCTCAAGGTGGCACAGGGTGATCTGACCATTGAAGTACCGGCTGAGAACGTTGACCTCGTTGGGGTTCGTGACGTCGTTGGCAAGGAAGGCCTCGAGCACGTCTTCGATGTCCTCCGCGCTGAACTGACTGAAGAACCCACCAACTGGTCCCGCCGTTACAAGGCAAATCTGGAGAAGCTCGCTTCCGGCGACGTCGTCAAGGTAGCCGAGGTTGTCCGCGACCTCTGGCGCCGCGACCACGACCGCGGTCTTTCCGCGGGCGAGAAGCGCATGCTTGCGAAGGCACGCCAGATTCTCATTTCGGAGCTGGCCCTGGCCGAGAAGACTGACGAAGACCAGGCTGCCGCTGTATTGGACGAAGTCCTTTCCAGCTAATTCCTGATTCACGTTGCCGGTTCGCTTCCTGCGGGCCGGCAACGGCCGTTTAACGCCCGGTTTGCACACTCCTGCGGGCACCCCGGGTGCCATGGCACTAGGCTTGAGCCGTGTCTGAAACAATTCCCGGCCCCTATCGCGTGGGCGTCATCCTGGTGGCCGGCGGGTCCGGCCAGCGTCTCGGTTACGGCATGCCCAAGGCCCAGGTGCCGCTGGCAGGGGAGATGCTCCTGGCCCACGCGCTGCGCGGGGTGGACGCCTGCGGCGTAGCCTCCGCGATCGCAGTCGCTGTGCCGGCCGCGGATACCGCGCTGCGGGCGCTGTGTTCCGCGACTCCGCTGAGCTGCCCCATTGAGGTGGTCGACGGCGGCGCCACCCGGGCGGACTCCGTCCGTGCCGCGCTGAATGCCCTCCCCGAAGACCTCGACGCCGTACTGGTCCACGATGCAGCCCGTGCCCTCGCACCCGCACAGGTTTTCCACCGGGTTACCGCCGCGCTGGCCGCCGGGGCGCAGGCTGTCATTCCCGCCGTGCCGGTGGTGGACACGGTTAAGTCCGTTGAGCCCGCCACGGGGGACCAGTCCCCGGCCCCCGCTCAGGTCACCGGAACACCCGACCGGTCCACCCTCCGCGCGGTGCAGACACCGCAGGGCTTCGAAGCCGGAGTGCTCCGCCGCGCACACGCCGCCGCCGCGGAATTCGACGAGCAGCAGGCTGCCGCCGTCACCGATGACGCCATGCTGGTGGAAAGCCTCGGCGTTCCCGTCCACGTGGTGGAGGGCTCTGCCATGTCCCTGAAGATCACTACTCCGCTGGACCTGCTGCTCGCTGAAGCAGTCCTGTCCGGCGGCACCAGCATGCAGGAGGACTAAGAACCGTGGAAGCACTGCCCCGCACCGGCATCGGCACCGACGTCCATGCCTTCGCCCCGCTGGATGCTCCCCGCCCGCTTTGGGTCGCCGGCCTCCTCTGGGAAGGCGAACGGGGGCTCGCGGGGCACTCCGACGGCGACGTCGTGGCCCATGCTGCCGCCGACGCCCTGTTTTCTGCAGCGGGCATAGGGGACCTGGGTACCCATTTCGGAACGGACCGGCCTGAGTATGCCGGAGCAGCCGGAACTGTCCTGCTGGCTGAGGCCGCCCGGCTGGTCCGGGAGGCAGGCTTCCGGATCGGCAACGTGTCTGTGCAGCTGATCGGCAACCGCCCCAAGTTCAGCCCCCGGCGGGCCGAGGCCGAAGCTGTCCTGACGGCGGCCGCCGGCGCTCCGGTGAATGTCTCGGCAACCACCACCGACGGGCTGGGCTTCACCGGCCGCGGCGAGGGGATCGCCGCCGTGGCCACCGCCGTCGTCGTCGGGGCCTAGGGCGTAACCTGGGCGCGGGCCCCGCTGGAGCCACGCGGTAGCCTAGAGCAGTGAGCCTGAGATTCTATGACACAGCAAGCGCGCAGGTCCGGGACTTTGAGCCCCTCGTTCCGGGGCAGGTCAGCCTGTACTACTGCGGTGCCACCGTTCAGGGACTGCCGCACGTGGGGCACATCCGCTCCGCCATCGCGTTCGACCAGCTCACGCGCTGGCTTCAGGCCCGCGGGTTCCGGGTAACCACCGTCCGGAACGTGACGGATATTGATGACAAAATCCTGGCCAAGGCGGCGGCGTCCGTTGGTGCCGAGCCGGGCGGCGGCGTCGTCCCCGATGAGCCGTGGTGGGCACTGGCCTACCGCTTCGAGCAGGAATTCTCCCGCGCCTACGACACGCTGGGTGTACAGCGGCCCACCTACGAACCGCGCGCCACCGGCCACATTCCCGAAATGCACGCCCTCATCCAGCGGCTGATCGACGCCGGACATGCCTACCCGGCCCTGGACGATTCCGGAGACGTGTACTTCGACGTCCGGTCCTGGCCTGAATACGGTTCCCTGACCCGGCAGAACATCGATGACATGCAGGCGGCGCCCGACGCCGACCCGCGCGGCAAGCGCGACCCGCGGGACTTCGCGCTGTGGAAGGGGCACAAGGACTCCGATCCGGACACCGCTGCCTGGGACAGCCCCTGGGGCCGCGGCCGGCCCGGCTGGCACCTTGAGTGCTCGGCAATGGTCACCAAGTACCTCGGCCCGCGCTTCGACATCCACGGCGGCGGACTGGACCTGCGCTTCCCGCACCACGAAAACGAAATGGCGCAGTCCCAGGCCGCAGGTGACGGGTTCGCCAACTTCTGGATGCACAACGGCATGGTCACCTTTGAAGGCGAGAAGATGTCCAAGTCCATCGGCAACACCATCAGCCCGGCGCAGATGCTCGCCGAAGCCTCTCCGCGTGTAGTTCGCTACTACCTGGGGCAGGCCCACTACCGCTCCGTCCTCGATTACCGGCCCACCTCGCTGCAGGAAGCTGCAGCTGCTGTTGAACGAATCGACGGGTTCATCGCCAAGGCGGCGGCGAAGGTGGGGGACGACGGCGCTGCCGCCGGAGCGCAGTTCCTTCCCGAAGCGTTCGGTGCAGCCATGGATGACGACCTCAACGTTCCGCAGGCACTGGCCGTGCTGCACGAAACGGTACGTGCCGGCAACACTGCGCTGGCGGCGTCGGACACCGATGCCGTGCGCACGGCACTGTTCCAGGTCCGCGCCATGACCGCGGTGCTGGGTCTGGACGCGGTCCAGTCCGCGGGCACCTCAGCTGGGCCGGAACACGCAGCGCTGGACAGCCTGATCCAGGACCGGCTGCTTGAGCGCAGCCAGGCACGTGCAGCGAAGGACTGGGCCCGCGCAGACGCCATCCGGGACGCCCTGGCTGCCGCCGGCGTCGTCGTGGAGGACACCCCGGACGGAGCTGTCTGGTCTCTGGAACAGGGGTAGCTGTTAGCTCTGGGCTAACAGCTCCGGGGTACGGCACACGGGTTTGGACGGCCTGCGTAGACTAGAAGTAGTGCTTTCTTCTACTTAAGGTGTATTACCCATGGCCAACCACGGACGACCCGGCGCGATTCGCAAAGCCAAAAAGGGCCCCAGCCAGGGCACCGGCGGCCTCGGGCGCAAAGCCCTCGAAGGCAAGGGACCGACGCCCAAGGCTGAAGACCGCCCTTATCACAAGGCTTACAAGAGCAAGCAGCTGGCCGAGCGCTCCGCCGCCAAGCACGGCGGGCAGCGCTCCGGCGGCCGCAACGCCCCTGCACGCGGCAAGGTGGCCGAAGAAGTGGTCACCGGCCGTAACTCGGTGGTCGAGGCCCTGCGCGCCGGTATCCCGGCCAAGGCCCTGCACGTAGCCGTGCGGATCGACATGGATGACCGTGTCCGCGAATCCCTGAAGATGGCGGCCGAGCGCGGCCTGCCCGTCATGGAAACGCATAAGCCCGAGCTGGACCGGATGACCAACGAGGCCGTCCACCAGGGCCTTGTCCTGCAGATCCCGCCCTACGAGTACGCGGATCCGATCGACCTGGCCGAGGAGACCATCCAGGCCTGGAAAAAGAGCCACATCGCCAACGCGCCGCTCTTCGTCGCCCTGGACGGCATCACCGACCCGCGCAACCTCGGCGCCATCATACGCTCGGCGTCGGCGTTCAGCGCCCACGGTGTGATCGTTCCCGAGCGCCGCTCCGTAGGCGTCACCGCCTCAGCCTGGAAGACCAGCGCCGGCGCAGCCGTGCGGGTTCCGGTGGCACGCGCCGGCAACCTGAACAACACGCTGAAGACCTTCAAGAAGATGGGCATCTTTGTCCTGGGCCTGGACGGCGACGGCGATGTTTCGCTTCCGGACCTGGCACTGGCCAAGGAACCGGTCTGCATAGTGGTTGGTTCCGAGGGCAAGGGCCTGTCCCGCCTGGTCGGAGAAAACTGCGACCAGATTGTTTCCATCCCGATCGACTCCGCCATGGAATCCCTGAACGCCTCCATGGCAGTCGGGATCACCCTGTACGAAGTTTCACGTCAGCGCTCCGCCTGAACCCAACCGGAGCGCCGGAAGAGGCAGCATGGCACATGTCGTAACCGGAGGTGGGCAGACTCCGTCTGAACGCGTCTCCCGGGCCTTTCCCCTGGGAGTCCACGACACCGTGGCGGGCGTCCCGGATGTTCCGGGTGCCGTCAACGTGTCCGTCTACGCGCCCGGCCTCGAGGCCGTGGACGTGTGGTTCGAAGCTCAGCCCGGGCAATGGACTTCCACCCTGCTCGGGCGGCGCTCGGACGGGGTACACCACGGCCGGGTGGAGGGCCTGCGGCCGGGAATCCGCTACGGGTTCTGGGGCCACGAAACACCGCTTCCGGCGGAGCCGGGATCTTTCCAGCTGCTGCTGGACCCCTACGGACGCGGCATCGACACCGTCGAGCGGCGAGGGGAGAAACCACTCTACTTCTCCATCGCCACGTCAACGGACTTCGACTGGGACGGCGACCAGCCGCCGCACACCCGGTGGCGGGACACCGTCATCTATGAAGCCCACGTCCGCGGCATGACCAAGCTGAATCCGGCGCTGCCCGCCGACCTGCGCGGGACCTACGCCGGAATGGGCCACCCCGAAACGATCCGGTACCTGCAGGAGCTGGGCATTACGGCGGTGGAGCTGCTGCCGGTCCATTTCCACATCGACGAACGCCACCTCCGGGAACTGGGGCTGGGCAACTACTGGGGTTACAACACCCTGGGCTACTTCGCCCCGCATCTCGATTACGCCACGCCCACGGCGCAGGCAGCCGGCCCGCAGGCGGTGCAGGACGAGTTCAAGACCATGGTCAGGGACCTGCACGCCGCCGGGATTGAGGTGATCCTCGACGTCGTCTACAACCACACAGCCGAGGGCGGGCAGGACGAGCCGGCACTGTGCTGGCGCGGCCTCGGCGATGAGACCTACTACCGGCACGACGCCGAGGGCCGGTACATCGACACCACCGGCTGCGGCAACAGCCTGGACTTCAGTCAACCCCGCGTCATCCAGCTGGCCCTGGACTCCCTGCGCTACTGGGTCCGCGAGTACCACGTGGACGGATTCCGCTTTGACCTTGCCCCCACCATGGCCCGGGACGCCGAGAACCGGTACGACCGCAGGCATCCGCTGCTGGTGGCACTGGCCACCGATCCCGTGATGCATGGGATCAAGCTGATCGCCGAGCCCTGGGACCTTGGCCCGGACGGCTGGCAGACCGGGAACTTCCCGCCCGGCTGGGCTGACTGGAATGACCACTTCCGCGATACTGCCCGTGATTTCTGGCTGGTGGACCAGGCTGCCCACGCGGCAGGGGGGCCCGCCGGCTCACTTGCCCGGCTGGGCACTGCCCTGGCCGGATCGGCGGAGCTGTTCGCGCGCTCTGACCGCACACCGCTGTCCTCGGTGAACCTGGTGACCGCCCATGACGGCTTCACCCTTGCGGATCTCACCGCGTACAACCACAAGCACAACCACGCCAACGGCGAAGAGAACCGTGACGGTTCCAGCCACAACCGCAGCTGGAACCACGGCGTCGAAGGCGAGACCGGAGATCCGCAGCTGCGTGCACACCGCGAGCAGACCGCCCGGAACCTGATGGCCACGCTGCTGCTCTCCGTCGGCGTGCCCATGATCACCGCCGGCGACGAAACCGGACGCACCCAGCACGGCAACAACAACGCCTACTGCCAGGACAATGAGACGGCGTGGCTCTCCTGGGATCACGACGACGCCGCGAAGCGCATGTTCTCAGCCACCGCCGCGCTGCTGCGCCTGCGCCGGGAATTCCTGGCACGCCAGCCGTATGCCTTTCCGGCTGATCCACGGGACGCGTTCCTGCTCTGGTTCGACGCGGCCGGGGAACCAATGAGCGACGCTGCGTGGCACGATCCCGGCTGCCGGGTACTGCAGCTGCTGATCGGATCCGGAAAGGGAGAACGCGCCGGGCTGGTGGTCATCAACGGGGGGCAGGACGCCGAGGTTGTCCTGCCCGGGCGCAGGACACTGGACGAGGCCGGAGTCACAGCGAACGACGGCCGGCTCTACGAGCTGGTCTTCTCCACCGCGGACCCCGACGGCCGCCGGCAAGGCGCCCGGCTGGCCTGCGGGGAGAAGGACCGGGCTGCCGGGAACTCCGTCAGCGTCTACCGCATCTGAGTCCCCTTACCGCATCCAGTTGCCAGGCGCGCCGGACTGCAGCCGGGCTTACGCGTTCGCCACCAGGCCCAGTTCGGCCTTGGACGCCAGTCCCGGGTGGTCCGGCAGGACGCGTACGGTGTAGCCAAACGGCCCGGCCAGCTCAATGTGCATGTCCCCCGAGTAGAGGTACCGGCCGGATCCAAGGTCCTCCGCCACGCTGAGTTCAAGGAGCTGGTGGTCGCTGAGCTTGTCCGCCTCGGAGACCTGCCCGTAGGCCGCCTCCACCACTACGTCCGCCGGCTTGAGGGAGCCTAGGCTGACATAGGCCTGGACGGTGAGCCGGTCGCCGATCTGCGGTGCATCAGAGATGCCGATGGAATCCACATGCTCCACGGCCACGCCGCCCCAGGCGTCACGGACCCGCAGAATCCAGGCAGCCAGGTCCCTTGCCGCCTGGTACTGGTCCGCCGCCGCAGCCCGGCCGGACTGGCAGGCAGGACGGTACAGGTTGTTGACGTAGTCGCGGAGCATCCGGTTGGCCGAAACCTTCGGTCCCAGCTCCGCCAGCGTGTGCTTGACCATTTCCAGCCACTCGTGCGGAAGGGCACCGGCCGGGGCCTCCGAGGGACCCGCCGAGCCGGCATCCGCCGAGGGCTCCTGGCCGTAGAACATCGGCGCAACCGTGTTCTCCAGCAGGTCGTACAGGGCGGCTGCTTCGATGTCGTCGCGCTGGTCCGCGGTGTACAGCTCCCGTGTGTGGATACCTTCGCGGGGGTTCGCCGAGGGGATCGCCCAGCCGTTCTCGCCGTCGTACATTTCATCCCACCACCCATCCAGCACCGAAAGGTTGAGTCCGCCGTTGATGGCGGACTTCATGCCGGACGTGCCGGAGGCCTCCAGCGGCCGGATCGGGTTGTTCAGCCAGACGTCGCAGCCAGGGAAGAGGGTGCGTGCCATGGCGATGTCGTAGTTGGGCAGGAACACGATCCGGTGCCGTACCTCCGGATCGTCGGTGAACTGCACCAGGTCCTGGATCATCCGCTTGCCCTGCTCATCGGCCGGGTGGGACTTGCCCGCCACCACCAGCTGCACCGGGTGCTCCGGATGCAGCAGCAGCGCCTTCAGCCGGGCAGGGTCCCGCAGCATCAGCGTCAGGCGCTTGTAGGTGGGCACGCGCCGGGCGAAGCCGATGGTCAGGATGTCCGGATCCAGCACGTCGTCGGTCCAGCCCAGCGAGGCATCAGGTGTGCCGCGTTTCCGCCAGGCCGCGCGGACCCGGCGCCGGACGTCGTCGATCAGCTTGCTGCGCAGCCGGCGCCGCAGGTCCCACAGACGCTCGTCGCTGACTTCGTAGGCGCGGGTCCAGTCGCGGTCGTGCACGGTGGCAACGCCGAATTCGTCCTGCGCCAGGCGGGTCAGCTCCGGATCCACCCAGGTGGGCACGTGCACGCCGTTGGTCACAGAGGTGATCGGGATTTCCGAGACGTCGAACCCGGGCCAGAGGCCGGAGAACATGGCACGGGAGACCTGGCCGTGCAGCTTGGCCACGCCGTTGGCCCGCTGGGCCAGGCGGAGCCCCATTACTGCCATGTTGAAGACGTTCGGATCCCCGCCCTCATAGTCCTCTGCGCCCAGGGCCAGCACCTTGTTGGTCGGCACGGACTGGGCAAGGCCTGCATTGAGGAAGTGCCGTACCTCGCCCGCATCGAAGCGGTCGATGCCGGCGGGAACCGGGGTATGCGTGGTGAAAATGGTGGATGCCCGGGCAGCCGTCAGTGCTTCTTCCCAGTGCATCCCGGTGTCCATCAGCTCACGGATCCGTTCCACGCCCAGGAAACCTGCGTGGCCCTCATTGGTGTGGAAGACTTCCGGGGCGGGCGAACCGGTGAGGCGTTCAAAGACGCGCAGTGCCTTCACGCCGCCCATGCCGAGCAGGAGTTCCTGCTGCAGCCGGTGGTCTCCGCCGCCGCCGTAGAGCCGGTCAGTAATGCCGCGGGCGGCGTCGTCGTTCCCGCGGACGTCAGCGTCCAGCAGCAGCAGCGGGACGCGCCCGACGTCGGCACGCCAGATCTGCGCCATCAGGTGCCGCCCGTTGGGCAGCGGCAGGCTAACGCGCGCAGGGGTCCCGTCTTCCTCGCGCAGCAGGGTCAGCGGCAGGCCGTTGGGATCAAGGACCGGGTACGTTTCCTGCTGCCAGCCGTCCCGGGAAAGGGACTGCTTGAAATAGCCGGCCTGGTACAGCAGGCCCACGCCGATGAGGGGAACGCCCAGATCCGAAGCGGATTTCAGGTGGTCACCGGCCAGGATGCCCAGGCCGCCGGAGTACTGGGGCAGGACGGCGGAAATGCCGTATTCGGGGGAGAAGTAGGCGATTGAGCGCGGAGCGTCCTCGCCCAGGGACTGGTACCAGCGGGGCTCGGTGAGGTAGTGCTCCAGGTTCTCATCGAGGGACCGGATGCGATCGACCAGCTCGGGGTTCCCGGAGATCCGTTCCAGAGTCTGGCGGCTGACCATTCCCAGGGCCCTGACGGGGTCGTGTCCGCTCTTTGCCCAGATTTGCGGGTCCAGGTCGTTGAACAGGTCCCTGGTGGGCTGGTGCCAGCTCCACCGCAGGTTGCCGGCGAGTCTGGACAGCGGCGCGATGCTGTCGGGGAGGACGGTTCTGACGGTAAACCTTCGGATTGCCTTCACCCCCGTTAGGCTAGCGCAGAACGCGGGAGCAGTGTTGTCCGTCACACAAAAGCAACGTGGATTTAACCGCAATTCCTCCTACCCCTCCCGGACCTGCGGGGATTCCCGGCAAGCCACCCCTGACCTGTGGCGATGCGGCAAAAAGTACGTGCCCTTAGCAATCTGCCCTGATTGTCGCTAACGTCTAGTCTGTGACCACATCCAGCGCGTTGCCATCTAATGTCCAGCCCGCCACGGAACTCCGGTTTGGCCGGATTCCGATCCTTAACGTGTCTCCGGTGATCCAGTGCGGCCGGTTTGCCGCCAAAGCGGTCCCGGGAGAAGACCTCGTTATCGGTGCCACGGTCTTCCGCGAAGGCCACGACCTCGTGGGGGTCACAGCCGTACTCTATGACCCGCAGGGGCAGGAAGCCGCCCGCCGGCGCATGCACCCGGTAGGGCAGGGACTGGACCGCTGGGAAGGCCTGCTGCGTCCCGAAACCACGGGTGAGTTCAGCTTCACGGTAGAGGGCTGGGCGGACCTGTTCGGCACCTGGCACCACAACGCCGAGGTGAAGATCGCCGCCGGAATCGACGTCGAACTTATGCTCGCCGAAGGCGCAGCGCTGTTCACCGCTGCCGCGGAGGGCCGGGATGAGGCTGACGCCGCCGTGCTGCGCGAAACGGCCAGGGTGCTGGAAGACACTGCCCTGGACCCCGGCATGCGGCTCGCCGCAGCCAGCCGGCCCGAACTCACCCAGGTACTGGAGCGGGACCCCATCCGCGACCTGGTCACGTCCTCGCAGCGGTTCCCAATAAACGTCGAACGGGACCGGGCCGGACGCGGTGCCTGGTATGAATTCTTCCCGCGCTCCGAAGGCGCGTTCTTTGATCCCGCCACCGCGTCCTGGACCTCCGGCACTTTCCGCACGGCCGCCCGCAGCCTGGACCGGGTTGCCGGGATGAACTTTGACGTCATCTACCTCCCGCCGATCCACCCCATCGGCACCAATTTCCGCAAGGGGCCGAACAACACCCTGGTCGCCGGCCCGCAGGATCCCGGATCTCCCTGGGCGATCGGCGCCGCAGAAGGCGGGCACGACGCGATCCACCCGGATCTGGGCACGTTTGAGGACTTCGACTTCTTTGTGGAGGCCGCTGCAGGGCTTGGTCTGGAGGTTGCCATCGACCTGGCGCTGCAGGCGTCTCCGGACCACCCCTGGGTCACCGAGCACCCGGAGTGGTTCACCACCCGGGTGGACGGCAGCATCGCCTACGCGGAGAATCCGCCCAAGAAGTATCAGGACATCTATCCGCTGAACTTCGACAACGACTATGAGGGCCTGTCCCAGGAGATCCTGCGCATCGTGCTGATGTGGATCAGCCACGGCGTCAAGATCTTCCGCGTGGACAACCCGCACACCAAGCCGCTGCGGTTCTGGGAATGGCTCATCGGCACCGTGAACAGGCAGCACCCCGACGTCGTGTTCCTTGCTGAGGCCTTCACCCGTCCGCCCATGATGCACGCGCTGGGCATGGCCGGTTTCCAGCAGTCCTACACGTACTTCACGTGGCGGAACACACGCCGGGAGATTGAGGAGTACTTCACCGAAGTCTCCCACGAGACCGCGGCGTTCTTCCGGCCCAACTTCTTTGTGAACACCCCGGATATCCTCACCGAGTTCCTCCAGTACGGCGGCCCGCCCGCGTTCAAGATCCGTGCCGTGCTGGCCTCCACTGCCAGCCCGCTGTGGGGCATGTACGCCGGCTTCGAACTCTACGAACATGTGGCCCGGCCCGGCGCGGAGGAGTACATCGACAATGAGAAGTTCGAGTACAAACAGCGCGATTTCGCGGCTGCTGAAGCCGAGAACCGCAGCCTGGCACCGTACATCACACGGCTGAACCAGATCCGGCGCGACCACCCCGCGCTGGGCGACCTGCAGAACCTCACCGTGCACTCAAGCACCGACGAGGCCACGGTGGCCTACTCAAAGCACAAGCAAGTCGATCTTTCCGATCCAAGCAGTAAGGACACGCTCATCATCGTGGTGAACACCGACCCGCACAGTGCACGCGAGTGCACCGTAACCCTGGACCTGGATGCCCTGCATTTGGATCCGCAGGACTTCAACGAAGACGGCACCTTCTGGGTCGACGACCTGATCAGCGGAGCAAGCTACCGCTGGGGGCAGTACAACTACGTGCGCCTGGATGCACACTACGAACCGGCACACGTCTTCGCTGTGCGGAGGGGCACGGCATGGTAAATCCTTTCCAGCTGCACGCCCCCGGGCTGACGAACGACCCCAACTGGTACCGCAAGGCGGTGTTCTACGAAGTGCTGGTGCGCGGCTTCCGCGACTCCAACGGCGACGGCAACGGCGACTTCACCGGCCTAATCTCCCAGCTGGATTACCTGCAGTGGCTGGGTGTGGACTGCCTGTGGCTGCCGCCGTTCTTCAAGTCTCCGCTGCGCGATGGCGGATACGACATCTCCGACTACTACGACGTGCTGAGTGAGTTCGGCACCATCAGCGACTTCAAGCGACTGGTGGCCGAGGCCCACGCCCGCGGGCTCCGGGTCATCATCGACCTTCCGCTGAACCACACCTCGGACAAGCACCCCTGGTTCGAGGAATCCCGCAACGATCCGGACGGACCTTACGGCGATTTCTACGTCTGGTCGGACACGGACCAGAAATACGAAGATGCCCGGATCATTTTCGTGGACACCGAGGAGTCAAACTGGGCCTTTGACCCGGTGCGCCGGCAGTTCTACTGGCACCGGTTCTTCAGCCACCAGCCGGACCTGAACTTCGAGAACCCGAAGGTCGTCGAGGCCGTGTTCGACGTCGTCCGGTTCTGGCTGGACCAGGGCATTGACGGCTTCCGCGCGGACGCCATCCCGTACCTCTTCGAAGAGGACGGGACCAACTGCGAGAACCTGCCGGCAACCCACAGGTTCCTCAAGGACCTGCGGACCATGGTGGATGAGAACTACCCCGGCCGGGTGATCGTGGCAGAAGCCAACCAGATGCCGCATGAAGTGGTGGAGTACTTCGGGGACGAAACCGGACCCGAATGCCACATGTGCTTCCACTTCCCGATCATGCCCCGGCTCTTCTACGCGCTGCGTGACCAGAAAGCCGCACCGATCATCCAGACCATGGAGGAAACGCCGGACATTCCCCAGGGCGGACAGTGGGGCACCTTCCTGCGGAACCATGATGAGCTGACCCTGGAAATGGTCACCAACGAGGAACGCCAGGCCATGCTCGGCTGGTACGCCCCTGATTCCCGGATGCGCGCCAACATCGGCATCCGCCGCAGGCTCGCACCGCTGCTGGATAACTCCCGTGCGGAAATCGAGCTCATCCACGCGATGCTGCTTTCCCTGCCGGGCAGCCCGTTCCTGTACTACGGGGATGAGATCGGCATGGGGGACAACATCTGGCTGGAAGACCGCGATTCCTCGCGGACTCCCATGCAGTGGAACCCTGACCGCAACGCCGGCTTCTCCACCGCGGACCCGGGCAAGGTGTACCTGCCCGTGGTGCAGTCGCTGGTCTACCACTACAACCACGTCAACGTTGAAGCCCAGCTGGCCAGCTCCAGCTCGCTGCTGCACTGGATGCGGCAGATGATCATGGTCCGGCGCACCCATCCGTCCTTCGGCATGGGTTCGTACCGCAACGTCCCCACTGACAGCGAGGCAGTCCTGGCGTTCCTCCGTGAACTGCCGGAAGACAACCCCGAGGGGGAAGTGGGGGAGACGATGTTCTGCATTTTCAACCTCTCCCAGCACCCGGTCTCTGCCACCGTGAAGCTGCCGGAATTCGCCGAACGCGGCCTGCGCGACGCTTTCGGCGGAACACCGTTCCCAGCATTCGGCCAAGACGGCTCACTGACCCTGACCATGGGCAGCCACGACTTCTACTGGCTGCGGCTGCGCTCGCCGAGATCGAACACCAGCTCGCCCCAAACCGAAGCAATCCCGCTGATACTCGCACCGGAGGCCACGTCGAAATGACAGACACCATCCCGACCCTGCCCGAACTCCTCACTGCCTGGCTGCCCCGGCAGCGATGGTTTCCGGCCAAGGGAAAGGATGTGGTCCTCCGCCGTGTCGGGGGGATCGAACTCGCTGACCCCCTCGGGGCCGTCGAAATGCACGTGCACTTCGTCTCGGTGGAATCCGGGCGGCGCGTGGATGTCATCAGTGTTCCGGTGAGTACCCGCGCCGACCCCGTGGAGGAACTCGGCTCCTCCCTGCTGGGCATCGTGGAACACCCGGAAAAGGGCAGGCAGTGGCTCTATGACGCCACGGCCGACCCGGTGTTTGTCACGGCCTGGCTTGAATCCATGCGCTCCCAGTCCAGTTCGCTGGACGGCCGCAGCCACGGCTACGCGCTGGACGGGTTCGGCGACTGGGACGCCTTTACGGACACGCTGGCCATACGGGTGCTCAAGGGCGAACAGTCCAACACTTCAGTCATCGCCCTGACAGAGAAGGCGCCGGTGATCGTGAAGTTCTACCGCGTACTTGCCGCCGGGGAGAGCCCCGACGTACTGGTCAGCGCCAAGCTCACAGAGGGCGGGTCGCAGGACGTCCCGGCGACGCTCGGCTGGGTAACCGGCAGCTGGGAGGACGTGTACGACGACGCCGCTGCAGGCAGCTGGGTGTCCGGCGACGTAAGCGTACTGCGCGAGTTCATCCCGGACAGCGAGGACGCCTGGCGGACCGCGTCGTCTGCCGCCGTCGCCGGCCGTGACTTCTCTGCCGAAGCAGAGGAACTCGGGGCGGTGACCGGACGGATCCACTCGCAGCTTGAAGCGGCCTTTGGCGCACACCATCCCACGCCTGCCGAACAGCAGGATTTTCTGACTGCCCTGGTGCGGCGGCTGAAGTGGGAATGGGAGGAAGCCCGCAGCTACGTGGGCCCCTACGACGAGACTTTCGCACGGCTGCTTGAGGCGGTGGAGCACCTGCCGTCTCTGCCCAGCCTGCAGCGTATCCACGCTGATTACCACCTGGGCCAGGTGCTCCACTCAACTGCCCGGGGCTGGACAGTGCTGGACTTTGAAGGCGAGCCGCTCCGGCCCGCCGCCGAACGGAGCGTTCCCGACGTCGTCCTGCGCGACGTCGTCGGGATGCTCCGCTCCATCGACTACGCCGCTGCGGTGGCAGTCATTGGTTCCTCCGGGACCGGACCGGAAGACCTGGAGGAGAACGCTGCCCGCAGGGTTCAGGCTGCCGTCTGGGCGCAGGCGGCCGCGGACGCGTTCCTGCGCGGCTATGAGAAAGAAACCGGCGCGCAGATCAACCGTGCGGACCCGTTGTTCATCGCGCTGTGGCTGGACAAGGCCCTGTATGAGGTCGTCTATGAAATCCGCAACCGCCCGGCCTGGATTGAGGTACCGGCAACGGCAGCCCGGCAGGTCCTGGAAGAACTCCGGTTGCAGCAAAACCCGCCGAACGGACAGGAAACGAACCCCGTGAACACAACCCCAGATTCTGGCCCCGTCCAGCCCGGAAGCACCGCCGGCCAGCAGGCGGACAGCGCCTCCGCGCCGGCGTCGGGCACTGCCATCGCGTCCCCGGACAGCAGTGTTGCCCCCGGGACGCCGGCGGGCGCAGATGCGGAGGCAACCGGAACCGGTACGCCGCTTCCGGTGGCCCAGGACATCCTGGACGCAGTGTCCCACGGCAGCTACTACCAGCCCCACGCCGTTCTCGGTGCGCACCTGGATGACCACGGCACGGTCACCATCCGCACGCTCCGCCCCCTGGCCAGGGAAGTCACGGCTATCACCCCGGACGGCCGGGTCCCGCTGCACCACGAGCACAATGGAATATGGGTGGGCACACTGCCTGCTCCGGTTCCGGGCCAGGTGCCCGACTACCGGCTGGAAGTGACGTACGACGGCGTTGCCCCGGCAACCGTGGATGACCCCTACCGTTTCCTGCCCAGTCTGGGCGAAATGGACCTGCACCTTATTGGCGAAGGCCGGCACGAAAAGCTCTGGACGGTACTCGGTGCCAACCCGCACCATTACAACTCCGTCCTGGGAGAGGTGGACGGCGCCAGCTTCGCGGTGTGGGCGCCGAACGCCAAGGCGGTGCGTGTGGAGGGCGACTTCAACGCCTGGGACGGCCGGATTCATGCGATGCGCTCGCTGGGCAGTACGGGCGTGTGGGAAATCTTCATCCCCGACGTTGAGCCCGGATCCCGGTACAAGTTCGAAATCCTCGGACAGGACGGGGTGTGGCGGGAGAAGGCCGACCCGCTGGCCAAGGGAACCGAAGCTCCGCCGCTTACCGGCTCACGCGTCGTCGAATCCACTTACCGGTTCGAGGACCAGGACTGGATGGCAGCGCGCGCCGAGCGGGACCCGCACAACTCGCCGATGAGCGTTTACGAAGTCCACCTCGGTTCCTGGCGCCTCGGCCTTGATTACCGGGAACTGGCAAAGCAGCTGGCCGAGTACGTCACCTGGCAGGGTTTCACCCACGTGGAGTTCATGCCTGTGGCCGAGCACCCCTTCGGCGGTTCCTGGGGCTACCAGATCACCAGCTACTTCGCCCCGACGGCACGGTTCGGCCACCCGGATGACTTCCGGTACCTGGTCGATACCCTGCACCAGGCCGGCATCGGCGTCATCCTCGACTGGGTGCCGGGGCACTTCCCGAAGGACTCCTGGGCGCTGGCCAACTTTGACGGCCAGCCGCTCTACGAACACGGCGATCCCATGCGCGGCGAGCAGCCCGACTGGGGAACCCTGATCTTCGACTACGGCCGGCGCGAGGTACGCAACTTCCTGGTCGCGAACGCCATCTACTGGCTTGAAGAATTCCACATTGACGGCCTGCGGGTCGACGCCGTTGCCTCCATGCTCTACCTGGACTACTCACGGCCGGCGGACCAGTGGCGGCCGAACCAGTTCGGCGGACGGGAGAACCTGGAAGCCATCTCCTTCCTGCAGGAGGTCAATGCCACCGCTTACCGGCGGGTCCCGGGCATCGTGATGATCGCGGAGGAATCCACGGCGTTCCCCGGCGTCACTGCCCCCACCAACACCGGTGGGCTGGGCTTCGGACTGAAATGGAACATGGGGTGGATGAACGACACCCTCGAGTACATGTCCGAGGACCCGATCAACCGGATGTACCACCACTCAAAGCTCACGTTCTCCCTGGTCTATGCCTTCACCGAGAACTTCCTGCTGCCCATTTCGCATGACGAAGTGGTGCACGGCAAAGGATCGCTGCTGCGCAAGATGCCCGGTGACCGGTGGCAGCAGCTGGCCAACGTCCGCGCGTACCTGGCATTCCAGTGGGCGCACCCGGGCAAGCAGCTGATCTTTATGGGTACTGAGTTCGGGCAGGAAGCGGAGTGGTCCGAGCAGTACGGGCTGGACTGGTACCTTACCGAAACGCCCCAGCACCGCGGTGTGCAGCTGCTGGTCCGGGAGCTCAACGACATTTACCGGGAAACCCCCGCGCTTTACGCCCGGGACAATGATCCCTCCGGCTTCCAGTGGATCAATGAGAACGACGGCGCGCACAACGTGCTCTCGTTCGTCCGCTGGGACGGCCAGGGCAATCCGCTGGTTTGCATTGCCAACTTCTCCGGCGCCCCGCACGAAGGCCTCCGCGTGGGTCTGCCGTGGGCAGGGGAATGGGTGGAACGGCTGAACACCGACGCCGCTGAGTACGGCGGATCGGGTGTCGGCAACATGGGAGTCGTCACGGCGGAGGAAGGCGGCTTTGAAGGCCAGCCGGCGTCCGCGGCCCTCCGCCTGCCGCCCCTTGGGCTGCTGTACCTCACGCCCCGGAAGTAGTCCCGGGAACGGTTTTGGGGAGGTGGTCGATGCCGCCCCAAAACCGTGCTAGAGTTTATATCCGCGCAGAACGGGGAACCGGGAAGCGCGGAG
>JBELZL010000019.1:0-62219 GCA_040274025.1 Arthrobacter sp. | reverse complement strand
TGAGAAGGCCAGATCCACGCTCCTTGTGCGTCGTAGCCGCCGGGATCGTGCTGGTAGCAGGCTCGGCTTCCCCCCAGCCGCCTGCTGCCCCCGCCGCCGGTCCCCCAGCCGGCGGCGCCGAACTTACCGCCGCTGAAATAAGCGCGGCGCAGCAGGACGCCGCCGGAGCGGTGATCGAGGCCCTGGGTCCCGCAGGCTGGACCGGGCCGGACGGCGGCGCCCCGGCAGACGGCCTCCCGGAACCGCATCCGGTTGCCTGCTCCCTCCCCGGACCTGCGGTGTCTCCGGGACCGGGCAGCCTGCCTGTCCCCACCGCCGGCGCGAGGCGGCATCTGCTTTCCCTCGAGCTCACCGGCCCGGCACCGGCCTCCCCGGAAAGTGCCAGGGACCAGGCGCAGGCCGTCCTGCTCTCAGCGGGTGCGGAGATGCTCTCCGCCCTCACTCCCGGCCCGGGCGCACCTCCGGAGACCGAGTACACCTTCTCTGCCGCCCACGCTGACGGGCTGGTGGTCTTCACCGCCAGCGACTACGGGCAGAGACTGCACCTCACCTCGCGTTGCTCAGCGGATCCGGCGCTGGCGGCCGCGGCGGACACCCCTGCCGCCTGAACGGGCAGCGCAGTCCCGGGGAGAATTATTTACCGGATTCCGCCGCTGCAACGGCGTCGGGGCCTTGCCTCCGGATATTTAGGGAACCTAGTCTCTGGCTAACCTACTGGCCGGTAGTTTAGAGCCGGCCTGACAAAGACGTCACAGAAAAGGTCCCCCATGCGAAAACTCTCCGGCCTCCTCGCCGCAGGCGCCCTGGCAGCTGTCTCCTTCCTCGCCGCTCCTCCCGCTGCAGCCCAAAGGGATCCCGCCCCGGCCGCCGCACCGGCACCCAAGGTGCGCACCGACGTCGTCGTTCCCTCCTTTGACGGGACGCCGATCCATACCAATTTCTTCCCGGCGCTGGGCCTGTCGGCGGGCGAAACGGCACCCACCGTTATGGTGGGCCCCGGCTTCGGGCTGCCCGGAAGCCGGATCCCCACGACTGCCACCAGCACACTGATCGGCTCAATCGGAATCGCACCGCTGCGCGAAGCCGGCTACAACGTCCTAACCTGGGATCCGCGCGGATTTGGCCTCAGCGGCGGTGAAGCGTACGTCAACAATCCCGCCTATGAGGGCCGGGACGGACAGGTCCTCATTGATTTCATCGCCAACCAGCCCGAGGCCGCCCTCGATGCTCCCGGCGATCCGGTACTGGGCATGGCTGGGGCGTCCTATGGCGGCGGCATCCAGTTTGTCCTTGCTTCCATGGACGACAGAGTGGACGCCATCGCCCCGACCATCGCGTGGAACAACCTCACCACCAGCCTTTACAAGGCCGGTTCGTTCAAATCCGGCTGGGGCACCCTGCTCTGCCTGGAAGGAACGCTCACCGGTCAGCTGGGCGAACTGGTCGGCAACAGCGGCGCCCTTGCCGCGCCGGTGCGGAAGGCCTGCCGGGAGGGAATGCGCTATCCGAACACTCTCAGCCCGGAATCCGTGGCCTACTTCGAGTCGCTGACCCCGCAAAGCATGTTCACCTCAATTACGGCGCCCACACTGATCATCCAGGGCACCGTGGACACGCTGTTCACCATCGATGAAGCCACCCGGAACTATAACCTGATCAAATCCGCCGGCACCGAGGTGAAGATGCTGCAGTTCTGCGGCGGACACGGACTCTGCTCCTCCGGCGTGGCCGGACCGGACCGCATCACCGGCGCGGTGCTGAACTGGTTCAGCAAGCATCTGGACGGCAACGATGTTTCAACCGGTCCTGGTTTTGAGTTCATCGACCAGCTGGGAACCAGCCGTGCCGCGGACGGTTATCCCGCTGCCGTCGGGTCCCTGACCGGAACCGGAAAGGGAACCCTGCTGCTCTCCCCCGCTGCCGTCAGCGGAGGCGTCATCGCAGCGGCCTGGGCACCGGTAGCTGTTAACGCGCCCGTCACCGCTCCGGCCGCGGCAACCCAGGTCTTTGGCGCGCCGCAGCTGACGCTCACCTACCGCGGAACCTCACGGACCCCGAACACCCATGTGTACGCGCAGCTCATCGACAAGTCCCGCAGCTCCCTGGTGGCCGGCAACCAGGTGACGCCGGTGCCGCTCATCCTGGACGGCACCGAGCGGACAGTCACCGTCCCGTTGGAGGAAATCTCCTACCTGGTGACTCCGCAAAGCAGGCTGGTACTGCAGGTGACGCCGAGCTCTTCGGTCTATACCTCCCCGAAGGTCACGGCGCTGACGTCCTTCACGGCGTCAGTGTCGCTGCCGGTGATCGGCAGCTACCCCGTGGTTCAGTAACCGCGGCGGCGGCCAGCCTTGGTGCGGCCCGTGAAAAGGGCCGCACCCGGGTTAGGCCTTCTGCAGCTTCAGCTCGACTTCTTCCAGGGACAGCCCGCGGGTCTCCGGCATAAACCGCTTGACGAACAGCACCGCGCAGATGCCCAGGGCCACGAAGATGAAGAACGTGTTGGAAATACCCAGGGCGGCCATCAGCATGGGGAAGGAGAAGCCGACCGCGAAGTTGGCCATCCACTGAACGAACACGGACAGTCCGATGCCCAGGCCACGGACACGCAGCGGGAAGATTTCCGCCAGCATCAGCCAGGTCACCGGGGAGACCGCGCCCTGCTGGAAGGCCAGGAAGAGGACCGTCAGGGACACGACGGTGAAACCGCGGGCGGTGCCCTCGGGCATCAGGATCGATGCCGCTCCGATGAGCGCAAGGGTGCTGGTGGTGCCGAGCAGGCCGGTGATCAGCATGGGCCGGCGGGCCACCTTGCCCAGCAGCCAGATGCCCAGCAGCGCGGCGGCAACGGAAACGACGCCGTTGGCGATGTTGGCAGTCAGCGCAGCTTCGGTGCCGAAGCCGGCGTCAGCCAGGATCTGGGTGCCGTAGTAGATGATCGCGTTGACGCCGGTAATCTGCTGCACGATGGAGAGGCCCATGCCTATCAGCAGGACCCGCAGCAGCCACGGCTCGGCGAAGTCCCTCAGCCGCCCGGTGCGTGTTGTCCCGGCCAGCCCCTTGATCTCCTCATACTCCGCCTGTGCTTCTTCAGCGCTGCGGATCTTCTGGAGGGCAGTCAGCATCTGGGCATAACGTCCCTTCGACCCCAGCCAGCGCGGGCTTTCAGGGACAAAGTGCATGCCGATCCAGAGTGCGATGGCGGGGAGGGTGGCCACCAGCAGCATCCAGCGCCACACGTTGCCTTCCTCGCCCCAGAGGTTGCCGATCACTGCGTTGCAGACGAAGGCGGCGAGCTGTCCGGTGACGATCATAAGCTGGTCCCGGGTCACCAGCTGGCCACGGCGGGATGCGGGAGCAAGCTCGGCCAGGAACATGGGGACGAGGGCGGAGGCACCGCCCACTGCCAGGCCCAGGATCACGCGGGCCAGGACCATCAGTCCGACTCCGGGTGCTGCAGCGGTGCCCGCTGCGCCGAGCATAAAGACGCCGGCGAGGATAAACAGCAGCCGGCGCCTGCCAAGCCGGTCAGCGAGCTGTCCGGCACCTACGGCACCGAAGGCCGCACCGAAGAGCAGGCTGGAGGTAATGAGGCCCTCCGTGAAGGGGGTCAGCCCCAGGTCATCGTGCATGTAGGGCAGGGCTCCGTTGATGACCCCGGTGTCGTAGCCAAAGAGGAAGCCGCCCAGGGTGGCGATCCAGGTGGCGCGGCGCAGGGCCCGGCGGTGGCCTGCCGGGGCTGCGGTGGCAGCTGGCGTGGAACTCATTGATTTGTCTTTCTGGGTATGGACGCACAAAACCCCCGTGCACCGGAAGAATCCGGGCACGGGGGTGTGCTGGTGGAGCTTAGAGCGAAGCGAAAACTTCGCGCAGCAGCGCAGCGGTCTCGGACGGCGTCTTGCCGACCTTCACGCCTGCAGCTTCGAGTGCTTCCTTCTTGGCCTGTGCGGTTCCGGCGGAACCGGAGACGATGGCGCCGGCGTGGCCCATGGTCTTGCCTTCGGGAGCGGTGAAGCCTGCCACGTAGCCAACAACCGGCTTGGTGACGTTGGCCTTGATGAAGTCAGCTGCACGCTCTTCGGCATCGCCGCCGATTTCACCGATCATCACGATCGCCTTGGTCTCGGGATCAGCTTCGAAGGCTGCTAGGGCGTCGATGTGGGTGGTGCCGATGATCGGGTCGCCGCCGATGCCGATGGCGGTGGAGAAGCCGAGGTCGCGCAGTTCGTACATCATCTGGTAGGTCAGGGTGCCGGACTTGGAGACCAGGCCGATCGGACCCTTGCCGGTGATGTTGGCCGGGGTGATGCCGACCAGGGCTTCGCCGGGGGTGATGATGCCGGGGCAGTTCGGGCCGATGATGCGGGTGACCTGGTTGCCGTCGGCGTCGACCTTGGACTGGGCGTGGGCCCAGAACTCGGCGGAATCCTGTACGGGCACACCTTCGGTGATGACCACAACGAGGCCGATGCCGGCGTCGATTGCTTCCATCACGGCGTCCTTGGTGAAGGCCGGCGGGACGAAGACGATCGAGACGTCAGCCTCGGTCTTTTCCATGGCCTCGGCCACGGTGCCGAACACCGGCAGCTCAACATCGCCGTGGGTCACGGTGGTGCCGGCCTTGCGGGCGTTGACGCCGCCCACAACCTGGGTCCCGGCCTTGAGCATCAGGGCGGTGTGCTTGGTGCCTTCGCCGCCGGTGATGCCCTGAACGATGACCTTGGAGTCCTTGTTCAAGAAGATAGACATGTGTGAATTCTCTTTCTGGGGATCGGCTCGGTCAGCGAGCTGCGTTGGCGAGCTCGGCAGCCTTGTCGGCGCCGTTGTCCATGGTGGTTGCGAGGGTAACCAGCGGGTGGTTGGCCTCGGCCAGGATGCGGCGGCCTTCCTCGACGTTGTTGCCGTCCAGGCGGACGACCAGCGGCTTGTTGGCCTCGTCGCCGAGGATCTCCAGTGCCTTGACGATGCCGTTGGCAACGGCGTCACAGGCGGTGATGCCACCGAAGACGTTCACGAAGACAGACTTGACCTGCTCATCGTTGAGGATGACGTCCAGGCCCGCAGCCATAACGGCTGCCGAAGCGCCGCCGCCGATGTCCAGGAAGTTGGCGGGCTTCACGCCGCCGTGCTTCTCGCCTGCGTAGGCAACGACGTCGAGCGTGGACATGACCAGGCCGGCACCGTTACCGATGATGCCAACTTCGCCGTCGAGCTTGACGTAGTTGAGGTCGTTCGCCTTGGCCTTGGCTTCCAGCGGGTCGGCTGCGTCCTTGTCTTCCAGTTCGGCGTGGCCGGCCTGGCGGAAGTCAGCATTCTCATCCAGGGAAACCTTGCCGTCCAGGGCAACGATGTCACCTGCACCGGTCTTCACCAGCGGGTTGACCTCCACGAGGGTGGCGTCTTCCTTGGTGAAGACGTCCCAGAGCTTCAGGATGGCGTTGATGACGCCTTCGCGCAGTTCCGGAGCGAAGCCGGCTGCGTCAACGATTTCTTCGGCCTTGGCCTGATCGATGCCGACGGCGGGATCAACGGCAACGCGGGCAAGGGCGTCCGGACGCTCGACGGCGAGCTGCTCGATCTCCATGCCGCCTTCGACCGAGCACATGGCCAGGTAGTTGCGGTTGGCGCGGTCCAGCAGGACGGAGAAGTAGAACTCCTCGGCGATGTCCGCACCCTGGGCGATCATGACCTTCTTGACCGTGTGGCCCTTGATGTCCATCCCGAGGATGTTGCTGGCGTGCTCGAAAGCCTCGTCAGCGGTCTTAGCCACCTTGACGCCGCCGGCCTTGCCGCGGCCGCCAACCTTTACCTGGGCCTTGACGACGACAACGCCGCCAATCTTCTCGGCTGCAGCTTTGGCTTCTTCAGGAGTGTGCGCCACGATTCCGGCAAGCACGGGTACTCCGTGCGCCTCAAACAGATCGCGCGCCTGATATTCAAACAGGTCCACGGGCTAGTGTCCTTCTACGTCGAAGTAGGTTTACATATCGATCAGCTGATCGAGAAGCAGATGCGTGAAGCCGGGCTGCCCCAATGGCACTTTAGTCCCTCAGCACTCAGGGCCCCTCACAGACTACGCCTTTAGTGACGAAGGGCACAGTTCTATGGTTTGTAGAAAAAGGCTTCTCTCCGCTATGGGGCCCGGCGTGTGTTATGACTCCTTGGTCAGCGGCGCATAGCGCAGCAGGAGCCGCTTCTCACCGGCGTCGAACTTCACCTTCGCCACCGTCTTGTCCCCCGCGCCTTCGACGGACAGCACCGTGCCGTGCCCGAAGGACGTGTGGTTGACCTTGTCCCCCACCGCCACTGAAATGACTTCCTTCTGCGGCTGGACCCGGCCCATGGCCTTGGACACCGGCGCAGCAGCGATGCTGCCGCCGGTGGAGGATGTGCCGGCGCCCCAGTGCGAGCCGCTGTACCGGCTGGAGGTGACGCTTCCGCCGCCGCCCCAGGTGGGCCGGTCCATCCCCTCGCGCTTCCACTCGATGAGCTCGGAGGGGACCTCCCCCACAAACTGGCTGGCGGGGTTGTACTGGCTCTGTCCCCACATGCTGCGGACCTCGGAGCGGGTGAGGTAGAGCCGCTGCCGGGCGCGGGTCAGGCCCACATAGGCCAGGCGGCGTTCCTCGGCGAGTTCAGCCGGGTCCGTGGCCGAACGCTGGTGCGGGAAGATGCCCTGTTCCATGCCGGTCAGGAAGACCACCGGGAATTCAAGGCCCTTGGCGGTGTGCAGGGTCATCAAGGTCACCACACCCTGCCGGCGTGATTCCTCGACGGCGGCTGCCACTTCCTCGGCCGATCCTTCCGGGGCATCCGGGATCTGGTCCGCGTCCGCCACCAGGGAGACCTGTTCCAGGAACTGCTCCAGCGTTCCCTCCGGGTTGTCCCGCTCGAATTCACGGACGACGGCGACCAGTTCCGCCAGGTTCTCCACCCGGGACTCATCCTGCGGATCGGTACTGGAGCGAAGCTGTGCCAGGTAGCCGGTCTGTTCAAGAACCGCTTCCAGGGCCGCCGAGGCACCGGAGCCCGAAGCCACTTCCGCCAGGTCATCGATCAGTTTCACGAAGCCGTTGACGGCGTTCAGTGAGCGGGTGGCCAGGCCGGGCGCATCTTCGGCACGGCGCAGGGCAGCCATGAAGCTGATGCGTTCGCGTTCGGCGAGCGCCGCCACCGAGTATTCCGCGCGGTCCCCGATGCCGCGCTTGGGCTCGTTCAGGATCCGGCGCAGGTTCACGACGTCGTCCTGGTTCACCAGCACACGCAGGTACGCCAGCGCGTCCTTGATTTCCTTGCGCTCGTAGAACCGCGTGCCGCCAACCACCTTGTACGGCAGGCCGACCCGAACCAGCACATCCTCGAGCGAACGTGACTGGGCGTTGGTGCGGTAGAAGATCGCGACGTCGCCGGGCCGCAGGTCCTCTTCATCCTGGAGCCGGTCGATTTCCTCAGCGATGAAACGGGCTTCCTCGTGCTCGTTCTCCCCGACATAGCCGACGATCTTCGCGCCGTCCCCCTCGGCAGTCCAGAGCTTCTTCTCCGGGCGGTTGGGGTTACGGGAGATCACCGCGTTCGCGGCAGAGAGGATGGTCTGGGTGGAGCGGTAGTTCTGTTCCAGCAGGATGGTGCGGGCTGAGGGGTAGTCCTTCTCGAAGTCCACGATGTTGCGTACGTCCGCACCGCGGAACGCATAGATGGACTGGTCTGAGTCGCCCACTACGGTGAGCTCAGCCGGCGGAATGTCCAGGTGGCCTTCTCCCTCCACCCCCACCAGCTCGCGGACCAGGGCGTACTGGGCGTGGTTGGTGTCCTGGTACTCGTCCACCAGGATGTGCCGGAACCGGCGCCGGTAGTACTCCGCCACGCCGGGGAAAGCCCGGAACATGTAGACGGTCTGGGCGATCAGGTCGTCGAAGTCCAGGGCGTTGGCCTGGCGCATCCGCTGGGTGTACCCGGTGTAGACCTGGGCCACGGCCGCCTCGAACGGATCGGAGTAATTGGCGCTGGAGGCGTAGGACTCATCGTCGATGAGTTCGTTCTTCAGGCCGGAAATCTTGTTGGCGATGGCCTTGGGCGCGAACCGCTTGGGATCCAGGTCCAGCCCCTTCGCCACCAGCGTGATCAGGCGCAGCGTGTCCGCGGAGTCGTAGATGGAAAAGTTGGAGTTCATCCCGACGGCCTTCGCCTCGCGGCGGAGGATCCGCACACAGGAGGAGTGGAAGGTGGAGATCCACATGGTCTTGGCGACGCCGCCCACCAGGGACTCGATGCGCTCGCGCATTTCCGCCGCGGCCTTGTTGGTGAAGGTGATGGCAAGGATCTGCCCCGGGTTGGACCGTCCGGTGGCCAGCAGGTAGGCGATCCGGTGGCTGAGCACCCGGGTCTTGCCGGAACCGGCGCCGGCAACGATCAGCAGCGGTGACCCGGCATGTTTAACCGCTTCTTCCTGCTGCGGGTTCAGCCCGCGCAAGAGGTCCGCGGCACGTGCTTCGTCCACGCGCCCCGAACCTGTACGGGGATGGCCGTTGCCCCCGCCGGTCTCAGCTCCCGACTTCCGGCCGGCGTCTTCCCCGGTCTTTTCCGCGTCAGGGTCAGCGGAAGCCTTGGTCTTGGCGGGCGTGGAAAAGTACGGATCAAAGAGATAGTCCATGGTGGTTTTAAGTCTAGGTGCTGGCCCGGACATTTTCCCGGACGCGGTTTACGGCGGCTGGTCCCCGGTATGCGCCTAGCTTTCCGCCAGCCGGTGCTGGATCTGACGGACCGCTGCCGCCGGACCGGCGATATGCCAGCGGAATCCGTTGACCTCCAGCACCGCAGTAGTGCCCCCGGCAGCCTCAACGATTGCCTTTCCGGGCAGCCAGTCCCATTCCGGGCAGCTGTGCTGGAACCAGGCTCCCAGCCGGCCCGAGGCCACCGATCCGAGGTCACAGGATCCGGACCCGAGCATCCGCAGGGTTGCTGCACCGGCCGCAGCCCTGGTCCAGGGGCCGGCAACGTCTTCGCGGCGCAGCCAGGTTGGATGCAGATAGGTGCCTGCGCTAAGCCGGTCCAGGTCCGTGTCAGCCACCGGAGCCAGAGCCTCGCCGTTCAGCGTGGCGCTGGCTCCGGGGCCGCCCAGCCAGAGCCGGTCCTCCTGCGGTTGGTAAACCGCACCCAGCAGTACGTGCGGTTCCTCGCCCACTGCCGCCGCCTCATCAGCACGCAGTGCCAGAGCGGAACACCAGTACGTGGAGCCGGAAAGGAAGTTGTAGGTGCCGTCCACCGGATCTATGACCCAGGTCCGTCCCGAGGTGCCATCGTGGCTGGCGCCTTCCTCGCCCAGGATCCCGTCTTCAGGACGCAGCCGGCGCAGCGTCTCAAGGACCAGCTTTTCCGCTGCCTGGTCTGCCGCCGTTACGACGTCGGACACGGAGGTCTTCTGCTTGCCGGTCAGCCCTTCGGCGCGCATGGCCAGGGCCAGGGCGCCTGCCTCGCGGACAAGGGACTCGGCCAGGGCGAAATCTTCTTCTGTGGCATTGGCACTCATGGGCGATAGCCTAAACCGTCTTCTCCCCCGGCGGGGGCCCGGACGGCCCGTGCGCCCCTCCGCCATACTGGAGGCATGGGTAAAACTCCGGCACAGCGCGCCGCCAAGCACGGCGACAAGGCACAACTTCCGGCGGGGCCGCAGCTCCCTGCCAATACAACAACGCAGCGGACGCCGCAGCAGGCCAAGACCAACGCCAATTTGGTCGTGATTGCCGCGGCGGCCACCGCGCTGTTTATGTTCTGGTACTACCACTTGCTGGTGCTGAACCAGATGACCCAGCTTTCCGGTGGCCTGGCCATGCCGGACTCGCTGATCGGCGGGTACGACATGGAGTACCTGGCGGCCCTGCGCTCGGCAATGGATGCCGATGCGCTGGGCCAGCTCAGCTACCTCCACAAGACGGCAGGTACCCTCTTTCCCCTCATCTTCGGATTCGCCTGGCTGCTGATCATCGGGCTGAACACCCGGCGCCGAACGCTCCGCTGGATCCTCTGGGCCTTTCCGATCCTTTTTGTCATAGCGGATCTCTGGGAGAACGTCGTCATTGACGGCGTTCTGGGGTCTGCGGAGCTAGCGTCCGGTGACGCTGGCCTGGCCAGCATCCTCACGGTCGCCCGCTGGGTCCTCCTCGGGCTCAGCCTGGTGGCGTCCGTGCTTGCCGTTTTTAGCTCCCGGACGGCTCGGCCACCAGAACTTGTCGCCGAGGACAAAGACTAGGGCGGGAACAATAACCGTCCGGACAATCAGGGTGTCGAACAGGACGCCGATTGCCACGGTGATGCCAACCTGGGTCAGTGTGACCAGCGGCAGGACGCCCAGCACCACGAACACCGCCGCCAGCAGGATGCCGGCACTGGTGATGACACCGCCGGTGGAGCGCAGTGCCGCCAGCATGCCCTTCCTGGTGCCCATGGTGGCCGCGTTCTCCCGGGCCCGGGTGACCAGGAAGATGTTGTAGTCCACGCCCAGCGCCACCAGGAACAGGAAGCTGTACAGCAGGGTCAGTGTGTCCAGGGCCGGGAAGCCCAGGAAGTTGACGAACAGCAGCCAGCTCAGGCCGCTGGCGGCGAAGAATGTCAGCAGCACCGAGGCCACCAGCAGGATCGGTGAGACCAGGGAGCGCAGCAGTACCAGCAGCACCAGGAACACCAGGATGATGACCAGCGAAACCACCAGCGTCACGTCATGCGTGTTCGCGTCCAGCTGGTCGACGCGCTCGGCTGCTTCTCCGCCTACCAGGGCTCCGTAGTCCGGGTTTTCGGCAAGGCCTGTGCGCAGATCCTGGATGAAGGTATTTGCTTCATCGGTTCCTGCCTCGTAGGCGGTGATCAGGTCGATCCGGGTCAGGCCGTCGTGTTCATCAGTGATGGACACGTTGTCCACACCGTCCACGGAGCCAAGTTCCTCGGCTGCGGCCTCGGCCTCCTCCGAATCCACCAGCACGATCACCGGGGAGGTGTTCCCGGCTGCGAAGCCTTCGGAGAGGGTCTCCGCGGCAGTTACGGCTTCGGGTTTGTCCGTGAACTGCTCGTTCTCGCTCAGGCCGATCTTGGCGGTAAAGAGGCCGCTGGCCATGACCAGCAGGGCAACGACGGCGATGCCGGCGATCGTCTTGGGCCGGCGCGCAGTTGCGTCGCCCAGCTTGCCCCAGAACTTGCCTTCGCGCGCCGGGTCCCCGACCTTCGGCACGAATGGCCAGAAGAGCTTCCGGCCCAGCAGCACCAGGGCTACCGGCAGGAGGAACAGGGCGCTCAGGATGGCAAAGACGATGCCAAGGGCGGCGGAGAAGCCGAGTCCGCGGTAGCTCATGGTGTCGGTGAACAGCAGGGTCAGCAGCGCCAGGATGACGGTGCCGCCGGAGGCGATGATTGCTTCCCGGGTTCGGCTGAGGGCCTTGCCCATGGCAGCGTAGACGCTCTCGTGGAGACGGAGTTCTTCCCGGTAACGGGCAATCAGGAGAAGCGCGTAGTTGGTTGCGGCACCGAACACCAGGACGCTGGTGATGCCGACGGCGGAGGGGTCAACTTCGATGCCGACCAGAGGAGCCAGCACGTCCACCATGCGCAGCGAAAGCTGTTCGATGGTAGCCACGACGGCCAGCGGCACGATCCACAGCCATGGTGAGCGGTACGTGACGATCAGCAGCAGGGCCACCACGGAAGCGGTGACGGCGAGGAGGGTGAAGTTGGCGCCGTCGAACACTCCGGCCAGGTCCGCTGTGAAGGCGGCGCCGCCGGTGAGCTCGGCCTTCAGGCCCTCCGGGGCGGCGTCGGCAACAGCTTCACGCAAAGCCGCGACTTCCTCGCCCACCGCGTCGCCGTCGTCACTGGCCGCCTGCAGCGTGACCGGGATAAGGGCCACTACACTGTTCTCCGAAACCAGCGGCGGCACCTGCGCGGGAGGCGCTTCCACGCCTGCTTCGACAGCCGCGGCACTGATCTCCGGGATGCCGGCGATGTCTGCCTCAGTCATCTCCCCGCCGTCTTCACGGGAAATCACCACCAGGGCGGTGGACTGCTGTGCCTCCGGGAAGTCCTTGAGCAGTTCCTGCACCTGGGTGACCTGGTACTTGTCGCTGAGCTGGCCGACCGTGGAGGACTCGTTTTCAGGGACCGGAATGGCGAAAAGCCCCACGATCACCACCAAGCCGAGGAACAGCGTGACCAACGCCGCCCTTGCCGATTTAACTATCTTCGCGCTCATGGGGATACTCCAGAGGGTGTAGGCATTGTAAGCAAGTAACTAGGGAACAAAGTATCTCTTATTTAGAGATACTTCAACGCGGAGCTACTATGTGGGAGTGGAGATGAACGTGCTGCGGCGCCAAATCGTGGAGGCTGTCCGGGGAATGGGCCTGGACGGCCAGCTGGTAGCGGACGCCTTTGCCCATAAGCACGGACTGAACTCCACCGACATGCGTGCCCTGACGCTGGTCATGGAAGCCGAAGTGCGCGGAGTGCCGCTCACTGCCGGACGGCTGAGCGCCCTGCTGGGTACCTCCACGGGAGCAACTACCGCTGTCATTGACCGGCTGGAGCAGATCGGCCATATCCACCGTGCCCGCTCCGAAGCAGACCGCCGGAAGGTCACCCTGCACTTCGAGCCGCTGGCGCGGGAACTGGCCGGCGCCTATTTTGGACCGCTGGGTGCGCTGACAACAGAGGTCATGGACCGGTATTCGGAAGCTGAGCTTGAAACCGTCCACAGTTTCCTGACAGGAATGCGCCAGGCCTACAACACCTACCTGCAACGGCTGGAGGCCCCCGGCACCGGGGGCCAGGACACCCCGGATCCGGCGCCAAAGGACTAGCAGCGTGTCCGGCGCAGGCCGCGCGGCACCTGCAGCCGAAAACAGGTAAGCTGTTTATCGCTGCCGGACGCCGGCGGCTCCGCCTCCGTAGCTCAGTAGGATAGAGCGGCCCTCTCCTAAAGGGCAGGTCGTCGGTTCGATTCCGGCCGGGGGCACTTTTTTGTATCTGCTGTGCTCTGCTGGGTGGCGGCGCCCGGGGACCAGGAAGCGGTCCGCTACTGCGCGGGCGTCTGCCCGCTGAGCGACTCAGGCTCCGCGGCTGCGAACTGGGTGTTGTAGAGCTCGGCATAGCGTCCGCCGCTGGCCAGCAGCTCCGTGTGTGTTCCCTGCTCGGCAATCCGACCGTCCTCGATCACCAGGATCCGGTCCGCGTTGCGGATGGTGGAGAGCCGGTGCGCAATGACGACGGCGGTGCGGCCCTGGAGCGCTTCGGTCAAGGCTGCCTGGACCGCGGCTTCCGAAGTCGAGTCCAGTGCGGCCGTTGCCTCGTCCAGGACCACGATGCGGGGCTGCGCGAGGAGCAGCCGGGCAATCGTCATGCGCTGGCGCTCACCTCCGGAGAGCCGGTACCCGCGCTCCCCGACCATGGTTTCAAGTCCGTCAGGCAGCGACCGGATCAGGTCCTCGAGACGGGCCCGGCGCAGCGCGTCCCAGATTTCCTCCTCCGACGCCTCGGGATTGGCCAGCAGCAGGTTGGAACGGATGGTTTCGTGGAAGAGGTGCCCGTCCTGCGTCACCATGCCCAGCGCCGAACGCATTCCCTCGAAACTCAGCTCACGTACGTCCGTGCCGGAGAACCGCACCGCACCGGTGTCGACGTCGTAGAGCCGCGAAAGCAGCTGGGCAATGGTCGACTTGCCGGCACCGGAACTGCCCACCAGGGCCACGGTCTGCCCGGGTTCAACCCGGAAGGAGACATTGTGCAGAACGTCCTCACCGCCCCGGCTGTCCAGCACGGCCACATCCTCGAGCGAGGCCAGGGAAACCTTGTCCGCCGTCGGGTAGGCAAACGTGACATCCTCAAACTCAACACCCAGCGGACCGCTGGGAACCGGAGCGGGGTTTTCCTTCTCACGGATCAGCGGCTTGAGGTCCAGGATCTCGAAGACACGCTCAAAGCTGACGACTGCGCTCATGATTTCGACGCGGGCGTTCGCCAGGGAGGTCAGCGGCGCGTAAAGCCTGGTCAGCAGCAGCGCCAGTGTCACCACGTCACCGGTGTTCAGCGTCCCATTGAGGGCGAACCAGCCGCCCAGGCCGTAAACCAGTGCCAGGGCCAGCGCCGAGACGAGCGTCAGGGCCGTGACAAAGACCGTCTGCATCATGGCCGTCTTGACGCCGATGTCCCGCACGCGCGCCGCACGGACGGCGAACTCGGTTGATTCCTGGTCCGGGCGCCCGAACAGCTTGACCAGCGTTGCTCCGGGGGCGGAGAAGCGTTCGGTCATCTGGGTACCCATGGAAGCGTTGTGGTTCGCGGCTTCACGCCGCAGCGCTGCCAGCCGGCTTCCCATCCGCCGGGCAGGAACCAGGAACACAGGAAGCAGCAGCATGGCCAGGACCGTGACCTGCCAGGAGGTTGTCAGCATCACGATCAGCGTGAGGATCAAAGCGACGAGGTTGCTGACCACGCCGGAGAGGGTACCGCTGAAGGCCTGCTGGGCGCCGATGACGTCATTGTTCAGGCGGCTGACCAGGGCCCCGGTGCGGGTTCGGGTGAAGAAGGCGATCGGCATCCGCTGCACGTGGTCAAAGACGGCCGTGCGCAGGTCCAGGATCACCTGTTCCCCGATCCGCGAAGAGAACCAGCGCGTCGCCAGCGACACCCCGGCGTCGGCCACTGCCACCAGGGCGATCAGGACCGCCAGCCAGAGCACGGTTTCAACCGAGGAACGGGCCACGATCGCGTTGACAACCTCACCGGCCAGGACGGGCGTTGCCACGGCCAGGAACGCCCCGCCGGTGGAGAGGATAAGGAAGCCGATCAGCTGCCTGCGGTACGGCGCCGCGAAGGCGAAAATCCGCCTGAGCGTCTCGCGTGAAATCTTCCTGTCACTGCCCTTTGCGGTGGAGATCTTATAAAGCGAACTCCAGGCCGCGCCTTCCATGCTCATCTTTGTAACTTCCTTTAGTAGCGCTGCTTCCAGACTAGTAGTTCCCCGGGTCCGCGGCGCCCGGCATAACGCCGCCGGGCAGCCTTGAATTCCCCCTGTTGCGGCTCCTGCAATGACACGCAATGATGCGCCCTGCACCGCGGGCAACGGCTGTTCCCTGGGATACACTGCAAACGCCCGCATCCATCCGGGCCCTTTGAACGAAAGGCCGCTATGCCGACGGCGCCCGCCCATGAGGGGATGTCCACGGACAGACTCAGCGAAGACCTGCCGGCGCTGATCGCCGTCAGTGACGCCTCGTTGCGGGCGGATGTCGAAGCAGCCCTGGGCCGCGCTTCCCTCCGCCCGGTCCTGCGCGGTGAAGCCGGCGAAGACCCCCTGCCTGTCCTGGCGGTCGTGGACACCGAGGCAGTGAACGCCGCTGGAGAAGACCTTCGCCGCTGGCTGCTGCCCGTAGCAGACGGTTCCGGGCCACCGGTCATCCTCATCACCTCCGGTGAGCTGCTTGATGTGGAAGACATGGTCCGCCGCGGCATCACGGATTTTGTCCTCAGCCCTATCTCCCCTGATGAGCTCTCCTACCGTGCTGCGCTGATCCGTGCAGAGTCCCTGGCCGTCCGCCGGCGCCGGGAGGTTAACGCCAGCCTGCGCGGAAAGACCCGCATTATCTCCGCGGCAGTGCGTGCCACCAACGACCCGCACGTGATGGCCGATGCCGTCGTATCCGGCCTGGGTGACGCCTTCGGGGCCGACCACGTCCTGCTGACCACGTTCCCGGATGAGCGGGTACCTGCACTGGAGAATTACTGGAGCCGGCCCGGGACAAGCGCCCGGATACCCGCCCCGGATCCGGAGCAGGCCTTCGAAGTGGCCAGGCTGCTGTGGAAGAGCGGAAAGATGCTCGCGGCACGGGATCATCTTGATCCCGAATCCGACACCCACCCCATCCTTTACCCGGCGCCGCGCGAGGCGGGCCTGCGCACCTCGGTCATTGTCCCCCTGGGGCACGGCGACCGCCCGTTTGGCATCATCTGGCTGGCCGGTGAGTACGCCGAGCGGGTGTGGAGCCCAACCGAGCTCTCCCTGATCCAGCACGTCAGCGGAAACCTGGCCCATGGCCTGGTTCAGGGCCACCTGATCACCGCCCAGCGCGCTGTCCTTGCCCGGCAGCGGGAGCTTGACCGGGAAAAGACCGACTTCGTAGCCACCATCAACCACGAGCTGCGCACGCCGCTGACGTCCATCACCGGCTACCTGGACCTGATTCTGGACAGCGCCGGAGGCGGAGTCTCTCCCGAGATTGCGCAGATGCTGGAAATCGTGGGCCGCAATGCCAACCGGCTTAACCACCTGATCGGCGATCTGCTGACCATTTCCCGTGCCGATGCGGAAGAGACCCGGCTGGAGGTTGAGGAACTGGTCCTGCGGGATCTGCTGGAACAGGTCATCGCGTCGCTGACCCCTGCAGCTTCCAGCCGGAACATAGCCCTGACCCTGGAGGTAACTGATCCCGAGCTGCGGCTGGACCTGCGCCTGGACGGGGACCGCGAGCAGCTGGAGCGGGTCTTCTCCAACCTCATCTCCAACGCCGTGAAATTTACCCCGCCACACGGCGCAGTCCGTATTGAGGCTTCGCTGGCAGATCCCGGGGACGGCGCCGCGCCCATGATCCGGGTGTGTGTCCGGGACACCGGGATCGGCATTCCGCCCGAGGACCTGCCGAAGCTGTTCAGCCGCTTCTTCCGTGCCTCCAATGCCACGGCGGCAGCCATCCCCGGGACCGGTCTGGGACTCTCCATCGTCCAGGACATCGTCAACCAGCACGGCGGCAAACTCTCCATCAGCTCCGAGCTGGGCCAGGGAACCTGCGCCGAGGTTATGCTCCCGGCCAACTAGCCTTCCGCGGCTGCGCCGACGCTTACCTGAGCCTGGATCCGCTCCGGGAAGCAGTAGCAGTTCAGCGAGTTTCCGCGGCTGAAGCCCACCAGCGTCATGCCGGCGTCGCGGGCCAGTTCCACCGACAGGGACGACGGCGCGGAGACAGCCGCAAGCACCGGGATACCGGCCAGCTGCGCTTTTTGAACAAGTTCAAAAGATGCCCGGCCGGATACCTGAAGTACAGTTCCGCGCAGCGGCAGCATCCCGGCACGCAGTGCCCAGCCCACCACCTTGTCCACCGCGTTGTGCCGTCCAACGTCTTCACGCAGGCACAGCAGCTCTCCGTCAGCGGAAAACAGGCCGGCTGCGTGGACACCGCCGGTCTTCTCGAACAGGGCCTGGCTTTCGCGCAGCCGATCCGGGAGGGCGGCCAGGACCTCCAAAGGCACGCGGACGCCGTCGTCCGCCACGTCGAAGTGGGAAGACTTCCGCACCGCTTCAATGGAGGCCGTGCCGCAGATCCCGCAGGAGGAGGAGGTGTAGACGTGCCGTTCCATGCCCGTGTCCGGCAAGGCGGTGCCGGGGCGCAGCTGCACATCCACCACGTTGAAGGTCTGCTGGCCTTCCTCATCCACGCCGGCGCAGTAGCGCATGGAGATCAGCTGGCCGGCCTCCCAGATAACACCCTCGGAGACCAGGAAACCGGCCACCAGATCAAAATCGTCGCCGGGAGTCCGCATGGTCACGGTGAAGGAACGGCCCTGGAAACGGATCTCCAGCGGTTCCTCTCCGGCCAGCACGTCATCGCGCCGGCTCACCGTCCTGTCAGTGCGGAACCTCGTTATGCGGGCACGCCGTGAAACCCGTCCCATCCCATCGCTCCTCAATAAGTCTTAGACTGGCCTCACTTCAGACTAGGTGATTTCCTACACAAGGACGTGGTAGCTGTGCCAAGCAAGGCTCCAAAAGATGGAATCGACGAATCAGAGCTGAGGGTTGGAGATCCCAAGACCCACGCCGTCGGCCTTCCGGCGGTCATCAATTCGCTGCGCATTTCCTTCGACCAGATGGGAGCGCTGCGCAGCGCCAAGACACTGATGAACGTGAACCAGAAAAAGGGCTTCGACTGCCCCGGCTGTGCCTGGCCGGAGGGAGACAAACGGCACACCGCGGAGTTCTGCGAGAACGGCGCCAAGGCAGTGGCCGAGGAAGCCACCAAGCGGAGAGTTCCGCCGGAATTCTTCGCCGAACATTCCGTGGCGGACATGCTTGAAAAGGACGACTACTGGCTGGGCCAGCAGGGACGCCTGACCCATCCCATGGTCCTGGATGCCGGCGACACGCACTACCGTCCCATCAGCTGGGACGCCGCCTACGGCATCATTGTCGAGGAACTGGCGGCCATGGACAGCCCGGACCAGGCCGTTTTCTACACGTCGGGCCGCACCTCCAACGAGGCAGCCTTCCTCTACCAGCTTATGGTCCGCGGCCTTGGCACCAACAACCTGCCTGACTGCTCCAACATGTGCCACGAGTCCTCCGGATCGGCATTGACGGAAACCCTCGGTGTGGGCAAGGGCACCGTCAGCCTGGATGACGTACAGGGTTCAGACCTGATCATCGTGGCCGGCCAGAACCCCGGCACCAACCATCCGCGCATGCTGACAGCCCTGGAACGGGCCAAGAAGAACGGCGCTACCATCGTGGCCGTGAACCCGCTGCCGGAAGCAGGCCTCCTGCGCTTCGACAATCCGCAGACGCCCGCCGGCATCCTGGGCACCAGGTTCGGTGGCGGAACCCAGCTGGCCGATGATTTCCTTCAGATCCGGCTGGGTGGTGACCAGGCACTGTTCCAGGGCCTGGGCAAGTACCTGCTGGAGCAGGAAGAAGAACACGGGAACGTCTTCGACCACATCTTCATCAACTCCTACACTGACGGGCTCGACGCTTATCTGGCAGAGATCCGGAAGGCCTCCTGGGATGAGATCTGCCTTGCCAGCGGCCTGACCCGCGCACAGATCGAAGCCACCGGTGCCCGGATGATTGCCTCGAAGTCCACGGTGGTGTGCTGGGCCATGGGCCTGACGCAGCACAAGCACTCCGTCGCGATGCTCCGCGACATCGTCAACGTCCTGCTGCTGCAGGGCAATGTTGGCCGCCCGGGCGCCGGAGTGTGCCCCGTACGCGGGCACTCCAACGTCCAGGGCGACCGCACCATGGGTATTTTCGAGCGGATGCCGGAAGCCTTCCACGACAGGCTCGACGCCGAGTTCGGCTTTGCTTCACCCCGGCGCCATGGATTCGACACCGTCAACGCAATCCGCGCCATGCGTGATTCAAAGGTCAGGATGTTCATGGCCATGGGCGGCAACTTCATCCGCGCGACTCCGGACTCTGCGGTCACCGAGGACGCACTGCGCAACACAGCGCTCACCGTCCAGGTATCCACCAAGCTGAACAAGTCCCATCTGGTGCATGGCCGGCGGGCGCTGATCCTGCCGGCGCTGGGCCGCACGGACCGGGACACGCAGGCCGGCGGAGACCAGCGGGTGACCGTGGAAGATTCAATGAGCGCCGTGCACGCTTCACAGGGCAGGCTGGACCCTCCCGGCCCGGAGGTCCGGTCCGAGGTGGCCATTATCTGCGAGCTCGCCGAGCGCCTGTTCACCGGTTCCCACGCGCCCTTCCGCGAGAACGCACCAAAGCTGGACTGGATCGGCGCGCGTGCCGACTACTCCCTGATCCGCAGGCACATCGAGAACGTCATTCCCGGGTTTGAGGGGTTTGAGGCCAAGATCAAGCACGGCGGCGGCGGTTTTGTGCTGCCCAACGGCCCGCGGGACGGCCGTAAGTTCGCGACCGCAACCGGCAAAGCCCGGTTCACCGCCAATGAGCTGGACTATCCGAAGGTTCCCGAGGGACGGCTGATCCTGCAGACCCTGCGGGCGCACGACCAGTACAACACCACCATCTACGCCAAGGACGACCGCTACCGCGGGATCTACGGCGGGCGCCGCGTGGTGTTCGTGAACGAGGCAGACCTGGCCGCGGCCGGGATGAAGGACGGAGACATGGTGGACATGGTCTCTGAATACGAGGACGGCATCGAGCGGCGTGCCGAGTCATTCCGTGCGGTTGCCTACAACACCCCCGTGGGGTGTGCGGCGGCGTACTACCCGGAGGCGAACGTCCTGGTGCCGCTGGACTCCGTTGCCGAAGTCAGCGGCACCCCAACGTCCAAATCAGTGATTATCCGGCTGGAGGCTGCTTCACCGGCCACGGCAGCGGCAGCGCACTGACCGGCTGGTCCGCGGCGCAGCCGGCTTCGGGCAGCACCATAATGGCGTCGGCTTCGGCCAGCCCGCGCAGCATTCCCGAACGGTAGTACTGAGACGGCAGGGCGCGCCCGTCCTGGATCCGGCACGGAACCAGGCGGGTGCGCCCGGGCAGCGGCGCTACATCCACACCCGCGAGTACGTGGAACTCCCGGCCGGACGCGGCGCCCCGCAGTCCTTCGAGCAGGGGCTGAAGCACGGTGAACACCGCCATCATGGCTGCCAGCGGGTTGCCCGGGAGCGCAACGACGAACCGCCCGTCCTGCAGTCGCGCAAGGAGGGTGGGATGGCCGGGCCGCATGGCGATTCCGTCGATGATCAGCTCCGCGTCAACCGCTTCCAGCGCGCGCCGCAGATGGTCTGCATCGGAGATCCCGGTGCCCCCGGTTGTCACGAGGACGTCGCCGGAAGACATGGCGAGCGACGTTTCATCCACTGCATCGGTGCTTAGGGCTGCAATAACGTCCTCCAGCCGGTCCGGCAGACGGCGGACAGCGTCGACCCGTCCACCGAGCATTTCCACCAGCTGCGGCAGCTGCGGGCCGAAGGTGTCCCGCACCTGCCCGGAGTCCGGGAGCCCCGATTCAATGACTTCATCACCGGTGAAGAGCAGTGAGACACGCGGTGACCGCAGCACCGGCAGTGTATCGTGCCCGCACACCGCTGCCAGCGCGATGTGTGCCGGGTTAAGGACCGTGCCGGCCGCGATGGTGGTTTCGCCGGCTGCGGCTTCTTCGCCTGCCGGGCGGATGTGTTCTCCCAGCCTTGGTTCATCTTCGCGGGCCGAGGACGCGCGGCGGAGCGTCGCAGGCTCCCCGGCTTCCAATACCCCGTTCTCGGTCCTGAGAATCGCCTCCGCGCCGGCCGGAACCAGTCCGCCGGTCAGGATCGAGACCGCCTCTCCGGACTGCAGCGGACGGCGGCCGGATTCCTTGTGGATCTGCCAGGGCTCAGGATCGGGCTCCGGCACCACGATGGTCCACGGCTCCGGTCCGGCCACGGCCCACCCGTCCATCGCCGAGGAGGCGTAATGCGGCACCGGCTGCAGTGCGACGGCGTCGGAAGCAAGGGTGTGCCCCAGCGCCTCCGCCAGCGGGACCGTTTCAAACGGCAGCGGGCGCCCGGCAGCGTAGGCTGCTTTCCGCGCCTCTTCCCAGGATGTATTCGGCTGCAGCGGCAGGATTACAGGCAGGGTACCGTTCACTCTGACTCCTTCCGGTCTGCTTCTGCATCGCACTCTCGCTGGGCCGCCCGAATGGCCGCGCGCATGGCAACCGTTTCATCTGCCTGTCCGGATCCGGCAGCGAGTCCCGCCGCCAGGCCTGCTACGAAGGTGGTTAGCGGCGCCGCCGGGCGCACCACGTTGTGGGCGGCGGCTGCTGCCAGGTCCAGCACCGCGTTGATGTCCACCTGCGTTCCGTCAAGCTCAAAGGCCTGCAGCAACCGCTGCGTCCAGTCCTCGAGTTCCTGCTGCTGGGTTCCCATCTTGGCTCCTTAGTCCTTTGCGGCAGCTGCGGGTCCGGGCGGGGCGGCGGCGCGTGGCCCGGTCTGGATACCCCACTTCCCGGCATCGGCCCAAGTGTCCACGTCCGCTGTGCTTCCCTCCGGAACGGCAACCTCTCTCCACTGCACCCTAGCAAGCATGCTGAACATTGAAAGATTTGCGAGTCCCCCAGCGCGTGCGTCCACCGCTGCAGCGAGGTCCCCCGTGCGGTACAGCGCGGCCAGCGGCTGCGTCTTGCCGCCGGCGTCCACGGCCAGCACGGACTTGGCGGGATCGAGTTCCGCCGCTGCCAGCAGTGCCGGAACCGCCTCGTGTGCCTGCGGCATGTCACAGGCCAGTACCAGGGTCCAAGGGCTGGGGCCTGGGTGTCCGGCGGTCCCGGCGGCGGGCTCACCGAGCGCGGTGAGCGCAGCCCCCACAGCGGCAGCCGGACCGGAGAACGGCGGATCCTCCCTCACGAGGAGCCCTGAGAAGTCCGCCGCGGCGAGCAGTCCGCGAAGGGACGCCGGTCCTGCTACGGCTGTGTGGACCGCACCCTCCGCGGCACGGAGGGCACGCACCAGCAGCGGCTCCTGCCCAATGACGAGGTTTGCCTTCGGCTCACCGCCAAGCCTGGAGGAACGCCCGCCGGCCAGAATAACGGCGTCGAACCGCAGCGTTGCCCCAGAGCTCATGCTGCGGTGTCCCCCAGGAACGGACTCCACTGTGCTGCGGGCCGCTCCAACTCGCGGATCTGCCAGCGGGTGCCCCGCGGCGGCCGCGGGGTGAACAGCAGCTTCCAGCCCAGCTGATTCAAGGTCCTGTCCCCCTTCTTGTTGTTGCAGCGCAGGCAGCACGCCACGAGGTTTTCCCAGCTGTCCTGCCCGCCGCGTGACTTTGGCACCACATGGTCCACGGTCGACGCCGGTTTCCCGCAGTACGCACAGCTGTGTCCGTCGCGCCGCAGGACACCCCGGCGCGTGGCGACTGCCGAATCCCGGTACGGAATGTTCACGTACCGGTTGAGCAGGATCACGGATGGACGGGCGAACACGTCACCGGGGCCGACAACCGGATCGCCGCTTTCCGCCAGCACGCTGGCTTTACCTGCCAGGACCAGGACCAGCGCGCGCCGGAAGGTGACCACAGCCAGCGGTTCGTAGCCCGCATTCAGAACCAGGGTTCGCATGCACGTTCCTCTTCGCCTGCCCGCCACCGGGGAAGAGACGACGTCCACCGGCACTGCGGTACTTCGAATGTTCACTGCAAGGGTAAGCCGCGGAGCGCGATCCCGCCATTAAAGCGGCCCGGGTTGCCACAACCCGCTGGGCGGAGCGGAGGCCGGCGGGAGCGGAGGAGAGCAAACGGCCAACGCTCCCGGCGACGGGGAGCACGCCGGAAAAGGCAGAAGGGCCCTGCCGTTTCCGGCAGGACCCTTCACTGTGTCAAATCTGTGGCTCTTAGCCTCCGACGCGGATGTACACGCCGCCGGAGCCGAGCTCCGCGGGGGCAACCACGGTCTGGTTCCCGAAGAATCCGCCGTGGACGGCCTGGCCGTTGCCGACGTAGACCGCGATGTGGGCAAGGCCCATGCCGCCGTCTGCGTAGTAGATCAGGTCGCCGGGGACAGCTTCGCTCGCGCTGACCGTGCGGCCCAGGGAGAGGTACCCGGCGGGCCAGTCATGGAAGTTGATGCCGGCAGCTGCCAGCGCATTGGTAACCAGCATGGTGCAGTCCTGCATGACACCAAGCTGGGCGTAGGCGGCAGCAGCGATGGTCGCGGCCGTAGCCGAGGCTGCCGGAGCGGGTGCTGCCGGAGCAGCAGCCTGCGCCGCCGCCGGTGCAGCAGCACCGGTTCCTGCGGGAGCCTCAGCAGCTTCAGCAGGAGCGACTTCCTGGGACTGGACGGTAACCTCTGCGGCCGCGGGGGCCACGCTCACCCCCGGAACCGGTGTCAGCGTCAGATCCGGACCGATTGCGTCGGCCGGGACCTGAAGCGGAATGGAGGACAGATCCAGTTTGCTGGTCTGTACGTCCCGGGATGTTTCCGGGCCGGCTGCGGTAGCAGCTACGCCCGTGCTCAGCACCAGGCCGGAAGCAGCAGCAATGACTGCAGCCTGGCGTCCTACGCTGCCGGCGCTGCTGACGGCGTCTGCGAGGGCAGACAGGGAGTTATTGCGCTGTACGGGCGCACGGTGGCGCGCACGCTCAGTTGACGTGGTCATTGGGGATTTTCTCCGTTGTTTCTGGCAACTGGGCGTCAGCTGACGCGGACGAAGCTTGCGCCGGGAAGATCAGACAGGGAGTGCAGACCGGTGTTCATGCCGTTGAGGCCACCGCTGATGACCTGGCCGTTGCCGACGTAGATGGCAACGTGGCCGCCGGTGATAACGAGGTCGCCGGGCTGCGGGCTGCCAACAACAGCACCGAAGGCGAAGAACTGGCCGGGAGCCAGGTCACCGACGGACTTGCCGACCGAGCGCAGTGCGTTCTCAACCATGGCGGTGCAGTCCTGTGCGACGCCGATCTGGGCGTAGGCGGAGGCAACCAGGCCGGCTGCAACGCCGCTGGCGCTTGCTTCGGCAGGTGCAGGAGCGGAGGAAGCAGTGCTGACGTTGCCGGCAGCCGGTGCGGCGGCCGGGGTCGGTGCAGCTGCCTGCTGTGCGGCCAGGGCTTCCTGCTGTGCAGCGGCAGCAACTGCTGCGGCTTCAACAGCCGCAGCCTGCTCAGCGGCTGCAATCTGTGCGCGGGTCTCAGCGCCGGAAAGCGAGCCTGCCAGCGGCTGGACCGGAAGTTCGAAGGGTGCCTGCTCGGAAACCGTGACGGTCCCGTTGGAGGTCACAACGTTCAGGGGGGTGGCTTCGAGAGCCTGGCGGTCGGTGGAAACCGGAGCTGCCTGGGCGGGCATGCCTGCAGCCAGGACAAGGCCGGAAGCAGCGACAACCACGGCGGCCTGACGGCCCACGGATCCTGCGTTGGTGGAAACAGCTTTGGACAGCGCGGTAAGCGGGCTTACCGGCGCGGTGGCGGCACGACGGCGGCCGGAATTGACTGATGACACAGTTTTGCCTCTCCCAACGCCTGCGAGGTGAGCTGTCGGATTCGGATGGGAGTCACCCGGTTGCTGGACCGCTAAGTCCGGCAACTTAACCCCTAGGGCTTCTTGCGAAACCCGAAATTGGTTCCCCCGCCTCTGCCATGCGATTTTGCGAACGGATCTCGGACAGTGGCAGAGCTCGGCGAACTGTTCGAGAGTGCCTGATCTTTGGCGAATCAGGCACGGTGACGAGAATATAACAACATCAAGGAAATGTCACGCTCAGGTCACGAAAGGGTATTGCCGCGGTCACAACCAGCCGAGGGGATCGACAGGCTTGCCGTTTACGAGTACTTCGAAGTGCAGGTGGCAGCCTGTGGAAGCTCCCGTGCTTCCGCTGGCACCAACCAGGTGACCTCGCTCCACAGTGTCGCCGACGGACACACTGATCGCTGACAGGTGGTTGTAGGTCGTCTCCACCCCGTTGCCGTGGTCGACCACAACCCGGTTGCCGCCGCCGTACTCGTGCCAGCCAGCAGACTTTACCGTTCCGGCCGCTGCGGCGGTTACCTCGGTTCCACAGGCGGCAGCGTAGTCCTGGCCGGTATGGAGCTCTCCCGCCGTTCCGGTTATGGGGCTAACCCGGTAACCGAAGGAAGAAGTCTGCACCAGTTCGGAATTCAGCGGTGTGGCGAGCGTGCCCTTGGCCGCAGCGGGGGTTACGTCGGTTCCTGCGACGCTCAGTCCGCGGAGCTTGGCATCGGGATCGAACTTGGAGGTAAGTGCGGCGCGGTCGAAGTCCAGGACCGCATTGGGGTCCGCGGAGACCGGAGCCGGAGCAGCTGCCGGTTCCGGCGCCGTGGCGGGATCCGTAGCTGCCGCCGTCGTTGGCATTGCAACGGTCAGGACGAGTCCGGACGCGGCAGCCGTAATGGCGAATTTCTGGGCGGCACCGCCCAGGGGGCGGTGGGCAGGTTCGGCACGGCGTCTGCCGGCGGACCGGCTGGCGGCGCGTGGGCGCAGTTCGATGGCCGGTGATTCGGCCCTGCGCCTGCCCGAAGCAGCATGCTTCGACAAGTGGTTCCCTCTCTACAAGCCTGCGAAGTTAGCTGTCGGATTCGAGTAGAGAAACTCGGCCTCCGACGCCCGGAACCATCCGCGAGCGGATAGTCCTGAACGGCTCGGAGGCTTCACCCCAAGGCAGTGATACTGCCGGTTGATGGGTCCTCCGCCCCTGCCTGCGAACGGTTGCACCTGCGGTCCAGTGGCAGGGTTCGGCTGTTGGACCGGTAAGCGGTGTTGTTGCTGTAGTCAGATGCCACTATAGGGGCAAAAGACCAAAAGATACCATTCCGTTACCTGCTGAGCTCGAAGGTCACGAAGCGGGCGCGGAGACAAAGACGTGCGAAGCGACCTCCGCAGGCAGCTCCAGTGCGCCTTCGATGCCGGGCACGCGGACCGAAATGTACCCGCCTACAACTTCGGCTGTGATGCTGGCTCCCGGCCGCAGCCCTGCCTCATCCAGCTGGGTAAGCAGTTCCGGGTCCACCTGGATCGGCTCGGCGAGCCGTTCCAGCACCATCGGCTGCCCCGGGCTGACCAGTTCGACGGCGGTGAGCAGGTCCCGGTAGGCGACGGCAGGCTGCACGGCTGCGTCGCCGCCCAGGGCTTCGAGGCCAGGGATCGGATTACCGTACGGGGATTCGGTGGGCCTGCCCAGCAGGTCATACAGCCGGCGCTCCACGCGTTCACTCATCACGTGTTCCCAGCGGCAGGCCTCGTCATGCACGTACGCCCAGTCGAGTCCGATCACGTCCGCAAGGAGCCTCTCGGCCAGCCGGTGCTTGCGCATGACCTCGGTGGCACGGCGCCGCCCAAGCTCAGTGAGTTCAAGCTGGCGGTTTCCGGAAACGACTACCAGGCCGTCACGTTCCATCCGCCCGACGGTCTGGGAGACGGTTGGGCCGGAATGGCGCAGGCGTTCGGCGATGCGCGCCCGCAGGGCCACGATGTTCTCTTCTTCGAGCTCAAGGATGGTTCGAAGATACATCTCAGTTGTGTCGATGAGGTCCGTCATGACCGTACCGCTCCTAGCAATCGTGCGGAAGTGAATACCCGCAGCGGCACAGAACGCGCCGCCGGTTCCGTTCCCACGTTAGCCCATCGGCCCAAACCGGGGAGAATTATGCGCTCCGGCGGGCCCGGTGCGCTAACCCGGTCACAAATAGGACCGGTACGGGCGCCGGGTGTTGAATAGAAGAGTACGTTGAAGCACCCTGCCAACCCGCTTGGAGCATAGAGAAAATGGGCGAACCCGCCGTTACGATTCCCGCAGATCTTCTTCCCAAGGACGGGCGGTTCGGTGCCGGCCCTTCCAAGGTCCGGCCTGAGCAGATCCAGGCCCTGTCCAGTGCCGGTGCCAAGCTGCTTGGCACCTCCCACCGGCAGGCACCGGTGAGGAACCTTGTGGGAAGCGTCCGCGAAGGTCTTTCCGCGCTGTTCCGCGCACCCGAGGGCTACGAGGTTATCCTCGGCGTCGGCGGCTCCACCGCTTTCTGGGACATCGCATCCTTCGGACTGGTGGAGAACAAGGCCCAGCACCTGTCCTTCGGCGAGTTCGGCTCCAAGTTCGCCGCCGCCACCAACAAGGCTCCCTTCCTGGCCGCCTCGAGCATTATCAAGGCTGAGCCCGGCACCCGCCCGGAGGCGGCAGCCGAGGAAGGCGTTGACGTCTACGCCTGGCCGCAGAATGAAACGTCCACGGGCGTCGCTGCTCCGGTTCGCCGGGTGGCCGGTGCCGATGCGGACTCCCTGGTCCTCATCGATGCCACTTCCGCCGCCGGCGGCCTGGACGTGGATCTGGCGGAAGCGGATGTGTACTACTTCGCCCCGCAGAAGAACTTCGCCTCCGACGGCGGACTGTGGCTGGGAATGTTCTCCCCCGCCGCCCTGGAACGTGCAGCCCGGATCAATGCCTCCGACCGCTGGATTCCGGATTTCCTGAACCTTCAGACGGCAGTGGACAACTCCCGGCTGAACCAGACCTACAACACGCCGTCCCTGAGCACGCTGGTGACCCTGGACGCGCAGATCCAGTGGCTGAACTCCAACGGCGGCCTGGACTTTGCCGCGGCCCGCACTGCCGACTCCGCAGGCCGCATCTACTCGTGGGCGGAGAAGTCCGGTGTGGCTTCCCCGTTTGTCGCCCGTGCAGAGGACCGCTCCAACGTCATTGCCACCATTGACTTCGATGACTCAATTGACGCTGCAGCCATCGCCAAGACGCTGCGTGCCAACGGCGTCGTGGACGTGGAGCCGTACCGCAAGCTTGGCCGCAACCAGCTGCGCATCGCCACCTTCGTGGCGATTGAACCTGACGATGTCAGCGCGCTGCTGCAGTGCATCGACTACGTGATTGAACACTCCTAACCGCACGCGAGTTCGGGCATCAGCCCGGATCGAGGACCCCGGCGCCGCTACTGCGGCCTGGGGTCCTCTTCGTTTACGCGGTTCCCGGTGGCATCGCTGGTCAGGTACAGGCGACGGCGGACCGAACGGTCGTAGTGCAGGCGCAGGTGGTGTGAACGCCAGGCCCAGACCAGGCCGACGACGGCGGTGACCAGGCCGGAAGCGGCGGCGACTCCCAGGCTCCAGCGCGGACCGAAGGCGTTGGAGACCCATCCGACAATCGGCGCACCGAGCGGAGTGCCGCCGAGGAAGATCGCGAAGTACAGTGCCATCACCCGGCCGCGCATCACCGGCGTCGTGGTGGTCTGGACGTAGGCATTGGCGCTGGTCATCAGCGTCAGGGCGAACAGCCCCACCGGGATCAGGGACAGGGCGAAGATCCACAGGTTCGGGGAGAGCGCGGCAACGGTGCAGGCGATGCCAAAGGCCCCTGCTGCACCGAAAATGAACCGCAGGCGCGGACGTTCACGGCGCGCGGACAGCAGGGCCCCGGCCACGGAGCCGATGGCCATGATGGAGTTCAGCAGGCCGAAGACTCCGGCGTCCTGGCCGAACTCGGTCCGGGCCATCGCGGCAATGTACACCGCGAAGTTCAGTCCGAAGGTTCCCACAATAAAGATGGCCACCAGGACCATGACCAGGTCCGGCCGGTACCGCACATACTTCAGTCCTGCCCGAATCCGCCCCTTGCCGGGCGGGGCCTTGGGCAGCACGCGCAGCTCGGAGGAACGCATCTTCAGCAGCGCCAGGATCATGGCCGCGAAGGTTACCGTGTTAATGAGGAAGACCCAGCCGGGTCCCACGGCTACAGTCAGCAGGCCGGCAGCTGCCGGGCCGACCATGCGCGCTCCGTTGAAGGAAGCACTGTTCAGTGCGACGGCGTTGGGCAGGTTCTCTTCGCTGACCACCTCGGAGACAAAACTCTGGCGGGCCGGAGCGTCGACGGCGGAGACTACGCCCAGAGCCAGCGCGAACGCGTAGACATGCCACAGTTCCGCGTGGCCGGAGAGCACCAGCAGGCCAAGTCCGGCGCCGAGGGCAGCCATTGAAACCTGGGTGGTGAGCAGGACCCTGCGCCGGTCATAGGTGTCGGCAACCAGGCCGGCCCACGGCGCGAGGAGCAGCTGGGGTCCCAGCTGCAGCGCCATGACGATTCCCATCGCCGCTGCGTCCTGGTTGGTCAGGATGTCATAGACCAGCCAGTCCTGCGCCGTGCGCTGCATCCAGGTGCCGATGTTCGAAACCAGGGCCCCGATGAACCAGATGCGGTAGTTGAAAATTCGAAGCGAACGGAACATGCAGGTTCACTTCTCCCTTCCGGGACAGTGAACCGAATTCCATGCACTCACCGATTATTCGTCCTCCGTGGCCGCGGGTGCCGCGGCGTCCTCTTCCGTTGGCGCTGCAGTTCCTGCGTCCGGTTCCTTCGCCTCGTCCTTCGGCTGGGTTTCCTGGGCAGCGACGTCCTCGGGACGCACCCGCTCGGACCACGGCACCCATTCAGGCGCCAGGATGGCATCCGCGGACGGCAGCAGGCCCACTTCGCAGACCGTGGCCGCCTTGCCGCGGGGAACCCGCGCCACAGTGGCGTACCACTCCCAGCCCAGGTAACCGGGACGGTTGGCGCGGAACCGGTGGGTGACCAGCCGGTCCGCTTCGGGAACAGCGCTGAGCCACTCCCCTACCTGCTCTTCCGGCGCGACTTCCAGCAGCCCCGCCCGGGCGCTCTCAACGGCAGCGGCCAGCACTGCGTCCGGCTTGGACGGCTTGCGCGGCGGCTTCCGCGCGGCGGCAGGCTTAGGCGTTGTTTGGGTATCGGTCGCGTCGGTAGTTTTCACTCGGTGGTTCTGCCCCTATGCGTCAAGATCGTCGGCAACGGCCCGCAGCACCGCAGCCACCTTGGTGGCGTGCTTCTTTTCGGGGTACCGGCCCCGGCGCAGTCCGTTGGAGATTCCGTCCAACAGTTTAATAAGGTCTTCGGTAATCACCGCCATGTCATCAGCGGGCTTCCGCGTAGCTTTGGCCACCGACGGCGGAGCCTCGAGAATCCGGGCAGAGAGCGCCTGGGGGCCGCGGCGTCCGTCGGCCACGCCGAACTCCATCCGGGTTCCGGGCTTCACCTCGCTCACACCAGCGGGAAGCGCAGAAGCATGCAGGAAGACTTCCTGGCCGTCGTCAGTGGCCAGGAATCCGAATCCCTTGCCAGTGTCGAACCACTTGACCTTGCCGATGGGCACTTCGCTTACCTCGTTCTTAGCTGTTGGGTGCGGACTTTCGACCGCGGAATGAAGGGGTGGTACGTCCGCGCGTATCCGTCTTCCGGTCTTTGATCGGACCAGCGGCGGATGCCTGTTGAGATACTACGGGGAAGAGTCTTCCCTTTAGAATATCCCGAGCCCGCTAATCGTTGGCCCGCCCCGCTTTGGGCGCGCTCTTTTTTAGCTGTTAGCGTTAAAGACCATGGAGCACATGGGTCCAACCCCCGCAAACAGCCGCGCCGGCGGCGCTGAAAAACCAAAGCGCTCACCGCTGCGGATGCTGCTAACAGCCCTGGCCGGATTGCTGGCCGTCGCCGGCGTCGCGAGTCTGGCTGCCCTGCTGCTTGAGGCACTGAAGGGTGAGGTCATCTGGCCGGGATTCGCTGCCGGAGCGTTCTACGCCCTGCCCCTGGCCTTCCTGATGATGGCCGGGCTGGTAATTGACTCAATCGTGCGGCGGCGCCGGGGCTGACCCGTTTGTTTTCGGTCCCACTCGGGTAACGTATTGGACGATGTCCGCGATCCGAGCCTTGGCCGAAGACCTTGCAGCGCGCAGTGACGAACAACTGCGTGAACTCCTGCTCGCCCGGCCGGACCTGGCGCTGCCTCCGGTCCCGGATTTCCAGGCCCTGGCCGCCCGGGCCTCCACGCGCATCAGCGTACAGCGGGCGCTTGAAAAACTCACCGCTCCCCAGCTGCAGGTCCTGGAAGCGCTGGACCTCACCACGAACGAAGACTCCCATCTGAGCACCACGGCCTCCTGGCTGAAGGCCTCGATCTCCGGCTCCACCATCAAGGCACTGGATGCGATCCTGGGCTACCTGCACAGCCTGGCCCTGCTGCGGCGTGCAACTCCCCATCCCGGCGCCCCAAAGGCCGATGCCGGACGCAAGTTCTATCTGCCGGTCTCCGTACTGGGCGAAGCGCTGGGCGCCTATCCCGCAGGCCTGGGCCGCCCGTACTCCACCCTGGCCGCCCAGCAGCCGGAATTCGGACAGCGCCTGGTGTCAATCGTGGAGGGCCTGCGTCAGCGCGGGCTGCCCATCGAGAAAGCCGACACTCCTTCAACCGCAGCGCATTCGCTGCACCATCTGGTCTCCGACCCGGCCGGCTGGGAAGCCCTGCTGGCCGACGCACCCCCGCAGACCCATGACCTGCTCCGGCGGTTCAAGTACTCTCCGGTGGGTACCATTCCGCGCAAGGCCGCCATCAGCCGCGCCGTGCTGGACAACCCCTCCCCCACCCCCGTTGAGTGGCTTGTTGCCCACGGCCTGCTGGTGCCCCTGGATGCCCTTCACGTTGAGCTGCCCCGCCCGGTGGGCCAGGCATCCCGGGGCCACGTCATCGTCTCCGATTTTCAGCTGGATCCGGTCCCGCCCAAGCCCCGTGCCGTGCCGCACGCACTTCGGGACAACGCGGCCTACGGCGCCGTGGCGGAGACACTCCGGCTGGTGACTGAACTGCTGGCGGTGGCCGCTGAAGCACCCATCGGAACCCTGCGCTCCGGCGGAGTCGGCGTGCGTGAAGTCAGGCGGGTTTCCGACGCCCTGCGGCTGGACGGACTGGCCACCGCCTGGCTGCTGGAGCTTTCCGCCCTCTCCGGACTGCTTGTCCTGGACGCCGCCACCTCACGCTGGGGCACGGCGGAAAGCGACTGGCACACCATGGACCGCCAGATGCAGTGGCGGCACCTCGTTGAAGCCTGGCTGGAAGCCGACCGGGCGCCCTCGCTCGTCGGTGCACCGCTGCCGGGCGGAGGTTCGGTCAATGCGCTCGCTGCCGAGCTTTCCCGGCCCGATGCCCCACTGGTGCGGCACCGCATGCTGGAGATGTTCGCTTCCCTGGTGGGAGCAGAGTCCGTGGAGGAAGGGCACTCCGGCGCCTACGACGCCGAAGACCTGATCAGTGCCCTCACCTGGTACCAGCCGAGGCTCCAACGCCGCTTTGCCCGTCTGGTTCCCGGAATCCTCAAGGAGGCCGCCCAGCTGGGACTCATCGGTTCCGGTGCCTTGACGGAGCTGGGGCACGCCGTCGCCGCCGGCGAACTGGACCGTGCTGCAGACCGGCTGGGGGAGGTACTGCCGGAGCCGCTGAGTTCCTTCCTGCTGCAGGCAGACCTGACAGCGGTGGCCCCCGGATACCTGGACCCGAAGGTGGCCCGGCAGCTGGCACTGGTGGCCGACGCCGAGGGGCAGGGCCCGGCAACGATCTACCGTTTTTCCTCGAATTCGATCCGCCGTGCCCTCGACGCTGACCTGGACGCGGCGTCGATCCTTGAATTCCTGGCTCATTATTCCGCCACCGAAGTTCCGCAGCCGCTGCGCTACCTGGTGGAAGACACCGCGGCCCGGCACGGGAGGCTGCGCATTGGGGCGGCGTGGTCCTACCTGCGCAGCGACGACGAGACAGGGCTGAACGCCCTGCTGGCTGATCCGCGCGCCGCTGCGCTGGGGCTCACCCGGATAGCGCCGACCGTGATCGCCTCGGCCGCCACGCCGCAGGAGCTCGCCCTCGCGATCCGGGGCCTGGGCTACGCACCTGTCATGGAGGGACGCGCGAGGGAAGCCTCCGGTTCCCACGCCCGCCCTCCGGTTCCGGCGCCGTCGTCCTCCCCCACCCGCGTGAACCAGTGGGAACTGACGGAGGAGGACCTCGATGCCCAGCTGGCCGCCCTGCGCGGCCGCGGCCCAGCCGTCGCCGCCAAGTCAGATGAAGCCGTTCCGCTGGTCGGCCTGGAAACCCTGCGCAGGGCCATCCGCACCAAGAGCTCGGTACGGATGGGCGTCGTGGACAGCCAGGGGAATGAACGCCAGGAGATCTTCGTTCCCCTATCCGTAGGCGACGGCCGCGTCCGGGTCTTCGACCCGCGGAGGGACGTGGAACGCGTAGTGTCAATACATCGGATAATGGATGTGGAAATAGTGGAGGGCAGCCCAGCACATGGTTGACGGACCGTTGATCGTCCAAAGCGACAAGACCATCCTGCTGGAAGTGGACCATCCCCAAGCCGTGGAAGCACGGCACGCGATCGCCGCCTTCGCAGAGCTGGAGCGGGCCCCCGAGCACATTCACAGCTACCGGCTGACCCCGCTGGGGCTCTGGAACGCCCGGGCCGCCGGCTTGGATGCCGAGCAGGTGCTGAACACCCTGCTCACCTACTCCCGCTTTCCGGTACCGCATACCCTGCTGGTGGACATTGAGGAAACCATGTCCCGGTACGGACGGCTGCGGCTGGAGAAGGATCCGCAGCATGGACTGGTGCTGCGCACCAATGACTACCCGGTGCTGGAAGAGGTGCTCCACGCCAAGAAGATCCAGCCGCTGCTTGGGCCGCGGATCGACGGCGAGACCGTGGTGGTGCAGTCAGCCATGCGGGGGCAGCTGAAGCAGCTGTTGCTCAAGCTCGGCTGGCCCGCCGAAGACCTGGCCGGGTATGTGGACGGCACCCCGCACCCGATCCTGCTGAACGAGGACGGCTGGGCGCTGCGCCCCTACCAGAAGGTTGCCACGGAAAACTTCTGGGCCGGCGGGTCCGGCGTTGTGGTGCTGCCCTGCGGTGCCGGCAAGACGCTCGTTGGCGCCGCTGCCATGGCCACCAGCTCCACCACCACGCTGATCCTGGTGACCAACACGGTTTCGGCCCGGCAATGGAAGGACGAACTCCTTCGCCGCACCTCACTGACCGAAGATGAAATCGGCGAGTACTCCGGCGCTGTGAAGGAAGTACGGCCGGTCACCATCGCGACCTACCAGGTGCTCACGCTCAAGCGCGGAGGGCTGTATCCGCACCTGGAACTGCTGGACGCCAACGACTGGGGCCTGATCATTTACGACGAGGTCCACCTGCTCCCCGCACCCATCTTCCGGATGACGGCGGACCTGCAGGCCCGGCGACGTCTGGGGCTCACCGCCACGCTGGTCCGCGAAGACGGCCGCGAAGGGGAGGTCTTTTCCCTGATTGGTCCCAAGCGGTACGACGCACCGTGGAAAGACATCGAGGCGCAGGGCTACATCGCCCCCGCTGAATGCATTGAAGTCCGGGTGGACCTGCCGCGGGACGAGCGGGTTGCCTACGCGATGGCGGAGGACGGGGACAAATACCGCCTGTGTTCGACCTCGGAGACAAAGTCCCAGGTGGTGCAGGACCTGGTCCGCCGGCATGAGGGAGACCAGATCCTGGTGATCGGACAGTACATCGATCAGCTGGATGAACTTGCTGAGCGGCTGGACGCGCCGGTGATCAAGGGCGGAACGCCGGTCAAGGAGCGCCAGCGGCTCTTCGATGACTTCCGAGAGGGCAAGCTCAAGACCCTGGTGGTGTCCAAGGTTGCCAACTTCTCCATCGACCTGCCCGAGGCGTCGGTAGCCATCCAGGTCTCCGGCTCCTTCGGTTCCCGCCAGGAGGAGGCCCAGCGGCTTGGCCGCCTGCTGCGCCCGAAGTCGGACGGCCGGGCCGCCCACTTTTACACCGTCGTCGCACGGGACACCCTGGACCAGGATTTCGCGGCCAAGCGCCAGCGCTTCCTGGCCGAGCAGGGCTACGCCTATTCCATCCAGGACGCGACGGACATCGGGAAAACCGTCTAGCCTCTTTCAATCCCCCCACAGCCATGGGGACAACACCGGGTTGTCCCCATCGACAGTTCTCCCCAAGGCCGCTTTTCTTCCCCGCGCTAGGCTCTTCGCGTCATGCATGCTTCAGCTCATGCGAACGTACTTTGTTTTGCCGCAGGGGGAAAGATGCCGATCAACGGCTGGGACGTCCAGGTCGCCACAGTCCGTGGCGTCATTGGGAAGGCACGCGCCACGGTGGAAGACCTGCGCTCCGAGGAGACCGCGCTCCGGAACGCGGTCAGCTCCGCCGCCGGCTCCTTCAACAGCCCGGTCATCCTTCAGGCACTCACGGAATGCTACGGGGACCATTTGTCCCCGCTGCTCAACAGCGGCACCATCCGCGGCGAAAACGCCTGCAATTCGGCCTGCGAGGCTGTGGACCACTATGTGCGCGGCGATGTAGAGATGGCCGGCAATGCGAATCGGCTGGCTGGCGAAGCCCCGGCCGCCGGCACGGATGCGGACAGCACAGGTGCGCGGCGATGAGCGCGGGAAGCCTCCCGGTGCTGCCCGGCACCGGTGCCATCCGGAAGGACGCGTCCGCGATCGACGCGTCGGGAAAACGGGCGAAGGCTTATGGCCAGGATCTGGTTGCGGCCTGGACGGGGCTGCGGGACAGCTACCACGCCCCGGAGCAGGACATCGTCCACGGTGCCATGGACAAAGCAGCCACCTACACCGACGCGACGGCGGATGTCACCGGCGCAATCCGGGATGCCCTTGACACCTTCGCCGACGCCGTCGATGCCCTTCGCCCCCGCTACGATGCCCTCGTGGCTGCGCTCCAGGCCCATGCCTGCCGGCCGCTGGAGGAAGACAGCCAGGAAACCACGGCCGCCGCGCAGTCGGAAGAAGCACGCCTCACCCGTGACTCAGCGTCCATCGCCGCCGACCTGCAGGCCGCCGAAGATGTCTGTGCTGCAGCAATTTCCGGCCTGCATAAGCCATTCCGGGAGTTGCCCGAAGCCACAACGTCGCCGTACGCCGCGGTCTCCATGGACCTGGCTGCCAACGGATTCCTTTCAGTCCACCAGAACCCCGGGCCGCGGCTTATCCGGGTGGCTCTGGACCCCGGTTCCAACAGGCGCCGGCTCAATGTGCCCGGATCGGTCACCCTGCGGCTGAACGGCCGGCCGTACCGATACCTCCCGGCCGGCAGTCTTATGGCGTCCATGCTCGCGCCACTGGGTGCGCGGGGGCTGACAATCCGCCGGCCGGTGTTCCGGGACCCGAACATCCCCGGCGCCCGACGGCGGACCACCGCGGGTGGGAACGGGGCTGCGGCACCGGAGCTGCCGCGCTGGGCGAACAAGGCGGCGAATGGACTGGGTGTGGTTGACGGCGCTTTGTCTGTCTATAAGAACTGGTCCGAACAATGGAACCAGGACCAGCTGGAGCATCCCGGCATGAGTACGGGAGACCGGATAGTCAGCGCAGGGACCACGGCTGTTGTCGAAGGCGGTTCCGCACTGGCAGGCAGCGCCCTCGGCACCGCGGCAGGAGCGACGCTCGGCAGTTTTATCCCCATTCCGGTGGTGGGAACGCTCGTGGGAGCAGTGGTGGGAGGCTGGATCGGCGGAGCCGTCGGAGAAGGAGTGGGGAGTTTCCTCAGGCATGCCGGGCAGGAGGGCATCGTAGACGGGGCAAAAGGCGCTCTCAAGGAAGCATGGGAGAACCTCAGGCTATGGTGACTGCGGGAAGTGTCCCTTTCAAAGCTTGGCGGTGCCGGGAAGCATGGAAGAATCCGACGTCATGGAGGTACTAGCAATGCTTTTGGCCGGAGCCGTCATGGTTCTAATAACTCTCTATTGTGTGATTTCCGGGGTCGCAGCAATGAACGGCACCTGGCGGGGCTGGGCGGCCAAGAGGAACATGTATCAGTTCGGCAAGCACAGCTATTTTGGTTTCCTGGGTTTCTACCTGCTGCCGTTTATCGCCGTCGGCAGTATCCTCACGGTTTGCCCGGCACTCGGCCTGGAGTGGTTCGACGGCGTCAACACCACCTACGTCCTCGCACCGTTCATGCTCTTGGCGCTCGCCTGCTTGTTCCGCCTCCCCCGTTTTATGCTGCCCGCGTGGTACAAGGACTGGGTGGACCGCGGCGCGGACAAGGAAGAAGTCCGCAAACCCGAGTATTCCTCCCCATTCACCTGGCTTCGAAAGAGCGGGAATGTTCGTCGCTGAGCACAGCGCCAACATAGTGCTTGAACGCCCGTCCGACTGGAAGGTCATGGCGCACCCGGACGCGGAGCTGGTGGTGGCGGCGCCCGTCGTGCCGTGGATGGAAACGGGCGGTTTCCGCCCAAACGCCACCGTGACAACGTTCGCCTTCCCCGGCACCGTTGCCCAGCTGAGCACTGTTGTTATGACCTCGCTGCTCACCTCCCTGGCAGAGCCCTATCTGCTTTCAGTGGATCCCGCCCCCCAGCTGGAAGCCGTCCGCCGGTTTGAGTACCTGCACCGGGGATCCGGCGGGTTGATTCACTGCAGCCAGCTGCTGCTGTTCCGCGACAGCCTGGCTGCTGCCGTAACGACCTCCTGCTCGGCCAACCACCTGAGGGCCTACGACGAGGTTCTGGGCGCCATCGGCCTCTCGGCCGCTCTGAAGGACCCCTCCAGTGGTTGATATCGTCCCGCACCGTGAACCGGCTCTGGATGAGGACGCCAGCACCGTTTTCGGCGCCGACCTTGAAGAACTCGGCGGCCTGGCTGCCCGGCAGCCGTTCAGCTCACAGGGACCATGGCTGAATGGCGAAGCCGTACACCTGCTGGATGCCGCGGCGGAGAGCGGCCAGACCGGACGTTTCCAGCGGGCCGGCCGGAATTTGGGTCTCACGGCCCTGGTTGGTGCCGGGCTGATGGATAATTCAGGGCGCCTGACGCCGAAGGGGATGACCGTCACGGCACCGCTGACCGCGACGCGTACTTCCGTCAGCATCCGCGGCCTGCATCCCCAGGGTTCCACTGAGCTGCAGATACAGACTGATGACCAGGATGCTTTGATCCTTGCCGGTCCCTCCCGCGCGGAACTCGACGCCGGCCGCATCGAACGTTATGAGGACCGGGTCCAGCTGGACTTCGTTGGGCTGGCCGAGCTGGCGCCGGTGGTGGCTTCCTGGTTGGGCCTGGGCCCAGCCTGGACCCTGACCGCGGGCGTCCTTGATGTACCAACCGGGGCCTTCGAGCGCCGCGTCGCGTCCGCAGGCGAACCGGCGCCCACACAGGACCCGGCGTGGGTCAGAATGTGGCGTGAGCCGTGGTTTATCTGGCGGGTCCAGGTGCACTCTGCCAGCGGCGGTGCAGTTCCTGAGTGGGGCTACGTGGATGCTGGCCGGGCAGGCCTGCACCTGCTCACCGTCGACGAAGAACGTGCCACACTGGAGCCGATGACCTCCGGAATGGCCTACCGCGACCTCGTTTCTGCCTTTCCAGGATTCTGATGCTCCCTCGACCTGCATAAGGTTCCCGGTTTATCCAGCTGCCTGCCCCGCAGACCCGGAACGCGCGTCACATTATGGCGCGCCGGGATTCGCAGCGGTTATCTTGAATCTGCTTCCGGGCGCGCATCGCCGCGGCTTCGGGCATCCGCGTCCACCGAGCCGAATGTAGCCAATGCCGCACTTCGCTGTAATCCCGGTCCCTCCGGGCCCGAACCCGCTCGTCCTCTCCCGCAGCAGGCTGCTGCGGGCGCTGGACGCCGCCTCCACCGCGCCCCTGACCATTCTGCGCGGGCCTGCCGGCGCCGGAAAAACCACCCTGCTGCAGGATTGGACGGCTGCCCAGAAGCAACCTGTGGCATGGGTTTCCGCAAGCCGGAGCGCAGTGCCAGAGGCTGGCCGGCCTGCCCCGGCTGCGTCATTTCTCTCGGCGCTGCTCGCTGCAGTCGCAACGGATCCGGAGCACCTTGCCCTGCTGAACCAAACGGTGCAGGCCGCTGCCGTGGGAACTGGACGTGATGCAGTCCTGCCACGCCTTGCGGGCCTGCCCGTGCGGGAGCAGGTCCTGGTAGTCGAGGACCTCCACCTGGCGGGCGGGTTCCCGGCCGAGGAACAGCTGCTGGACCTGATCAGGGCGGTGCCCGGTCTTCGGATGGTAGCCAGTACCGCCGCGCTGGGGAGCGTCGAAAAGGGCAGGGCCCTTCTGGACCTGGACATCTCGGTGATAGGCCCGGACCAGCTGGCCTTCACGGTGGCCGAATGCGCCGAAGTGCTGGCCGGAACAGCGCTCGAGCACCAGGCCGGAGAAGTCCGGGACCTAACCGGCGGGCTGCCGCGGTGGGTCCGTTTCCTTGCCCTCACGGCACCCGTGCCTGGCCGGTTCCGGTCCCGGGATCCGCTTCCGGCGGTGCTGGAAACAGCGGCACGGGATCTTCCCGGCCTGCTCACCCCGCCGCGGGTCTCTGCCGCAACCGCAGAGTTCCTCCTTGCCGCGTCCGTTCCCGAGACCGTGCCGGATCCCCTGGCTGCACAGCTTTGCGGGACCGGCACTACCGAGTCGTTCAGCCAAGCCATCCGGGAAGCTGAAGAGGAGGGTTTTCTGCTCCGCACGGGCGACGGCGAAACCTCCGTCATTCCCCTGCTGCGGGGAGTGGTCCTTGCCCACGGGCGCAAGACCTGTCCCTCCCGCCTCTCTGCCATGGAAGAGATGTGCGGGAGGTACTTCCTTGAAATCGGAGAGCCGCTGGAAGCACTTCGCCACGCGGTGCGCGCCTCCACCCTGGACCTCGCCACTGACATCATCCGACACCGGGCGCTTGAGCTCTTTACCTTCCACGGCGCGGAGACCAGGAAACTCCTCGAAGGAATTCCGCTCCTTAGACTGGCCCGGCAGCCGGCGCCGGCACTGGCTCTGGCAGTCCTGTGCAATTCCTCGGCGTTCCGGCGCATGCGGGGAACGGAACTGACCTTACTGGCTCTCTCCGGTGCCCGCGCCGTCTTCCGGTCCATGCCCGAGGCCGAGCGGCTGCTGCTGACACTGGTTGAGGCCGTCGGGCTGCGTGGATGCGGCCAGCTGCCCCGTTCTGCGTCCCGGGCTTCCTCCGGGCTGCGCGCCTACGCTGAAATGCCGTTGTCCGAACGCGAGAGGATTGGTCCGCTCGAATCCGTTGCCGTCGCCCACCTGGGTATTTCTCTGTGGCGGACCGATGCACTGGAGGGCGCCGAAGCGGCATTCACGCAGGCTGCTTCGCTTGCCGCAGCCAAGGATCAGCCACACTACGAGGGTTACTACCACTCCCTCACTGCCTGCCTGCTCGCCGAGACGGGGAACCTGCCGGGGGCTGCCCGTTTCCTGCAGCTATGCAGCCGCCTGGGCTGGGGCATGGAGGAGGTGCACCACTACTCTGAAACGCCTCTCCGGCTTGCCGAAGCGAGCGTTGCCCTGGAAGCAGGAGAGCACGCTGCAGCCAAAGCCGCTGTTGGCCGTGTCCTGGACCAGGCGGATGCGATGGAACTCTGGCCACGTGTCCGGTACCTGGATGCCATGGCAGACCTGGCCGCGGGCAACCCCGCGGCGGCCCTCGCCCGGCTGGAAGAACTGCTCGCCCGGCAGGCGGACCTGCCTCCGGTGAGCGCTTCGGAGCGTGCCCTCCTGGTCCGGGCGCAGTCATTGCTGCTGCTCGCGTCGGGACTTCCCGGCCAGGCCCTTACGGCCGCCGGAAGCCTGCCAAAGACGGACAGGGAACTAGTGGCTGCACGCATCCACCTTGCCGGGGGCCAAGCCGAAAAACCCCCTCGCTTCTGCCTTGGCTTCGCGCGCGGAGGGCACCGTCCGGCGCCAGGCGGAGGCAACCGGGCTGTCGGCTGCTGCCCGGCTGCAGCTTGAACCGGGGATCACCCCGGGACTGATGCTGGAGCTCGCCCGCTTATCCAACCTTCACACCGTCCATGGCCTCCGGCTGTCCACCTCGCTCCTGCCGGCAGCAGACCTGGAACGGGTCCGTAAAGCAGCAGCGGAGGCCGGCTTTGACGTGGGCCTGGCACCAAACCAGGACCCCGTCATTAAAAGCACAGAGGGTTTGTCACCGCTCACGCCACGGGAACTGGCCGTTCTGGCCTCGCTCGTGAAGACGGGATCACTCAACGAAATTGCGCGCACACACTATGTCTCCGTGAACACGGTCAAGTCCCAGCTCCGGGGACTGTACCGGAAGCTCGGAGTCTCCGGCCGGGAAGAAGCGCTCAGAGAGGCGCTGCGCCGCGGTGTGCTCTAGGAACCAAATCGGAATCCAGGCTCCCCCGGAGGGAAGCCTGGATTCCGGACTGCGGTCCACCGGGTGTTGGGGTTCCGGATCGCCGCAGTACCGGAGGACTCGCCGGTTGGGGTCCGGCAGTGCTCCGGAGGTGTCTCACGTTCCGGTGCAGGTCTGCTGCTCTTCCATCCTCGCCTCCCGCAGGCAGTGCGCGCGTCCCGGAGCGGATCTTCATCCCCAACTTCACCCTCTAGGCGCGTTCCCGCCTGACTCCGGCTCCCGCTATTCATCCAGCAGGCACTGAGTTAGCATTCAGGAAACCATCAGCCAAATGCTAGAAACTAGGACACGTGACTAAATCTGCGCCTGAGGCCAGGCTTCTTGTTGTCGATGACGAACCAAACATCCGCGAGCTGCTTTCCACGTCGCTGCGCTTCGCCGGCTTCGACGTCGTTGCTGCCGGAAACGGCCGCGAAGCGCTGGCCGCGGTGGATGAGCACAGTCCCGATTTGGCTGTCCTGGACGTGATGCTTCCGGACATGGACGGGTTTACACTCACCCGCCGCCTGCGTGCTGCCGGACGCCACTTCCCCGTCGTGTTCCTGACCGCCCGGGACGATACCGAAGACAAAGTCACCGGTCTCACCGTGGGCGGCGATGACTACGTGACGAAACCGTTCAGCCTCGATGAGGTCGTGGCCCGCATCCGGGCCGTCCTGCGCCGCACCCAGCCCCTTGATGACGACGACGCCGTCATCCGTGTGGAAGACCTGGAGCTCGACGACGACGCACACGAGGTGCGGCGGGGCGGAGTCACGATCGAGCTCTCCCCCACTGAGTTCAAGCTGCTCCGCTATCTGATGCTCAATCCAAACCGGGTGCTGTCCAAGGCCCAGATCCTGGACCATGTGTGGGAGTACGACTTCAACGGAGACGCTTCGATCGTTGAGTCCTACATCTCCTATCTGCGCCGCAAGATTGACAGCAGCCCGGACGCGCCGGCCCTGATTCAGACCAAACGCGGCGTGGGTTACCTGCTGCGCACCACGGAGAAGCGCTAAGCTTTGCTCCGCCGCTGGAAGTCCGCCTCGCTGCGCTCGCAGCTGGTGGTCATCATGGCCGTGCTGATGGTGGTGACGGTGACCATCACGGGCCTTGCCACCATCTACGTCCTGCGCCAGATCCTGATCAGCCGGCTCGATACCGACATCCAGGACAACGCCGGCGCGATTTCCCGCTACCTGGTCTCCGGCAGCCCCACCACGGATGCCTCCCTCTTCCGCTTCTACGGTCTCTACCTCAATGAGGACGGGACCCACGGCCCGGAAACCCACTCCGAGCCAACCTTCGACACCCCGGTGATTGAGGACCTCACCTCCGCGGATGTGGATGCCAAGGGCGGCCGCGGGTTCGACGTGCCCGGCACGGCCCCCGGCAGCAAGGGCTGGCGGGTGATGGTCTTCCACATTGCAAATTTCCCGGGTTCAATCGCCGTCGCCGTTCCGCTGGACTCCGTGGCGGAGACCGTGGATGAAGCGGCGTCGCTGGTCTTTTCCGTGGGACTGCTGGGTACCCTCGGCGCCACCGGGATTGCTTACTGGGCCGTCACCCGCCAGTTCCGGCCCCTGAGCCAGGTGGAGAAAACTGCGGCCGCGATCGCTGCGGGTGACCTCTCCCGCCGTGTGGAGGTGGGCAACCCTGCCACCGAGATCGGGCGGCTGTCCCGGTCCCTCAACGCCATGCTGGCACACATTGAAACGGCGTTCGCTGCACGGACAGCCTCGGAGCAGAAGATGCGCCGGTTCGTCCAGGATGCCTCCCATGAACTGCGGACACCGCTGGTGACGATCCGCGGCTTCTCCGAACTTTACCGGCAGGGCGCCCTGCAGAAACCCGAAGACGTCAGTGCTGCCATGGGGCGGATCGAGAGTGAAGCCAAGCGGATGGGCCAGCTGGTAGAGGACCTCCTCACGCTGGCACGCGTCGATGAACAGCGGCCACTGGAATACGGGCCCGTGGACCTCATGATCCTGGGGAACGATGCCGCCCTGGACGCAAGGGCCAGTGCCCCCGACCGGGAGATCCGGGTGATTGGCCTGGACGGCAGTTCACCTCGGAGCGCTCCCACCAGGGGCGACGAGGCAAGGCTCCGGCAGGTGGTCGCCAACCTGATGACCAATGCCCTCCGCTACACCCCGGCAGGCAGCCCCATCGAGGTAGCCGTTGGTGTGGCCCCGGTAATTCATGACCGCATGGACGCGGTCCTCGAAGTCCGGGACCACGGACCCGGCATCTCCGAAGAGGACGCCGCGCGCGTCTTTGAACGCTTCTACCGGGCTGACTCGTCCAGGTACCGCGAGACCGGCGGCACCGGCTTGGGCCTGGCGATTGTTGCGGCCCTGGTGGCCCAGCATGACGGAACAGTCCGGCTGACCGAGACGGAGGGCGGCGGAGCCACCATGTCCATCCGGCTGCCGTACATTCCTGTGGACGGGTCGGCCGAGTCCGATCCCGCCGACGGGCAGGAAGAACAGCCCCCGCAGCCGTAGGGCGGCCTGGCGTTCCTCCACAGGAAGCCCTGTGCGCGCGTTGAAGGCCCTGCTGTCCCCCGCCATGGGCTGCCCGGCACTTTTACGCTTCCGCAGGCGCCTAGCGTTCTCCTGAAGGACCGCATCAGGGCGGTCCCGGAGATCCGGAGGCAACCCATGGCAGGTTTTTTCGTTGACAGCGACGTCCTGGCGGCAAAGAGCGCCGAGGTACGCGGAACCATCGAGCGGCTGCAGGCTGAAATCAACACCATGCAGGCCGGGCTCGTCTCGCTCGGTGAGTCCTGGCAGGGGCAGGCGTCAGCAAACTTCCAGCTCCTCATCACCGATTGGCGGGCAACGCAGGCCCGGGTCGAGGAATCCCTGGCCAGCATCAATCAGGCACTTGCCTATGCCTCGGCCCAGTATGCGGATACGGAAGCGGCGAACACGGCCCTGTTCCTGCACTAGGCGGGAATGCAGGACCGCACCCGGAACCGGAAGGCAGGCAGGTCCGTGCTGCAGGGGTCCGCCTGACACACAACAGGAGCGCGGCACCCGAAGGTACCGCGCTCCTGTCTGGAAGCACTTAGCCGGCAGCGCCGGCCGTGGATGGGGGCTTAGAAGCCGCCCATGCCGCCCATGCCGCCCATGTCATCTCCGCCGCCCATTGCCGGTGCAGCCTTTTCGGGCTTGTCGGCAACGACTGCTTCGGTGGTGAGGAACAGGCCGGCAATGGAAGCCGCGTTCTGCAGTGCAGAACGGGTCACCTTGACCGGGTCGTTGACGCCGGCAGCCAGCAGGTCTTCGTATTCGCCGGTGGCGGCGTTCAGGCCGAAGCCTTCAGCCAGACCGCGGACCTTGTCCGCCACGACGCCGGGCTCAAGGCCTGCGTTGAAGGCGATCTGCTTCAGCGGGGCGTCGATGGCAACCTTGACGATGTTGGCACCGGTAGCTTCGTCGCCTTCCAGAACCAGGTTTGCGAAGGCCTTCTGGCCTGCCTGGATCAGGGCGACGCCGCCGCCGGCAACGATGCCTTCTTCGACTGCAGCCTTGGCGTTGCGCACGGCATCTTCGATGCGGTGCTTGCGCTCCTTGAGCTCAACCTCGGTTGCGGCACCGGCCTTGATGACTGCAACGCCGCCGGCCAGCTTGGCCAGGCGCTCCTGCAGCTTCTCGCGGTCGTAATCCGAATCGGAGTTCTCGATTTCGGCGCGGATCTGGTTGACGCGGCCGGCGATCTCTTCGGGGTCGCCTGCGCCTTCGACGATGGTGGTCTCGTCCTTGGTGACAACAACCTTGCGGGCCTTGCCAAGCAGGTCCAGCGTAGCGTTCTCGAGCTTGAGGCCAACTTCCTCAGCGATGACCTGGCCACCGGTGAGGATGGCAATGTCAGCCAGCTGGGCCTTGCGGCGGTCGCCGAAGCCCGGGGCCTTGACGGCAACAGACTTGAAGGTGCCGCGGATCTTGTTGACCACCAGGGTAGCCAGTGCTTCGCCCTCAACGTCTTCGGCGATGATCAGCAGCGGCTTGCCGGACTGCATGACCTTCTCGAGGACGGCAACCAGGTCCTTCACGGAGGAGATCTTGGAGTTCACGATCAGGATGTACGGGTCTTCGAGGACCGTTTCCTGGCGCTCTGCGTCCGTGACGAAGTAGCCGGAGATGTAGCCCTTGTCGAAGCGCATACCCTCGGTAAGCTCAAGCTCCAGGCCGAAGGTGTTGGACTCCTCGACCGTGATGACGCCTTCCTTGCCAACCTTGTCCAGGGCTTCGGCGATCAGGTCGCCGATCTGCTGGTCCCCGGCTGAGATGGAAGCCGTAGCCGCGATCTGTTCCTTGGTCTCGATTTCCTTGGCGGAGGCGAGCAGTTCGGCCGTGACGGCCTCGACTGCCTTCTCGATGCCGCGCTTCAGGCCCAGCGGATCAGCGCCGGCAGCAACGTTGCGCAGGCCTTCCTTGACGAGGGCCTGGGCCAGGACGGTTGCCGTGGTGGTGCCGTCGCCTGCGACGTCATCAGTCTTCTTGGCAACTTCCTTGACCAGCTCAGCGCCGATCTTCTCGTACGGGTCGTCCAGCTCGATCTCCTTGGCGATGGAAACACCATCGTTGGTGATCGTGGGGGCGCCCCACTTCTTCTCGAGTACGACGTTGCGGCCACGCGGGCCGAGGGTGACCTTGACGGCGTCGGCGAGGGTGTTCAGGCCCCGCTCGAGGCCGCGGCGTGCCTCTTCGTCAAATGCAATGATCTTGGCCATAACGGCTATCGTCCTTCCGGAACAGTCATGCTTGGATGTTGCATTCCTGGCTGGAGTGCCCGCGACGGACGGGATCGGGAGCACGATCTCTTTACGCGCGTCCCGGGTCCCTCACCCCAGTGGCTTGCTGGTTCACTCAACGCCGCTGACTTAGCAGTCAGTCCGCAAGAGTGCTAAGTCAATAATTAGCACTCCCAACCTTCGAGTGCAAGCAGTCACGCTCGCCTGTGACCGGCACCGTGCCTCGTCCCCCGGTGTCCGGCCAAACTGGCGGGGAATCAGCCGCGCTTCACCTCCGCTGCACGCGGCCGGGCGTAGATTGGGAACTGCACGCCACATCCACACCCGGCATAAGCCGGCCAACACAGCGCAGGAGCAGGCTATGGCGCCTAATCAGCCAGCGGACCAACCTTCTCCCCCGGGCGGTTCGGAAGACCCCGGTCGCACCGGCCCCCAGGCCCACGGCGCCAGCGCGGCCCCGCCGCCGTACGGCACCCCTCCCGGGCAGTACGGCCAAGGCACGGACGCGGGGGCGGACACTGCTGCGCCCCGGCACGAACAGCAGCCCGGTTACTCCCAGGGCGGTTACCCCCAAGGCGGTTACCCCCAGCCCGGCTACGCACAGGGTGCACACCCCTACTACCAGCAGGGTCCGCCACCGGGCCCATACCAGCAAGGTTATCCGCAGGGGTACGGGCCGGGATACCCGGCCCCCTACGGCTGGCCCGAACCGAAGTCGCGGCTTGCTGCCGGACTGCTGGGCATTTTCCTCGGAGGCCTGGGCATCCACCGGTTCTACCTTGGGTACACCACACTCGGCATCGTGCAGCTGCTGGTCACGGTCTTCACCTTCGGACTCGGCGCCATTTGGGGCTTCGTGGAAGGAATCATGATCCTGGCCGGCGCGCAGCCCTTCCGGGTCGATGCCCGCGGGGTGCCGCTGCGTGAATAAACCGCAGCAATAACAAAGTGAGCTGGCGGCCCTGGGGCCGCCGGCTCACTTTGTTTATGAAGGTCTTCCCGGCAACGGGCTAGACAGTCCGGACATCTTCGGCCTGCGGCCCCTTCTGTCCTTCACCGATTTCAAACTCGACCCGCTGTCCTTCTTCCAGTGTCCGGTAGCCCGCAGACTGGATAGCCGACCAGTGGACAAAAACATCAGTTTGGGCTTCGTCAACGGTGATGAAGCCATAGCCTTTTTCTCCGTTGAACCATTTGACGATCCCCTGCGCCATACTCTTTTCTCCCCTTTTGAGTTCCGCTCCCGCGATGGTGTTCCACGGCAGCAGCCGGACGGGCACTGCGGGTGTTTTGCCTGCTCACCCCGTACGGCTGGCCCTTACTTTAGCCATCGGCTGCGGACTCACCCATGGGGTGGGGGGATAGTTACCGAGTCTTAACTAAAGTCTCCGACAAACATGGCTCAGTGCAGCCGTCTTACTGGAAGCCGGGGCCTGCCACGACCGTGACCTGCGCGAACTCCGGGGACTGCGTGATGGTCGGGATGCCCAGCAGCGCGGAAAGCTCCTCGGCGATGGCGCGCTGCGCTTCACCGTTGTAGAAAATGACCGAGGTCTGAAGCGGGGCGCCGCCCCAGTTCGCGACCTGCGCCGTCGTCCATCCGTCCGCACCGATCCGGGCGGAGATACCGGCACCCAGTCCGGAGACGCCGCTGGCGTTCAGCACAACGACGGGCTGCGTCCGGTCCGCTTCCACGGCTTCAGGGGCAGGCTCCGGAGTCGGAGTAGCAACCGGCGTCGGAGTGGGCGAGGCGCTGGGGCTTGGGGACTGCTCGGCTTCAGCTTCCGGCGTGGGCGTGCTGGATTCAGAGGCGGCCGGGCTGGCGGTGCTGTCGTCGCCGATTCCCAGGCGCGGAAGCACAAAGTAGGCTGCCAGACCCACCAGGAGAGCAAGAACACCCACGGTAATGATCAGGCCCACTCCGCTGGAGCGCGCCGGAATAAGCCGCTCACGGTGGACGCCTTGGCGGGTCGAGGTCTCCGGGACCTTGTCGAACTCATCCCTGGGGTATTGGCTCATGGCTGCGTTGTCTGTCCTTGGTATATGTGGGAAGTCCTACGCGTCCGTACCCATGCGGCGGGCAGTACGCGCGCGCTGGCGTGTAGTACGCAGTCTACGCAGCCGCTTCACCAGCATGGGATCGTGTGCGAGTGCTTCCTCGGTGTCGATCAGGGCGTTAAGGACCTGGTAGTAGCTCGTGGCGGATAGGCCAAAAAGATCGCGGATTGCCTGTTCCTTGGCACCGGAGTATTTCCACCAGGAACGTTCAAGAGCCAGCATCTGCTGGTCCCGCTCACTGAGGGGACTCTGGGGATCGACCGCACCCTCGAGTGAAAACGCCGCGGCGTCGGCTGATCCTGCCAATCCTGGTCCCCGTTTCCCGGTGCGCCCGGACGCGGGCACGGTCCGGGCAAAGAGTCTGCTTCCAGATGCAATCGTAAACCGGAATAACAGCGTTGTCATTCAGGACCCCTGGGGGGCCGGCTGGGATCCCGGCGCGGAATACCGAAGACTGGAGGGGTGCACAGCAGCGATGAACCGGCCCTTTTCGACCTCGGCGGCAACGGAAGCGGCCCTAATCCGGCCGATGAACTCCCCGTCCCCTTTGCCGCAGGCAGTTCCCTGCCGGACCTGATCGCGCCCGGCTGGGCAGAGGCACTGGCACCGGAGACCACGAGGATCCACCGCATCGGGGACGAGCTCCAGCGCCGGATCAGCAGCGGGATGCAGGTACTGCCGCCGCCCGCCAGCATCCTTCGCGCCTTCACCCTTCCGCTGGAGAAAGTGAAGGTCCTGATCATTGGCCAGGATCCCTACCCCACCCCGGGCCACGCCGTCGGCCTCAGTTTCTCCGTGGATCCCTCAGTGCGTCCGCTGCCGCGCTCACTGGTAAACATCTATAAGGAGCTGCGGGATGACCTGGGGATTGAGCCGGCGCCCCACGGGGACCTAAGCGCCTGGACGGACCAGGGTGTACTGCTGCTTAACCGTGCCCTGAGCGTAGAAGCAGGTCAGGCCAACTCGCACCGGAATCTCGGCTGGGAATCCGTCACGGACCTCGCGGTGCGGGCCCTGGCAGCCCGGCGAGGGCCTGACGGCGCCCCGCTGCCTCTTGTGGCGATCCTCTGGGGCCGGCAGGCGCAGGCCCTTGCTCCGCTGCTGGACCGGACGCCGCGGATCGAATCAGCCCACCCCAGTCCACTCTCCGCGTCCCGGGGCTTCTTCGGTTCGCGCCCCTTCAGCCGGGCCAATGAGCTGCTGAAACAACAGGGTGCTGCGCCAATTGACTGGCGACTGCCCGGGGTACGGTAGAACCACCACCTGCGTCCGAGGAGAACACCGCAATGCCTGATGCCCCCGCCACCCGTACGCCGGCACCTGCCCGGCGCGCCCGGCCGACGCACACCATGACAGTGCTGCGCCGGGAGCAGCTCTCGCCTCATATGGTGCGCATCGTGGCAGGCGGTCCCGGCTTCGACAGCTTCACCCCGAGCAGCAGCACGGACGCGTACTGCAAGATCTGGTTCGGCCCCGACGGCAAGCCGCTGGACGGCACCGTGCCCCTGGAAGAGCTGCGGGAGCAGACTCCGCGCGAGGACTGGCCCGTTTCACGGACCTACACCGTCCGGTGGGTCGACATGGAGCGCCGCGAACTGGCCATGGACTTTGTGGTTCACGGCGACGAGGGCCTGGCCGGCCCATGGGCCAGTTCGGCGCAGCCCGGAGATGTCCTCACCTTCGGCGGGCCCGGTGGCGGGTTCGCCCCCGATCCCGCCGCTGACTGGTATCTTTTCGCCGCCGATGAGTCCGCACTTCCGGCCACCGCCGCCGCACTGGAGGCGCTGAAGCACGACGCCGTTGGCCACGCTTTCATCGAGGTACAGGGACCGCAGGACGAACTCCCGCTGAAGTTGCCCAAGGGCGTTGTGGTGACGTGGCTCTACCGGGGCGCAAACGAGCCCGCTGGCCGGCTGCTGGTTGCGGCCCTCGACGCGCTGCCCTTCCATCCCGGTGCAGTTCAGGTCTTCGCCCATGGTGAGCGCGAGGCGATGAAGGGCCTGAGGGAAATATTCTTCACCCGGCATAATCTGGAGCGCGGCGCCGTCTCGCTCTCCGGCTACTGGGCTGCAGGACGGACCGAGGACGCCTTCCAGGCGGAGAAGCGCACCCCGATCGGCAAAATCCTCTAGCGCCGCGGCGCCGGGAATCAGCGGCGCCGGTTGCGGCGGTCGTTGCCGTTAAGGTTTCGAGTCAGCGGCCGGGCAAGGTTGTCGCCGAAGACCACGCCGCCTGCGATCGCCAGGATGACCGTCAGGGCATTGAACAGGCCGATCACCCCTGCTGAAATGTCATCGAGGCCAATGCTCAGCCCGTACATCGAGCGGAAGATGCTCAGCCCCGGGAAGAGGAACAGAATCGCCGGCACGGCAATGACCAGCTGCGGCGCCCCCATCCGCAGGGCAACGATCCGCGAGGCCATGCCGATGACGATCGCCGCGATCGCCGGAGTCAGCCGGGGCCCGACTCCCGCTGCCTCCGAGGCCACCGACACCAGGAATCCTCCCGCTCCGATGAGCACGGTGGGCAGCACGAGGTTGGCCGGTGACTGCTCAGTAATGCTGATTGTTGCCAGGGCAACAGCGAGCAGCAGTAAGGTCACGGCAAAGGGATACTGCGAGGACACCACCTCGGTGACTTCCAGCCGCGGCATCCCCACCAGCGCGCCCGCCACGAGCGCGACGGCGATGCCGGCAACGATTGCGCCGAAGGTCAGGAAGGCAGAGAGGAAACGGCCCGCGGCCGTGACCGGGAAGCCGTTGATCGCATCCTGCACCGCAGAGACCAGCCGGCCGGTGGGGAGCATCAGCAGGATCCCGCCGGCCACAACTATTCCGGGTGCTATGTCCAGATCTGCCACATCCGTGGCATCCAGCCACCAGAACAGCATGGCCAGCGCGGTGACGAGGAATCCGCTGGCAGCGGTGGTGAAGAAGTCCGGAACGCGCCAGCGGCCAAGGACCCGCTGCACCAGGCTGACCAGGATGGTACTCACGAAGCCAACGGCGGATCCCAGCGGGCTTCCGCCGATGAACGCCACGATCGCAGCCGCAAAGAGGCCCGCGGAGACGGTCACGGCCCAGCGCGGGAAGGGTTTGGGCTGGTGCACGATTGCGTTGAGCTGCTGCGAAGCCTCGGCACGGGAAACGTTCCCGTCCACGATGTCCGTCACCAGCCGGTGCACCAGTGCCAGCCCTGCGTAGTTGTTGGTCCAGGACCGGACCACACGCATCACGGTGATGGGGGTCTGGTCCTTGGGCGAGTAGTTGAGCAGGACGGACTGGTTGGTGATGTCCACCTCAATGTTGTCCAATCCGTAGGCCGCGGTCACGGCAATCATCGCCGTTTCCACTTCCAGGGCACCGGCCCCGTAACGGAACATGGTCTCGGCCATGCCCAGCGCCAGGTCCAGGGTCTTGCGGGCGCTGGCGTCCGGGCCGCCCGAGCGGACCCTGGGATTGGCGTACGGGCTCCCGGCCAGCCGTTCAACAATGGACATGGCCTGGGTGGGCGGAGTCTCTCCCTGGACCAGCCTGCGCAGCACGCGGCGCGCGGCCGCGGAAGACGAGTCCGCCCGCTGCGCGGCGGAGGGGCTGTGCTGCCGCGGAGTCGTCTTGCGGGCGCGGGGCTTCCCCGAGCGCGGGATTGCGCTTCCCGGGCGTCCGGGTTTGGGCTCAGCTCCGGCGGGCCTGCGGGCAGCCCCGGTTTTCGAGGCGCCCTTGGGCATCCGCGGCACGGAGGAGGTGGCGGGCGGCGGCTTCGGTTTGGTGCTGCGCAGACCGCCCGGTCCGGGAACCGGGGGCAGGGCAGCGGCCGGGGTCCTGCCAGCCTGCTGGTCCGTGGCCGGGGCCTGGTCCCGCTCTGCCGCTGCGCGCTGCCCGGGGACCCTGATGATGGGGATCAGCCCCGCCACCGGTTCCGGTGTGGGCGCAGGCCTGCGGCGGTCGTCGTCGTTATCCACGGTGTCCACCCCTGCTTCCCTCCTGGTGAATGCGGTTTAGTAGAACGGCTGGTGGTGTCGGCGCCAGTAAATCTGGCGGGTCACGCGTTCACCAATGGTGTTCCAGATCCGGTAGCGCAGCGGATCCAGCACCATGTCCCAGCAGCCGGTGAAATCAGTGACGGTCTTGGAGAAGCTGGTCTTGAACAGGCCCAGCCCGTGGTGCGGGTGTTCCTTGTTCTTCAGCTCGCTGCTGGGCGGAGTACCGCAGAAGTCGTATTCCTCAATTCCGAAGTCTTCCTTCAGCTCTGTCAGGGCAGTCCACTGCACCAGGTGGGAATCTCCGTACTGCTTCCGGCGCGGTTTGGATCCGCCGTCCTTATAGGTGCCCTTTTTCCCGTAGGCGATGACGAAAGCGCCCACATTGGGCTCACCGTTTTCGTCGAACGCGAAGTAGAACCGCCCCTGGCCGGCATCCACGAAGTTGGACCAGAAGCGCTGGTAGTACTCGTAGGAACGCATCCGGGCATCGGAGCGGTCCTCAATGTGGCTCATGAGCTTGTACATGGTCCGCATGTTTTCTTCGGTGGGCTCCACCCGGCGCACATCAGCGCCTTCCCGGATGGCCCGGCGGACGGCGTTGCGGGCACGGGAGGAGATGTTCTTCAGGATCTGCTCAGTGTCCGGGGTGGTGTCCAGCAGCGCGGTGGAGTCATTGGGCTGCAGATTGAACGTCTTGACGAATCCGGCGGAGGTGAACAGCTCCCGGATCTCATCGCCGTCCACGATGTCCGGTTCCACCTTCAGCGCGAACACACGGCGGCGGGTTTCCTTGATGAACCGGCCCAGCGCGCGAGCCATCGCCGGCACGTCCTCCGGGGCAGCGGCGTCGGGCCCTTTGATCAGGTACCAGAGGCTGCCCAGCAGCGGGACCCTCTTCTCGATCGCGAGGTTGTAGGAGGTGTAGTCCGGGCAGCTGAAGACCAGATAGATCGGGTTCCAGCCGTGGTGTGACTTGACCTCCGCGTAGGCAGCGGACTGCAGGACGTTGCCGCCGTTGGGGTTGGACTGGACCAGCTTGTCCCAGTCGGCAACTTCGTCAGCGGTGGCCAGGCGTGCACTAAAGTCTCGCAAAATTCCTCAACTAGTCCTCGTTGGTGGATCATTCTTCCGCCCCCGCACGGAGCACCGGCTCCGGGCCGTTTCCAAGTCTATCCGCCGGGTGAACGGGCCCTGTACGGCCCTGCCCGGCGCGCCGGGTGGCCCCAGCCACGCTGTGCGGGAATAGCCCGTGTTCTCCCGCGGTTGTGAGCGATAATAGATGCATACGCATATTTACGACGACGAAGGCGGCGGCAGTGGCACAGCACATCGAACTGGGACTGGACACGTTTGGGGACGTGACGCAGAACGGGGACGGCGCGAAGCTGCCCATGCCCGAGGTCATCCGCAACGTGGTAGCCGAGGCAGTCCTGGCAGATTCAGTGGGCCTGGACTTCATCGGCATTGGCGAACACCACCGTGACGACTTCGCGGTGTCATCCCCCGAGACAGTGCTGGCAGCGGTTGCCGGCCAGACCAGCAGCATCCGCCTCGGCTCCGCCGTAACGGTGCTCTCCTCCGATGACCCGATCCGGGTCTACGAACGCTTCGCCACCCTCGACGCCGTTTCCAGCGGCCGGGCAGAGGTCATCCTTGGCCGGGGGTCCTTCACCGAGTCCTTCCCGCTGTTCGGCTTTGACCTGTCCGACTACGAGGTGCTCTTCGAGGAAAAACTCGATCTGTTCACCAGGCTGCTGCGTGAAGAGCCCGTCTCCTGGGAGGGCAGCATCCGTCCGCCGATGCGCAACGTACAGGTCTACCCGCCCACGCAGGACGGACACATTCCCACCTGGATCGCCGTCGGCGGTACTCCGCAGTCGGTGGTGCGGGCCGCGCATTACGGCCTGCCGCTGATGCTGGCCATCATCGGCGGCGAGCCGGCACGGTTCACCCCGTTCGTTTCCCTCTACAAGCGCGCGCTGAAGGAATTCGGCAAGCCCGCCCTTCCCATCGGCGCGCACTCCCCCGGCTACATTGCCGCCACGGATGAGCAGGCCCTTGACGAAGCCTGGCCGCACTACGCCCAGATGCAGAACCGCATCGGCCGCGAGCGCGGCTGGCCGCCGGTATCCCGCGCCGAATATGAGGCCGGCGCCGGCCCCGAGGGCGCCCTCTTCATCGGTTCCCCCCAAACGGTCGCGGACAAGATCATCCGAACCGCCCGTACCTTGGACCTGTCCCGCTTCGACCTGAAGTACAGCCTGGGCACCCTGCCGCATGAGAACCTGATGAAGTGCATCGAGCTCTACGGCACCCAGGTGGCGCCGGCCGTACGGGCCGCGCTGGCCGCAGACGGGCAGCAGGACTAGGCATCGGCCGGGAGGAACCAGCGTGTGCGTGGTTCCTCCCGCGCCAGCCCGGCTGCCCGCTCGATGTTCCTCCGGTCGGCGCCGGTGAGTCGCTGGTGCTCCTGGCGCATGTACTCCCGCCAGGTGGGAACGTCATAGACCTCCCGGAACTGGCTTGAATCCGTGACCGAGTGCACCAGCTCCCAGGTCGTCGCTCCGGTGCGCAGGCGGGACAGCCTCACCTCCCGCATGGCCTCCACAAACTCCGACGCCTTCTCCGGGTCCAGCTCGTACGCCACCAGGAGGGTCACCGGCCCGGCACCCGGATCCGGCTCGGATTCAACTTCCAGCCCCAGATCCGGTTCCGGCACGCTGCGGTCCAGCTTGCCGGTACCGGGCAGCAGCGGCAGCGGCACAACACTGGCGGCAACCAGCAGGAGCACGACGGCGGCACCGGCCAGCACCGGTGCGTATCCAAACGCTGTGGCCAGCGAGCCCCACAGCACCGACCCGAGCGCCTGCGTTCCGGTGAGCACCATGAGGTACACGGCGAGCCCGCGTGCACGAACCCATTCAGGCAGCGTCAGCTGCATGGCGCTGTTCAGCGTGGAAAGCGTGTTGATCCAGGCCATGCCCGCCAGGACCAGCAGGATTGCCAGTGGAACGGGCGGCAGGTAGCCGGCGGAGAATACTGCCGCGCCGAAGACGGCGGCGGAAGCACCCAGCAGCGCAGTGTCCCCAAGCAGCCTGCGGGTCCGCACCAGCAGTGCCACTCCGAGGATGGCTCCGCTGCCCAGCGCTCCGAGCAGCAGGCCATAGCCTGAGGAACCCAGCCCCAGGTGCCCGTTCACGGCAACAGGGAGCAGGGCGTACAGGGCACTGGCCGGAACCAGGAACAGGATGCAGCGCAGCAGGATGCGGCGGATCCGCGGGGCAGCCCGGATGTAGCGCATCCCGGCCGCCAGCGCTTCGCCAAGGTGTTCACGGTCCTCGGGGCTTTGCGGTGCACTGCGCCAAAGGAAGACAGCCAGAGCTGTCCCGAGGAAGGACAGGGCGTTGAGGCCGAAGACAAAAGCTGGTCCGGCGACCGAGACAAGCACGCCGCCCAGGGCCGGCCCCACGGCCCGGGCCGCATTGACCGCCACGGATCCGAGTGCTGACGCGGACCTTATCTGTTCGCGCGGCACCAGCGACGGCGTCACCGCCTGCCAGGCGGGGGAACTCAGGACCACGCCGCAGCCAATCAGGAATGTGTAGAGCAGCAGCGAGTCCGGTCCCAGCAGGCCGAGGGCTGCGATTGCGGTGAGCAGGGCCCCGGCACCGGCGGCAAACAGGTTGCTGCCCAGGATCAGGCGCCGCCGGTTGAAGGCATCGGCCAGGACGCCGGCCACCAGGCCCAGCAGAAGCGCGGGAGCCAGCGACGCTGACTGTACCAACGAGACCAGGACCGGGCTCGCCCCGCTCTCCACGAGATACCACTGTGCACCGACGGTCTGCATCCAGCTGCCGACGTTGGATCCCAGCTGTGCCAGCCACAGGATCAGGAACCACCGGTTTCGAAGGGGCGCCCAGGGAGATTCCATCGGATTCCTCCGTCGCTGGCGGCGCTCCCGGCCTGGGTCGGATCCGCGAACCCGTGCGCCTCACTGGCAGGGTAGGTCCCGCCTGCCCGCGGCGTCCAGAGCACGCCGCCGCCAGGAGTAAGGACACCGCAGCCTAACCACGGCCTGCCAAGGGCGCCGGGTTGTCCTACCAGCCGTGTGCCCCGGCAAAACCCTTCCAGAGACGGCGGAAATGCTTCTCCGCGCTCCGCGCCCGCTGCTCTTCCACGGCGTGCAGCCGCCCGTAGGTGAACCCGCTGCCGCCGCGGCCGGGATGGGCACCCAGGCGGACCAGCAGTTCCCGGGTGACCACACTGTCCTGGTGCTCACCGAGCGCCTTCTGGACGGTTTCTGCTGCATCCACCATGGCGGTGGCCCGCTCGCCGCCCGCGGGCACGTAGGCCTCCGCGGCATAGCGCAGCCGTTTGGCATCCTTGCGGGCCTCATGGAAGATCTCCGCCCGCTGCGCGTCGTCGTGCTCCTGCCGGGCCTCGCGGACACGGCGGCGGAGCCGGCGCAGATCGCGGCGGATCAGCGCCCTGCCGACGTTACGGGCGGGCTTGCCCGCCTTGCCGGTGAGCTGTGGGTCCTCCAGAAGCGCCCCCAGGTCCTGGACCAGGGCTGAGTAACGGTCTGCCTCAAGTTCGCGTTGGACCGCTTCGGCCGCCTCGGTGTAGCGGGCCGTCAGCTCCGCGTCGATGCGGGCGGAGACAGGGCCCCGCACGAGCTCATCCGGCTGGGCAGCCAGCAGTTCCTGCAGCCGGCGGCGCATCACCTGGGCGTCACGGGCAGCACCCAGGACCCGGGCCAGCCATTTGAGGTCAGTACGGATCTGCCTGGCAGGCTCCTCAGGCAGGAGCTGCCGGTAACTGGCCAGCACCGAACGCAGCCGGCGGGTGGCGACCCGCATTTTGTGGATGGCATCGGGTTCCCCGGCGCGCAGCCTGTGCTCCTGCCGCAGCAATTCAGCGTACTGCTCCGAAACATAAGCCAGCAGTGCCTCTCCTGCCGTGCCGCCTGGTCCTGCCAAGCGGGCGGCTGGAAGGTCAGTCACTGAAGCCATGGCCCAGTATAGGCAGGCGTGCCCCGCGCCGGGCAGACCCCCTGTACCCGGAGACGGGCACCGCCGTAGCATCAGCTGTACCGGCCCGGAGCCGGAAAAAGCCGCCGCGAGCCCTCCTGGAGGCCTGGACCATGAACTCGATGCGCTACGTCAAGCTGGGCCGAACAGGTGCCACTGTTTCCGCGGTCGGCCTGGGCTGCCTCAGCTTCGGGGACCCCGCGCGGGGCACGCACTCCTGGACGCTGCGGGAGGAAGAGTCAAGGGCCTGCATCCGCCGGGCCCTTGAACTGGGCATCAACTTCTTCGACACTGCCAACGTGTATTCGGCCGGCGACAGCGAGCGGATCCTGGGTGTGGCCCTGCGGGAGTACGCCCGCCGGGAAGAGGTGGTCATTGCCACCAAGGTGCACGGGGAAATGGCGCCCGGCCCCAACGGCTGGGGCCTGTCCCGCAAACACATCCTGTGGCAGGTGGAGGAGTCGCTGCGCCGGCTGGGCACCGATTACATAGACCTCCTGCAGATCCACCGCTGGGACAGCTCCACTCCGCTGGAAGAGACCCTCTCCACCCTTGACCAGCTGGTGCGGGACGGCAAGGTCCGCTACCTGGGGGCATCCACGACCTACGCCTGGCAGTTCGCCAAGGCGTTACAGCTGCAGCGGGCTCGCGGATGGGCGCCCTTCGTTACCATGCAGGACCACTACAACCTGATTTACCGCGAGGAGGAACGGGAAATGTATCCGCTCTGCCTCGAAGAAGGCATCGGCGTGCTGGCCTACAGCCCCCTGGCCCGCGGCCGCCTGGCACGGCCCTGGCATGAGGAGAGCCTTCGGCGGGGGCACGATTCCCTGGCCGATGCCATGTACGGAGCCCATGAGGAAACGGACCGCCGGATCGCGGACGCACTGGGAACCGTCGCCCAGGCGCACGGTACTTCCCGGGCACGGACGGCCATCGCGTGGGTGCTGGACCACCCGGTGGTCACCGCTGCCCTGATCGGCATCACCTCCATGGCGCAGCTGGATGACGACGCCGCCGCCCTGGACCTGGAGCTCACGGCAGAGGACAACGCACTGCTCGCGGAGCACTACGTGCCGCACGGCGTCGTCGGTTTCTGAGAACCGTTAGCCCTTCACCGCGCCTGCCACCAGGCCGGAGGCGATGTAGCGCTGTAGAAACAGGAACAGTGCCATGACCGGCACCGCGGCAAGTACCGCACCGGCGGAGAAGACACCCCAGGTCCGGGACTGGTTGTCCCCGACGAAGGAATAGAGCCCGACGGCGAGGGTCTGGGCGTCCGGATCGTTGAGCACAATCGAGGCGATCATGAACTCCCCGGTAGTAGTGATGAAGGTCAGCAGGCCCACGATCGCAAGGATGGGCGTCACCAGGCGCAGGATGATGGTGAAGAAAATCTGGAAGTGCCCGGCACCGTCAATCCGCGCCGCTTCGTCCAGGGTTTTGGGCACGGTGTTGAAGAACCCGTACATCAGGTAGGTGTTCACCCCGAGCGCTCCGCCCAGGTAGACCATGATCAGGCCCAGCTGGCTGCCCAGTCCAAGCCAGGGAACAATGTCGGAGATCTCCGAGAGCAGCAGGAAGATTGCCACTACACCCAGCATCTGCGGAAACATCTGCAGCAGGAGCAGGCTAAGCAGGCCCATGCGCCGTCCGGTAAACCGCATTCGGGAGAAGCTGTAGGCGGCCAGTGCGCCCAGGAAGACCGTGGCGGCGCTGGTGACCAGGCCGATCACCAGGGTGTTCATGAACCAGCGGGCGAACGGCTTCTGCGGATCCGTAAACAGTGCCTGGAAGTTGTCCAACCCGATGTCCCGGAACAGGCCGCTGGAGGCGACCAGCGTTCCGGTGGGGCTCAGTGCGGCGGAAAGAACGTAAGCCAGCGGCAGCAGGGCGAAGGCGGTCATGACCAGGCCCACCAGGTGCCGCCAGCCGGTGTCCTTGAACCAGGCCCCGAAACTGCGGCGCCGCGCCGGCAGCGGCGGGGTTCCGGCGGTTCCTGTGGCGGGGCGGGGAGGAAGGGCGGTTGAGGTGCTCATGAGTTCACTTCTTCCAGCGACTTGGTTTGCCTGAAGCTGACGGCGGAGATAACGGCCACGATGATGAAGATGAGGATCGCCAGCGCGCTGGCCAGTCCGTAGTCACGGCCGGTGCCCTGGCCGAAGGCGACCTTGTAGACCACGGTGATCAGCAGGTCTGTGGCGCCGATGTCCTGGCTGGTGCCCGGGAACCGCGGACCGCCGCCGGTGAGCATAAAGATCACGTTGAAGTTGTTGAAGTTGAACGCGAACGTGGAAATCAGCAGGGGCGCGGTGGAGACAAGCAGCAGCGGCAGTTTGATGGACTGGAAGATCCGCCAGGCTCCGGCACCGTCCATCCGGGCTGCCTCGTTGACTTCCTCCGGCAGCGACTGCAGGGCGCCGGTGCAGACGAGGAACATGTAGGGGAAGCCCAGCCAGGTGTTGACCAGCAGCACGCTGGCCTTGGCGAGCCAGGGATCGTTCAGCCAGGGTATGGAGGCGCCGCCGAAGAACGTGCCGTTGATGAACCCGAATTCCTGGTTGAGCATGCCGGACCAAACCAGGCCCGCAAGAAAGGCCGGGAAGGCGTACGGCATGATCATCAGCACGCGGTAGATCTTCTTGCCCCGAAGCGTGGGGTGGTTGAACGTGATGGCCAGGAAAAGTCCCAGCCCGAAGCACAGTGCCACGGAGGCGACCGCGAAGGTGAAGGTCCAGCCGATCACGCTCATCAGGGGGCCGCGGAGCTCGGGATCGGAGACAGCGCGCTGGAAGTTCTCGAAACCGACGTTGATCTTCCAGCCGGTGGCCAGCCGCTCTCCGTCATCGGAGACGAAGGAGCCTTCTCCCCCGTCCCGGTAGACCGTGCCCGTTTCGGAGTTCGTGAAGGTGTCCGCTGCCTCGTCATAGACCAGGACGGGCTTGTAGACGTAGGCGTTGGATCCGTCGGCGGTGGCCAGGGTGCCGTCGTCAAGGTCATCGGAGAACGGGACCTTGAGTGCCAGGATTTCGGACTGGCGGGTCAGCAGCTCATTGAAGGCAAGGGTTTCATACCCATCGGCGCCGGTGGCTTTCCCGGTGCTGTCCGTCTGCGCACCGGTAACTTCTTCCAGGGGCATTTCAGCCCCGCCGAGCTGGACTTCACCGTTCGGATCAGTGACGAGCAGGAACAGCTCGCTGTCCTGTTCCAGGACGGAAACGGCATAGGCCGGCGAGTCAGGCACCCGCTGCTGCGCGGTCAGGGAGATGGCCGCGACGGCGTCTTCCTTGGTGCTGTTGTGTCCGTCGCCGTAGTTGGTGAACGCCACGTAGCCGCTGTAGATGACCACAAAGACCTGGAAGATCAGCAGGAACAGCACACCCGGCGCCAGGTACTTAGCGGGCAGCCCGCCCCGGCGCAGGTAGATCCAGTTGATGATCACCGTGACAGCTGATGCCACGGCGAGCACCACCCACTCCTCATTGAGGAACAGTGCCATCAGGACGTAGACGGCAAAGGCGTCCACGAGTCCGAGCAGCACGATCTTCGCCAGGGTCCCGGCCAGCGAGTCGGGACTCCTGCGGCGGGATGCGGCGGGGGCGGGCTTAGCGGATCGGACAGGGGTGTCCGTTGAAACGGCCATGATGTTCTCCTACAAGTGGCCCGAACAGGGATTGCTCCCTGTCCGGGCCACTAAAGCGGCTGCGGCTTGGTTGGTACCGCTATTTGCTGATCTTGGACTCGATGTTGGAGACCATGGTGGGCCAGGCGGTAGCCGGGTCTGCTTCTCCCTTGATCAGGGACAGCTGCGTGCCTCCCCAGTCAGCCCAGACGGCTTCCATTTCCGGGATGGCGGGCATCGGCACGCCGTTGGCGCCGATTTCACCGAAAGCAGCAACGATCGGGTCGGATGCGGCCTTTTCGAAGGAAGCGGTCAGTGCCGGCGGGCGTCCCCCGGCGTCGAACATGGAGTCCTGGACTGCCTCGGTGGTGAGGTAGTTCAGGGCAAACTCGTTGGCGGCCAGGGCGTTCTGGCTCTTGGCGCTAATGAAGAAACCGTTGACTCCGACGAACGGCTGGGCCGGGGAATCACCGGCGGTCGGCAGCGGGTCGACGGCCAGGTTGATGCCGGCGGCGACGGCGTCGGGAACATTCCACGGGCCGGTCAGCAGGTACGGGGACGCGCCGGCATTGAACTTCTCCTTGGCGATGTCCGCGGTAATGCTGGAGTTGAAGATGCGTTCGCCGGTATCTCCCCAGGCCACGAGTTTCTCGGCGAATTCAACGCCGCCCGCGTTGCCCAGTTCAAGCTTCGACGGGTCGTAGCTGCCGGACTCATCCGTGCCGAAGACCGGAACACCCATGGAGGTCTGCAGCGGATACAGGTGGTACGGATCGCCCTGCTTGGGGTCCATCTGCACCAGGAACGGGAACTCTGCCTTGCCCTCGGCAACGGCGGCCTTGCCGCTGGCGATGACTTCGTCCATGGTGGCTGCCGGTTCGGAGACGATGTCCGTGTTCCGCAGCAGGCCGATGTTCTCAATCGAGTAGGGCACGCCGTAGGTGTTGCCCTCATAGGTCATGGCGGCGACGGCGCTTTCCTGGAACTGGCCGGCCTTATCGCCGAGTTCGATCGGGGCCACAACGCCGTTCTGGACGAACTTGCCCAGCCAGTCGTGCGGTCCAACGATCAGGTCCGGGCCCTTGCCGGTGGGAACCTGGGTGATGAAGTCATCCGAAACCTGCTGGAAGTCCTTGGTCACCAGCTTGACCTCAATGCCGGTGTCTTCCTTGAAGCGCTCGGTGACCTCGGTCAGCGCGGGCGAACGCTCGGCATCGACCCACATGGTCAGCGTGGTTGCGCCGGCGGAGGCAAGATCACTGGGTTCGGTCCCCTCGCTGGTGTCGGAGCCGCCGCCGCAGGCGGTGAGGACGAGGGCAGCGGTGACCGAGACGGCACCGAGAGTAAAGGTACGGCGGCCGAAGCCCGCCGCACCCGTTGTGCGCACCTTCATTGGTGTACCTCTTCTGTTTTCAGGCCCCGGAGTGCCGGGGAGGTAAGTGGTGCCCGCCCGTGACCCGGACCATGGCATGGACGCAAGTGTAAGCGTGTGCGCACTGTGCGTCCA
>JBELZL010000018.1:0-64850 GCA_040274025.1 Arthrobacter sp. | reverse complement strand
AGACGGCGGGCCCGGAACAGCAGTGCTGTTCCGGGCCCGCCGCTGTCTACCTTCCCGGCCTAGGCGCGGTCAGGACTCGCTTCGTCCTCCATGGACCGAATGAGTGTGTAGAGGGCCTGGCGGAGTTCTGTTTCCCCGGCCCGGGCATCACACTTCTTCCGGACTGCCGCGAGCTCCTCCACCATGGCGGTGCCGGCTGCCGTACGTGTCCAGCGTCCCGGGCGGCAGGGCCGCGCATAACCGGCCCGGTGCAGCGATGCCAGGGCAAAGGAAGCGTCCTCGAAGCTGAGGTACGTCAGCTGAGCGGCCCTTGCGGCGGGCATTCTCGCGGCAGTCAGGACCTTCAGGACACGGACGGACTTTTCGGTCAGCTGGAGATCCGCCAAAAACATGCGGCTGGCTTCGCCCGAAAGCCGGGCGGCGGCACCCAGCAGCAGGGCGAGTCCTCCGGGGAGCGGGGACGGCGTATCAGTGTCCAACGCGCCACCCGGGAGGAGCCCAGTCAGCGGGCACCTCATGCCCGGCGAAGGTCTCGCATGCGGAGCAGGTGTAGCTCACAACGCCCGGGCCGTCAGGGGTGGGAGCGGTGTAGAACTCGTAGATCAGGTAATCGTCAACGCCGCAATGGTGACAGATCGGCAAGTGCGCCGGCAGGCCCATCGATAACTCCATAGGGGTGTACAGAAGCCGTGGCCGCGTCTTGACCGTATCCGGATATCGTAGTATCTAAGCTCAGACACGACAATCGTGGGCGCTTAGTGCGGTTCACCGGGGCTGGAAAAGGAACAGTGCACTATGGACGATCTGAGGTCTGCGGCTGCGACCGCAGCACAGTTGCAGGACCTGCTGATCCATCACGAGGACGTACTCGAATTCCTGCAACAGCTGGCCCGGCTCAGTGCTTCCTCCCTGTCATCGCGCGGAACGGTCTACTGCGGCATCACGCTGCAGCGTTCCCGGGGACACAACTACACCGTTGCCAGCAGCGAAAGCGCCGCGCTGGAAATGGATGAAATGCAGTATGCGTTCGACGACGGCCCGTGCCTGCACGCGCTCCGCGTCCACGAAGCCGTGGACGTTCCGGACACGTCTGCCGATGAGCGCTGGCCGGAGTACATGCAGCACGTCATGGCCCAGGGGATGCGGTCAATCTACGCCGTGCCGCTCACGCTGGAGGGCCACGCCCGGGCCGCCCTGAATCTCTACTCTCGGTCGGCTCACACCTTCGACGACGACTTCAAGCGGGTTGCGCGCACGTACGCAGAAGAAGCCTCCATGGCCCTTCGCCTGGCCGTGCGGATGTCCCAGCGGGCCACCACGGTGGAGGACCTGCAGACCGTGCTGCAGTCACGGACAGATATTGACCTGGCAATCGGCATCATCATGGGCCAGAACCGCTGTTCCCAAAGGGAGGCATTCGAAACGCTGAAGCGCGCCTCCAACAGCAGGAACCTGAAGCTGAAGGTGCTTGCCGGGGAAATCGTGGCCAAGCTCAACGGTGCGCCCGCTGAAACGCACTTCCAGGCATCATGACCAGTGCGGGCCAGCAGGAGGGGAATGCCGGCACACTCCGCACCGTCCTGTTCGGCTACGGCCTGGGCGGGCGCGTCTTCCATGCACCGCTTATCGAAACGGATCCGCGGTACTCGCTGGACGTCATCGTCACCTCCGACCCTGCCCGCGCGGCTGCGGCCCAAACTGCGTACCCGGCTGCCGCCGTTGTGCCTTCCGCCGAGGCTGCCCTGGACCTGGCCGCAGACCTGGACCTGGCTGTCATCAGCACCCCGCCCGCAACCCACGCACCGCTGGGCCTCGCGGCGCTGGAAGCCGGACTCGGCGCCGTCGTGGATAAACCCTTTGCGCATTCCCCGGAGGCTGCCCGGGTGCTCATGGACGCGGCCGCGGCAACAGGGCAGGTGCTGACCGTCTTCCAGAACCGGCGCTGGGACGGGGACTTCCTGACCCTCAAGGGCCTGCTTGGAAGCGGCGAGCTGGGCACAGTGACACGTTTCGAGTCACGGATGGAATCGTTCAAACCTGCCGTTACCAAGGCCTGGAAACGCCAGGCGGGAGCGGACGACGGCGGCGGGATCCTCTTCGACCTCGGCCCCCACCTGATCGACCAGGCGCTGCAGCTCTTTGGTCCGGCCCAGCCTGTCTACGCTGAAGTGCAGGCGAGGCGCCAGGACGGCGGGCCGGATGACGACGTCTTTGTGGTCCTGCAGCATGACTCGGGTGTGCTCTCCCACCTGTCGATGAATTCGCTGGCACCGCAGGCAGGGGAGCGGTTCCGGGTCACCGGGTCCAAAGCCGCCTGGGTGAAGCGCGGAACAGATCCGCAGGAAGCACAGCTGGATGCCGGGATGCGGCCCAAAGACCCCGGGTACGGCTCCGACGAGCTGGCCGCCTGGGGCTTGCTGGGGACGGACCGGTCCAGTGCTGCAGTGCCTACTGCCCCAGGGCGCTACCAGGACTTCTACGCCGGTCTGGCCGCCGCCATCCTGGACGGGTCGGAACTGCCGGTTGACCCTGCCCAGTCACTGCGGGGGCTGGAAATTATACGGCAGATCCACACCGGAATCTGAGTTGCCCGCTTTGCCTGCGTAACGCCCCGGCATCAGAGCGACTGAAATCACGTTGTGGTGATCGTCTCGTTTAGCATTTTAGGAATGCACCTCAAAGACCGGATCGAAGATTCCAGCCTGAGCCGGCGGCAAGTCGGAATCATTGCAATTTGTACAGCCCTCTACATGATCGACGGTTTCGACGTCCTGGTCATGGCCTTCAGCGCCTCCGCGGTGTCGGCGGAGTGGGACCTCAACGGCGCCCAGCTTGGTTTCCTGCTCAGCGCGGCCCTGGTCGGCATGGCTGTTGGCTCCATTTTTGTCTCTACCATCGCGGACATCATCGGCCGCCAGAAAACCCTGCTGATCGGAGTCTGCGTCGTCGCGGCGGGCATGTTCGCCTCCGTCTTCGCGCCGTCCTACGAGGTCCTGCTGGTCCTGCGCCTGGTCACCGGCGTCGCGATCGGCACCCTGCAGGCCACCATCAACGTCTTTGCCTCGGAATTCTCCAACGCCAAGCGCCGCTCCACCGCGCTGGCAATCGTCAGCATCGGCCAGCCCGTGGGCGGTGTGCTGGGCGGCCTGGTGACCGGCGTGCTGATCGCATCCTTCGGCTGGCGCTCGGCCTTCCTCTTCGGCGCCGCTGCCACACTGATCATGATTCCGCTGGTACTCAAGGTGCTGCCGGAGTCCATCGATTACCTCTCCGTGCGCCGCCCGGCGAACGCACTGGAACGCATCAACAAGACCCTGCGCAGCATAGGCCAGGAGCCGGTGGCGGAACTGCCCGAACCCGCACCGCGCGGGGAGAAGAAGTCCCGGTTCGCCGACGTGCTCACCGGCGTCAACGCCCGCCGTACCATCCTGCTCTCGCTGGCCTACTTCATCCTCATGGCGAGCTTCTACTTTGCGAATTCCTGGACCCCCAAGCTGATCACCGCCAGCGGCTTCAGCGCCCAGGACGGCATTAATGCCGGTGTGCTCTTCAGCGTCGGCGCGATCACCGGTGCCGTGGTGCTGGGTGTATTCGGTGCCCGCTATGACATGCGCCGGGTGCTGGCAGTGTTCTTTGTGGCCGGTGCCGCCACCTTCGTGGTGTTCGCCAACTCCACCGAAGGGTCGCTGGGGCTGGCGCTGTTTGCCGCCGCCCTGGTGGGCTTCGGTTCCAACGCTCCGATCGCGGGCATGCTGGCCATCAGCCCCACGTACTACGATTCCGAGGTCCGCGGCACCGCACTGGGCCTGGTGATCGGCATGGGCCGCGTGGGCGCGATTGTCTCCCCGATCCTGGCCGGCGGGCTGATCGACGGTGGCTGGACTCCCGGGGACCTGTACTTCCTCTTCGTCATCCCCATGGCCCTGGGTGCCGTCGTTATCTCGATGCTCGGTGCTCCCGTCCTGCGCGGCGCGGCCGCCAAGGTTCCGGTTCCGCACTAGGACCCCCCTTCAGAATGGCGAAAGGCCGGCAGCCACAGGGGCTGCCGGCCTTTCGCTGTTCAGGTGAGCTAAGGCGCGACGAGTTCCTTCCAGCCCTCGGTCAGCGCCAGGCCATGTGCGTCGGACACCGAGTGGTGCGTCACGGCGCCGTTGGCGATGTTCAGGCCGCGCGCCAGCGCCGGAGAATCTTCGAACGCAAGCCGGACTCCCTTGTCTGCGAGGGCGACGGCGTAGGGGAGAGTGACGTTGGTCAGCGCGTAGGTGGAGGTGTTCGGAACCGCGCCCGGCATGTTCGCCACGCAGTAGAACAGCGAACCGTGGACCTGGAACGTGGGATCCTCATGCGTGGTGGGGCGGCTGTCCTCGAAGCAGCCGCCCTGGTCCACCGCGATGTCCACGAGGACGGATCCGGGCTTCATCCGCGCCACCATGTCATTGGTCACGAGCTTCGGGGCGCGGGCGCCCGGCACCAGGACGGAGCCGATCACCAGGTCCGCGTCCAGCAGGGCCCGCTCAATCTCGAAGGTGTTGGAGGCCACCGTCTTGATGCGGCCGGCGTACTGCGCATCAAGTTCGCGCAGGCGGTTGATATTGATGTCCAGGACGGTGACGTCCGCATGCGCGCCCACGGCGACCGCGACGGCGTTGGTCCCGGCCACGCCGGCCCCAAGGACAACGACCTTGGCAGGCCGCACGCCGGGAACGCCGCCGAGCAGCAGGCCCGGCCCGCCGGCCGGAGCCATCATGCACTGTGCCCCAACCTGGACTGCAAGGCGCCCGGCAACCTCGGACATCGGGGCCAGCAGGGGCAGGGCGCGGCCCTCCTGCACGGTCTCGTAGGCGATCGCGGTGACGCCGGACTCGAGCAGCGCCCGGGTGAGTTCCTCGGTGGCTGCCAGGTGCAGGTAGGTGAAGAGGATCAGGCCGGGGCGGAAGTACTGGTACTCCGAGGTGATCGGCTCTTTCACCTTGAGGATCATGTCTGCGCGCTTCCAGACATCAGAGGCTGCAGGAACCAGTTCTGCTCCGGCTGTGGCATATTCCTCGTCGGTAATATTCGATCCTGCGCCGGCGCCGGCCTCTACCAGGACGGTGTGTCCGCGGGTGGTCAGTTCATGGACACCGGAGGCCGTAATGGCCACCCGGTACTCGTTGTTCTTGATTTCTTTGGGGATACCGATAATCACGTTTTGCTCCGGTCAAAAGTTTGAAAGTACGAGTGGAACCTGTGTGGAACCGATTACTGATGAGCAGGTGTGCGGAGCCGCACCGCGGCGGTGCTCCTAGGTATCAGTCCCCCCTGCAGTACCGTCCCCGCCCTGGGCAGCAGCCTTCGCAGTGCGCTGTTCGCGCTGGGACTGAAGCCAGGCCTCGACGTCGGACATCCTGATCCTCCGGTGCGTGCCCCGGTATTCAACCGGGATGACGCCGGCATCGGTCAGGTTGCGCAGGTAGGTGTGGGAGATCCCGGCCGCTGCAGCGGCCTGGGAGGTGGTGAGCAGCGGATTATGCGCGCGGGGCTCATCCGTGCCGCCGGTATCCGGCTGCACTGCCTCAGTAAGGCTTACGGCCGAGCCCGTCGCAAGCCGGCCGAGCAGGTCCAGGACCGCGTCGCGGGCTGCCGGCGGCAGCCGCAGCGCCGTGCCGTCAACAAACACCGTGACGTCCCCGGACGAAAGTGCCCGGTTCAGCGCCGCGGCATCCTTGCCGGCCAGTGCGGGGAAGGTCCTGCTCTGTTGGCTCATGGATCACATCTTGCCAAATGAAACGGGCCGGAAACATGATCTTGCGTCACAGAACTGCACGCCGCGCCGCCGGGTGCTTGCTTGGCGGGGGGCCCGCACCGTGCTGGAATGGGTCCCAGCCGGCGCCGGGCACGGCGCGAACCACGGATTCAAAGGGGAATCATGAGCAGCCGCACCATACGTGGAGCCATCCTGGAACGCACCGGAGCGGAGCGTCCCTACGCCGTCAGCCGCCCCCTGCGCGTGGCGGAACTTGAACTTGAGGGACCCGGACCCGGAGAGGTGCTGGTGCGCATTGAGGCCGCGGGGGTATGCCATTCGGACCTCTCGGTGGTCAATGGCAGCCGGGTCCGGCCACTGCCGATGCTCCTGGGCCACGAGGCCGCCGGACGGATCGAGGAGCTCGGCCCGGAGGTGCCGGGACTGCGGGCGGGCCAGCGGGTGGTGATGGCGTTCCTGCCGCGCTGCGGGCAGTGCGCCGCCTGCGGTACCAACGGCAAGATGCCCTGCACCCCCGGCAGCGCAGCAAACAACGCCGGCACGCTGCTCGGCGGCGGTGTCCGGCTCAGCCGGAACGGTGAACCCGTGCTGCACCATCTGGGCGTGTCCGCCTTCGCGACCCACGCCGTCGTCAACTACCGGTCGGTCGTCGCGGTGGAGGATGACGTGCCGCCGGCCGTCGCTGCCCTGCTGGGCTGCGCCGTGCTTACCGGGGCCGGAGCAGTGCTGAACGCAGCCCCTCCCGGTCCGGGGGACGACGTCGCGGTGGTGGGGCTGGGCGGCGTCGGCATGGCGGCGCTGCTGGCCGCGGGGGCTGCCGGGGTTCACAGTGTGATCGGCGTGGATGCGCTGCCGGAGAAACTCAAGCGTGCCCTGGAGCTGGGGGCGGATGCCGTGTACACCCCCGAGCAGGCCGCTGACGCCGGTATCCGGGCCGCACTGGTAGTGGAGGCCGCAGGCCATCCGCGCGCGTTCGAGACTGCCGTGCAGCTCACCGCACCCGGCGGCACCACCGTTACCGTGGGGCTGCCGGCCCCGGACCAGCGCGCAGAGGTAACTCCGCTGACCCTCACTGCAGAGGCACGGACCATTATGGGCAGCTACCTGGGCTCGGCCGTGCCCAGCCGGGACATCCCGGTGTATGCGGAGCTCTGGCGGCAGGGGAAGCTGCCCGTCGAAGAACTGGTCTCCTCGGAAGTCGCCCTTGAAGACATCAATGAGGCGATGGACACCCTGGCGGACGGGCAGGCCATCCGCCAGGTAATCCACTTCGACTGAACTGCGCGGCCGAACCTAGTCCACCAGCTCGTATGCCGGCAGGGTGAGGAACTCCGCGTAGTCTTCTGCGAGGCTGATCCGGCCGATCAGTTCACTGGCGGGGGCGTACCAGCGGTTGAACTTGTCCTCATCCACTTCGCCGCGCAGCCGCTCGGTCTCCTCCGCGAGCAGCCGCTTGACCAGGTCTTCGGTAACAGTCTCCCCGGTGTCCTCCAGCGTGACGCCGTTGTGGACCTGCTGCCAGACCTGGGAGCGGGAGATCTCCGCGGTGGCCGCGTCCTCCATGAGGTTGTGGATGGCCACCGCGCCGTTGCCGGAGAGCCACACCGCGGTGTACGCCACTGCAACGTAGAGGTTGGAGCGCAGTCCTGCCTCCGTGATCGAGCCCTCCGCCGTGGTGACGTCTAGCAGGTCCCCGGCACTCACGAACACATCCTCGCGGAGCTTGTCCACCTGGTTCGGCTTGTCGCCAAGCACGGCGTCGAACACCTCGCGGCAGGTCTCCACCATGTCAGGATGCGCCACCCAGGAACCGTCAAACCCGTCATTGGCTTCGCGGGACTTGTCCGCGGTGACCTTCTCAAATGCCTGTGCAGTGATTTCGGGTTCGCGGCGGTTGGGGATGAACGCTGCCATGCCACCCATTGCGAAAGCTCCGCGGCGGTGGCAGGTCTTGACCAGCAGTTCGGTGTAGGCGCGCATAAACGGTGCGGTCATGGCGACGTCGGCGCGGTCCGGAAGCAGAAAATCCTTGCCGGAGTCGCGGAACACCTTGATCATGCTGAAGAGGTAGTCCCAGCGCCCGGCGTTGAGGCCGGCGGCGTGGTCGCGCAGCTCGTAGAGGATTTCCTCCATCTCGAACGCGGCCGGAATGGTCTCGATCAGCACGGTGGCGCGGACGGAACCCTGCGGAACGCCCACGTAGTCCTGGGCGAAGACGAAGACGTCATTCCAGAGGCGGGCCTCCAGATGGCTCTCCATCTTGGGCAGGTAGTAATAGGGGCCCTGGCCGTTGTCCAGGAGCTGCATCGCGTTGTGGAAGAAGTGCAGGCCAAAGTCCACCAGTGCGCCTACGGCCGGTTCGCCGTCGATCAGCACGTGTTTCTCCGGCAGGTGCCAGCCGCGCGGGCGCATCACAACGACGGCGAGCGGCGCGTCGGTGCGCAGCGCATATTCCTTGCCGTCAGGGGAGGTGAAGGACAGGTCCCCGCGGGCAGCACGGTAGAGGTTGTACTCGGCATCCACCACGTTGTGCCAGGTTGGCGTGGAAGCATCCTCCAGGTCCGCCAGCCACACCTTGGCTCCGGAATTCAGGGCATTGATGGCCATCTTGGCGGGGGAGGCCGGGCCGGTCATTTCCACCCGCCGGTCCGTCAGCGCAGGCGGAGCCGGGGCAACGCTCCAGTCTCCTTCGCGGATTTCCGCGGTCTCAGGCAGGAAGTCCAGGGATTCCCCGGCGGCAATGGCCTCGCGGCGTGCGGTGCGGGCGGCGAGCAGGTCATTCCGGGTGGGGGCGAAACGGCGGTGGAGTTCTTCGATGAACGCCAGTGCCTCCGGAGTCAGGATGGTCCCGGCGCCTTCGGCGGGGTTCGGATCGGTTACTTCAATGGCCATGGTTTCTCCTCTCGCGGGCCGGCTGGTGCCGCCTGCGTCGTCGAAATGCAGCGTTGCCCTGAAACGTACGGGGCGAACGGCAGGGTGTAAACCCGCCGTCTTACGCAGTTCCATCCCTCGTCAGTGCGCAAGGTGAACATACTGCGGGACAAAAAATGAAAACTTATTTCCGTATCGTGAATATTACGGATGGCCGAGAGGTGCGGCAAGGGCAAGGAAGCGGGCAGGTCCGGGCCGGCAGCGTGGACGTGCCCGGAATTCACGGTCTGTACTGCGGAAAAGTTCGGCGGGGCGTGACGATCCTGCCCCCGGGCGCCCTTAATGGAAGGTACGGCGATCCCCCTCCGGGATCCCCCTCTTCAGGAGATGAGTGCCATGGCAGATCCCGCCAAGAGTCCTGGACAATCCACCGCATCAGCGGCGGTCACCGGGGAAAGCGAGGACAGGGAAAGCGACCTCGCCCAGCACCGGCCTTCCGGGCCACTGCACACCCCACGCGGAGACACCACCATTGAAGAAACCGTGGTGCAGAAGCTGGCGGGCATCGCGACCCGGGAAGTCCCGGGCGTCTATGCCATGGGCAATGCAGCCCGCCGTGCCTTCAGTGCGGTCACCGAACGTATACCCGGGTCCCAGACGAACTACGGCAACGGCGTGAGCGTGGAAAAGGGCGAGCGGCAGGCAGCAGTCGACGTCAGCGTGATTGTTGAGTACGGCTACTCGATTGTTGAGGTCAGCCAGGCAATCCGCACCAACGTGATCCGCTCCGTGGAGAACGCCACGGGGCTGGAGGTTCTGGAGGTCAATGTGAACGTTACCGACGTCCACCTCCCGGACGATGACAGTGACGACGACAGCCAGCCGCAGAAGAAGCCGTCCGGACGGCTGGAGTAGGCAAGGGCAGGCCCGGCTGACCGCCGGGTCCAAATCCATAACGTGTTTAATTCGTCCTAAGGAGAGCACCGATGAACGCAACAAGATGGTGCCTGGTAGTGGGTCTGGTTTTGGGTATTGTGCTGGCCTTCGGGGGATGGTTCGCCTTCCTCGTCACAATTCTCTTCGGTCTGATTGGACTGCTGGTGGGCCTGGTGGCTGACGGCAAACTGGACATGGCAGGCCTGTTTGGCCGTGCCGCAAGCCGATGACCACCACGCAGGTGAGCACAGCGCGCCGCCCTAGGCGGGCCGTTGAGGACCGGGGCAGCACGTCGATGTCCCGCAAGGTCCTGGAGAAGATCGCCAGCCAGGTGGCGCGCGATGAAACCGAGGCCGGAGGCTCCTCCGGAGGATTCCTGGGCCTCGGGACACGGGCTGATTTTTCCGCCCGCCCCGAGGCCTCGGTCGAGCTGGCCGGCAACATCGCCAGCCTGCGGGTAACCGTCGGGCTGCCCTACCCGGTTCCGCTGCGCCAGGCCACACATGAAATGCGCGAACGGATCGCCGGACGGATCACGGAACTGACAGGCGTGCAGGTGCGGCAGGTGGACATTACGGTGGCATGGCTGAGGCCCAGGCCGGCACCTTCCGGACGGCGGAACCTGCTGTGAGCGCCGAGTCACCACCGGTGGCCCTGCGCCCACGGCCCAGCCGCTCCGTTCCCGCCACCATCTGCGCCGTCGTGCTTCTGGCGCTCGGGGTTGCCGCCATAGTGGCGGCACTGCTTCGGCTGACCTCGGGAACCTGGCCGGAGGCGCTCACGGCGCCGGTGCAGTGGCTGGCCGACTCGGCATGGAACAGCCCCGGAGTCTGGGCGCTGGGCATCACACTCGCCGTCGCAGGACTGGTGCTGCTGCTTGCGGGGATCATTCCCGGCCGCTTCCATGACCTGCCGGTCCGTCTTCCCGACGCCGGGGATCCGGGAGCCGAGCGGGCAACAGCCGGCGAACCCTCAGCGGTGATGTCCCGGCGAGCCGTGGCGCAGCTGGCCGCCGCCACCTGCGAACACATTGACGGAGTTTCCTCGGCCTCGGCCACAGCGACGGACCGTGATGTCCGGGTCTCGGTCACAACGGCGCTGCACGACACCCAGGATCTGCAGCGGTGGGTTGGTGACGGGGTGCATTCACGGCTGGAAGCCTCCGGCCTGGATCCCGTGCCGCGGGTCCGGGTCACCATCCACTCACGGGACTGACCCGGCGTACCGGGAAGGACACAGCATGCGACACCATGCAGGAGCCATGAACCGGACGTGGCTCATCATCATCGGAATCCTCCTGCTTGCCGCAGGAGCAGCCTCGATCCTGTTCTCCTCGGGACTCATGGACCAGCTCTCCGGCGGGAACCTTGCCAGCGCGGAAGAACCCGTCCTCGCTGACGGCCCCGGCGTGCTGGAAACCGTCCCGGCTGCGGCCGTGCTGATCGGCGGCATCATCCTGGGGCTGCTGGGGCTGTGGTGGATCCTGGCAGAAGTTCCGCGCCGGCGGGCCGCTTCCAGCTACCGCCTCCATGAGGACCCCGCCCGTGGCATCACGCGGTGCGACCCGGCGGTGCTGGCGGCGGCAGTGGAGGACGACGCCGCGTCCCTGCCCGGGGTTGTCAGCAGCTCCGCGCTGCTTCGCGGAACGGCTGAGTCACCGGACCTGGCCATGCGCCTGACCCTGAATGAGCGGGCGGATGTACAGGAGGCGCTGCGCCGCGTCCGCAGCGACGTGCTGGCGAATCTTAGCCGCGCTTTGGAAGTCCCGCTGCACACCGCTGGCATTGCGCTGGACGTCAGCGGACGTCCGGCGCAGATGGGGAATACGGTTGAATCCACCGGTACTGTCGTCTACTGAGTTGCCAAATCGTTATTCAGCGTGCCCGGTGATCTTGCCTCAACCGGTGTTACGCGGCCGCGGCGGACGGTAGCCTAAACGGCACTTCGGCCTTACCTGGCGACGGACGGGTTTATGACCATGGTGCAGCACTACCGGGAGGCACTGCCTCCGAATGAGTATCCGATCTGTGTCACGTGCGGGACCCAGTACGGGGAACCCCGCGCTGACTGTCCGTTGTGCCTGGACGACCGGCAGTACGTCCCGCTGTCCGGCCAGGCCTGGACCTCACTCTCCCGCCTGCGCTCCGGTGCCCGGCGTGCCAGCGTGCATCCGGAGGGACCGGGTGTGCTGGGGATAGGCTGCGAACCCAAGTTTGCCATTGGGCAGCGCGCCCTGCTGGTCAAGGCCGCCGGGGGCAACGTGCTCTGGGACTGTGTGCCATATCTGGATGAAGAGCTGATCGACCTCATAAATGCCGAAGGCGGCCTGACAGCGATAGCCATCAGCCACCCGCATTACTACGCCACCATGGTGGACTGGGCCAGGGAGTTCGGCGTCCCCGTCTACCTCCACAGCGCGGACCGGGAATGGGTGGGCCGCAGCGACCCCGCCCTGCAGTTCTGGGAAGGGGACAGCATGGAACTGGCCGAGGGCCTGGTCCTTTACCGTCCCGGCATCCACTTCCCGGGCGGCACCGTGATGCACTGGGACGACGACCCGGACGGACTCGGGGCCCTGTTCAGCGGCGACATCATCCAGAATCATCCCGGACTTCAGCCACGTCGCTTTTATGTACAGCTATCCCAACCTGATTCCGGAGCGCCCGGATGTAGTGGAAGCCGCGGCCGAGCTTTTGGCGCCGCTGTCCTACGAGCGGCTGTATGGGGCGTGGTGGGACTACATCCTGCCCCGGGGCGCGGACCGAATCGTGCAGGATTCGGCCCGCCGCTACCTTAAGTTCACGCGCGGCTGAGCTGTTTCGCGGCTTCCCGCTCGGCCTCCGCCATGGCTTTGTATTCCGCCACCCGCGCCTGGTGCAGCGGTGTACGGCGCAGCAGGGCGTAGGCGCCGCCCAGCAGGGCGAACCAGATGGGCGTGACGAGCAGGGCCGTCAGCGTGTCCGGCTGGGTGGTGAGCGCCCAGACAATGAACACGAAGAACGCCAGCACCACATAGACCATTACCCGTCCGCCGGGAAGCTTGAAGGTGGAGTCCCGGTGCAGCTGCGGACGGCGGCGGCGGTAGGTGAGGTAGCTAAACAGGATGATGGTCCACACGAACATAAAGCAGAGTGCGGAAATGGTGGTCACCAGGGTGAACGCCTGGCTGACCGAGTCGCCGGCGTAAAGCAGTACCACGCCGGCCAGCAGGAAGGTGCAGGAAAAGAACAGGGCGTTGCGGGGAACCTGCCGGCGGGACAGCCGGCCGAACGCCCTGGGGGCATCGCCGTCGTGCGCTAGGCCAAAGACCATCCGTGAGGTGGAATAGATGCCCGAGTTCGCAGAGGAAGCGGCGGAGGTCAGCACCACAAAGTTGACGACGGCGGCCGCAATGCCCAGCCCGGCCAGGGCGAACATTCCAACGAACGGGCTTTCATCGGCGTTGAACCGCGTCCAGGGAATCACGGCCATCAGCACCACCAGGGCCCCTACATAGAACAGCATGATGCGCAGCGGGATGGAGTTAATGGCCTTGGGCAGGTTCTTCTCCGGGTCCTTCGTCTCTGCGGCAGCGGTGCCCACCAGCTCGATGCCGACGAACGCGAAGACTGCAATCTGGAAACCTGCCACGAAGCCCATGGGGCCGGTGGGGAAGAAGCCGCCGTGTTCCCACAGGTTCTCGAAGCCGGCGGTGGCGCCGTTGCCCGAGTCGAAGCGGGTGAGGATCAGAACCAGGCCCACCACGATCAGTGTCAGAATGGCGACGATCTTAATCAGCGCAAACCAGAACTCGGTCTCGCCGAAGGCCTTTACAGAGGGCAGATTCAGGGCCACCAGCAGCACAATGCAGGCCAGTGCCGGGATCCAGAGCGGAATTTCCGCCCACCAGAACGTGACGTAGTGGGCGATTGCCACGACGTCGGCAATACCCGTGACTACCCAGCAGAACCAGTAGGTCCAGCCGGTGAAGAAACCGGCCCACGGGCCGAGCAGGTCCGCGGCGAAATCGCTGAAGGACTTGTAGCGCAGGTTGGACAGCAGCAGCTCGCCCATCGCCCGCATCACGAAGTACAGCATGAAGCCGATGATCATGTAGACAAAGATGACCGAGGGGCCGGCGACGGAGATGGTCTTTCCCGAACCCATGAACAGGCCGGTGCCGATCGCTCCGCCAATGGCGAGGAGCTGGATGTGGCGGCTGGACATCGAACGCGCGAGGCCCGGGTCCTTGGAACTTGTTACCGCAGCTGGATTGTCCGTGGCTGAGGCGGGGGTGGAGCTACCTGGCATGGGGTTCTTTCTCGTTGGTGCCGAGTCAGCGGGCCGCCGCCAAAACACGCTGCTGACACCAATATGCACAGATATTCAATGAAGCCTCATGAGCTGTGGCGTGACCGCCGATTGTTTCAGTTTCTGCAGACCCCGGTGCCATGTCAATTTGGGGCCGGGGGCAGCTGCGCCCGTATACCAGATTCCGGGCCGGCATGAGGCCCAGGTCATACCTTGAAGGGCACTGCCGGGCGGGCTAAAGTCAGGGTGCAGCCACAATTGAATATGCCTTTACCAGCCGTGGCGGGAGAGTCCCGCGCAGCAATGCAGACGCGGGCGCCGTAGGAGCAAACCCTCCCCGGGAATCTCTCAGGCCCCTGTACCGCCATGGCGAGGCAACTCTGGAAAGCAGGACCGGCGTGCCGGTTCCTCACCGACGGTGCAAGCGGATAACACCCGCGGAATCTCTCAGGTCCAATACAGAGCGGGGAGGAGCCAACCGTCGTATCGGCGTACCCACGCCCGCCTCTTGGAGCCTCCCATGACAGCAGTTCCGTCCACCGCAGCCTTCGTTGACCGCCATATTGGTGCCCGGGCAACTGAAACCGACGCCATGCTCAAGGCCGTCGGTTATGACACCCTGGACAACCTGGTGGACACCGCTGTCCCCGCCGCCATCCGGCAGGACACCCCGCTGGTGCTGAACGCCGCTCGGACCGAGCAGGAAACCCTCGCCGAGCTCCGCCGCATCGCCGCGAAGAACAAGACCGCCGTGCAGATGATCGGCCAGGGCTACTTCGACACCCACACCCCTCCGGTGATCCTGCGCAACGTCGTGGAGGACCCCGCCTGGTACACCGCCTACACCCCGTACCAGCCGGAAATCTCGCAGGGCCGGCTCGAAGCGCTGCTGAACTTCCAGACCATGGTCCAGGACCTCACCGCCCTGCCAGTGGCGAACGCCTCCCTGCTGGATGAAGCTACGGCCGTCGCCGAGGCCGTGCTGCTGATGCGCCGCACCAACAAGGCCAAGTCCGAGGGCAAGATCGTTCTGGACGCCGACGCGCTGCCGCAGACCATCGCGATCGTCCGCGGCCGGGCCAAGGCCCTTGGCTTCGACGTCGAGGTCGTTGACCTCGCAGCAGGCCTGCCCAAGGGCGAGCTCACCGGCGTCGTGCTCCAGCAGCCCGGCGTTTCCGGTGCCGTCCGGGACTTCTCCGGTGTTATTGCCGAAGCCAAGGAGCGCGGCGCCCTGGTGACTGTGGCCGCAGACCTGCTGGCGCTGACCCTGCTGACCCCTCCGGGAGAACAGGGCGCGGACATTGCCGTCGGCTCGGTGCAGCGCTTTGGCGTTCCCCTCTTCTTTGGTGGCCCGCACGCCGCCTACATGGCAGTGCGCAAGGGCCTGGAGCGCTCGCTGCCCGGCCGCCTGGTCGGCGTCTCCAAGGATTCCGCCGGAACCCCCGCCTACCGCCTGGCGCTGCAGACCCGCGAGCAGCACATCCGCCGTGAGAAGGCCACGTCCAACATCTGCACCGCCCAGGCACTGCTGGCCATCGTGGCCTCCATGTACGCCGTCTACCACGGTGCCGAGGGCCTGAAGGCGATCGCCCTGCGTGCCAACGGCCACGCCCGTGCCCTGGCCACCGCGCTCTCCGCCGCCGGCATCGAACTGGTTTCGGATACCTTCTTTGACACCGTCACTGCCCGGGTTCCCGGCCGCGCCGCGGAGGTCGTGGCCGCCGCCGAAGCCAAGGGCATCAACCTGCGCCTAATCGACGCGGACACCGTGGGTGTCTCCGCAGACGAGACCACCACCGAAGCCGTGACCGCCGACGTCGCGGCCGCCTTTGGCGCAACGCCTGCCGAAGCTGCCGGCTTCGAGCTACCGGCTGAACTGCTGCGCACCTCGGACTTCATGACCCACCCGGTGTTCTCCTCCTACCGCTCCGAAACCCAGATGCTGCGCTACCTGCGCCGCCTTTCGGACCGGGACCTGGCGCTGGACCGGACCATGATCCCGCTGGGCTCCTGCACCATGAAGCTCAACGCCACCGCGGAGATGCAGGCCATGACCTGGCCCGAGTTCGCGTCTATCCATCCGTTCGCCCCGGATTCCCAGACCGAGGGCTGGCGTGAACTGATCGCGGATCTGGAAGCGCAGCTGGCCACCATCACCGGCTACGACCAGGTCTCCATCCAGCCCAACGCCGGTTCCCAGGGCGAGCTGGCCGGTCTGCTCGCCATCCGCGGCTACCACCATTCCCGCGGCGAGGAGCAGCGCAACATCTGCCTCATCCCGGCTTCCGCACACGGCACCAATGCAGCCTCCGCCGTGCTGGCCGGCATGAAGGTAGTAGTCGTCGGCACTGCCGGAGACGGTGCGATCGACCACGCGGACCTGCGCGCCAAGATTGATGCGAACCGCGAGAACCTCGCCGCGATCATGATCACCTACCCCTCCACCCACGGCGTGTACGACGACGACGTCCGCGACGTCTGCGAAGCGGTGCACGAGGCAGGCGGCCAGGTCTACATCGACGGCGCGAACCTCAACGCCCTGGTCGGCCTCGCCCAGCCCGGCGAGTTCGGCGGCGACGTCTCCCACCTGAACCTGCACAAGACCTTCTGCATCCCGCACGGCGGCGGCGGCCCCGGCGTCGGTCCGGTTGCAGCCAAGGCGCACCTGGCACCCTTTATGCCCGGCAACGCCGCGGCTTGGGACGGCGGGGATGACATTCCGATTTCCGCGTCCCGCTTCGGTTCAGCCGGTGTCCTGCCGATCTCCTGGGCCTACGTCCGGCTGATGGGCGGCGAAGGCCTCACCGCGGCGACCAAGAGCGCCTTGCTGGCTGCAAACTACGTGGCAGCCCGCCTCAACGACTACTTCCCGGTGCTTTACACCGGCAAGGGCGGCCTGGTGGCGCACGAGTGCATCCTGGACCTGCGCGAACTCACCGCCAAGACCGGTGTCACGGCTGAGGACGTCGCCAAGCGCCTGGTGGACTACGGCTTCCACGCCCCCACCCTGTCCTTCCCGGTGGCCGGAACCCTGATGGTCGAACCCACCGAGTCCGAGGACCAGGGCGAGATCGACCGGTTCATCGACGCGATGATCGCTATCCGCGGCGAGATCGACCAGGTCGCTGCCGGGGACTTCGCTGTGGAGGAGAGCCCGCTGCGCCACGCGCCGCACACGGCCACCGTCGCCGCCGGCAACGAATGGGACCGTCCCTACCCGCGCGAACAGGCAGTCTTCCCGCTGAAGAGCCTGCGCATGGACAAGTACTTCCCGCCCGTGGGCCGCATTGACGGCGCTGCGGGGGACCGCAACCTGGTGTGCTCCTGCCCGCCGATCGAAGACTTCGAGAACTAAGGGGATCGCCGCCATGACTGAGCAGTACACCGCGCTTTACGAGGAGCACAAACGCCTCGGCGCTTCCTTTACCGACTTCGGCGGCTGGCAGATGCCGCTGAAGTACAGCTCCGAGCTGGCCGAGCACCACGCCGTCCGGAAGGCTGCGGGACTCTTCGACCTCTCCCACATGGGCGAAGTCGAGGTCACCGGACCGGACGCTGCCGCGTTCCTGGACTACGCGCTGACGGGCAAGCTCTCCGCCGTGGCCGTGGGCCGCGCCAAATACTCGCTGATCACGAACGCCGAGGGCGGGATCATTGACGACCTGATCAGCTACCGGCTGGAGGAAGAAAGCTACCTGGTGGTCCCGAACGCGGGCAACGCCGCCGCCGTCGCCGCCGAGTTGGCCGCCCGCGCCGAAGGTTTCGACGTCGCCGTGGAGGACCAGACGGCAGCCACCTCCCTGGTGGCCGTCCAGGGTCCTGCAGCCGAAGCCATCCTGCTGGATCTGGTGCCTGCCGATTTCCGGGACGCGGTCACTGGAATGAAGTACTACGCCGCAGCGCCGGTTGAGCTGACTGTTGGCGGCAGCTCGCACAAGCTGCTGGTGGCCCGCACCGGCTACACCGGCGAAGACGGTTTCGAGATCTACGTCCCGAATGACGACGCCGCTGCCCTGTGGCAGGCACTGCTCGCTGCCGGCGAAGGCCGCGGACTGGTTCCGGCGGGTCTGGCCTGCCGCGACTCGCTGCGCCTGGAAGCCGGAATGCCGCTGTACGGCAATGAGCTCTCCCTTGAGGTGGATCCGTACGCCGCCGGCCTGGGCGGCGTCGTCGCTCTGTCCAAGGACGGCGACTTTGTGGGCCGCGAAGCCCTCGCCGCCAAGAAGGAGCAGGGCCCCACGCGCAAACTCATTGGCCTCAAGGGTTCCGGCCGCCGTTCAGCCCGATCGCACTATCCGGTGCTCAAGGACGGAAACACCATCGGTGAAGTCACCTCCGGGGCTCCCAGCCCCACCCTGGGCTATCCAATCGCCCTGGCCTACGTCGATGCCTCCCACGCCGAACCCGGAACGTCCCTCGACGTCGACCTCCGCGGCAAGCCCGAACCCTTCGAAGTAGTCCAGCTCCCGTTCTACAAGCGCGCCAAGTAAGCCACCCCTCCCCGTCGAGAGGCCACTTACGGCTCTTTTCAGCCCTGAAACGAGCCGTAACTGCCCTCTCGATGGGGAACATGGCACCAAGGTCGGACCGGACTCGGCGGGGGCGGGGCTTTTCGTGTAGCCCCGCATCGCCGAGCGAGGAACGAGCGATGAAGTGAAGGATCCAGGGCCCCTCTCCGAGCTTGCGAGGAGGAGGGCGGGATCTGCAACGCTAAGGGGCGGCGAAATGTCCCGTCAACGCCGCCCCACCTACACTCGAACCAACAACTCCATGCTTCCGAAAGGCACATCCAATGAGCAAAGTTGATCCGTCCCTCCGCTACTCCGCCGAACACGAGTGGGTGGACGCATCCAGCCCCGTAAAGGTCGGCATCTCCGCCGTTGCCGCTGACGCCCTGGGCGACGTCGTGTACGTGGACCTGCCCGCCGTCGGCGATTCCGTCACTGCAGGCGAGACCTGCGGCGAGGTTGAATCCACCAAGTCCGTTTCGGACCTGTACGCCCCGGTTTCCGGCACGATCGTGGAGATCAACCAGGAAGCCGTGGACAACCCGGCCATCCTGAACGAAGACCCGTACGGCGCCGGCTGGCTGTTCACCGTTGAGGTCACGGAGGAGGGTGAGCTGCTGAGCGCTGCCGAGTACGCAGAGAAGAACGGCGGCGAGCTGTGACCGATTTCCTGAACTCCCGCCTCGCGGAGATCGATCCCGAGGTTGCCGAGCAGATCGACAACGAGCGTCGCCGCCAGCAGGAGGGGCTGGAGATGATCGCCTCTGAGAACCACACTGCGGTGTCGATCATGGAAGCCCAGGGCTCCGTGCTTACCAACAAGTACGCCGAGGGCTACCCCGGGCGCCGCTACTACGGCGGCTGCGAATACGTGGACGTCATTGAGCAGCTGGCAATCGACCGGGCCAAGGAACTCTTCGGCGCAGGTTTCGCCAACGTCCAGCCGCACTCCGGTGCGCAGGCCAACGCCTCGGTGATGCATGCCCTGATCCGTCCGGGTGACACTGTGCTGGGGCTTTCGCTGGCCGACGGCGGACACCTCACGCACGGTATGAAGATCAACTTCTCCGGCCGGCTGTACAACATCGTTCCCTATGGTGTGGATGAAACCACCCACACTGTGAACATGAACGACGTCGCGCGCCTGGCCCGTGAGCACAAGCCGAAACTGATCGTCGCCGGCTGGTCCGCATACGCCCGCCAGCTGGACTTCGAGGCGTTCCGCCGCATCGCCGACGAGGTGGGTGCCTACCTCATGGTGGACATGGCGCACTTCGCCGGACTGGTCGCGGCCGGACTGCACCCCAGCCCGGTTCCGCACGCCCACGTGGTTACCTCCACGACGCACAAGACCCTGGCCGGTCCGCGCGGCGGCATCATCCTCTCCAACGACGCGGACATCGCGAAGAAGATCAACTCCGCTGTGTTCCCCGGCCAGCAGGGCGGGCCGCTGGAGCACGTGATTGCCGGCAAGGCGACTGCGCTGAAGATCGCCGGGACACCCGAGTTCCGCGAACGCCAGGAACGCACGCTGGCCGGTTCACGGATCCTGGCCGAGCGGCTGCTCTCCGAAGACGTTGCTGCGAAGGGAATCTCCGTGGTTTCCGGGGGCACCGACGTGCACCTGGTCCTGGTGGACCTGCGGAACGCGGAACTGGACGGCCAGCAGGCCGAGGACCGCCTCGCGCAGATCGACATCACGGTCAACCGCAACGCCGTACCGTTCGATCCGCGGCCCCCGATGGTTACCTCGGGTCTGCGGATCGGCACGCCGGCGCTGGCCACCCGGGGTTTTGACGAGGCAGCGTTCCGTGAAGTCGCAGACATCATCGCACTGGCTCTTATCGCCGGGAACGGCGAGGATCTCAGCGCACTCAAGGACCGCGTCCACACCCTGGCCGCGGCCCACCCGCTCTACCCGCAGGTCGCCGACCTGGCCGGAGCACCCGCCCGCGCCTGATCGGCGCGAACCAAAGGACACCGCATGGCTGTAGGCGTTTTCGACCTCTTCACCGTAGGCATCGGCCCCTCAAGCTCGCACACCGTGGGGCCGATGAGGGCAGGCGCGGCCTTCGCCGCGGAGCTCGCCGGGGCCGGTGTCCTTGCCTCCGTGGCCGGTCTCCGCGTGGATCTTTACGGGTCCCTCGCGGCGACCGGCCGCGGGCACGGCACCTTTCCCGCCGTCCTCCTCGGGCTGGAAGGCTTTGCGCCGGAGGAAATCCTCCCGGAGCAGATGGAGGAACGGCTCGCGGAGATCGAAGCGAGCGGCAAGATCCAGCTGGGCAGCGAGCTTGAGGGTTCCGGCGGCGGCGTGGTCCTCGAATACGGGATCGAGGACATGGTGCTGCATCCGCTCACGGTCCTGCCCCGCCACACCAACGGCATCCGGTTCGCCGTCAGCGGCGCCGACGGCGAGGTGCTCCGTGAAGCCACGTTCTTCAGCGTCGGCGGCGGGTTCATCGTGCGCGACGGCGAGGAGGAGACTGCCGCCGTCGAACTCGAAGCCTCCAAACAGTCGCTGCCGTATCCCTTCCGCACCGCTGTTCAGCTGCTGGAACACTGCACTGCCAACGGACTCTCCATCAGCCAGGTGATGCTGGCCAACGAACTTGTCTCCCGGTCCGAAGAGGAGATTCGGGCCGGGCTGCTGCACATCCGCGACGTGATGGACCAGTGCAAGGATTCCGCGATCGCCCGCGCCGGACTGCTGCCGGGAGGGCTCAAGGTCCGGCGTCGGGCGCCCCAGTGGCACACGCGGCTGCGCGAAGAAGACCCTAACCGTGACCCCCGCTTCTGGCAGGAGTGGGTAAACCTGGTGGCGCTGGCGGTGAATGAGGAAAACGCGTCCGGCGGCCGCGTGGTCACCGCACCCACCAACGGTGCGGCCGGCATCATCCCCGCCGTGCTCTTCTACGCGACGCACTACGGCCCCGGCATGGACACTGCCGGTCCGGAACAGAAGGACGACGCCGTCGTCCGCTTCCTGCTCGCCGCCGGTGCGATCGGGGTGCTCTACAAGGAGCAGGCCTCGATTTCCGGCGCGGAGGTGGGCTGCCAGGGCGAGGTGGGGTCGGCGTCGTCCATGGCTGCCGCAGGCCTGGCTGAAATCCTGGGCGGCTCGCCGGAACAGGTGGAGAATGCCGCGGAAATCGCGATGGAGCACAACCTTGGGCTGACCTGCGATCCAATCGGCGGGCTGGTGCAGGTGCCGTGCATCGAGCGGAACGCCATCGGCGCCGGCAAAGCGGTCAACGCCGCCAAGATGGCGCTGTGGGGCGACGGCGAGCACCGCGTCTCGCTCGACGAGGTCATCGTGACCATGCGCGAGACTGGACGTGACATGAGCTCGAAATACAAGGAAACCGCCATGGGCGGCCTCGCCGTGAACGTTGTGGAGTGCTGAACCGGCACTTCCGACGCCGGCCCGCCCGGTACGGCAGCTGTCTGGTCTGCGCGGACACGCCCGGACCGGTCAACACGCCGAAGTGTGCAACTTGTTGCTAAGTATGCTTACCATATTGGCTCACGCGGCGGCCTTTGAGGCTGCCGAAGCACTCTGAGGGAACGGAGAACTGTATGACTGAGACCAATACTGGTTCTGCGCGGAACCGCGGACGCACGAATATCCAGAAAGCCTCCCTGGCTTACGGGGTGGTTTTCCTCCTGGTGGGCATCATGGGATTCATCCCCGGCATCACCACGAACTACGATTCACTGGCCGGAGCCGGCCATCACTCCGAGGCGCTCCTGCTGGGCATCTTCCAGGTGTCCATCCTGCATAACGTTGTGCACCTGCTCTATGGTGTCGCCGGCCTGCTGCTCGCGCGCAGCGCCGGCGGGGCGCGTGCCTTCATGCTCTGGGGAGGAGTGGTCTACCTTGTGCTGTGGATCTACGGCCTGGTGATCGACGGCGAATCCGCTGCCAACTTTGTCCCGCTGAACAATGCGGACAACTGGCTGCACCTCTTCCTGGGTGTCACCATGATTGGCCTCGCCCTTCTTCTCACACGCAGCCGGGACCGCGCTGCTCGCCCGGCCTAGTGCCGGACCCGGCGGCGGCAGCCGGTCTACCGATCGGCTGCCGCCCGGGGTTGAGCACCCGTCCCCCCGATGGTAGACAGTAAGGACGCTTAGTAAGTCGCCGACCGGAAGGAACGCATCATGGCCGAACGCGGAAACAGCACCCACGGGCGCCGCCTCGATGAGGAAATGAAGCAGGAGACACAGAACCTGACCCGAAACGCCGTTCCAGACCACGTGGAGGAATGGCGCCAGCCGGAGCCGGTGGCCGACGACACGGACAGTGTTGAAGTTCAGGATGCGATGGGGGTCGCTCAGGAAACCGAAGCTTCCACGCTGCAGCCGGAGGGGGATGACTGAGAATGCCTAAGACCACTAAGTCCGGCAAGGCGAAGAAGAGCGAACTGCCCTCCACTCTTGAGCGTTCAGACAAAAAAGCCCAGGATACCTTCGCCAAGACCTACGACTCGGCCCTTGACGAATACGGGGACGAGCAGCGGGCGGCACAGACCGCCTACGCCTCGCTCAAGCGCACGCATGAGAAGGTGGGCGACCACTGGGAACCCAAGGACTCCAGTGGGCCATCGGATAAAAAGGCCCAAGAGGGCCGGAAGTCCAACGCCAAGACGGCCGGGGGAGTAGACGCCAATGCGTCGAAGGAGCATCTGTACGACGTCGCCTCGAAGCTGGACATCAGCGGCCGCTCGAAGATGAACAAGGACGAGCTGGTGGATGCTATCCAGAAGGCAAACCAGAAAGAGACGCGAGAGTCCCGCTCCTAGTCCTGGCGTGCAGGGTGATGCCTGCCGGGGGCGGGCATCACCCATCCGTCGGCCCAAAACACCCCTTCCCGTGATTTGAATTACAGGAAAAGGTAGGGCAAGCTGAACAGCACAATTCGTCAGCTGGCTTACTAATCCGGGGGTATTGTCCTATGGGCCGCAGCATAACCGTGCCGACCGAGTCGGAACCCAGCGGCCTGCTGGGCACCATAGACACCTCCGTGAACGAGTTCATGGAGCCCATTGCCACAGCCTTCAACGACATAGTTTTCTTTCCGCTGACGATTGGAGACTTTAGTTTCCCCGTAGTAGTTGCCTGGCTGATCATTGCCGGGGTGGTCATCACCGTCTACTTCGGGTTCATCCAATTCCGCGGGCTGAAGGTGTCCGGGCAGGTGATCCGCGGAAAGTTCTCCACTAAACAGGACCCGGGGGAAGTACCGCATTTCCAGGCCCTCACCTCAGCCCTTTCCGGCACGGTGGGCCTGGGCAACATCGCCGGCGTCGGCGCAGCCATGGCACTCGGCGGCCCCGGAGCCACGTTCTGGATGATCCTGGCGGGACTTCTGGGCATGGCCACCAAATTCGCGGAATGCACACTGGGCGTCAAATACCGCCAGGTCCATGAAGACGGCACAATCAGCGGCGGACCGTTCAAATATCTTCCCGTGGCGTTCAAACGGTTCGGCTCGCTGCCAGCCAAAGTGCTGACCGGCGTGTTTGCCGTCGCTATCCTGCTCTTCGGCGTGGCCGGCGGCAACATGTTCCAGGCCAATCAGACCTTCGCCCAGGTGCGCAATGCCACAGGCGGTGACGAAGGGTTCCTGGGATCCGACGGCGCGGCGCTGATCTTCGGAGCGATTCTCGCCGCCCTCGTGGCCATAGTGATCCTCGGCGGAATCAAGTCCATCGGAGCAACCACCTCCAAACTGGTCCCCGCAATGGCCGCCGTGTACCTCGTCGCCTGCGCAGCCGTCATCGGCGCCAACTTCTCAAACATTCCGTCCGCCATTGGCGCCATCATCGAAGGAGCGTTCCGGCCTGAGGGCTTCGCCGGCGGAATCCTCGGCGTGATGATCATCGGCTTCCAGCGGGCCTCCTTCTCCAACGAAGCCGGCGTGGGTTCTGCCGCGATCGCACACTCGGCCGTCAAGACCCGCCGCCCGGTCAGTGAAGGTTTTGTGGCAATGCTCGAACCGCTCGTGGACACGGTGCTGATCTGTACCATGACGGCGCTGGCCATCATCATGGCCGGCGCACCGAGCCTGCAGGCCGGCATCGACCAGGTACAGGGCGGGGGAGGGGCGCCCGACGGCGTGATCCTGACCTCCGATGCCTTTGCCACCGTGTTGCCCTGGTTCCCGATCGTGCTTTCGGTCGCCGTCGCGCTCTTTGCCTACTCGACCCTGATCACCTGGTCCTACTACGGGCTCAAGGCCTGGGAATATCTCTTCGGCCGCGGACGCAAGCGGGAGATCATCTACAAGGTCATTTTCCTGACGTTCACCGTGGCCGGGTGCGTTCTCTCCTTCAGCCAGGTCATCAGCTTCACCGATGCAGCGCTGTTCATCTGCGCCTTCGTGAACCTGCTCGGGGTGTACCTGCTGCTCCCGGTGATCAAGCGGGAAATGAAGAAGTACCTCGCCGACCGGAAGAGCGGGAAGCTCGACATCCTGGGCATCGAGGATGAGGACATTGAGGACGCCGCCCCGGCGCGCTGAGGGCTGGAACAGCACCGCGCGTGCGGCTTCTTCCGCCCGGAAGGTGGTTAATCCGCTGTCCGCAACCCCTCAAAACTCATGACCATATCCTGCCCTAGTTGCCGAGAGGACAGAAGCGGCTCTTTTCAGCGCCGAAACCAGCCGTTTCTGCCCTTTCGCCGGGAAGGCAGGGCTGGGGCGTTGACCGGCCGGAGGTGCGGGCCTAGTGTCAACCCAACTTGTGTACGGGCAGGACCGGATCCACCCGGCCCCGCAAAAACAAAGGGGTTTTTGTGCATATTCCGGCAGCGCAGTACGAACAGGTCCTTGATCCAATCGGCGATTCCCTGGTGCTCTCCGCCATCCTCGCCGCCCTCCCGCTGCTGCTGCTGTTTGTGATGCTCGGCGTGTTCCGGCTCAAGGCCTACCAGGCGGGCATCATCTCCCTGATCCTGTCCATCCTCCTGGCACTCTTTGGCTGGGGCATGCCGCTGGACCAGACCCTCTCTGCCACCGCGCTGGGCGCGTTCTACGCCATTTTCCCCATCCTCTGGATCCTGATCAACGCACTGTGGATCTACAACCTGACGGTCGCCACCCCGTGGTTCGATGTGCTGGGACGGACCATCCGCTCAATCTCCGATGATCTGCGGATCCTCTCCATCCTGATCGCCTTCTGTTTCGGCGCCCTGCTGGAATCACTCGCCGGGTTCGGCGCCCCGGTGGCGATCGCCGCTGCCATGCTGATGGCCGCCGGCATGAAACCGCTGAAGTCGGCGATCGTGGCGCTGCTGGCCAACACTGCCCCGGTGGCGTTCGGGGCCATGGCCGCTCCGATCATCGCCCTGAACGGCGTCACCGGCATCCCGCTGCAGGAACTGTCCTCAATGACCGGCAGGCAGACGCCGTTCATCGCCCTGGTGGTCCCGCTGATCCTGGTTTTCCTGGTGGACGGCAAGCGGGGTGTGCGGCAGACCTGGCCCGTGGCACTGGTGGCCGGCATCGTGTTTGGCCTGGCCCAGTTCGTGGCCTCGAACTTCTTTGTCGTGGAACTGACGGACGTGGTGGCGGCCGTGGCCACGGTCATCGCCGTGCTGCTGATGCTGCGGGTCTGGCAGCCAAAGGAACTCATCGGCATGTCCGGCGAATCAATGGACGACGACGCAGCGGGGGTCCGCAGCAAGACCACCAGCGTTGGCGGTGAGGAAGGCTCAGACACCCTCACGAAGACCGGCGGAAGCGAAACAGCCGGCCCCAGCGAGGGCACCGGCGCAGGCGGTTCCGGGGGCAGCTCCGCGATCCCTACCGGAGGCGGCCTCGACTCGGACGGAAACGAGCAGGAGCCGAGGGATTCCACCCGGCCGCCGGCGCGCAGCGTCTGGTTCGCCGTGGCGCCGTACCTGATCATCATTGTTGTTTTCTCGCTCGCGCAGATTCCGCCGATCAAGGCCTGGCTGACACAGGTGGGCGGTGTGACCTTCCACTGGCCCGGCCTCGACGTGGTGAACTCTTCCGGGGATCCAGTGGGTGCGCAGAACCTGCGCTTCGACCACGTGAAGGCCACCGGCACACTGCTGCTGCTCTCCGGCATCCTGACCATGCTGCTGTATCGGATCGCTCCCGGAAAGGGCGTCCGGATCTACGGGGACACCCTGAAGACGCTGCGCTGGACGATCGTCACCGTCTGTTCAGTCCTCGCACTGTCATTCGTGATGAACCTGTCCGGGCAGACCACCACCCTGGGAGTGGCGCTGGCGTCGGCCGGAGGGTTCTTCGCCCTTCTGTCACCGCTGCTCGGGTGGATCGGCGTGGCCCTGACTGGTTCGGACACGTCGTCTAACTCCCTCTTCGGCCAGCTGCAGGTGGCCGCAGCGAATGAGACCGGTCTGTCACCCACACTGATGGCGGCGTCGAACTCCTCTGCCGGCGTGCTGGGCAAGATGCTGTCGCTGCAGAACCTGGCTATCGCCTCAGCGGCGGTGGGCCTCAACGGCGCAGAAGGCACGCTGCTGCGCAAACTGATCGGCTGGTCCCTGGGCCTGCTGGTCGGAATGACCCTGCTGATCTGGCTGCAGTCCACGCCGATGCTCGGCTGGATGGTCCCGTAAACCGCCAATGCAAGGAGAATCTGTGAGCACCGAGTCCCTGAACGCCTCCGGAACCAGTTTCGCGGACGGGGCGGCGGCAGTGCTCAGCGCAGCGGTCCGCTCGTCCGTGGAACACGAAGACCGGGTGAAAGCCAGTACCGACCGTTCCGGATTTGTGGCCGACAGCCTGCCGGAGGGCGTGGTTTTCGCCCAGGACGCCGGAGAAGTCGCCGAAGTCCTGCGCCGGGCCAGTGCCCACCGCGTCCCGGTGGTTCCGCGCGGAGCCGGCACCGGACTTGCCGCGGCGTCCTCCTCCCGCCAAGGTGAAGTGGTGCTGGACGTGTCCGGCATGAACCGGGTCCTGCGGATCGATCCCGAAGAGCAGCTGGCAGTGGTGCAGCCCGGAGTGCTGAACGCGGAACTGAACGCCGCTGCCGGCGAATACGGGCTCTTCTACGCACCGGACCCTGCCAGCACGGCCATCTGCTCGATCGGCGGGAACATTGCCACTAATGCCGGGGGTATGCGCTGCGCCAAGTACGGTGTGACGCGCGAAGCAGTGCTGGCACTGCGGGTGATCCTGGCGGACGGGCGGGAACTGCGCACCGGACGGGAGACCATCAAGGGTGTCAGCGGCTATGACCTGAATGCCCTGATGATCGGCTCCGAGGGCACCCTGGGGGTCGTCGTCGAAGCTACGCTCCGGCTGCGGCCGCTGCCCGTGCAGACCGCCACGGTTGCTGCCTTCTTCCCGAACGTGGAGCAGGCCGCCCGGGCGGCGTCGGCTGTTGTCGCTGCGCGCATTCAGCCTTCGATGATGGAGCTGATGGACGGGCAGACCCTGGAAGCGGTCGACGCCGCACTGGGCACGGACTACCGGTCCCGCGGCGCTTCGTTCCTGCTGGTCCAAACGGATGGACACGGCGCGTTCCTGGAGCAGGACGTGGTGATGGACGCCATCTCACCCTTTGGGATCTGCGAACGGGCCGTCGACGACGAGCAGGCGGCTGCGCTGGTAACAGCCCGCCGGGAAGCCATCCCGTCCCTGGAGAAGCTCGGCCGGGTATCGATCGGGGACATCGGGGTTCCACGCGGAAAGCTGGCCGACGTCGTCTCCGGGCTGGAAGCGATCGCCGAACGCACCGGAGTGCGGATCTTCACGATCGCCCACGCGTCGGACGGAAACCTGCACCCGATGATTGTGATGGAGCCGGAGGACTCCGTGACCGAGGGGCCGCCAAAGGCAGCGCTGGGCGAGATGTTCCACCTGGCCAAGTCCCTGGGCGGCACACTGACCGGAGAGCACGGCATTGGCCTGCTGAAGCGTGACTGGCTCCAGGAAGAGCTCGGCGACGTGTCGCTGGAGGTCATGCACACCATCCGCGCAGCGCTGGACCCGCTGGGCATCCTCAACCCGGGCAAGGCGATCTAGTTGACCGCCGCGTTACTCGAAGAGCAATGTTACGCGCAGGTTCTCAATGGGCTCGGGCCCGACGCCGCGAACCCACAGGGCAAGTTTCTGGTTCTTTTCCACGGTTAGCGACCCAGGGGACACACACTCGGAGGTGGTCGTGCAGTCCATGCCGCTTGGGAACAGGCCGTCACGGACGAGGTACACGTTGATGCTGCTGGCTCGGTCCGTGATCTCGACCCTCATCTCGGTGATGGTCCCCGCGCGCGGCATTCGAATCTCGTTGGGTTCTAGGGAGCTGGAGGGAGCCACCGAGCCGGAGATCGGGAAGTAACCCGCAGCGTTGGGGAAAGCTGTGAGATCCATGGCGCCGGGCAGGAAACTGATGAAGACGGTCCCTGCCCCGGCCGGACCCTGGGGCCCCTGTGGTCCGACCGGCCCTGCCGGGCCAATCGGTCCGGCATCGCCAGTGTCGCCCTTATCGCCCTTATCGCCCTGTGGTCCGGCCGGTCCCTCGGGGCCCGGAGCCCCTGCAGGTCCCTGTGGGCCGGCCGGGCCGCTCTGACCCTCTGGTCCTGCTGGTCCCACGGCACCGTCGGATCCCGCTGGGCCCGGGTCACCTTGATCACCTTGAAGGCCTTGCACGCCCTGAGGGCCCATGGGTCCCTGCGGACCAATCAGGCTTTGAGACCCACCCGGCCACGTTCCCGCCGTCTTGGGGCCGTAGATGGCAAAGGTTGTGGTGTCGAGGTAGAAGTCGCCGTCCACGCCCACATTGTTTGCGGGATTCCCGGAACCGTTGTGGATGCTGTTGCCGTCCCGGCCTGGGAGGCCGGCGGGTCCTGTTGCGCCCGGTGCTCCAGCAGGTCCGGTTGGGCCGGCAGGCCCCGTAGGGCCGGTTTCGCCTACAGGTCCAGTCGGTCCCGTGGGACCTGCAGGGCCGGTTTCGCCTGCAGGTCCAGTCGGTCCCGTGGGACCGGTAGGGCCGGTTTCACCCGTCGGTCCGCTGGGACCTGCGGGGCCCGACGCTCCGGCAGGACCGGTTTCACCTGCAGGTCCAGTCGGCCCTGTGGACCCGGCAGGACCGGTTTCACCCGTCGGCCCGGTGGGCCCGGTTGCGCCCTGCTCGCCCTGTTTGCCCGCGGGCCCGGTTGCACCCTGCGCTCCGGGAGCCCCGGCCTCGCCTGGTTGCCCAGCCGCACCCGCCTGTCCCGGAAGTCCTGCGGGCCCGGATCCTCCCGGGGCGCCGTCGGCTCCAGCTGCGCCGTCGGCCCCTGGTTCTCCGGGTTCGCCTTTGTCCCCCTTCGTCTCAGCTGACGCCGTCGCAGCCACGCTGGGAACAGCCCCGTCAGCGCCGGCGGCCAGCCAGGAGACCGGGATTCCGCCCGCGCCGCAGTCCAGATCTTCGGCTGACGTGGCGATGCTCGTGAACTGCAGCGATGTGTCATCGAGACATGCGTGATAGGAAGCCGCATCGGATGATGCCGGAGTGCAGGAGGCGAGTACCAGAGCTGCAGCTGCCGCTGCGGCAACTGTCGATAAACGCTGGGAGAGGGGGCGGTTCAAGGTGGATCTCCTGAGTCGACTTGCGGGACAAGGCAGGGAGATCGGCCGCAGACGACTGCGCGCGGTGCGGTCCTCCCCCAACGGGACCCGCCGCCGTACTCAAATAGACGAAGACCAAAGTTGGACAACATCCAGATTAGTTATATTCCATCGATTGGATTGAGTCCAGAAATTTACGCCTGCCTGGCGGGGATGACGCGGACGAAACAAAACAGCAGCCGCCCCGAAAGGGGGCAGCTGCTGTTTTTGCGGGAACGGAGGCTAGCTGCGGCTGGCCGGTTCCGGTTCCCGATGGTCCACGTGGGGGTGCCGGCGTTCCAGCGAGGAGCCTTCGACGTCGACATCGGGCAGGATCCGGTCCAGCCACTTCGGCAGCCACCAGGCCTTGTCTCCGGCCAGGTGCATCAGCGCCGGGATCAGCAGCATGCGGACCACGAACGCGTCCAGCAGCACACCGAAGGCCAGTGCGAAGCCGATCGGCCGGATCATGGCGCTGTGGGAGAAGACGAAGCCGCCGAACACGGAGACCATGATGATCGCCGCGGCGGTCACCACGGCCCGTCCGGCCCGGACACCCTGCACTACGGCCACCCGGGACGGTGCGCCGTGGGCATACGCCTCACGCATGCCGGAGCCGATGAACAGCATGTAGTCCATGGCCAGGCCAAACAGGATGCCCACCAGGATGGTCGGCAGGAAGTTCAGGATTGGGCCGGGGGACTCCACGTTGAAGATCCCGGAGAGCCAGCCCCACTGGTAGATGGCCACGACGCCGCCGAGCGCACCAAAGTAGGAGAGCACAAAGCCAAGCGTGGCAATGACCGGAACGTAAATGGACCGGAACACCAGGATCAGGATCAGCAGGGACAGGCCCACCACCACGCCGAGATAAATCGGCAGAGCGTCGGAAAGCTTGTCCGAGATGTCGATGTTGCCGGAAGCGGTTCCGGCCACGCCGATCTCGTATTCATCGTTCAGCGGAGACATGTCCCGGAGTGTGTGCACCAGATTCTCGGTGGACTCGCTCGTGGGCCCCTGCTCCGGCACCACCTGGAACGCGACAGTGCTGCCGTCCTCGGATGAACCGATGGGTGCGACGGCGGAAACGCCGTCCTGCTCGAAGAGGATCCCGGCGATCTCGGCCTGGGCAGCTGTTGCCTCGGCGTCAGTCGGCTCGGACTCCAGCTCTGCGACCACCAGCAGGGTACCGTTCTGGCCCTCGCCGAACTTCTCCGAGAGGGTGGAGTAGGCACGGTACTGCGTGGAGTCGTGAGCCTCGGAAGATCCGTCCGGCAGGCCGGTGCGCAAGTCCAGGGCCGGAATGGCAATGACCAGCAGCGCCGCGATCGAAACCAGGGCCGTGAGCACGGCACTCATCGTGGACATGGGCCTGGCAGCAGCCGCAGCGGGAGCCGGCGAGGCCGCTTCCGCGGCACGTGTGACTGCAGCGCGTTCCTTCTTGCTGAGAATGCGCATGCCCGTAAGTTTCAGCAGGGCCGGTGTCAGGGTCACGGCAATCATCACGGCAATCGCGATGCACGCAGCGCCCACGGTGCCCATCAGGCCGAGGAACGGGATGCCGGTGATGTTCAGGGCCAGCAGCGCAATCAGCACGGTGGAGCCGGCGAAGACGACGGCGTTGCCCGAGGTGCCGTTGGCCAGTCCAATCGACTCCTCCAGCTCGTAGCCCGCCTTCAGCTGGCGGCGGTGCCGGTTCACGATGAACAGGGCGTAGTCGATGCCCACGGCCAGGCCGAGCATCAGGCCCAGCACGGGGGTCACGGAGACCATTTCGACGACGCCGGAGAACGCCAGCGCGCCAAGGGCACCAATGCCGACGCCGATCATTGCGGTAATCAGCGGCAGGCCGGCACCGATAAGGGTTCCAAGCATGACCACCAGGACCACTGCAGCCACGATCAGGCCGATCACCTCGCCGATTCCGAAGATGCTCGGGATGCCTTGGGCAATGTCCGTGGAGAAATCAGTGCTGGAGCCTTCCACAGGGGCGTCATTGAAGACCGCCACGAGGGCATCCTTGGTTTCCTGGGTGACCTCCATCTGGGTGTCTTCGAAGACCACCGTCACAATGGCGGCGCTGCCGTCCTCAGAGACCATCCGGATGTTCTGGGCCATGTCCAGCAGGGCAGCGCCCTGCTCCAGCTGCGGGGCCTGCTCTTCGGCGGCTGCAGCCTGGGTCTCCAGTTCCGCCCGGCCGGCATCAAGCTGTGCCTGCTGCGCGTCGAGCTGCGGCTGGGCCATAGCCAGCGCACCGGCGGCTTCGGCCTGCGCACGGGCCTCGTCAAGCTGCTGCTGCCCGGCGTCAAGCTCAGCGCGGGCAGCATCCAGCTGGGCACGGCCGGCGTCGAGCTGTGCCTGGCCCTCCTGCAGCTGGGTGCGCTGCGCGTCGCGTTCCGCTTCCGTGGCGAAGGGGTCGACGGCGTCTTCCACGCCATCCACCTCGGACGCATCGGCGGCCAGCGCGGCGATGGCGTCCTTCTGCTCCTGGGTGAAGGCCGAGCCGTCCTCAGTCTGGAAGACCACGGAGCCGGTGCCGCCGGAGGCTTCGGGCAGTTCCTGCTGCAGCCGGTCGGTGACCTGGGTGGTGGGTGTGTTCGGAATGGAGATGGCGGTGGAGAGTGTGCCGCCGAAGAGCGCGAAGGCTATGCCGGCAATTGCCAGCACTGCTATCCACACGCCCAGCACGGTGCGGGCACGCCGTGCGGCGCCCTGCCCCAGGCGGTAGAGGAATTCAGCCATTGGTGGTCCTTATCGGAATCTTGGGTTCTGCTGTGGACGGGGGCGGCGGGGGTGAACCGCCGCGAGCGAAAAACTAGGGTCGGCCGGGCGGCGTACCCGCCCCTATGCCGGTGCGCAGGGCGGTGACGAGCCGTTGGAGCAGCTCGATCCAGGCGGTGCGGGATTCGGGGGTGTCTACGGCGCCGGTCTGGGCGCACCAGCGTTCGTAAAGCACGCTAATTCCGCCGGCAAAGGTGCCGACAAGAAGCTGGATGTCCTCTGGATCGAAGTCGGGATGCCGGGAGGCGAGGGCCGCCATCACCTGGTCGCCTGCCATGGTCACGGAGCGGAAAGCCATAATCGCCTGCTGCGGTGAGGAGCGTGCGTCTGCGCGGCCAAGGACCTGCGTGAGGTAGGAAACCGCTTCGATGAACCGGGGTGAGCTCACCAGGTCCACGAGGTCATCCAGGGGTGAGTAGCCCTTTGGTGCCGCGCCGTCCGGCAGAGTCAGTGATGAGGCGACGACGTCGGTGCCCACCTCGGTAACGACGTCGTCAAGCGAAGCAAAATGGTTGAAAACAGTGCGGCGGGAAACATCCGCACGCTCGGCCAGCTCATCGACGGTGAAATCAGTTCCACGGCGTTCTCTCAGCAGGGCAGCGCAGGCATCGACTATTGCCTGGCGGTGCCGGCTCTTGATGGCCGTCCGACGGTTGGGAGCGGAACTGGCTGTAAGCACACTCCTACACTAAGTGCATCGTTGCACCGAGTGCAACTAGTCCCGTTCAGGTTCCGATGCCTGCGGCGCCCGGCTGGCAGCCGCGGACTGCCGTGAGCCAAGGAAATACACCAGCGCTCCGGCGCCAATCAGGGTCAATGCCGCGCCTCCGTACACCGTGGCCAGAGAGTACACCCCGTCCGGTGCGCCGGAAAACAGCCGGCTCAGGAGACCGGGGATCTGCGGGCCGGCGATTAACAGGACTGTCAGCACGGGTCCCCCGGTCAGCCAGCCGCGGCGGCCGGGCTGCGTGTTCTTGCCGCTGCTCTGCTCACTCATGGCTTAAGTCTTCCAGATTTCCGGCACGGGTGTTGCGGGTGCCGCGGGCACTCACCGCACCGCACCGGAGCGGGACGTGCCGAGAGAGGGTGCTGCCGAAACTGATCCGGTCTGGAACACCATCACAGGTGCCTGCTGACGAAACATGGGCGCACCGGCAGTAACGGTGGTCACACCGGGGGTTCCCGCATTGGGGTATCGCGGGGCCGGAAAGTAGGCTCGGATGCATGGCTCCCTTCCGAAACAGCCGCGCTGCCGCGCTGCCCGCGAAACTGTCCCGCTCCTGGCTGCTGGCTTCGGCCGCGGATGAAGCGAATTTTGCTCCCGCACTGGCCTCGGAAGCCGACTCTGTTGTGTTCGACATGGAGGATGCCGTTCCCGCCGAAGGCAAGGCGGAAGCACGTGAGCGCGTGGTCGAGGCACTCTCCACCGGCATGACTGCCTGGGTGCGCGTCAACGGCATCGAAACGGACTACTGGGCCGATGACCTGGCCGCACTGTCGAAGGCCCCCGGGCTGCGCGGCGTCATGCTGGCCATGACTGAAAAGCCTGAACAGGTCACCCACACTGCCATGCGGCTCCAAGCCGGCACCCCGGTGCTCGCGCTGGTCGAGTCCGCCCTGGGCATCGAAAACGCGACGGCGATTGCCAGCGCCCCGGGCACGTTCCGGCTGGCGTTCGGCGTGGGCGACTTCCGCCGCGACACCGGCGCCTCGGATGACCCGATGGCCCTGGCCTACGCACGGTCCAAGCTTGTGGTTGCCTCCCGCGTGGGGCAGCTGCCCGGCCCGATCGACGGCCCGACGCCCGGAACCCTGGGCGAGAAACTGCTCGACGCCTGCAAGGTCACCGCGTCCATGGGCATGACCGGCAAGCTCTGCCTGATGCCCGAAGCCGCAGACACCATCAACAAGGGCCTCTCGCCCAGCGAATCTGAAATCGTCTGGGCCCATGAGCTGCTCGAGGCTCACGCTGCCGGTGCTGTGGTGGGCGACGGTTCCTACCTGCCCCGCCTGGCCCGTGCGCAGAAGATTTCTTCCCTCGCGGATTCCTACGGTCTCTGGAACGCGTAGCCCGGACTGGGCCAGCCCGGGCTAGCGTTCGACCAGGATGCCGTCCTCGTCGGCATAAAGCACAGCGCCCGGGCGGAAGACCACGCCGCCGAACTCCACCGGCACGTCCACCTCGCCCACTGAGTCCTTGGCGCTCTTCCGCGGGTTCGAACCGAGTGCCTTCACCCCCAGCGGCAGCTTGGCCACGGCGGCACGGTCACGGATCGGTCCGTGAATAACGACGCCGGCCCACCCGTTTCCCACTGCGGCCTCCGCAATCATGTCCCCCATCAGGGCGGTGTTCAGGGACCCGCCGCCGTCGACCACCAGCACCGAGCCGTTGCCCGGTGAGTTCAGGGTGGACTTCACCAGGCCGTTGTCCTCATGGCAGCGGATGGTGCGCACCGGGCCGGTGAAGCGGGTATGTCCGCCCAGATCCTGGAACTGCAGGGAGACTGAAGCCAGGGCTTCGCCGTGTTCGTCATAAAGGTCTGCTGTGCTCATTTCCATGGCACATACTGTGCCACAGGACACATTTGTTACACGGCAGGCGGCACCGCCGGTGCGGGCAGTCAGGCGTGCTTGGCCGCGGCCTGGGACTTGAGCAGATCCACAACTTCCAGCAGCTCCTCCACAGACCCGGAAGTGGGGGAGTTCTCCTCCTGTGGCCAGCCGCCGGGCAGGCCCTCGTTGTAGTAGAGCCCGTCACCCAGCAGCATGATGGTGCGGGCAATCGCGCGGTCTCCCACTTCGCCGAGCACCAGGTCGAACCAGTCGCGGTGGATCTGCTGCAGCAGTTCGGATGCGGCGGCGTCGGAAGCCTGTGCCAGGCGCACCGCCGCGATCAGGGCGCGGTCAAGTCCGCTGTCCACGTAAACGGAGGTGCGGACCAGGAACCGCGCCGGACCCTCGGGGTCGGTCCGCATCCGTTCCAGATCTGCGGCCGCGAGGATCCGCAGGCGTTCCAGCAGGCCCGCGGCCAGAGCTTCCTTGTTCTTGAAGTGGTAGAGCAGCCCGCCCTTGGAGACGCCGGCGAGTGCTGTTACGGCGTCGAGCGTTGCCCCGCGGGGACCTTCATTGATCAGCAGTTCCTCATAAGCGGAGAGGACGCGCTCCCGGGCGGGTGTCTGTTCAGGCATGGCTTTACGCTACGCCATCCCGTGCTGTACAGTCTAGACGGTACAGTAACGTGCGGGCGGGACCCGGCGGTTGCTGGCATGTCTTTTTTAACCCAACAGTTTGCGGCAGGCGGAGCCCTGCCAAGTCCAAGGAGGAATTGTGCCTGCGGTACAGGAACGGCCCGTGCTTCAGCGGGCCGGAAAGCGTGAATGGCTGGGACTGGCGGTGCTGATGCTCGCCGTCCTGCTGGTAGCGGTAGACAACACCGTGCTCAGCTTTGCCGTCCCGTCCCTGTCCCGTGCCCTGGCGCCGACCGGAACGGAACTGCTCTGGATCATCGACATCTATGCGTTGATCCTGGCTGGCCTGCTGGTCCCGATGGGCAGCCTGGGGGACAGGCTTGGGCGGCGGAAGCTGCTGATGATCGGTACGGCCGGTTTTGGGCTGGTCTCCGTCGCGGCGGCCTTCGCTCCCACGGCCGGCGCGCTGATCGGCGCCCGCGCCCTGCTCGGCTTCTTCGGCGCCATGCTGATGCCGGCCACGCTCTCCATCATCCGGAACATGTTCGTGGTGCCCGGCCAGCGCCGTATCGCGATCGCCGTCTGGGCTGCCGGGTTCTCCGGCGGCGCAGCACTTGGTCCGATCGTGGGCGGAACCCTGCTGGAACACTTCTGGTGGGGCTCGGTCTTCCTGCTCGCCGTGCCGGTGCTGATCCCGCTGCTGGTTTTCGGGCCACGGCTGCTGCCCGAATCCCGTGATCCGAAGCCGGGCAAGGTGGATCCCATCAGCATCTTCCTGGTCATGGCCACCATGTTCCCGCTGGTCTACGGCATCAAGTCCATCTCCACCCACGGACTGGACGCCTACTCCCTGCTGCCCATGGCAGCCGGTCTGGTCTTCGGTTTTGCCTTCGTGCGCCGCCAGCTCAGCCGCCCCGAGCCCATGCTGGATGTACGGCTCTTCAAGAACCCCGTCTTCAGCGGCTCCATCTCCGCCAACCTGCTCAGCGTCTTCGCGCAGGTGGGCTTCATCCTCTTCCTCTCCCAGCACCTGCAGCTGGTGCTGGGGCAGACGCCGCGTGAAGCCGGCCTGATGATGCTCCCGGGCCTGATGCTCACCGTGGTGGCCGGCCTCGCCGTCGTCCGTTTGGTGCGTCATGTGCGCCCGGCCTACGCCGTGGCTGCGGGTCTGGCATTCAGCGCCGTCGGCTACACGGTGGTGCTGCTGACCGGGCACGACGAAAGCCCGCTGGGACTGGTGATCGCGTTCATGATCCTGGGTATTGGCGTGGGCTCCGCGGAGACCATCTCCAATGACCTGATCCTGGGCAGCGTGCCGCCGGCCAAGGCCGGTGCAGCATCCGCCATCTCTGAAACAGCCTATGAAGTCGGCGCAGTGCTCGGTACGGCCGTGCTGGGCAGCATCCTGACCGCCGGCTACCGCAACGGCATTGTGCTCCCGGACGGTATGGATCCGGCCGCCGCCTCCGCCGCTTCGGAAACGCTGGGTGGTGCCGTTGAAGCGGCCAAGGCCCTGCCCGGTCCACAGGCCGCGGACCTGCTGTCCTCAGCCCAGTCCGCGTTCGATTCGGGTGTGGTGGCGACGTCGCTGATCGGCATTGTGCTTATGATTGCCGCTGCCGTCGGTGCCGTCTTTACCCTGCGCCGCGTTGCCGCGGACAAGGACGCCGCCGCTGAGGCGGACGCCGTGTCTGATGGCGGTGGTCCCGCCGCTGCGCCGGTGGCTGCGCTTGCGGCGCCCGGCGACGTGGCCTCCGACGACGAGTCCGCCTTGGCTGCCGAACGCCAGGACGCCTGCTCGGTACGGCATTAGCCGCGCCGGCTACTCCTTCTCCGGCGGATGGACGATCAGCACAGGGCAGTGGGCGTGCGCTGCAGCAGCGGAACTGACTGAACCCAGCAGCAGGCCCGCGAAGCCGCCCCTGCCCCGGCTGCCGACCACCAGCATTTCCGCCTCCTTGCTGGCCTCCACCAGCACCTGTACGGGCTGGCCTGCAACGACGGTCTTTTTCAACCCCTCCGGAACGTCCTGGCCGAAGGCCGCCTGCAGGGTTTCCTCCAGGGCGTTGTCCGCTTCAACCCGCGGGGACCACTCCGTGGAGGGAATCGGCACCGCCAGGGCGATGGGATAGGACCAGACCGTCATGGCCTCGACCCGGCAGTGCAGCAGGTCCGCCAGCCGGCGGGCGGTTCGCAGGGCCACCAGGGAGAGCTCCGAACCGTCCACCCCGACGACGATTCGCTTGCGGTTGTCCTTCGCCATGGTCCTCGTCCTGTCTGTCCGCTGCCGGTGGAACTCCTGCAAAAAGTCTGCCGCCCGCGCCGGTTTTTCACTAGAGGCGGGAACTGTTCGTACTATCAGCAGATGCCTGCCCGTCACCAGCCGAAGACCCAGGGTGCTGCCCCGCTGGGAAGCGGACTGCTGCTCGTGCTCGCCTTCCTGGCCGCCACCGGCCCCTTCACCGTTGACCTGTATCTGCCTTCTTTCCCCGGCATAGCAGCGGATCTGGCTGTCACGCCGTCGGAAGTTCAGCTGACCCTGACCTCATTCCTGGTTGGTATGGCAGCCGGACAGCTGGGGTTTGGCCCCCTTTCTGACCGGTACGGCCGCACCCGCCCGCTGCTGCTGGGCAGCGGAGCGTTTGTGCTGGCCTCCATCGCGTGCGCAGCGGCACCAAACCTGGGCGTGCTGATCGCTGCACGCTTTGTGCAGGGCCTGTGTGCAGCTGCCGGGCCCGTAATCGCCCGGGCCGTAGCGGCGGACCTGACCTCGGGGCCGGCAGCGGCTAGAACGTTCAGCCTGCTCATGACCATCGGCGGCGTGGCTCCCGTCATAGCCCCCGTCATCGGGGGTCTCCTCACCGGCCTCGGGGGCTGGCGCAGTGTGCTCTGGACCTTGGCGGGCATCGCGGCGCTGATGTTCACTTGCGCTGCCGGTGCCGTGCGGGAAACCCTTCCTGCCCGGGCGCGCTCCGCCGGACCCCCCTTTGCCGGTCTCGGCGTAGTTCTGCGCCGCGGCCGGTTCCTGGGCTACGCGCTGCTGTTCGCGAGTTCCTTTGGGGTGCTGATGAGCTACATATCCGCCTCGCCCTTCGTCTACCAGAGCATCATGGGCCTGGGGCCGGAAAGCTACGGGCTGCTGTTCGGCCTCAACGCCGCCGGGATGGTGGGGGCCGGGCTGATCTCGGCACGGCTTAGCCGCAGGGTGCCGCCCCGCCGGACGGTCCTGCGGGCCGTGGCGGTGATGCTTGGGTTCGCCGTTGTGCTGCTTGTCCTGGTGCTCACGGCGGTCCCTCCGCTACTGCTGGCAGTGCCGCTATTCTGCATGGTTTCATCGCTGGGCTTCATCATGGGGAACACGACGGCGCTCGCCCTCGCGGAAGCCGGCGGCGCGACCGGGAGCGGCAGCGCAGTACTTGGAGGGGCACAGTTTTTGATGGGAGCGGCCGTCTCCCCGCTGACCGGCCTCGGCGGAGAGTTCACGGCGCTGCCGCTGGCCGTGGTGATGGCCAGTTCAGCACTGCTGGCGGCCACCGCGCTGTTCCTCACCCGGCAGCGGCATTCCACGTAGACTGTTGGGACCATGCGACACATGAACAAGTTCCGCACGCCCATTGTCTGGCTCCTGATTATTGGACTGGTCGGCAGCATCAGCGTCGGCTTCCTCGGCCTCTTTTTCTAGAGTTCCCGGCACCCGTTCCCTGACCCGGTTCGCAGACCGGGTTTGCCCGCTGCGCCCGTTCCGCCATAGGATACTAAGCATGCTTACCTAACGTAGGCGGCCGCCAGTTGCGGCTCCATATCCATGAACAATGGGAAGTGGGGAAACTTAATGGCCAGCGAAAACACCTCGGACCAGTACACCTTTCAGGATCCGGTAAACCGGTATCCCTCGGTCAGTCCGCCGAAGCAGGACCAGCCCGAGCCCGGCCTCGACGTCGACCTCGAGCCCAAGACAGACCGCGGCGAGGACTCCTACCGCGGAACCGGGCGGCTTGAAGGCCGCAAGGCGCTGATCACCGGCGCAGACTCCGGAATCGGTGCGGCGGTGGCCATTGCCTTCGCCCGGGAAGGCGCCGACGTCGCTCTTTCCTACCTGCCGGAGGAAGAGGAAGACGCCGCAAGGGTCATCGAGCTGATCAAGGATGCCGGCCGCACCGCCGTCGGGCTTCCCGGTGATCTTCGGGATGCGGCGTACTGCACCCAGGTGGTGCAGGATGCAGTTGACGCCCTTGGCGGCCTGGACATTCTGGTCAACAACGCCGGCAAGCAAGTCGCCGTGGAGAACCTTGAAGACCTCAGCGACGAGCAGCTCGATGACACCTTCAAGACCAACATCTACTCCTTCTTCCGGGTGACCAAGGCGGCGCTGCCGCACCTGCCGGCCGGCTCGAGCATCATCAACACCACCTCGATCCAGGCCTACAGCCCATCCCCGCACCTGCTGGACTATGCCAGCACCAAGGCAGCGATCAACAACTTCACCAAGGGCCTGGCCCAGCAGCTGGCACCCAAGGGCGTCCGCGTGAACGCTGTGGCTCCGGGTCCGTTCTGGACTCCGCTGCAGGTTTCCGACGGCCAGCCCAAGGACGCCCTGCCGGAGTTCGGCAAGGACACCCCCCTTGGCCGCGCCGGCCAGCCCACCGAGCTTGGCCCGGCTTACGTCTTCCTGGCGTCTCCGGAGTCCAGCTACGTGGTGGGCGAGACGCTCAACGTCAACGGCGGCATGCCTTCGCCCTGAGTTTCAACCAAAAAGCCGGCCCCGGAATCCAGGAACTGGATTCCGGGGCCGGCTTCTTTGTGCGCGGGTTCTATGCGGGAGCCGGACTGAACTTGGCGCGGTCCACCCGGCGGTGGAAGCGCATACCGGCCAGGCCGCCCAGGACGGCACCAATCAGGCTCACGACCACGGTAGCCAGCAGTGCCAGCCAGGCGCCGGCGCCCACGGAACTGAGGTCCTGGGGCAAAGGTGCCACGGAGTTCAGCTGAGTGACGCTGCGGATGTCGTCATTGAAGATGAGGCCCAGGATAATGACGACGGCGGCGGCGATCAGCGCCCACAGCCAGACGGCCACACCCTGCTTGGCGCCGTTGAAGCGGGCCATTCGCCCGGCAACATATCCGCCTGCGTAGTAGGCAAGCAGCAGGACAATCAGGCTGATGATGGCCCCGGCCAGCCCGGCTGACTGGTTCGCAGCTGCCTGGTCAAGGGCAGCGCCGAGGTCAGAGTCCGTGGAGACGCCCACGGCGGTGCCAATTGCGGCGGCCAGGGCCGAGAGCAGCACCACCATGCCGGTGGCGGTCAGCCACCCGAAGAACGCAGCGCCGAACTTGATGCCGCCAAAACGTTCACGTTCCGCGGCCAGGCGTGCCTCCCGGTTCGGCATGACGGCTTCTGTGTCAGTTCGGTGTTCGGTGTTGTTGTGCTCCCGGCGGGACTGCGGGTGCCCGCTGCCGTCTGGCGCGCTGGAGTGCTCTGTCCGGTAGGCGGCGTCGTTCGGGTCCCGGGTGCCGGTGACGCTGGTGTCGAGTGTTTCCGTTTCGCTGGAGCGGGTGCTTTCCCGTCCGCTGGTAGTGTCCAAACGCCGCGTGACGTCCGGCTCATTGGGTGCGTTGCCTGCGGTATCCGCAGTGTCGTGGGAGGGGAGGTCTTCTGCCTGCCGCCGGCGGGGATCACCCGCTGCGGTGCTGCCTGAATCCGTGCTCATCTGCTTCTCCTCTTGCCGTTGGGGGTGGCGGACTGAAGGTGATGACTTCATAAGTAACCTTACTGTAACTCCGGGGGCCGGATTTTGACCGTCCCGAGCCCGGCTGCGCGCGTGGAAGACTTGGCTGCATGGATACGGACCTGATCATCACCCTCGTGGCCGGCCTGCTGATCGCAGTGGGTGTGGCCGGCATCGTGGTGCCGGTCCTGCCCGGCAGCATCCTGATCCTGCTGGCGTTCCTGGGCTGGGCGATCGGGGTGAGCAGCGGTGCCGGCTGGTGGTCCTTTGCCTTCGGGGCACTGTTCGCACTGACCGGGCTCTCCGCCAGCGCCGTGCTGACGGGCAGAAAGCTAAAACAGCGGAAAATCCCCAACCGGTCCGTCCTGGTCGGCGTTGCCGCGGGCATTGCCGGGATGTTCTTTATCCCCGTCGTCGGGCTGATCGTAGGCTTCGCCGGAGGTCTTCTGATCAGCGAGTACGTCCGTCAGCGCAGCCTGCCCGCAGCGGCGTCGTCCTCCTGGGCGGCACTGAAAGCTACCGGCTTGGGCATGCTCGTGGAACTCGGGCTGGCGCTGGCCGCCGGGAGCGCGTGGGTTATCGGGGTCTGGATCCACTTCGCCACGCGCTAGCGCCGCTGGTCACTCAGGGCTGGACCGGCGGGGCCTGCGGACAGCAGCTGTCCCCAATCTGGGCAATACTCAGACCATGTCAGCGTCGCTCACCTACGCCGAGGCACTGGAGGAGGCGCTGTGCAGCGGCTGGATCGACGGACGGAGGAACACTGTGGATTCCGCAACGTTCCGGCAGCATTTCACGCCCCGCCGGGCACGGTCCCTGTGGTCGAAGCGGAACTTGGAGCTGGTGGCCGGCCTCATCGAAGCGGGCCGTATGCGAGTGCGCGGTCAGGCGGAGATCAATAGGGCTAAGGCTGACGGGCGCTGGGACCGTGCCTACGGCGGTCCGGCCGCGCTTGAGGTCCCGGCCGATCTCGAAACTGCGCTTTCAGGCGCACCGGACGCGGCGGAAGCCTTCGCCAAGGTGGGACGTTCCGCCCGCTATCCGATTCTCCATCAGGTTGTCACTGCACCCAAGGACAAGGTGCGGGCAGCCCGCATTGCCCGGCAGGTGGCCCGTCTGGCCGCCGGCGCTTCCTGAGTGCTGCCCGCGGGCATCCGTCCAGCCTAGCGGCCAAAATCCGGGCTTGTGTCTCCGATCACACGTCCTCTATAGTGCTCATAGTTCGCTATAAGAAACTGGTGTTCAATTATCGAACACGAGGAGTGCGGGGCGGCAGGGGTGAGATCCATTTCGGGCTCAGCTGCACTCTCTCGGCGGAGGCTCGCTGTCCACTGAAGGTGCTGGATTTCCGGGGATCCGCCTCAGGTGGCAGTCCAATCCACAGGCCGTGCGTCACATTCGGGAAATAGTGTGTTGCCCGTCACAGTTCAGGGTATCTTGGGGCGACAGGTTACCGACCGTTCTTTCAGTAATGTCCCCTCCAGTCAAAAAATAACGGAGTTTCAATGACTACAAAAAGTGCGTCTGCTGCGCCGTCCCAGCGGATGAGCCGGGAGGAACGCAAGGTACTTGCGGGCACCCTGGTTGGCACCACCATTGAGTGGTACGACTTCTTCATCTACGCACAGGCTGCAGGCTTTGTCCTGGCCACCCTCTACTTCGCTCCGGTTGGCGAAGGCACTGCGCTGGCGCAGATTGTCTCCTTCGCGACCATCGGCATCAGCTTCCTGTTCCGTCCGCTGGGCGCCGTCGTCGCCGGCCACCTGGGCGACAAGCTGGGCCGCAAGCAGATGCTCGTGTTCACCCTGATCATGATGGGTGCCTCCACGGCACTGATCGGCGTGCTGCCGACCTACGCCCAGATCGGCGTCGCTGCTCCCATCCTGCTGATGGTGCTGCGCATCCTGCAGGGCTTCTCTGCCGGCGGTGAATGGGGCGGTGCCGCACTGCTCTCTGTTGAGCATGCCCCGGTCAACAAGCGCGGATTCTTCGGTGCCTACCCGCAGATCGGCGTGCCCATCGGCATGATCCTGGCGACCTTCGTTATGTTCGTCATCTCCAGCACCCTCAGCGAAGAGGCCTTCCTGGAGTGGGGCTGGCGTGTTCCGTTCCTCTTCTCCGTGGTTCTGATCTTCGTTGGCTACTTCATCCGCCGTTCCGTGGACGAGAGCCCGGTCTTCGAGGAAATCCAGAAGCGCAAGAAGGAATCCTCCGCGCCGCTGGGACAGCTGTTCAAGTACAACTCCCGCGAAGTCATCCTCGCCGCACTGATCTTCATCGCCAACAACGCCGCCGGTTACCTGGTCATCGCGTTCTTCGCCTCCTACGCGGGCAAGGCACTGGGCATGGAGCGTCCGGCGGTACTGCTCGCCACCACCGTGGGCTCCTTCGGCTGGCTGATCTTCACCATGTACGGCGGCATCCTTTCGGACAGGATCGGACGTATCCGCACCTTCCAGATCGGCTACGCCTGGGTGTTCCTCTGGGCCATCCCGATGTTCCTGCTGATCGACACCGCCAACATCTTCCTGTTCGGCCTGTCCATCTTTGTGCTGACCATCGGCCTGGGCCTGTCCTACGGCCCGCAGTCCGCGCTGTACGCCGAGATGTTCCCGGCCCGTGTCCGCTACTCCGGCGTTTCCATCGGCTACGCCCTGGGTGCCATCCTCGGCGGCGCGTTCGCTCCGATGATCGCCGAGATGCTGCTCGAAGCGACCGGTTGGTCCGGCTCGATCGGCATCTACATCATGGTCCTGTGCGTGATCTCCTTCGTCGCAGTGACCATGGTCAAGGAAACCAAGGGTGCAGACCTGGGCGTGATGGATTCCCACCGCGCACCGCAGCCCAAGTAATTCTTTCTCCACCCCCACGAGATAGGCAGAAACTGCCCGTATGAACTTCATACGGGCAGTTTCTGTTTCTTCGAAAAAGAGCGGGAGGGCTACCGGGGGAGGGAACCGATCTCGTTGCCGGCGCCGTCGTACACCAGCAGCGTGTCCCCGGTAGGAACCGCGCTGGCAGCCGAGGCCAGCCACTGGTCGACGTCGGGGCAGGCCATCAGGGTCATGGCCACCTCCTGGAACCGGACAGTCCCGTCCTCCAGCACCCAGCGGCCCATCAGGCGGTTGCATCCGTCAGTGCCGGTCAGGCGCCCGTCTTTGTGCAGCTCCAGGGAAGGCTCGCGGGTGTTCTCCGGGTTGCCCCAGATTCCCTCGGGTGCGGACGCGGCGGCATTCGATGATGCGGACGACGACGGCGTGCCCCCGGCGGTCCCGGTGTCATCCGCGGAGGGCCCGGATGTGCCGGGGTCCGCTGCGCAGGCCGATGCGCCGAGCAGCAGGGCCACGGCCAGGAGCGGAAAGCGGGTGCGCATCATGGGGGCCTCCTACAACCAGTTGTTCCGTTTGAACGCTGCATAAAGCAGGATGCCGAGCAGCACCATGAGCGCCAGGGCCATCGGATAACCAAGGGACCAGTCGAGCTCCGGCATATTCTGGAAATTCATACCGTACACGGTGCCCACCAGGGTGGGAGCAAAAAGAATGGCAGCCCAGGCGGAGATCTTTTTGGTCTGCTCGTTCTGGGCAATGGACGTTTCCGCCAGACGGTTCGAGGCCAGGGTGGAGCTGAGCGCCAGGGCGTTGTCCAGCAGCGAGCGGTAGGCCGTGATGCGGTCGGTCAGGCGCAGCACGTGGTCCAGCACATCGCCGAGCCGGTCCCTGAGCTCAGGCGGGACGGCGTACTTGTCCGGATTGCGCTGCAGCTCACCAACTACGGTTTCCAGCGGGCTAATGGCACGCTGGCAGCCGATGACTTCGCGCGAAAGTTCGTAAATGCGGCGTGACACTTCGCCGTCGCCGCCGAAGAGCTGGTCTTCGATTTCGTCGATGTCGTTCTCGAGTCCGGCGGAAACCGGTGCATATTCGTCAACCACCTGGTCCAGGATGGCGTACAGCACCGCCTGCGGACCCAGGGAAAGCAGGTCCACCTCGCGCTCCATCCGGGTTCGAACCCGCGCCAGGTCCGGAGATTCGGCGTGCCGGACGGTCACCACGAAGTTGGGGCCTACAAAAAGATGCAGTTCACCGATTTCAACGCGTTCGACGTCGTCAAGGTAGCGGGCGGGCCGCAGCACCACAAAGAGCTGGTCGCCGTACTGCTCCAGCTTGGAGCGCTGGTGCCCGGCCAAGGCGTCCTCAACGATCAGCAGGTTCAGACCGAATTCCTCGGCGACGGCCAGCAGTTCAATGTCATCGGGGCGGTAAAGCCCGATCCAGGCCATGCCGCCCGTTTCCCGGGTGAGATCGAAGGTCTCCTCGAGGGTTTCCGGGCTGTGCAGGCGTTTGCCGTGCACGTACACGGCGTTATCCACCAAAGTCACTGCTGCTCCTCACAATGCCAAGCCTGCTTACCTGATGAGCCTACTTCGCCCGGGGCCGTAACCGGACGGCGCGCGCTAGCTGGCGCTGAAGACGTCCGCATTACGGGGGAGCCACGGCGCACCCGTTTCCGGATTTCGGAACGCGAGCGGCAGGCCGCGTGCCCGATCCCAGTCCATGGAATCGCTTGCCTGGACGTGGACATGGGGCTCGGTGCTGTTGCCGGAGTTGCCGCATTCGCCCAATTGCATCCCGGGGGTCACTGGATCCCCCACAGCCACGGCAGTGGAGCCGTGCCGCAGGTGGGCCAGCAGGATAAACGCAGCTTCGGACCCGGAACCGGTTGCCAGCACGACGAAGTTGCCGGCGATTCCCGGCGGACCCCGCCGGATGCGCTCACCCTGGGTGAGGGCGTACCGGGCCAGTGCAAGCGGTGAGCGGCGCGCCTCATGGTCCGGCTCGCCGTCGTGCACTGCCGCAACGGTTCCCGCGACCGGCGCCAGCACCGGAACGCCGAACCCGGCGAACCCCTCCGGAGCCTCGGTGCCGAAAACTGCCCGGAACGACGGAGGCGCGGAACGGCCGCGGGCATCGACCGCCACGAAGTCGATCGCGTAGGTCGTCCCGAGCAGGTGGGTTCCGTGGCTGGGTACCCGGTTCGCCGGGCTGTTCTGCACTCTCCAGCGGCCGGTGAAGGGGAGGTCCAGCAGGAGTGGGTCCATGGGTTCAGATTAGAGCCGGGGGAGTCCGTTGGCGGGATGGTGCTGGACGGCCCGGGGATCCGTGTCAAAGGTGTCCGCTTAAGCAAATGTAAGTATGTCAGTACAAATCATTGACAGGACATAGTGCCTCAGGCAGAGTTGGTCTGTGTCATGGCTCACAGGCTGGCTGGGTTCCTACGCGACCAGCAAGCCAAACACCGCCCCGAACAGAAAGGCTGAGGACCTGTTGTGGCTCACGATTTGCTTACCATGGGACGGATCAGCGTCGACATTTATCCGGACGACGTCGGGGTTGGACTGGCCGACGTAAAGACGTTCGGAAAGTACCTGGGGGGCTCTCCTTCCAACGTCGCGGTGGCCGCCGCGCGGCACGGCCGCCGCAGCGCGGTTATCACGCGGACCGGAGAGGACCCGTTCGGGGACTACCTGCGCCGGGAGCTGAAGAAGTTCGGGGTCGACCCCGGGTTTGTCGCCTCGGTCCCGGGGCTCCAGACACCGGCTACGTTCTGCTCCATTCAGCCCCCGGATGACTTCCCCCTCTACTTCTACGGGCGGTTCCCCACGGCACCCGACCTGCAGATCACGGCCGCGGAACTGGACCTGCAGGCCGTCCGGAACGCCGGCATCTTCTGGACCACGGTGACGGGCCTTTGCCAGGAGCCCAGCCGCTCCGCCCACGTGGCAGCCCACGAGGCCCGCCCGCGAGGGGAACTAATGCCAGGCCAGTACACGGTGCTGGATCTGGACTACCGCCCCATGTTCTGGGAGTCCGAGGAGGATGCGCGGGCCCAGGTTGCCCGGATCCTTCCGCACATCACGGTGGCGATCGGCAATGAGGCCGAATGCGCCGTCGCCGTCGGCCCAGGCACCCCGGATGAACAGGCGGACCGGCTGCTGGATGCGGGCGTGGAGATCGCCGTCGTGAAGCTTGGTGCCGACGGCGTGATGGCCAAGACCCGCACCGGCCGGACAGTTTCGGCCCCCGTTCCGGTTCAGACGCTGAACGGGCTTGGCGCCGGAGATGCCTTCGGCGGAGCCTTCTGCCACGGCCTGCTCTCCGGCTGGCCGCTGGACACCGTGCTGGACTACGCCAACGCCTCCGGTGCAATCGTGGCGTCCCGACTCTCCTGCGCCGATGCCATGCCAACGCCGCAGGAAGTCCTCTCTCTGCTCACCGAACGCGGCCGCCGTCTTCCCGAGTCAGCGGAGGCAGCCCGGTGAATGGCTTCGATGACAACCCGCGCCGCTACGAACACCTCTCCAAACTCCGGCTCGAGGACCCCGGTGCCGTTGCCCGCGCCGCCGCGGCCCGCCGGCCACATCCAGGAATCAAGCTTGGGGAGCAGAACTTCATTGTCGCTGCTGACCACCCGGCGCGCGGTGCGCTTGCAGTAGGGGAGAACCCGACGGCGATGGCGGACCGCCGCGACCTGCTGGACCGGCTGCGGGAAGCGCTGGCCAACCCGGCCGTGGACGGTGTTCTGGCCAGCCCGGACATCATGGACGACCTGCTTCTGCTCGGAGCCCTGGACGGCAAGCTGCTCTTCGGCTCGATGAACCGCGGCGGACTGGCCGGTTACGTCAACGAGGTGGATGACAGGTTCACCGGCCATACCGCTGATGCGCTCTCGGAGCTGGGTGCCACGGGCGGGAAACTGCTGCTGCGGATCTGCCTGGGAGACCCGGCCACGGCGCAGGCTCTGGAAGCTGCTGCCCAGGCCATCGATTCCCTTGCCGAGCACAAACTGGTGGCCATGGTTGAGCCCTTCATCTCGGTCTGGCACAACGGGAGCATCCGCAACGATCTCAGCACCGACGCCGTGGTGAAGTCAGTAGCCGTCGCTTCCGGCCTGGGATCCACCAGCGCCTACACCTGGATGAAGCTGCCCGTAGTCCAGGACATGGAACGCGTCATGGCTGCCACCACCATGCCAACGGTGCTGCTGGGCGGGGATCCGGCGGGCAGCCCGGAGGACATCTACGCGACCTGGGAGGCTGCGCTGCGCCTGCCCGGCGTTCAGGGCCTGACCGTTGGCCGCACACTGCTCTACCCCAGGGAAGGCACCGTCCGCGATGCAGTGGCCACCGCCGCGTCCCTGCTGAAAACCCGCACCCGACAGGAGATCCCCAGCTGATGTCCCACCGCAGAATGACCGTGGCCCAGGCGGTCGTAGAGTTCCTGGGCAGGCAGTACACCGTCGATGACGCCGGTGACGGTGAGTACCGCGAACGGCTGATCCCCGGAATGTTCGGGATCTTCGGCCACGGCAACGTTGCCGGGGTGGGACAGGCCCTGAAGCAGTGGCAGGTCCAGGATCCCACCCTGATGCCGTACTACCAGGGCCGGAACGAGCAGGCCCAGGTGCACCAGTCCGTGGGCTACGCCCGCCATTCCCGGCGCCGCGCAGCCTTCGCCGTCTCCAGCTCGATCGGCCCCGGCGCCACCAACATGCTCACCGGCGCGGCCCTTGCCACCACCAACCGGCTTCCGGTGCTGCTGCTGCCGTCGGACACCTTTGCCACCCGGGCTGCGGATCCTGTGCTGCAGCAGCTTGAACGTCCCGAGGCCTACGACGTCACCGTCAATGACGCCTTCCGCCCGCTCTCGAAGTACTTTGACCGGGTCAGCAGGCCGGAACAGCTTTTCTCTGCACTGTTCCACGGACTGCGGGTGCTCACCGATCCGGCCGAGACCGGAGCGGTGACCATTTCGCTGCCGCAGGACGTACAGGCCGAAGTCCTGGATGTTCCCGGCGAATTCCTCGCTGAACGGGAATGGCGGATCCGGCGGCCGGAACCCGAAGACGCTGATATCCGCCGCGCGGCACAGCTCATCCGCGCCGCGCAGCGCCCGCTGATCATCGCCGGCGGGGGAGTGCTCTATGCCTTCGCCACCTCAGAGCTGGCGGAACTGGCCGAAGCCACTGGTATCCCGGTCGCCTACACCCAGGCTGGAGTCGGCGTGCTTCCGTGGGACGCCCCGTACTGCGTTGGGGCCGTGGGATCAACGGGCACGACGGCGGCAAATGCGCTGGCCCGCGACGCCGATCTGATCATCGGGATCGGCACCCGCTACGAAGACTTCACCACCGCCTCCCGCACTGCGTTCCAGCACCCGGGCGTGCAGTTCATCAACATCAACGTGGCAGCGCTGGATGCCTACAAGCAGGGCACCAGCCTCCCCATCGTGGCCGACGCGCGCAAAGCGCTCAGCAAACTGCTCCGCAACCTCTCCGGCTACCGGGTGGCCGGGGATCTGGCCAACCGGATGGCTGCGGAGAAGCAGCGGTGGAACACCACAGTTGATGCCGCCTTTGACGCCCGCAGCACCCCGCTCCCGAGCCAGAACGAGATCATCGGTGCGGTCAACCGGGCCATGGATGCCCGGGACGTGGTGGTCTGCGCCGCCGGCTCACTGCCCGGCGACCTGCACAAAATGTGGCGGATCCGGGACCCCTTCGGCTACCACGTGGAATATGCCTACTCCTGTATGGGCTACGAGATTCCCGGCGGCCTGGGCGTAAAGCGCGCCGCCGTGGATGAGGCGCTGCGTGCCGGGGAAGGCACCGACTCCGCGAAGCCGCGCGACGTCGTCGTCATGGTAGGCGACGGTTCCTACCTGATGATGCACACCGAACTCGTCACCGCGGTGGCCGAGGGCCTCAAACTCATAGTTGTGCTGATCCAGAACCACGGCTATGCCTCGATCGGAGCGCTCTCCGAGTCCCTCGGATCGCAGCGGTTCGGCACCAAGTACCGCACGCTGGAGCCCAAAGGCCACACCTTCGACGACGGCGAGAAGCTGCCCGTGGACCTGGCAGCCAATGCCGGGTCCCTGGGCGTTCGCGTGATCCGCGTGGAACCGGGGCCGGACGTCATTGCAGACCTGGAAATGGCAGTTGCCAAAGCGAAAGCCGAGCCCGAAGGGTCCGGGCCCGTCCTCATCCACGTTGAGTCCGACCCTCTGCTGGACGCACCGGATTCTGAATCCTGGTGGGACGTTCCCGTCTCCGCCGTCTCCGACCTGGAATCCACCCGGACTGCCTACCAAAACTATGCCCGCCACAAAGAGCAGCAGAAACCGCTGCTCGGCTGAAAGGACCGAGATCCGTGCCCGACGTTGAAAACAAGCTGATTATTGGCACCGCCCCCGATTCCTGGGGTGTCTGGTTCCCCGAGGACCCGAAACAGATCCCGTGGCAGCGGTTCCTGGACGAGGTTGCCCAAGCCGGTTACCGCTGGATCGAGCTCGGCCCGTACGGCTACCTGCCCACCGATCCCTCCCGGCTCGCTGACGAGCTGAAGGCCCGGGATCTTTCGGTCTCCGCGGGGACCGTCTTCACCGCCTTCCACCGCGGTGTTGACCAGTGGGACGTCGCTTGGGAACCCGCGCGGAAGGTCGCGGAACTGACGGCGGCGATTGGCGGGGAGCACATTGTGGTTATCCCCGCCATGTGGCGCGACGACGTCACCGGCGAGCCGGTGGAGAACGGCCAGCTCAGCCCGGACCAGTGGAATGACCTGTTCGACGGGCACAACCGCCTGGGCAAGGTCCTGGCCGAGGAGTACGGACTGCAGCAGCAGTTCCACTCCCACGCAGACTCACATGTCTGCGGCCAGCCGGACATTGAACGGTTCCTGCAGAACACCGACCCCCAGCTGGTCACCCTCTGCCTGGACACCGGCCACGCCGAATACGGCGGCGCCAGCAGCCTGGAGCTGATCACAAAGTACCCCGAACGCATCGGCTACCTGCACCTGAAGCAGATTGACCCTGCCGTGCTGGCCACCGTCCGGGAGCAGAACCTGACCTGGGCCGCGGCGAACCTGGCCGGCGTTATGACCGAACCGCCGCACGGGCTGCCCGACCTGGCGCAGGTCATCAGCGCCGTCGAAGCCCTGGAGCGGCCGGTATTCGGGATCGTCGAGCAGGACATGTACCCCGTGGCGGACTTCGGCATCCCCCTTCCCATCGCCGAACGGACACGCAGCTACCTGCTTTCCTGCGGTTCACGGACCCGCGTCCACTGATCAGAAAGAGACAGACAATGAGCCAGAACCTCCGCGTTGCCGTCATCGGTGCCGGCCGCATGGGAATCGACCACATCCAGCGCCTCCACAGGCGCATCCACGGTGCCGAGGTAGCCGCAGTCGTTGACATAGCCCTGGACCGGGCAAACTCGGCGATCGCCGGAATCCCCGGAGCCGTGGCGCTCACCGACGCCCAGGAAGCGCTCGAGAACCCAGAGATCAACGCAGTCCTGATCGCCACCCCGGGATTCCTGCACGAGGACATCCTCCACGCAGCCCTGGCCAGGGACGTGCCGATCCTGTGCGAGAAGCCGCTGACGCCGGACGCAGAATCGGCATGGAAGGTGGTGCAGGCAGAGGAAAAGCTGGGCCGGCAGCGGATCCAGGTAGGGTTCATGCGCCGGTTCGACGCCGAATACGCGCAGCTTGGTGAGATTGTCCGCAGCGGAGAGCTCGGCGAGCTGCTGGTGCTCCACCACCAGCACCGCAATGCCTCGACGCCCGCGGGCTTCACCAACGAGATGCTCATCAACGACTCCGTAGTGCATGAATTCGACGCCGTGCGGTTCTTCACCGGCGAAGAGATCACCTCCGTCCAGGTGCGGATGGGCAAGGCGACCCGTCATGCCCCGGAAGGCCAGCACGACCCGCAGCATGTCCTCCTGGAGACAGAGTCGGGTGTGCTGGCGGACGTGGAGATCTACGTCAACGCCCAGTACGGGTACGAGGTTGCCACACAGGCGTCCTTCGAGTCAGGGGTTGTCAGCATAGGGGGGGATTCCGGCCCCAGTGTCCGCACACAGGGGCGGTGGGGAGGACAGGTCGCCCCCGGCTTCGAAGAACGGTTCGCCGCCGCTTACGACGCAGAAATCCAGGCCTGGGTGGATGCAGCACTCCAGGACCGGATCGGCGGACCCAGCGCCTGGGACGGGTATGCCACGGCGGCGTGCTGCGAAGCAGGCGTCGAAGCGCAGCGGACCGGGGCCAAGGTCCCGGTGCAGCTGAACACCAAGCCCGCCCTGTACAGCTAAGCCGCGAAGGACCACCGATGAAGATTGCCCTGGATCCCACACCGTTCCACTCCAGCCATTCCGTGCTCGAGTTTCCCCAGCTCGCCGCCGAGCTGGGCTACAAGTACCTCCAGCTCACCCCGCACCCGGACGTGCTGCCCTTCTTCCGGCACCCCAAGGCCGACGACGCGCTGGTTGCCGACCTTCGCAAGGCCTGCGCTGAAGCCGACGTCGAAGTCGCGTCCATCCTGCCGGTCCTGCGCTGGTCATCCCCGGATGAGAACCTGCGGCAGGCAGCCGTGCGGTACTGGAAGCGTGCCGTGCAGATCGCCGTCGACCTGGGCGTGGACCAGATGAACACCGAGTTCAGCGGCCGTCCGGAGCAGCCGGAGGAATCCGAGGCCGCGTTCTACCGCTCCATGGAGGAACTGGTGCCGGTCTTTGAACGGGAAGGCATCCACGTGGCCATCGACCCGCACCCGGACGACTTCGTTGAGGAAGGGCTGGAAGCCTGGCGGGTTATCCGTGGGGTGAACTCCCCGAACCTGGGATTCGTCTACGTGGCAGCCCACACCTTCCATATGAAAGACGACCCGGCCCGGATCATGGCCGCGGCGGGAGACCGGCTGCGCGTGGTGCACGTCGCCGACACCATGGACCACCACGCTTCCCACGGACTGCGCTACATCACCAACCCGCCGGGCAGTGCCGTGCGGGTGCACCAGCACCTGAAGATCGGCGACGGCGACGTGGATTGGCAGGAGTTCTTCGGCGGGCTGGCGGAGAACGGGTTCCTGGACCGCCCGGAGACCGTGATGGTCTCCAGCGTGTTTGCCGAGAATGAGAACGCCCTGGAGGTCTCGCGCTACCAGCTGCAAACCATGAAGGAATTTGTCGGTAGTTTCGCCTGAAGCCGGTAACGGAGAGGACACATCATGGGCACTTTGAAGGCAGGCGACGCCGCTTCTTCCGCAGCCGGCGCTGACGACGGCAAGCCAAACAAGGCACTCAAGCGGATCACCGCGGTCAGCACCCTGGGCGGGCTGCTGTTTGGCTATGACACAGGTGTTATCAACGGCGCGCTTCCGTTTATGGAAGATGACCTGGGACTGACGCCGCTGACCACCGGCATGGTCACCAGCGCCCTGCTCTTTGGAGCGGCCTTCGGGGCGCTCGCCGGCGGCCGGCTCTCGGACCGCTACGGGCGGCGCCGGATGATCATGGCACTTGCGGCCGTGTTCCTGATCGGCACCCTCGGTGTCTCCTTCGCGCCCAACGTGGAGGTGATGGTTCCGTTCCGGTTTGTGCTCGGCCTCGCCGTGGGCGGCGCGTCTGCAATGGTGCCGGTCTTCCTGGCCGAGATGTCCCCGGCAGACCGCCGCGGGCAGATGGTTACCCGGAATGAGCTGATGATCGTCAGCGGCCAGCTGCTGGCGTTTATCGTCAACGCTGTGCTTGGCAATGTCTGGTCCGACGAACTGCACATCTGGCGCTGGATGCTCTTCCTGGCCACCCTGCCCGCGATTGCCTTGTGGCTGGGAATGCTGCGGGTGCCGGAAAGCCCGCGCTGGCTCGCCTCGATCGGCAGTTTCCCCGAGGCCTTCGAGGTGCTGCAGAAGATCCGCACGGCCGCAGTGGCCCGCAAGGAATTTGATGAAGTCCGCCAGCTGGCCCGGGAGGACTATGAAGGCAAGAAGGGTTCTTTCCGGGACCTGGGTGTGCCGTGGATGCGGCGTATATTCCTGATCGGCGTCGGAGTGGCCATATGCCAGCAGGTCACCGGCGTGAACTCGATCATGTACTACGGCACGGAGATCCTGAAGCAGTCCGGGTTCGGGACTGAAGCGGCCCTTACGGCCAACATAGCCAACGGTGTTATCTCAGTCCTTGCCACGTTCGTGGGCATCTGGCTGCTGGGCCGCGTGGGGCGCCGTCCCATGCTGATGGTCGGGCAGATCGGAACCATCGTAGCCCTCGCCCTCATCGGACTGTTCTCACTGATCCTGCCCGAAGGCACCGGCCGCGGTTTTGTAATCCTGGCCCTCACGGTCAGTTTCCTGGCCTTCCAGCAGGGTGCGATTTCGCCGGTAACCTGGCTGATGCTTTCGGAGATCTTCCCGCTGAAGATCCGCGGACTGGGCATGGGATCAACGGCGTTCGTGCTGTGGATGGTGAATTTCGCCGTGGGGTTCAGCTTCCCGATTCTCACCCAGGGGATCGGGATCTCCGCGACGTTCTTTATGTTCGCCTCGATTGGTGTGCTGGCCGTGATCTTTGTGAAGCTCTACCTTCCTGAAACCCGCGGCAAGTCGCTCGAAGAGCTCGAAGAGCAGTTCCGCCGCGGGGACCCCGCAGAACTGCGCCGCCCCGGCGGCGGGACCGTGGCGGCGCACTGAACCCTAGAAGGGCAGCCGCGGATCGATCTGCGTGTTGTCCCAGGTGCTGCGGACCCAGCCGTGGTGCGGGTCATCGCTGATCAGCCATTCGCGCACCCGGCCCGGTCCGGCCATCACGTTCAGGTAGTACAGGTCGTAGCCCGGCGCAGCCATGGCCGGACCGTGCCAGCCGTAGGGCACCAGGACCACGTCGCCGGTGCGGACCTCGGCGGTGACATCGATGGGGCGTTCATCGGAGGCATAGACGCGGGCATAACCCACCGGATCCGTGCCGTCCGGCGCGCCGGCGGAGGGGCGGGTCTCGAAGTAGTAGATCTCCTCGAGGCTGGTTTCGCCGTCCTTCTCCTCGTCGTGCTTGTGCGGGGGATAGGAGGACCAGTTCCCCGCCGGGGTGAGGACCTCGCAGACAATAAAGCGGTCGGCCTCCAGGGCTGCCGGTGTGCCGAAGTTGTGCACCTGGCGGGAGCAGTTCCCGGCCCCGCGCAGCTCCACCGGGGTATCTTCGGACCGGATCAGGCGCACCGGGTAACTGGCGCGGGCCGGTGCAAGCGCTACCGCCGCCCGGCCGCCGTCGGGGGAAGAGATGGAGACGGCGGTGTCCACACCGGTGTAGAGCACGTCTGAGGGGCCATCGAAGACGGAGTCCCTGCCGCGCAGGTCATACTCGGTGCCGTCCACCGTGACCGTAAAACGGCCCTGGAGCGGGATGATGATCCGCTCTTCGGTGTCGGCTTCCAGCTTGAGGGATTCCCCTGCGGCCAGGCGGGCCGTTTTGAGGCCGGTGTGCGCCCAGCCCTCCGGCCGGACGGCGCTGCCGCCCGCTCCGAGGGAGATTTCCCAAGGGCCCTGCCCTGCGGTGCCGAGCGGGTAGACCCACTGCGTTGATCCGGTCATTTGCTGCTTCCCTTCGGTGGGACGGGTGGTCTAGCGCTGGACGAGTGTCATTTCGAAGCTGTAGGAGTCGGCCCGGTACACATGGTGGCCGGTTTCGACGCTGCGCCCGGCGTCGTCAACGGCAGTGCGTTCCATGGTCACGAGCGCCGAACCGGGCTCTGCGGTCAGCAGCTTTGCCTGCCGCTCGTCGGCCACAACGGCGCCGATCCGCTGGCTGGCAAGGCGGAAGTTCACTCCGGCCTCGCGCAGGATCTGGTAGAGCCCAAGCCTTCGCAGCCCGTCCTCCGTGATCTCCGTAATGTCATCCCGCACCCAGTTCTCCATCAGGGCGAGCGGCTTCCCGTCCACGCTGCGCAGCCGCGTGAAGTGGTAGACGTTCACCCCGGCAGGCAGGTCCAGGGAACGCGCGACGGCGGTGTCCGCCTTGCCGTGCCGGAACTCCAGGACTTCCGTGGCCGGTTTCTGCCCGGTGCGCTGCAGGTCGTCAAAGAGGCTGGAGAGTTCAAGGTTCCGGCGTACCTGGCTTGAAACCACCTGGGTGCCGACACCGCGCTTGCGGACCAGCAGTCCGGAACGCACCAGTTCATCCATGGCCTTGCGCATGGTGGGGCGGGATAGGTTCAGCCGGCTCGCCAGCTCAATCTCATTCTCCAGTCGCGAGCCGGATTCGAGTGTGCCGCTGCGGATGGCAGCTTCGATGCCCTGCACCACCTGGTGGTACAGGGGCACGGGCGAAGACCTGTCGATGGGGATGTTCAGTTCCACAGTCGTCTCCTTCGCCTGCCGGGTCGCATACGCTCCCGGCAGTGTGGCCCTAATGACAGGACATTCTGTCTTTCGGTTGATGGTAGCAGTGGCCTCCAAAGATGGGGGTGGATCTTCGGAAGCTGACTTAGCGGTGGGTTTCTGGCCAGCACCACCCTCCAAATTGTGAATATGTCCTGACATACTATTGACTTTTGTGATGCCCGTCACCATGCTTATGCCCGAGGGGCAGATACGGGCGACGGAGCCCGGGACGCCCACCGGCCTCGCCGGGGCCGGTTCACGGAAGACAAAGGAGATTCTCGTGTCACACAAGCATTCCTGGCGAAGATTTGCCGCTGCGGCTGTCCTGGTTCCCATGCTGGCGCTGGCCGCCTGCTCCAGCAGCGGAGGGCGCGAACCCGAAGCTGATGCCGAGGCCGGCGGCGAGGTTGCCGGAACCGAGCGCATGAATATCGCGCTCATAACGCACGCCGCCCCCGGAGATACCTTCTGGGACATCGTCCGCAAGGGCGCCGAGGAGGCAGCAGCCAAGGACAACGTGGAGCTGCAGTACCTCTCCGATCCGGAAGGCGGACGCCAGGCCCAGCTGATCGAGCAGGCCGTGGACCAGGGCGTGGACGGCATCGCCGTCACCCTCGCCAAGCCGGACGCCCTCGCCTCGGCGCTGAAGAAGGCAGCCGACGCCGGGATTCCTGTAGTAAGCCTGAACGCCGGGGAAGACCGCTCCGTTGAGCTCGGTGCCTTCACGCATTTCGGCTCCAATGAAGGACTCGCAGGAGAAGCAGTCGGTGAGCGGCTGGCAGCGGACGGCTACCAGCACCCCATCTGCGTCATCCAGGAACAAGGGCACGTGGGGCTGGAAACACGCTGCGCGGGTGTCAAGAACATCCTGCCCGAAACCGAAATCCTGTATGTGCAGGGAACGGACATGACCCAGGTCCAGTCCACCGTGACTGCCAAGCTGCAGGCAACGGACGCCGCCGACGTCGTAATTGGCCTCGGTGCCCCGTACACCCTGACCATCCTGCAGGCGGTGGAGACCGCCGGAAGCGACGTGAAGGTGGCTTCCTTCGACATGAACGCCGAGATGGCGCAGAAGATCGCGGACGGTGAAGTGATCTTCACCGTCGACCAGCAGCCGTGGCTGCAGGGCTATGGCGCCGTAGATGCGCTGTGGCAGAGCGTTCGCGGCGGGTTCCAGATCGGCGGCGGGCAGCCTGTGCTCACCGGCCCGGCGATCGTGGACCAGCAGAGTGCCGCCGCCGTGCTGGAATTCGCCGAACAGGGCGTCCGCTAACCCCACCCCCAGCTGCGGCGGGGCCGGTAGCGCTCCGCCGCAGCGCCAAGGAGAACTGACATGACCCTCACGGCCACACGTCCCGCAGCGGATGAACGGGTAGGCAAGAAAAGCACCCTCAGCCGGCTCCTGGGCCGCCCGGAAATCGGTGCCCTGGTTGGCGCCGTCGCCCTCTTCGTTTTCTTCTCAGCTGTAGCACCCGTCTTCCTGCAGCCCGGATCCATTGCAACGGTGCTCTACGGCGCCTCCACCATCGGAATCATGGCGGTGGGCGTCTCACTGCTGATGATCGGCGGGGAGTTCGACCTCTCCACCGGCGTCGCTGTCATCAGCTCCGCACTGATGGCCTCGCTGTTCAGCTGGTACTTCTCCACCAACGTCTGGGTTGGGGTTGCGCTGGCCCTGGTGATGTCGCTGGGCATTGGGTTCATCAACGGGTGGATCCTGATCAAGACCAAGCTGCCCTCCTTCATCGTCACGCTGGCAACGTTCCTGATGCTCACCGGGCTGAACCTGGGACTCACCCGTGCCATCGGCGGCAGCGTGTCCACCCCTTCGGTCGCCAGTATGGACGGCTTCGAGTCGGCGCGCGCCATCTTCGCCTCCTCCGTCAACATCGGCGGCATCGACGTGAAGATCACCGTTTTCATCTGGATTGCCATGGTGGCCGTTGCTTCCTGGATCCTGCTGCGCACCCGGGTAGGGAACTGGATCTTCGCCGCCGGCGGTGACGCCAACGCAGCCCGCGCCGTCGGCGTTCCCGTGGTCCGCACCAAGATCGGCCTGTTTATGGGCGTCGGCTTCTGCGCCTGGGTGCTGGGAATGCACAACCTCTTCGCGTTCTCCACGGTCCAGTCCGGTGAAGGCGTAGGCAACGAGTTCCTCTATATCATCGCGGCCGTGATCGGTGGCTGCCTGCTCACCGGCGGCTACGGGTCCGCGATCGGCGGGGCAATCGGAGCGTTCATCTTCGGGATGGCCAACAAGGGCATTGTCTACGCCGAATGGAACCCGGACTGGTTCAAGTTCTTCCTGGGCCTGATGCTCCTGCTGGCCACGATCGTGAACCTGATGGTCAAGCGCCGGGCCGAGCAGAAATAACCGCAATCTCAAGGACGGATCAGCCATGAAGAACAACGGGATCAGCCAGGAAGCCCTGCTGCAGGGTGAGAAGGACCCGCTCACCAGTACCCCGGTGCACCTGCTGGAACTGGACGGAGTGGGGAAGCGCTACGGCAACATCATCGCCTTGCGGGACGTGACCATGGCGGTCGACGCCGGCCGGGTCACCTGTGTGCTGGGGGACAACGGCGCGGGCAAGTCCACCCTGATCAAGATCATCGCCGGGCTGCACAAGCACGACGAGGGGACGTTCAGCATCTTCGGGGAGCCCCGGCACCTCAGTTCGCCGCGCGAAGCCCTGGACGCCGGCATCGCCGCGGTGTACCAGGACCTGGCCGTGGTTTCGCTGATGCCGATCTGGCGCAACTTCTTCCTGGGCTCTGAGCTGAGCAAGGGGACCGGACCGTTCCGGCGGCTGGATGTGGAGGAGATGAAGCGGGTCACCAAGCATGAGCTGCAGGAAATGGGGATTGACCTCCGTGATGTGGAGCAGCCGATCGGGCAGCTCTCAGGCGGCGAACGCCAGTGCGTGGCCATTGCCCGCGCCGTGTACTTCGGGGCCAAGGTGCTCATTCTCGATGAACCCACCGCAGCGCTGGGCGTGAAGCAGTCCGGCGTGGTGCTGCGCTACATCCTGCAGGCGCGGGACCGCGGGCTGGGAGTCATCTTCATTACCCACAACCCGCACCACGCGTATCCGGTGGGGGACCGGTTCCTCCTGCTCAAGCGCGGCAAGTCCATTGGTTACTACAACAAAAAGGACATCACGCTGGAAGAGCTCACCGGGCAGATGGCCGGCGGCGCGGAACTCAGCGAACTCGCCCACGAGCTCGAAGCACTGGGCAGCCACAGCGACGTGCTGGCGGAAGTCGAGGCCGAGGTGGCGCAGACCGAAACCACCCGCAGCTGAGCATGGGCACCCTGACCCTGGGCCTGGCCGGTGCCGGCAGGATCGGTGCCATGCATGCCGCGAACATCGCCTCGCTGCGGCACGGGGGACAGGATATCCGGCTGCTTATTACCGACGTCGCGGCCGAGCACGGGCGCGCAGTGGCAGCTTCCGCCGGGGCCGGGTTCCTGCCCGATCTTCGTGCGGTGATGGGTGCTGGCATCGACGGCCTGGTGATCGCCACCGGCACAGCGACACATCCGGATCTCATCCGGGCCGGGGTGGACGCCGGCATCCCGGTGTTCGTCGAGAAACCGGTGGCCGCCAGCGTTGCAGGGGCCCTGCCGGTACTGGAGTTCATCCGGGACCGCGGCGGGGTGGTGCAGGTGGGGCACCAGCGCCGGTTCGACGCCGGCTACCTGGAAGCCAAGCGGCAGTTTGAGGCAGGGGAGCTGGGCTGGCTGCATTCCTTCCGGGCAGTCACTGCGGACATGGCTCCGCCGCCGGTGGGGTTCCTGGCGACGTCCGGCGGTCTGTTCCGCGACTGTTCCGTTCACGACTTCGACATCCTGCGCTGGCTCACCGGCCGCGAAATCACTGGGGTCTACGCGCGCGGGTCGAACAACGGCGACCCGGCCATCGGGGCGGTGGGGGATGTGGACACGGCGCTCGCCGTCGTGACGCTCGACGACGGCACGGTGGGCACCGTGGCGGCCACCCGTTACAACGGGGCCGGGCATGATGTGCGGCTGGAACTGCAGGGGTCTGCTGGTTCGGTGGTGGTCGGGTTGGATGAGCGTTTGGCGGCGCGGTCGGCGGAGGCCGGGGTGCGGTTTCCGGGTGGTTCGCCGCACCGCACCTTTGCTGAACGGTTTGAGGCGGCCTACCGTGCGGAGATGCTCGCGTTTGTGGAACTGATCCGCGGGGAACGGGAGAATCCGTGTCCGCCCGAGGATGCCGTCGCAGCCTCCCGGGTTGCCGACGCCGCGCAGCTCTCCCTGGAGACCGGGGTGCCCGTGAAGGTGGAGGGGTAAGCGGCGCGGCGCGTTTGCGCGCCGCTGCGAACTGGCCTTAGTGCAGCATCGGGGAAACGGTCCGCCGGGCGGTAAACGCCTCACGGAAACGCTCCAGCGCCAGCGCGCTGTCCGACTCGGCCCACGCCTCCAACCCGACCGTCCCGGTGTAGCCTGCCGCCTCCAGTGCCCGGGCGATGTTCGGGTAATTGATTTCCCCGGTGCCGGGTTCGCAGCGCCCCGGCACGTCCGCCACCTGGATCTCTCCGACGTGCGGAAGGGCCCGGCCGAGCAAATCGATCAGGTTCCCCTCGCCAATCTGTGCGTGGTAGAGATCCAGCATCATCTTGATGTTCGGATGCGCTGCGGCTTCAACCAGTGCCAGCGTGTCCTTCGCCCGGGCCAGCGGAATCCCCGGATGGTCGACGGCGGTGTTCAGGTTCTCGAGTGCAAACACAATGCCGTGCCTGGCTCCCAGCTCACCGAGCTTCTCAAGAGTCCGAACGGCCGTCAGCCACATGGCGCCGGAGGTCCGGTAGGCAGGCCGGGCCGCGTTCCCGTCGATGAGCTGGGCCGGGTGGACCACCATGCGGCTCACTCCCAGCTCCAGGGCAACGGGAAACAGTTCCTCCGCCGTGCGCAGAACCTCGGGGGCAGTGTCCGGATCGATGACACTGCCCGCCGAATAACCGGTCATGGAGGAGAATACGGCTCCACTGGCAGCCAGCCGCGCGACGTCGAGCTTCCGGGTGTCCCACAGCTCAACGTCGAACCCCGCATCAGCGATCCGCCGGACCCGCTCTTCCATCGGCAGATCCAGGTAAACCATTTCTGCGCAAACGGCGAGCCTGAACCCTGTTCCGTCCCCGTCTGGCAGCGGCATGCTCATCGGCTTCCCTGCCCGGCACCGGCCGGCTGGGCAGCGGCCACGGTTACCGGCCCGCCCGTCTTGACCGACTCGACGCATGCAAGGGCAACTGCCAGGGCTGCCCGCGCATCAGCCCCGGTCGGGGCGGCCGGCTGCGGTGCGGGAGTGCAGTCGCGGCGGCTGCGGATGGTGTCTGCGAAGTGGGCAATCTCAGCGGTGTAGGCATCTGCGAACAGCTCGATATTCAGCCTCGGAGTGGCGCCGCTGAAGCCGTCGAACGTGTAACTGGTGGCAGCGGTTTCCTGCAGCGATCCGGCCTGCACCATCCCGGCGGATCCGAAGACTTCGCCGCGGACGTCGTAGCCGTAGAGGGCGCTGAAGTTCGCCTCGGCCACGGCAATGGCCCCGTTGCTGTAGCGGATGGTCACCACTGCGGTGTCCAGGAAGCCGGTGTCCCTGAGGGAAGGTTCCACCAGCGCATCGGCCATGACCTGGACCTGTTCCGGAAGTGCACCTTCGTTGAACCAGTTGAGGGTGTCGAAGTCGTGGATCAGTGTTTCGAGGAAGATTGTCCACGGCGGAGTGCGCTCTGCGCCGGGCAGGGCATCGGCACTATTCGGGTCCCGGGTGAGGGAGCGCAGCAGCCGCGGCGTCCCCACTGTGCCGGCGTCCACCGCGTGTTTGGCGGCGGCAAAGTCGGGTGCGAACCGGCGGTTGAAGCCGATCTGGAGTTCGACGCCGGCGTCCGCCACGGCTGCCAGCGCGGCGTCGAGCTCTGCGAGGCTCGTCGCAGCTGGCTTTTCGCAGAAGACGTGCTTTCCTGCCGCGGCTGCGGCGGAGATCAGGGATGAATGGAAGCGCGCGGGCGCTGCGATGATGACGCCGTCGACCTCCGGATCAGCCAGTACATCGGCGGGATCTGCGGTCACCTTGGTGATGCCGAGGCGCTCTGCAAGTTCGACGGCGGACGCCAGAGCCGGATCCGCGATGGCTTCGAGCTGCACCCCGCCAAGCCTCGTGGCGGCGGTCTCGGCGTGGAAAGCGCCCATCCAGCCGGAACCGACCACTGCCAGCCGGATCGGTGTCTGCAGCGGGCTGCTGCGGGAAACGTAAGCCATGGGTGCTCCTGGTGAAAGGCGGGGTAGGGAGGCTTGGGGACGTGTACTAGATCGATCTAGTGGACACACTCTGGCATACGGACGCAGGGTTGTCTAGATCGTTCTAGGATGAGGATGCCGAAGGACCAATGCCTCGGTTCGACCCACGTGAATGCCGGAAAGCGGCGTTGGAGGAGAAGATTACATGCGGGAGCCGGTTGGCCAGCCCGGCCGCAGGGTGACGCTGAACGACGTCGCAGCCGAGGCCGGAGTCTCCCGCGCGCTGGCATCGATTGTGATGCGTGGCGCGCCGGGGGCAAGTGATACGACCCGTGAACGCGTGCAGGCGGTGGCCCGCGGCCTGGGCTACCGGCCGGATTCACGGGCCCGCCTGCTGCGCAGCAGTCGGACGCGGCTGCTGGGGGTGACGTTCACGCTGGCCGAATCGTTCCACGGCGAGGTGGTGGAAGCGGTGTACGCCGCGACGGAAAATGCCGGGTTGGAGGTGGCACTCAGCGCAGTTAGTCCGCAGCGCCCGGAATCCCGTGCGGTTGAATCCCTGCTGGACCTGGGCGTCGAGGCGCTGCTGATGATTTCCCCGTCCACTGGTGCGGAGGCGCTGGCGGCCTATGCGCAGCGGCTGCCGGTGGTGACCTTGCTCAGCCCGGCACCGGTTGTCGGGACGGACCAGGTTCGTACGGATGACGCCGCCGGGGTCCGGGCAGCGGTGGAGCATCTGGTGGAACTGGGACACCGGGAGATTGTCCACGTGGATGGTGGAGGTGCTGTGTCCGCGCAGGAGCGCAGCACGGCCTACCGGGAGGCAATGACTGCCAGGGGATTGGCGCGCCATATCCGCGTACTGCGCGGAGGCGCGGGCGAAGAAGACGGGCTGCGCGCTGCCGCCGAGTTGATGGGCGGCACCCTCCCCGACGCCGTCGTGGTCTTTAATGACCGCTCTGCCCTCGGTGTGCTGGAAGCGCTGCGCAGGGCCGGGATCAGTGTGCCGGGCGATGTATCGCTGACCGGTTTCGATGACAGCCAGCTCTCCCGCCTTAGCCATGTCCAGCTGACGACCGTCAGCCAGCAGGCTCCGCTTCTCGCCGAATCTGCCGTCGCCGGCGCTGCGGCACGCCTGGAAAACCGGGAGCCGGGCGGACTGGTCCATCCGCCGCGGCTCATTGTCCGGGCCACCACCGGCCCTGTCCGCACGGACCCTGCCACCGGCCCCGCAATATCCAGAAGCTAGAACCCCCTGGGGGCGTGCCGTCTGCGTCTGCGCCGGTTCGCTGCACAGATTCCCAGCCCTCGCGACGGAAGTTCATGGGTGGGGTCACTCCCGGCAACAGGAGTAACAACGTCTGGGAAACCATACGGGAACGAGCCCGGCCGCATCCGGACGGAGGAATCCGGTACGGGTTCGCTCCGGTTTGTGACAGTCGCTACGCGGCGTACCGGAGCGAAAAGCACAAACCGGAGCGGAAAGCTGGAGTGGCCACGTCGGGCCGCACAAACCGGAGCGGATTGGGCGGCCCGGGGGAACCGGAAGGCCTGGTCCAGAACGCCGCTCCGAAACCAAGTCCCCCAACAAAAACGGGAGGGACAGCCAAAGCTGTCCCTCCCGCCGTCGTAAGTCAGCTAAACCCTAGAGCTGCGAACCGACCTTGAAGTCGGTCTCATCGCCGCGGGTGTAGGAGAAGCCGTCAGCGCCGATGGTCACTTCCATTTCGGAGG
>JBELZL010000017.1:0-65580 GCA_040274025.1 Arthrobacter sp. | reverse complement strand
GACTTACTATTGACCACCTAGCCACCAGGTGTTGCAACGACCCCTAGAATCCAAGATTCCGGCCGGGCACTTTTTGTCTCTGATTAGTCGAACTGGGGGCTTTCGGTCCGGCTGCGCTTGATCTCGAAGAAGTACGGGTTCGAGGCCAGGGCCAGGGCGCCGTCGAACATCTTGCCCGCCTCTTCGCCGCGCGGAATCCGGGTCAGCACCGGACCGAAGAAGGCGGTGCCGTTGAAGGCCACCACGGGGGTTCCGACGTCGTCGCCCACCTTGTCGATGGCCTCCTGGTGGGAGGCGCGCAGCTGCGCGTCGAACTTGTCGGTAGCGGCGACGTCGGCCAGTTCCGCCGGCAGGCCCGCCTCAGCGAGGGACTCGGCGATTACGGCGTCGTAGTCCTTCATCCCCTGGACGTGGATCCGGGTACCCATGGCGTCGTAGAGCTTCTTGATGTTCTCCGGTCCGTGCAGTTCGGCCGCAGCGATGATCACGCGGACCGGACCCCAGGCCTTGTCGATCCGGGCCCGGTAGTCCTCGGGCAGGTCGCGGCCCTCGTTGAGGACAGCCAGGCTCATGACATGCCATTCGGTGCGGACGTCGCGCACCTGTTCCACTTCACCCATCCAGCGCGAGGTGACCCAGGCAAACGGGCAGGTGGGATCAAACCAGAAATCGGCAACAGCAGTGTTTTCGGGCACAGGGTTTCTCCTCGTTAAGAATTCTTGCGGACGGGATCAGCTCCCGTTTGCGCCAGCGCGCAGTCAGGCTGACTTATTCCGCCGCTTCGCAATCACGTCATGGGAAATCAGTGTCGGTTCAGCCTTCTCGGTGACGGCCTCACGGGTGATCACCACACGGGCAATGTCCTCGCGGCTTGGCAGATCGAACATCACCGGCAGCAGCACTTCCTCAAGGATCGCGCGCAGGCCGCGTGCGCCGGTGCCCCGGCCCAGTGCCTGGTCAGCAATGGCTTCCAGGGCCTCCGGCTCAAAGACCAGTTCGACGCCGTCGAGCTGGAACATTTTCTGGAACTGCTTGACCAGTGCATTCTTGGGCTCGGTGAGGATCTGGATCAGGGCCTTGCGGTCCAGGTTGGAAACCGTGGTGATGACCGGCAGGCGACCGATGAATTCCGGGATCAGGCCGAACTTCAGCAGGTCCTCGGGCATGACATCGGCGTAGGAATCAGTGTCCTTGCTGGTTTCGTTCAGCGGAGCGCCAAAGCCGATGCCCTTGCGGCCCGAACGTGAACCGATGATTTCCTCGAGGCCGGCGAACGCGCCTGCCACGATGAACAGCACGTTGGTGGTGTCGATCTGAATGAACTCCTGGTGCGGATGCTTCCGCCCGCCCTGCGGTGGAACCGAGGCGACGGTGCCTTCCAGGATCTTCAGCAGTGCCTGCTGCACGCCCTCGCCCGATACGTCGCGGGTGATCGAGGGGTTTTCGCTCTTCCGGGAGATCTTGTCGATCTCGTCGATGTAGATGATGCCCTGCTCAGCCTTCTTGACGTCATAGTCGGCGGCCTGGATGAGCTTGAGCAGGATGTTCTCCACGTCCTCGCCCACGTAGCCGGCTTCGGTCAGGGCCGTCGCATCAGCCACTGCGAAGGGAACGTTCAGGCGGCGGGCCAGGGTCTGGGCGAGGTAGGTCTTGCCGCAGCCGGTGGGTCCAATCAGCAGTATGTTGGACTTTCCAATCTCAACGTCCTCGGTGCCAACGGCGTCGCTCAGGTTGGCGGTCCCGCGGGAAGCATGGCCGGACTGGATGCGCTTGTAGTGGTTGTAGACGGCGACGGCGAGGGAACGCTTGGCCGGTTCCTGGCCAATGACGTATTCCTGCAGTGATTCGAAGATTTCCCGCGGCTTGGGAAGGACGAAGGACTCGCCTTCGGTCGTCTCGGAGAGCTCTTCTTCGATGATCTCGTTGCAGAGCTCGATGCACTCGTCGCAGATGTAGACGCCGGGACCGGCGATCAGCTTGCGCACCTGCTTCTGGCTCTTTCCGCAGAAAGAGCACTTAAGCAGATCTGTGCTCTCACCAATGCGAGCCATAATTCAGTCCCCTTTAGATGGTCCTCGCCAGGCGGGTGCCGTGCCGAAGAAAAAACGTGCCGGAAGGAAAACCATGCCAGTCAACCATGTTCCACTCTAGGACACTTGGCAGAGGTAATCAGCAATTCCGGTCCCGTGGTGTGCCTTTTTACGCACCTGCAGCGCCGGGACCGGACGCAAAACGACCGCCCCGGCCCCGAAAGGGCAGGGACGGTCGCAGGAAGTGGTGCTAGCTCTTGTTGATAGCCGGGGTCTTGATCTTGCGGGAATCAAGAACCTGGTCAATCAGGCCGTATTCCAGGGCTCCGGCTGCGGTCAGGATCTTGTCCCGCTCGATGTCCCGATTGACTTCCTCGGACGTCTTGTTCGAGTGCAGGGCAAGGGTGTCCTCAAGCCAGGTACGCATGCGCATAACCTCCGCGGCCTGGATTTCCAGGTCGGACGCCTGTCCGCGTTCTCCTCCGCCAAGTGCAGGCTGGTGGATCAATACGCGGGCGTTCGGCAGGGCCAGCCGCTTGCCGGGGGTACCGGCGGCCAGCAGCACCGCTGCGGCACTGGCAGCCTGGCCAAGGCAGACGGTCTGGATCTCGGGGCGGATGTACTGCATGGTGTCGTAGATGGCCGTCATGGCCGTGAACGAACCGCCCGGAGAGTTGATGTACAGCGTGATGTCGCGGTCCGGATCCGTGGACTCGAGGACCAGCAGCTGGGCCATGACGTCATCCGCCGAAGCATCGTCCACCTGCACACCGAGGAAGATGATGCGGTCCTCGAAGAGCTTGGTGTAGGGGTCCTGGCGCTTGAAGCCGTACGGCGTGCGCTCCTCGAACTGGGGCAGTACGTAACGGCTGGACGGCATCTGGGATGCCGTGCTGCCCGGGGTTCCAAAATTGTGGTTCATTGCTTTACTCCTGAAGTCTGTGGTGCGCTGGCCGGCCGGAAGCTGGACTATTCCTGCTCGCCGTCCTGGTCCTGGTTGGTTCCGCCGCCGCCGGTGACGCCGCCGGCGTGAGCGGAGATCTTGTCGAAGAAGCCGTAGGCAAGGCCTTCTTCTGCGGTGAACCACTTGTCGCGGTCGTTGTCCTTCAGGATCTGCTCCACGGTCTGTCCGGTCTGCTCAGCGGTGAGCTCGGCCATGACCTGCTTCATGTGCAGGATCAGTTCAGCCTGGATGCGGATGTCCGACGCGGTGCCGCCGATGCCGCCGGAAGGCTGGTGCATCAGGATGCGTGCGTGCGGGGTGGCGTAGCGCTTGCCCTTGGTGCCGGAAGAGAGGAGGAACTGGCCCATTGAAGCGGCCAGGCCGGTGGCGACGGTGACGACGTCGTTCGGGATGAACTGCATGGTGTCGTAGATCGCCATGCCGGCGGTCACGGAGCCGCCGGGAGAGTTGATGTACAGGAAGATGTCCTTCTCCGGGTCCTCGGCGGAGAGGAGCAGGAGCTGGGAGCAGATTGCGTTGGCGTTATCGTCCCGGACTTCCGAGCCGAGCCAGATGATCCGTTCCTTCAGCAGCCGGTTGTAGATGTAGTCATCCCGGCTGGCCGGGTCCACAGTAGCCATAGTGGGTGTGCTGGGTGCATTTGCCATACTGAGTGACCTCTCGCTCTGGCGAAAAACCTGGCTGGATGCGTCTGTGTGCTCCCAAAGCCGGCTCCCGCCGTTTATCTCTTCTTGGACACTAACCGTTCCCACAGTCCTTTTGCTCCCGTTACGCGCGCTGTTCGCTGACGGCGCACGTTGCGCATGCGCCTGACGCGGCCGCGGGAATCCGCTTCGGACCGGGGCTTAAACAAGAGGAAGCACCGCAGCGTACTGCAGTGCTTCCGCTTGCTCTGCACCGGTTGGATCCGGTGCAGGCCGGGGCTAAGCCTTTTCTTCGCCTGCTTCTTCAGCGGCCTCAGCGGCTGCTTCTTCGCCTTCCGGGCGAACGAAAGCGGACAGGTCGACCTCGGCACCGGTGGTGTCGGTGACCTTGGCCAGCTCCAGGACCTTGGCAAGGGCCTTGCGGCGGCGGACTTCGCCAACCATCATCGGGACCTGGCCGCCCTGGTCGATCAGCTGGGCGAACTGGTTCGGATCCATGCCGTACTGGCCGGCCATGGAAACGATGTAGTCGATGAGCTCGTTCTGGTTGACGCCGACTTCTTCCTTGTCAGCGACAGCGTCCAGGATGATCTCGTTCTTGAACGCCTGTTCGGTGTTCTCACGGATTTCTGCGCGGTGCTCTTCGGTGTCGTGGTCCTCGCCGGCGGTGTGTGCCGACTCGGAGTTGAAGTGCTGGTCCAGCTGCTCTTCGATGACGGACTCCGGAACCGGAACCTCGATCATTTCGAGAAGCTTCTCGAGGACCTTGTCGCGGGCTTCAACGCCCTGCTCCATGACCTTGGCTTCAGCAGCGCGCTTGGCCAGGTCTTCGCGCAGTTCAGCGATGGTGTCGAATTCGCTGGCCAGCTGTGCGAAGTCATCATTGGCCTCGGGAAGCTCGCGCTCCTTGACGGCCTTGACGGTGACGGTGACCTCGGCGTCGGCACCTGCGTGCTCACCGCCTGCCAGCTTCGTGGTGAAGGTGGCGGACTCGTCGGTGGACAGGCCGGTGACGGCTTCGTCCATGCCTTCGAGCATGGTTCCGGCACCCACCTGGTAGGACAGGTCAGAGGCGGAGTCGACCTCTTCGCCGTCAACCTTGGCAACCAGGTCCATGGTCAGGAAGTCGTTCTCTGCGGCGGGGCGGTCAACGCTCTTCAGCGTGCCGAAGCGGCCGCGCAGTTCATCCAGGGCCTTCTCGACGTCGGCGTCGCCGGCTTCGGCGGGCTCAACGGTGACCTCGATGCCGGCGTAGTCCGGAAGCTCGATCTCGGGGCGGATGTCCAGCTCTACGTTGAAGACCAGCTGGCCTTCGTCGGAGGTGGGGTCCGGAACTTCGCTGATTTCAACCTCGGGACGGCTCAGCGGACGGATGCCCGTTTCCTGGACTGCTGCCTGGTAGAAGCCGTTCAGGCCTTCATTGATGGCAGTTTCGAGGACGTAGCCGCGGCCAACGCGCTGATCGATGAGCTTGTTGGGGACCTTGCCCTTGCGGAAGCCCGGGACCTGCACCTGGGTGGCGATGGTCTTGTAGGCCTCGTCGATGCTCGGCTTCAATTCCTCAAGCGGAACTTCTACGTTGAGCTTTACCCGCGTGGGTGTGAGGTTTTCTACAGCGCTCTTCACAGCGTTAGTTCTCCTGAGGGTTCTGGGGTTGGTCTGCACCGTCGTTTATACAGAGTCGGGGTGACAGGATTTGAACCTGCGACTTCCTGCTCCCAAAGCAGGCGCTCTTCCAAGCTGAGCTACACCCCGTCAGTGCACCTGACAGCCTACCGGCATTGACTTCCACATGCACAATTCGGGGGCGCCGGGCCCCTCCCGCGCTCCTTCCGGGGAGGAGGGAAGCCGCCGATTATTCATCCGCCAAATTACCGTGCTAAGGTAAAACCTGCCTTACGGCGCCGGGGATGTAGCTCAATGGTAGAGCCTCAGTCTTCCAAACTGATTACGCGGGTTCGATTCCCGTCATCCCCTCCACGGAATTATTCCCAAAGAGGCCCCTGGTCCACCAGCATGAAACTCAGGTTTCCGCGGTGGACCAGGGGCCTCTTTGCTGTCCTCAGCCTGCCTGGCAGGCAGGGCACCAGTACAGTTTCCGGGCGGCCAGCTCCGCGATTGCGATTTCCGTGCCGCAGATACGGCAGGGCAGCCCCTGCCGCTTGTAGACATAGTGTGCTTCCGCTGCCGGCACCGGTTCGCTGTGCACAGCACGGTGCTCCGGCCGTGTAGTCACAATGCGGCCCTCCGCAACGCCGTCGGCCATGACGGATACGACGTCGTCCCAGAGTGCGCCTGCCTGTTCCGGCTGCAGTGCCCTGCCCGTCGCCCAGGGAGAAATCCGCTGGCGAAAGAGCACCTCGGCCCGGTAGACGTTGCCTACCCCAGCGAGCACTTCCTGGTTCATCAGCAGCGCTGCTACCGGAGACCCGCGGCTGCGCAGCCGGCGGACGAAGTCCCCGGCACCATTCGAGTCCGGCTGCAGAGGATCCGGGCCCAGCCTGGCCAGCACCTGGCTGCGTTCTGCGTCCGTAATGACTTCGCAGGCTGTTGGCCCGCGCAGGTCCGCCCAGCCGTGCGGTGAGACCAGACGGGCCCGGACCGCACCCCTGGGCGGCGGCGGACCCGTGTAGGCGCCGGCAGCGCCGTCGTCCGGAGTTTCCTGCTCCCCCACCCGGCGCGGGGCGCCGATGCTGGAGGCACCGCGGAAGGTATCGTCGCCGCCGAAGTCGAAAGCACCGTACAGGCCGAGGTGGATCCGCAGGATGAGTTCGTTGTCGAACTCCAGGAAGAGCTGCTTGCCGTGCGCCTGCGCGCCGTTCAGGACGTGGCCGTCCAGCTGCGCGGCGCCGGCGGCGAACCGGCCCTGCGGGCTGGAGACCGCCAGCCGCTGCCCGGCGAACACCGAAGTGAACTGCCGGGCCAGCCGGTGGATCGAATGTCCCTCAGGCATTAGTGGGCGGCAATGGTGCCGCTGGCTTCATATTCTGCAATCTGCGCGATGCGGCGCACGTGGCGCTCGGCGTTGCTGAAAGGTTCGGCGAGAAAGGCTTCAATGATTTCGGTGGCCTCGGCGAGGGAGTGCTGGCGGCCGCCGACGGCGACGACGTTGGCATTGTTGTGCTCCCGCGCCAACTTGGCGGTGTCCAGGTTCCAGGCGAGGGCGGCCCGAACGCCGCGGACCTTGTTGGCCGCGATCTGTTCGCCGTTGCCGGAGCCGCCCAGGACAATGCCCAGGGCATCGGTGCCGGCTTCCTGGTCTGCGACGACTGCCTTGGCTGCGTCGATGCAGAACCCGGGGTAGTCATCTTCGGCGTCGTACGCCTTCGGTCCGTGGTCCACTACGTCATACCCGGCTGCTGCAAGGTGTTCCTGCAGGTGGGCGCTTAGTTCAAGTCCGGCGTGGTCTGTTGCAATATGGACGCGCATGGAGTTCCGTTCATTGTGGGGATGGCATTACCAGCGTAGCTTTTTTGCACGTTCAGCTTCCAAACCGGTAACGGTGACGGCAACGGTGCCGATAGCTGATGCTGCAGGTGGTTTCGCTGCGGACAGGTCCCACCCCGCCGGACAGCCGGCGCAGCAGTTCCCTGAACGGGGAGCTGCCATACCCGCTGCCGCCCAGGTCTCGACACGTTTTTTATGCAAGGATCCGCACTTGAAGACTGCACGACTCGCACTCACCACCATCCTGGCTGCTGCCTTGGCTTTCGGCGGTGCTTCAATACCGGCGGCGGCGCAGGAGCTTCCGGCACCGGAATCGCCTGCTCCGCAGGTCCCCGCGGAGCTCCCGGCCCAGGCGCCCGGCACTGTACCCGAAACGCTGCCGGCGCAGGACCCGTCGCCGGTGCCTGCTGCACCTGCCCCGCTCCCCCAGGAGACGCCCGGCCCCGCTCCGGCGCCGGAATCCGCTACCCCGGATTCCCCCGCCGCTGATCCCCAGGACACCACTGAACCTGCCGAAGATGACGGCTACGTCTACGTTCCGGTGGGTGAGGGCCATGTGGTTCCGGGGCCGGAGACCCCGCTGGTTACCGAAGCCGACGGCAGCGTCCGCTCGATTGTCGAGACCGAGCACGAACACGTCGACCCGACGCTGGCGCGAGGCGGAGCCGCCAGCATGCTCAGCGCACCGGCCCGTGCCGGCAACATCAAGGTGACCCTCGTCCGTGCGACGGTCCATGGCAACGGGACACTGGTGAACCTGGGCGCGGCCCGCAACTCCATCAGCAGCGCCAATGACTATTGGCGCTCAATGTCCAACAACCGCCTTTCCCTGTCCATCGCCTCCGAACGCGTCCACTACAGTGCATCGGCAAACGCCATGGACGACTACGCGACGATGATGAACAAGATCGCCAAGGAACTCAAATGGGTGGACAACCCCTACACGGCACTGGTGGTCTTCGTACCGACGGCGGACCTTCGTTCCGGAGGGTACGGCGGCATCCTGGGCGGCGGCTGGACTGTGGGAGGAACCTCCGGGCGTATCCTCATGCCCGCGCCGTCGAACTTCACCAACAACGTCGTCACTCATGAAGTGGGCCATGTACTCGGGCTGCTGCACGCCAACAGCCTGCAGTGCACCAACGGACGTTCCGACGTTGCGCCCGGGTCTGCCGGACGCTGGGCCGACGGCGCGTGCAGCAGCCGCGAGTATGGCGACACCACGGACCTCATGGGTTCGGCCCAGTACTACCACCCGGTCATCAACTCCTACTTCTGGGAAGCCGGCGGATTCGGCCGCGGCGACGAGATCCGGAAGGTCGGAGCGGTCCGTTCCGCAAAAACGTACACCCTTACCCCGTGGGGCGGGTCCGCTGCCAACCGGGCGGTGAAGTTCAACGATCCGGTCTCCGGGGACGCGTATTACCTCGAGCTTCGGCAGCCCGCGGGCTACGACGCGCACCTTGCCTGGGACAGCGCAGGCAACCGCGGCGTCAAAATCGTCAAGGCTGACACAGTCAACTCCTGGGCGGTGAACTCGCTGATCATCCCGCCCTCAACCAAGCCTTTCCAGGGTTACTACAACAACCGCCATGCCTGGCAGCAGGGCGAAACGTTCACCACCCATACCGGAACCAAGGTCCGGATCAACTCGGTCTCTGCCACGTCCGCCACGGTGACCATCACGCCCGGGACAGTGCCCGCTACGCTGTTCTTCGATTCCGGAACCTCGGCTTATTTCGGCATCCCGGATGACGAGTTCCTCAGCTGCGACTGGAACGGTGACGGCGTTGACGAACCCACCACCTTCAGCCGCGGCATCTGGCAGATGAGCTCCGGGCTGACCAGTAATGCCGTGGCCCTGCGCTTCCACTTCGGCGATCCGGGCGACCAGCCAATCTGCGGAGACTGGGACGGGGACGGAATCGACACCGTCGGGGTGTACCGCCGGGGCGTTGCGTACCTCAAGAACTCCAACAGCAGCGGCGTGGGCGACGGCGTCGTCGTGTTTGGCGACAGGGGTGACAGGGCGATCGTCGGCGACTGGAACGGCGACCGGTACGACACCCTCGGCGTCGCCCGCGCCGAAGGTGCTGCAAAGCGCTTCTACCTCACCAACAGCAACATCCGTGCTACTACCGACGGCGCGTTCCTGTTCGGCAACGCCACGGATATACCAATCGCCGGAGACTGGAACGGTGACCGGTTCAGCACCGTAGGAGTCAAACGCGGCAATGCGTGGTTCCTGACTGACAGCAACATTCGCCCCATCGCCAATCGTTCTTTCCGATACGGCGATGCCCAGGATTCACCGATGACCGGTGAATGGGCACGCGGACGGGCCACCGGCGTGGGAGTTGCCCGCTAGAAGGCGCGTTTCCCACTTGGCAGAACGGCCCTAAGTGAGAGATTGTTGCAATTGTTACTTTGCCGCCGGGGCGCCTCGACACCCCGCCCCGGCGATATCTCTCCACTGCGAAAGGCTCTTCCTTGCCAGGTATGAATCTCACCCGCGCTGAAGCGCGTGAACGGGCGGAACTGATCAATGTCGAGTCCTACGACATCAATCTGGACCTGACCCGCGGCGACGAAGTCTTCGGCAGCACCACGGTGGTGCGCTTCGGCGCCCAGCCGGGAGCCTCCACGTTCATTGATGCCGTCACCTCCAAGGTCCACCGCGTGACCCTGAACGGTGTCAGCCTGGATCCGGAAGAAGTTTCCGACGGCGTGCGCATCCAGCTGTCCAACCTGGCCGCCAGCAACGAGCTGGTGATCGAGGCCGATGCCCTGTACATGAACACCGGCGAAGGACTGCACCGGTTCGTGGACCCCGTGGACAACGAGGTCTACCTCTACTCCCAGTTCGAAGTTCCGGATTCCCGGCGCATGTTCGCCGTCTTTGAGCAGCCTGACCTCAAGGCAGCCTTCCGGTTCACTGTGACGGCTCCGTCCCACTGGGATGTCATCTCCAACTCCCCCACCCCGGAGCCGGTGCGCGCCAGCGCGGAGGATTCCGCCAATCCCAGCTCCACATGGTCCTTCGAGCCAACGCCCCGGATTTCCTCCTACATCACGGCCCTGATCGCCGGACCGTACCAGTCTGTCCGTTCCGAGCTCACCAGTTCCGACGGCCGCACCATCCCGTTGGGTGTTTTCGCCCGCAAGTCACTGATGGAGTACCTGGACGCCGAGAACATTTTCGAACTCACCCGCCAGGGCTTCGAGTTCTATGAGTCCCAGTTCGGCACGCCGTACCCGTTCGAGAAGTACGACCAGCTCTTTGTGCCGGAGTTCAACGCCGGCGCCATGGAGAACGCCGGCGCCGTCACGTTCCTGGAAAGCTACGTCTTCCGCGGGCGGGTGCCGGACGCAACGGTTGAACGCCGCGCCATCACGGTCCTCCACGAACTCGCCCACATGTGGTTCGGAGACCTGGTCACCATGCGCTGGTGGAACGACCTGTGGCTGAACGAATCCTTCGCAGAGTTCATGTCCGCCCTGGCAGCGGCAGAGGCCACCGAATTCAAGCAGGCCTGGACCACTTTCGCGTCCATGGAAAAGGCCTGGGCATACCGCCAGGACCAGCTGCCCACCACGCACCCGATCGTCGCTGAGATCCGGGACCTGGAAGACGTCCAGGTCAACTTTGACGGCATCACCTATGCCAAGGGCGCCTCCGTCCTGAAGCAGCTCGTGGCCTGGGTCGGCCAGGACAAGTTCATGCAGGGTGTCCGCGAGTACTTCGGCAAGCACTCCTGGGGCAACACTGAACTCTCCGACCTGCTCTCCGAGCTCGAAGCTGCCAGCGGCCGCGACCTCAGCCAGTGGTCTGCCCAGTGGCTGGAGACTGCCGGCGTCAACACGCTGCGTCCGGTCATCGAGACGGACGACGACGGCGTCATCACCTCCTTTGCCGTCGCCCAGTCCGCAGTGGCCGAGTACCCGACGCTGCGTCCCCACCGCCTGGCGATCGGCTTCTACAACACCGACGAAGACGGCAAGCTGCGCCGCACCCACCGTGTGGAGCTGGATGTCGACGGCGAGGCGACCCCGGTACCCGAGCTGGCAGGCCAGCAGCGCCCGGATCTGATCCTGCTCAACGACGACGACCTGGCCTACGCCAAGATCCGCCTCGATGACGCGTCCTGGCACCTGGCCACCCGGCGCCTGCGGGACATCGCCGAGTCGCTGCCGCGGACCCTCGTCTGGGCATCGGCCTGGGACGCCACCCGCGACGGCGAAATCCCGGCCCGCAACTATGTGGAACTGGTGCTGCAGAACATCGCCTCGGAATCGGATTCCTCCGTGGTCCAGGTGCTGCTCCGCCAGCTCGCGACTACGCTGGCGTTCTACGTGGCCCCGCAGGACCGTGAACCGATGAGCGCGGCCGCAGCTGACAGCCTCTGGGACCTGGCACGCGCTGCGGCGCCTGGTTCCGATTCCCAGCTGCAGTTCGTCAAGGCCTTCGCGGCCCATTCCCAGACGCCGGAGCAGCTGGACGCCGTTGCGGCCCTGCTCTCCGGTGACCTTGTCCTTGAGGACCTCGAAGTCGGCTCCGACCTGCGCTGGGAACTGCTCACCGCGCTGGTGGCAGGCGGCCGGATGGGCGAAACCGAGATCGCCGCAGAACTGGAACGCGACGCCACGGCCACCGGGCAGCTCGCCGCGGCCGGCGCCCGCGCGGCGCTGCCGTCGGATGAAGCCAAGGCTGCCGCCTGGGAGGCGATCGTGGTGCGCTCCGACCTGCCCAACGCCGCACAGCGGGCAGCGATTGGCGGATTCAGCAGGGTGCACGACACGGCCCTGCTGGAGCCGTACTCCCAGCGCTACTTCGATTCCCTGCGTGAGGTCTGGGCGACCCGCACACATGAGATCGCCCAGCAGATCGTCGTCGGGCTCTACCCGGCACGGCTGACCACGCAGGAGACCGTCGACCGCACCGACGCGTTCCTCGAATCGCTCGGTGATGAGGCACCTGCACTGCGCCGGCTGCTGCTGGAGAACCGCGACGGCGTTGTGCGGGCGCTGAAGGCGCAGGCAGCAGACCGCTAGCCGGTTAGTTTGCCCAACTCACCGCGTTCGTGCCGGATTCCGGTCCCGGCTCCTGGGACAGGGATCCGGCACGGTAGCTTAAAGCTGTGAACCACTCTGAACACCGCTATGGCGTGAGCCTTGAATGGACCGGGAACCGCGGCACAGGCACGCAGACCTACCGCGGCTACGGCCGTGACCATGTGCTCCGCGCACCAGGTCTGCCGGACCTGCCGGGCACTGCCGATCCCACCTTCCACGGCGACCGGGACCGCTGGAATCCGGAGCAGCTGCTGCTTTCCGCAGTGGTCCAGTGCCACATGCTCTCTTACCTCCATGTGGCCGTGAAGAACGGAATCAGCGTCTTGTCCTACGAGGACGACGCCGAGGGAACCCTTCGACTGAACCGGGACGGCAGCGGCGAATTCACGTCTGTGCTGCTTCGTCCCGTAGTCCACATCTCCGAAGGCTCCCCGGAGCTGGCCACTGCCCTGCATGAGGAAGCGCACCGCCTGTGCTTCATTGCCCGCAGCGTCAACTTCCCGGTGGAGCACGCTGCCCGCACTGTCGTCTGACCTCTTCGCCGGAAACCATTCCGCGGGCGGTCCCGCAGTACGCTAGGTAAGACCGCTCCCCCAAAAGCCAAAGGATATCCAGCACCTGTGCAGCTAACGGCAACGACTGACACGGCAGGCATTGAAATAAGCGAGTTCGATTTCAGCGGACTCCTAGAAGGCGGGATTATCATTCTCGCCGCCACGGTTCTCTGGCTGGTGGCCCGTTTCCTGATTTCAAAAGTAGTAGCCCGGGCCCAGAAAGGCTCCTCCCTCCTGCGGTCCCAGCGCCTGCGCTGGGCCCAGCCGGTAATGCGTAACCTGGACAACAAGAGACGTGCGCAGCGTGCGGACACCATCGGTGCCCTCCTGCGCAGCTCGGTGAGCGTGGCAATCTGGACGGTTGCGGTCATCATGGTCCTGGGCGCAGTTGGCGTCAATATTGCACCGCTGATCGCCAGCGTGGGCATCGTGGGCATCGCCTTGGGCTTCGGTGCCCGCGAAGTCATCCGGGATGCCCTGGCCGGTTTCTTCATCAGCATCGAAGACCAGTACGGAATCGGCGACGTGATCGAGGTGGGCGACACCACGGGCACCGTCCAGTCCGTGGGCATTCGCATCACCCGCCTCGTCGATGAACGCGGGGTCATCTGGTACATCCGCAACGGCGAGTTTGCCAAGGTAGGCAACCGGTCGCAGGGAAGCTTTGTCCCGCCCGCCGAACCCTCCGGCACCACCGCACAGGCAGCAGCACAGGAAGAAGACAGTAAATGACTGAACCATCCCGTCCCGGGTCCTCGCTGCCGCTGACGGCATCCGTCCCTGGAACCGGTTTCAACACCCCCGCCTACAACTTCTATGAGGCCGTGGGCGGCCACGAAACGTTCGTGAAGCTGGTCGACGTGTTTTACGACGGCGTCGCAGAAGATCCGCTGATGCGGCCCATGTATCCCGAAGAGGATCTGGGACCGGCCAAGGAACGGCTGCTGATGTTCCTTGAACAGTACTGGGGCGGGCCCAGGACCTACGGTGAGCTGCGCGGGCACCCCCGGCTGCGGATGCGCCACATGCCTTTTGAAGTCACCCCGGCAGCCAGGGACGCGTGGCTGCGCCACATGCGGGCCGCCGTCGACTCACTGTCGCTGGCACCGCTGCACGAGGCAACCCTCTGGGACTACCTCGAGCGTGCAGCCCACTCCATGGTCAATTCGGCCTAGAACAGGACCGACGGCGGGCGCACCAGCACGTGCCCGGTGCTGGTGCTCAGCCGCAGCCAGCGTCCGTTGCTGAACAGCGACGCCGTTCCTGAGCGGGGCAGGAAGCCCAGTGTCAGCGCTGCGAAGGCAGCCCCGGCGGGAAGCTGTGCGTCCAGGCCTGTTACCGGCTCGCTCCAGACCGGAACACGGACGTTGCTGATCATCGCAGCCCCTGGATTGTCCGGAATCCGCGCAGCGACCTCTTTAATGCCGCGGTGCGCTGCCTGCTCCAGCAGCGAAACCTCCACCTCGGCGTTATGCTGCCAGCCGGAGCGCGGAGCGCTGATCCCGGCCCAGCTCTCCGAGACCGTCATAGGAGGGACCGGAAGCTCCGTTCCGCCGTCGTCCAGCCGTGCCAGACGGTCCGCAACAGCCGAAAGCTGCACCGTTGTATCCAGCTCCGCGTGAACAGCAAGCGGCATGGCACGCATGCCGATGACCGTAGGCATTGCTTCCCCCAGCACCCGAGGGCGGAGGACGCACACGTAGGCTGCCAGCACTCCCCCGACGGCCTGCAGCCGCACCGCGCCGTCGTCGGCACTGCGTGCCCGCGAGACGAAGTTGCGCAGGTCCGCGGTGACCTTCGGGTCAGCCAGCACAAGGCTCTGCGGCTGCGTCATTTCGCTGCCCCTGCAGTTGCGCGGCGGAAGGGTACGTCCCCGCCTGCCCAGCCTTCCAGAACCTGCCGCTGCCGTTCTGTGAGCGGTACCGGACGGCCGGTGTTCCGGCAGACCATGACCATGGCCGCTTCCGCTACGGCGTACACGGTTCCGCCGTCCTCGTCGGTCAGGCGGAATCCATAGGAGAAACTTGACCGGCCCAGTGCGCTGACCCAGATTTCGATCCATACCGGGTCGGGACGGTAGACCAGCGGGGTGAGGTACTCAATCTCCTGCCGGCCCACCAGGGTGCTTCCCGTTTCCCTCGTCACCGAACGGAAAGTCTCCGGTTCAGCTCCTGTGTCCGCGTCCCCCTCGCTGCCCGCCTCGGGGAGGGAATCTGTCAGCGGAAGCAGCGACAGGCGCACCCTCGCTTCTTCGAGGAACTGCACGTAGCGGACGTTGTTGACGTGGCCGTTGGAGTCCTCGTCGCCGAAGCGCAGCTGGATGGGAAAGCGGTTGATGGGCATGCTTTCCATCTTCGCAGGAGAAGCACCGCGGAGGCGAAAAACGGGCCGGGCCGGCGCCGTGCCGAATGTGAGCTCCGTCCGGCACAGCCCGTGCCGCAGCCCAAATGTTGGGGCTAACCTGCGCCTACGTCTAATCTCGGAATTGGCCCGCACTCCGCTGCGGGCCAGGTTTTATGGATATCACCGCTAGGAGACAGACCCACATGGCACCAGCTGAAGACTTTGACCCGACCGCAGCACTGATCGATCTGCTGGATCTCAGTGATGCCGGAGGGGCGAAAACCGACGAAGACATCTTCGTCGGCGGGTCACAGCATGAACCCCGAAAAAGGGTTTTCGGGGGCCAGGTGCTCGGCCAGTCCCTCGTTGCGGCTGCCCGGACCGTTTCGCCGGACCGGCTGATGCACTCAATGCACGGTTATTTCCTGCGCCCCGGCGATTCCGATCTGCCGATCACTTTCGGCGTGGAACGTCTGCGTGACGGCCGTTCGTTTTCCGCGCGGCGGACGCACGCGTACCAGAACGGCGTGCCGATCCTGTCCCTCATTGCCTCGTTCCAGGTGCCGGACGAGGGGCTGGACCACCAGGAGCCCATGCCCGAAGGAATCCCGGATCCTGAGTCGCTTCCGACCACCGCCGAGCTGCTCTCCGGGTTCGACCACCCCGTGGCCAAGGCCTGGTCCTACTACCGGCCCATGGACATCCGCCATGTGGCCAAACCCGTGTACTTCGAATCGGATCCTGAGCGCAAGGCCCGCAACGCGGTGTGGATGAAGACCTTCGGGCCCATGCCCGAAGACCAGAACCTGCACCGCGCAGCCCTCGCCTACGCCACCGATTACACCATCCTGGAACCGGTGCTGCGCCGGCACGGCATCTCCTGGGCCACTCCCGGGATGTCGGTGGCCAGCCTGGACCATGCCATGTGGTGGCACCGGCCCCTGCGTGTGGATGAATGGCTGCTCTACATCCAGGAATCCCCCAGCGCTTCCGGCGCCCGGGGCCTGTCCTCGGGACGGATCTTCAACCGCAGCGGCGACCTCGTCGCGACTATCGCCCAGGAAGGCATGCTGCGCCTGCCGGATTATTCCGCGGCCGGGTAGCTGCTGCGTCCCTGATGGCACTGCGGCGCGGCAGCTGGCCAGCTGCGGCGCGGCGGCCGACGGATGGCGTTGACCCGACAGAACGCGAAAAAGCGCCCTGCCGGATGGCAGGGCGCTTTCGTCGTGCCCGAGGGCCGGGGCCCGCTGTCTAGTCGCGTGTCAGCCGGCGGTGCGTCACACGGTGCGGCTTGGCCGCGTCGGCGCCCAGGCGCTCAACCTTGTTCTGCTCGTAGGCTTCAAAGTTGCCTTCGAACCAGTACCAGTTCGACGGGTTCTCGTCAGTGCCTTCCCAAGCCAGGATGTGCGTGGCCACACGGTCCAGGAACCAGCGGTCGTGGGAAACCACGACGGCGCAGCCGGGGAACTCAAGCAGCGCGTTTTCAAGGCTGGACAGCGTTTCAACGTCGAGGTCGTTAGTAGGCTCATCGAGCAGCAGCAGGTTTCCGCCCTGCTTCAGGGTCATGGCCAGGTTCAGGCGGTTGCGCTCACCACCGGAGAGCACACCTGCCTTCTTCTGCTGATCCGGGCCCTTGAACCCGAAGGCGGAAACGTAGGCACGGGACGGCATTTCGACCTGTCCGACCTGGATGAAATCATGTCCGTCGGAGACAACTTCCCAGAGCGTCTTGTTCGGGTCGATGCCGCCGCGGGACTGGTCGACGTAGGAGATCTTGACGGACTCGCCGATCTTCAGGTCACCGCCGTCCAGGGGTTCAAGGCCAACGATGGTCTTGAACAGTGTGGACTTGCCGACGCCGTTCGGGCCGATTACACCGACGATGCCGTTGCGGGGAAGCGAGAAGGACAGGCCGTCGATCAGCTTGCGGTCGCCGAAGCCCTTTTCCAGGTCCTTGGCTTCCAGCACCAAGGATCCAAGCCGCGGTCCCGGCGGGATCTGGATTTCTTCGAAGTCGAGCTTCCGGGTGCGCTCGGCCTCTGCGGCCATTTCTTCGTAGCGGGCCAGACGGGCCTTGGACTTGGTCTGGCGGCCCTTGGCATTGGAACGTACCCAGTCGAGTTCGTCGGCAAGACGCTTGGCCAGCTTCTGGTCCTTCTTGCCCTGGACTTCGAGCCGGGCACGCTTCTTCTCAAGGTAAGTCGAGTAGTTGCCCTCATAGGGGTAAAGGTGTCCGCGGTCCACTTCGGCAATCCACTCGGCCACGTGGTCGAGGAAGTAACGGTCGTGAGTCACGGCCAGCACGGCGCCGTGGTACGAGGAGAGGTGCTGCTCGAGCCACAGGACACTCTCGGCGTCGAGGTGGTTGGTGGGCTCATCGAGCAGCAGCAGGTCCGGCTTCTGCAGCAGCAGCTTACAGAGGGCAACCCGGCGGCGCTCACCACCGGAGAGTACGGTGACGTCCGCGTCCGGCGGCGGGCAGCGCAGTGCGTCCATCGCCTGTTCGAGCTGGGAATCGATGTCCCACGCATCAGCGGCGTCGATCGCTTCCTGCAGCTTGCCCATTTCTTCGAGCAGCGCGTCAAAGTCGGCGTCCGGCTGGGCCATTTCCTCGGAGATCTCGTTGAAACGCTGGATCTTCGCGTAGATCTCGCCCACACCTTCCTGGACGTTGCCCAGGACGGTCTTCTCTTCGTTCAGGGGCGGCTCCTGCAGGAGGATGCCGACGGTGTAGCCGGGGCTGAGCCGGGCCTCGCCGTTCGACGGGGTGTCCAGACCTGCCATGATCTTCAGGATGGTGGACTTACCAGCACCGTTTGGCCCCACCACGCCGATCTTGGCGCCGGGGTAGAAGGACATGCTTACGTCGTCGAGGATAACCTTGTCGCCAACGGCCTTACGGGCCTTGGTCATTGTGTAGATAAATTCCGCCATGATCTCAGGCTAGTGCGTCGACGCCACTAAGTGCCATTTTGCGCGCCGGGCGGTTTCGGGCCGTTCGGTGCTCTCGGTCGGGTCTCGGTCGCTGAAGGCTTCGGCGCGGAGCGCGCGGCCCCTTAGCGGTCGTCGCCAAGAAGGCACTGGCCGTTCGCGAGCACCGGCACCGTGGTTACCGTGAGTTTTCCGCTTCGGATCTCCCCAACCAGGCACTCAGCACCATCCGGCGCAGCGGAGATGATTGAGTCCACGGCAAGACCGGTGGGCGTACCGTCCTGGGACACTTCAACTGTTTCGGGGCTGAACCCGGCGCTGACCCAGGCGCCGCGGATATCTTCCCGCGAAGGAGCGGGATTAGCAGCCAGCAGCTCTGACAACGCCGCCTGGACTGCCTGGTGGGAGTCCGGGAGCTCCGGCGCCGCGGCCTCGGCCGGGGATGAAGCGCTGCTGTCCGCAGAAGCCGGCGCTGCTGGGGCCTGTCCGGTTTCCGTGCTGCTGCACGCGGTCAGGGCCAGCATCAGGGCAGCCGGTACAGCAACCGCTGCAGCCAACCGCCTGCGGAACGTGCTCAACTGCTCTGCTGCCATCACCCTGACATTCTGCCACGCCTCTTTCTCTGTTCCTGCGTTGCTTCCTCTCTTCCTGCGCTGCTTCCTCTGTTCCTGCGCTGCCAGTTTGCTCAGGACGGTTCCTGCGGCGCCGGCTCCTTACTGAAGCCGGTCAGTACGCTGCCGGCTCCGGTTCGGCAGGCTGGCTGGCCGCGAACCCGTCCTCCAGGTCCGTAATCCCGCCGCTGGCCTCAAAGTCTCCCGCCGATCCCAGCAGCTCTCCGGTCTCAGGATCAACATCCGGTTCCATCACACCGTGCCCCGCTTCAGGGGCCCCCGGCACGGCACTGGCGTCCTGAACACCCTGCAGGGAGGTCTTTTCCGCAATACTGCGGCGAAAGTTCGCGGTGCCCCACATGAGGTCGTGTCCCACTGCATCCGCGTCGATGTCCACTGACGTTCCGCTTCGCCCGCTGTCCGTTGCCCACTGGCGTACCCTCAGCCGGCCGGTGACGATCACCCGGTCTCCCTTGTGGATACTTACACCGGCATTAGTGGCCAGCTGGCGGAACATTGACACGGAATACCAGTTGGTGTGCCCGTCCAGCCACAGGCCCGTCTCCCGATCGAACCGCCTTTCGGTTGTGCACATCCGGAATCCGGCTATTGCCAGCCCGCTGTCCGCCGTAGTGGTGCGGACTTCCGTTGCAACAAATCCCCGGAGGGTGATGGTGTCATTCATTGCTCTGCCCCTTCTCCTGACGTTCCTTCCGGTTGTTGGCCGGTACCGTCATTCTGGTCCGAAGGTGCCGGCCGGGGTCTTCCGGCTGGACGGGACGTGGACAGCATCCCTCCCTGGCTTCCGGTGACGCCCGTTGTGGAGGAGAAGTGAAGGCAATAGAAACGGGAACGTAGCCAGACAGAGATGAAGCCTCCAGAGCGCAGTCCGGCTCTGAAGGCTTCACGAGTGGTGCCCCCGGCGCGACTCGAACGCGCAACCTACGGATTAGAAGGCCGTTGCTCTATCCATTGAGCTACGGGGGCAGACCAATCGATGATACTACGCAGGCAGCGCAGTCCCGGGCACCGAAACGGCCTCCCGCTGCCCGCCGATCGCACTCCAGGAAAGGGCCCGGAAAAAAACCTTCGGGAATTTTCCATACTTCTGCATCCAAACACGCAACCCGGTGAGTAAAGGAGGTGTAGGCCACAAAGAGCCAGGGGCAGAGCACCCGGCACAGAAACCATTAGGAGAAGCCATGCGCAGGACCACCACCCTTTTTGCAGCAGCTGGACTGGCAGCAGCCGCATCACTGGCAGCCGCACCCTCAGCTCTGGCAGCAGATGAGGCGCAGCTGTCCGTCTTCCACGGCGTCCCGGACACCACCGTAGACGTGTACGTCAACGGTGAACTGACCCTCGATGACTTCACCCCGGGCAGCATGGCCGGACCGCTCTCGCTCCCTGCGGGCAGTTACGAACTGGCCATCACCGCTCCGGACGCCGCAGATGCCTCCGCCCCGATCATTGGCCCGGTAACCGCGGACCTCACCGCAGGAGGGAACTTCACCGCAGTTGCGAACCTGGCCGAAGACGGAACACCGACCGCAAACCTCTACACCAACGACATGTCCACCATTGAGCCAGGCAAGTCCCACCTGACTGTCCGGCATGTGGCCGCCGCCCCGGCGGTCGATGTACTGGCGAACGGCAGCCCCGTTATCACCAATCTCGCCAACCCCAACGAAAAGACCCTGCCGGTAGACGCGGGAACGATCTCCGCTTCGGTCGCAGCAGCAGGAACTACCGATCCCGTTATTGGCCCGGCCGACCTGACACTGCCTGAAGGTGTCCACACCATCGTCTACGCCTGGGGTTCCCTGGAGGCCGGTAACCTGGCCCTCGCCACCCAGACCGTCGAAGGCATGGAAAGCGCCCCCAACGCAGTTCCCGGTGCGTTGCCTGCAGCCCAGGACAACAATGCCGGCACGATGCTTGCCGCTGCCGGCGGCCTGACGCTGATGGCACTGGCAGGTACCGCAGTGGTGGCCCGCCGCCGCAGCGCCGTGGAAGCCGCTTCCACAGAGTAATCCGCGGGCGTGCAGCGCCTTGCAGCACTGAAGGTGCAGTGCAGCCGGCGGAACGGCTGCACTGCACCTTCTTCCTTTTCGACAGGTCTAAGAACACTCAGAACTACCAGAACAACTGAAAGGCCCCCCATGCACCAGCCCGCACGCTCACGCAGACATCTGGCGGCCGCGTGGCTGGCCGCCGGCGCGCTGGCACTGGGTGCCTGTGCATCGGTTCCGGCTGCACCCGAACCGGCTGCCGGTGAGCTGACGGCCACTGCCGAGCAGACACAGGGGTCCTCCCCCGGCGCGGCACCTGCCCTGCCTTCCGGAAGCACTCCGGGCATCCCCATTCGGCAGGCCACACCCGAAGCTGGCGTGGCCATCCCCGCTCCCGTACGGGTCCAGGTGGAAGGCACCGGCATCGATCTGGAGGTGGTCCCTGTCGGGGTCGAGGACAACGGAGCCATGACCATCCCTGACAACCATGCCCAGGCCGGATGGTACGAGTACGGCCCGGCGCCAGGCTCGGACGAGGGCTCTTCGGTCCTGGCCGCCCACGTGGACTCGCAGACCGAGGTACTGCCTATCGCCGGGCTCAGGAACGTAGCCCCGGGCACCCGTGTCCTCGTGACACGCGAGGACAGCTCACAGGTCGTCTATGAGACCCGGCAGGTCGAGAACATCGCCAAGCGGTCCCTCGACGGACACCGCCTCTTTGACCGGACGGGAGAGCACGTGCTCAAGCTGGTCACCTGCGGTGGAAAGTGGCTCGACACGGAGAACGACTATGAAGATAACGTTGTGCTCACGGCAACACCGGTATCATAGGGAAAATCCGAACGCGCATGCGCTACCGCGCTGCTCCTACTCAAGCCAACGGCAGGAGAATCTCCGCGATGTCATCCGGTGGCCCCGAGCGGGACGACGGGCTGGACCAGGCTTTTGCCGCAGGTGAGGAGACAGCACTCGCCGAAGCGTACCGCCGCTTCGCACCGCTGGTCCGCGCCATGTCCCTGCGCCGCCTGATCGACGCAGGAGCGGCCGACGACGCAGTCCAGGAAGTGTTCATCCGGGCTTGGCGATACCGGGAGACCTACTCTCCCGAGCGATCGACGCTGGCAGCATGGCTGGTGGGCATTGCGCGAAACGTCGCCTCCACGATGACCTCCTCAAGGCTCCGCGAAGACGACGTCATGGAAGGCGCCGCCGCTGTCAGCGGGCGTACGGGCACGGGCGGCCCCGACCTGGAAGGGGTCGCTGACAAGGTGGTCCTGGACGCCGAGCTCACCCGTCTCGGGGAACCGCAGCACTCAATCCTGCGGCTTGCTTTCCACGAAGACCTGACCCACCAGCAAATCTCAGAACGGCTCAGCCTGCCGCTGGGAACTGTCAAAAGCCATATCCGCCGGGGACTTACCCAACTGCGGCAACGATTGGAGGTAAGCGATGCAGCACCTGCACGATGACGCATTGGCCCTCCTGGCTCTGGGTGAGGAACCCAGCGCCGAAGAGTCCGCCCATCTTAATGACTGTGAGCAGTGCCGGAGCGAGATCAGCGCCTACGGCCGGGTGGTAAGAGCCGGACGAAGCAGTGCTCCTTCCGGTTCTGCGCCTCCACCTGCGGTTTGGGCCGGCATCCACGAAGCGCTGGGCCTTGACCCGTCCCTCAGCCGTGACCCGCTGGCCGATCAGCAGCGCTCTGCTGCTGAAGAGCCGACGGCCGATCCGGCACCAGCCGGGACAGCACGTCCCGTATCGCTTGCAGATGAACGACGACGCCGACGCGGCACTAAGTGGCTTGCCGCTGCAGCAGCCGCAGCGGTGGTTGCCGGCGCAGCGACCTGGGGAGTGGTGCACAATCTTGCACCCCAGCCTGAGGTCATTGCCTCTGTTCAGCTGGAGCCCCTGCCCTCATACAGCGACGAGGGTACGGCTACAGTTGACGTCCTTCCCGACGGCAAGCGCGAACTGGTAATCACCTCCAGCAGCAGTGACGCCGAGGGCTACCGGGAAGTCTGGCTGATCTCTCCTGACATCACCTCTATGGTCAGCCTGGGCGAAATGAACGGCACCGAGGCGAGGCTGGACATTCCGGACGGTCTGGATTTGAGTGCCTACCCGATTGTGGACATCTCCGATGAGCCTCTGGACGGCAACCCCGAACACTCCGGCAAGTCGATCCTTAGGGGCCAGCTGCAACTTTGACCTGGGCTGCAGACTTCTGGAACAGGGTCACTTCGGGATTCACGCGAACTGAAGGACTTCAGGCGCAGCCCTGGCTGCTCGCCGCCGTCGTCGCCGTCGCCGTTCTGCTGTCCGTGCCCGCCGGGACGTGGCGCTGGTTCGGGCTTTATGTCACTTTTGTCCACGAACTCGGACATGCCTTCGCTGCCCTGACTGCCGGTCACCGAATAACCGGCATTGAGCTGCGGTTTGATCATTCCGGCCAGATGCGAAGCCTCGGCCGGAGCAGATTCGGTGTAGTGTGGGCCGGATTCTGGGGCTACCCCGTTCCGGCCCTGACCGGCCTTGCACTTATCTGGGCTGCCCAGGCGGGCTGGGCACTTGCTGCCCTGTCTATCGGAGTACTTGTCCTGCTGGCTGCCCTGCTCTTCATCCGCAACCTCCAGGGTGCTGCGATAGCGCTCGGGTGTGCCGGTGCGGCGGTGCTTCTGCTCTGGTTTGTTCCGGCTGGGCTTGCCTCGTTGGTGATTGCGTCTTTGGGGATTGCGCTCCTGGTTGGTGCGGTGCGCGACTGGCTCAACGTGCTCAGTGTGCATACCCGGCGGCGCAGCGCTTTACAGTCCTCGGATGCATGGATCCTGGCCCAGCGGACCAAGGTCCCCTCCGGCGTCTGGCTCCTGCTTTTCGCCGTTGTGATTGGAGCGTGTGCCGGCGCAGCCCTCTGGTTGCTGTATTCAGTCTCGGGATTACGGACAGCGGTCCCGCTGGGTTCCTGGTGTTCCCAAACCGGAGCGGTTCTTAGCTAACCGGAAGTCCCACCGTTCGCCGGAAGGTGTCTTAGCGGGCATCCGCAGCGTGACCGGCCGCGGACGGCGTGTCCGGCTCCTCCGGAGGCAGCGGGAAAGAGACACGCAGCTCAAGACGGTGCTGGCCATCCTCAGTCTGGGAGAAGACCGCCTTTCCGGAAATGCCGGCAAGACCGCCAGTACCGGATCCGGGAATGATGTGCCCCGATGACGCAGTTGCCTCGCCCTCGGCAAGACCCCAGTGCTGGATAACCATAGTTCCTTCGCGGCCCTCGACGCTGCCGGCAAAAACCTCACTGCCCACATAGCCCGCACCGGTAGCGTTACCCGCCAGGAGCAGGTCAGAAACGCTGGTACCGGTGATGGGTCCTTCGAAGATCTTCACCGCCCGAACCGTAGAAAGTTCGCTGTTGGTTCCCTCCACTGCATAAGGGGTCGGCTCCCATGAGGAAACTTCAAAATCGGCAGTGATCGAGTGCTCTGTTCCGTCGCCCATGCCTACAGTATTCCGTGTTCGGCCACCGATTGCATGCCGGACTTGCGGCGCAGGTACCCTTGTCGCTGGGGTGCGGAGGCCTGCGCACCCCAAATAACCGCCGCTAAGGAGTACCACCCCGCATGTCGTCCACACCGGTTGCCCCCGAACCCAGCTACATGCGTCCCAGGGTCCTGTGGCTGGCATTCGCAGGGGTGCACCTCCTCTTTTTTGGACTGCTCTCCCCGCTGATCTTCACTGGTGAAGTCCTCAGCGACATCCAGTTCTACCGCCAGTGGGCATTTGAAGGACTGCAGGACGGCCGGTGGCAGGGCATCACCACGGACTGGGTCTATCCAATCGGTGCGCTGGCACCCATGCTGCTGGCTGCAGTGTTCGGGTACGGGCCCTACCAGTTCGCATGGTTCCTAATCTTCACGGGACTAAATGCAGCGGCTTTGGCGGTTCTCACCCGTGAGCGGACCCGTCAGCACTACATCGCCGCTTACTGGTGGATGGGCATTACCGCTTTGCTCGGACCGGTCGCCGTAGGCCGCATTGACGGACTAACCGTTCCCCTGGTCATCATTGGACTTCTCTGGCTGGCCACCCGCCCCGTCATTGCATCCCTGCTGCTGGCCGGAGCAACCTGGATTAAGGTCTGGCCCGCCGCGGTCATCCTGGCTGTCCTCGCCGTGTCGAAGCGCCGCATCACACTCCTGGTCACCGGAGCTGCACTTTCTGCCGCCATCGCCGCTGTCGTTACGGCCGGAGGAGGCCTGCGCCACCTGCTGAGCTTTGTTGGCGCACAGGGCGACCGCGGCATGCAGCTGGAAGCACCGTTCACCACACCCGGCCTCTGGCAGGCCATCCTGGGACGGTCCGACGCCCACATTTTCGAAGACACGGTGATCAATACGCGCGAGGTGCGCGGAGCCCTGGGCGAACCCGTGGCGGCACTGATGACGCCGCTGCTCGCGGTAGCCGCGGTCGCCGTCGTGGCACTGCTGCTCTGGGCCCTGCGCCGCGGAGCAGACACCGGTGCACTGCTGGCAGCCGGGTCCCTGGCACTTGTCTCGGCCTTCATCGTCTTCAACAAGGTAGGTTCGCCGCAGTTTATGCTTTGGCTCGGCGCCGTAGTTGCCGTGGGAATCGCCTGGCAGGGGCGGGCCTGGCGGGTCCCGGCAGCCATGATGGTTGCCGTGGCAGGCCTGACCACACTGGTCTACCCGGTGTTCTACGAAGCCCTGTACAACGATCTGAACATCGCCGTCGCCCTGCTGCTGACCGTGCGCAACCTGCTCCTTATGGCACTGCTGGCGTGGTCGCTGGGCACGATCGTGGCCCTTGCCCGGGCCGGAAGCGTCAGCGAATCCGAAGTTCGCCCGGAACCGGCTCCGTAAGCTTCTTGCGGAACAGGACCTTGGTCTTCGGATCCAGGAAGATCAGGTACAGGGCAAAAGCGACGGCGGTGACTGCGGCAATCTGCCGGGCTGCGCTGAGGCTGAACTCGAAGTACGGCCAGATATCGAGCTGGTCGCTGATCGCGTAGACCATAAAGAAGGACACAAACAGGTAGAGCGTCTTTACCTGCCAGTCGTTGCGGATGCCGGTGACGGCAAACAGCGGAATCAGCCATACCACGTACCAGGACTGGATCATGGGCGCCAGCATGACGATCGCTGCGAAGGCCAGGGCCAGACGGCGCACCAGGCGGGAGTAATCCCCCACGAACATCAGCCACACCACAACAGCCAGGGAAGCCAGCCGGCCGATCGTATGAATGACGTCGGCGAATGACCAGCCCGGCAGTCCGAGGGAGTTGCCCAGTGTGGCAACAATGAGTCCCAGGAACCCGACCGGCGCGTACCAGATCCAGACACTGCCCGGCGTGCTCAGGGCACCGACCCAGCCGAAGCCCAGTCCGTTGACGACGCCGAGGATTGCCAGGAGCCCCAGGGACAGGCCGGCAGTCATGAACCAGTACAGGAACTTCCGCGGCCAGGAGGCGCCCTTTCCGGCCCACATCAACCCTATGAAGGGCAGGAAAATCAGTGTGATCGGCTTGATGCCCACGGAGAGCGTGACCAGGACTGTGCCGAGGATGCCCCTTTTGGTTGCTGCGTAGTACAGGCCAGCCAGGGCAAGGCCGATCATCAGCGCATCATTGTGGATGCTGGCGATGAAGTTGGTGAGGAACAGCGGATTCGCGGCCGTCAGCCAGAGTGCCCGGTTGGGGTTGATCCCGTGCATTTCGGCCAGCTTGGGCACGTAGTAAATGCACATGGCCACGCCGATCAGGGCAATCAGCCGGAAGAGCAGGATCGAGAACTCGGTCTGGCCGCCGGTAATCCGCACGACCAGCTCTTCGAGCCAGAGGAAGATGGGCCCATACGGAGTGGGGCTCTGCGCCCACAGATCGTCTGCTCCGAGCTGCAGGTAGTTGGAGATCTGGGAGTAGCCGTCCTTGTACGGGTTCAGCCCGCTGACCATCACCAGGCCCTGGGCAATATAGGCAAAGACGTCCCGGCTGAACAGCGGCAGGGCCAGGCACATGGGTCCGCCCCAGGCGAGGATGGCCTTGAGGACGTACGGGCGGGAGTGCGGGCCCCAATCCCCGATCCGCTGGCCAAAGCGCAGCCAGGAACGCACCAGCAGCATGCCGCCCAGGGCCAGCAGGAAGACGGAGATCACCGCACCGGCCGGTTCGAAGCGCAGCCACATGATGAACTCGACGCGGCGCAGTTCGACGGAGGACAGCGAAAGCCAGCCGACCCCAAGGGATCCGGCCAGCATCATCATGGAGCCGACAAAACCATGGATGATCGCGACGTTCGGATTGTCGGGTTTCGTGCTCTCCGATTCGGGAGACGAAGGCTCGGTCGCAGGGACCTGGGCGGTCATCGTTGGTCGTTCCAATCTCTGGTTCGTGCGGCGGTCCCAGCGAACGGGCACCAGGTTCGAAAGCAAGCGCCTCCGTGGGCATGCGCAGTGCACGCGCCCTTCACGGATCCGCCCAGTGCAGCTGCCCGTCATCGGATCCGGCCTGGGCGGGTTCGTCAGGCCAAATATTAGCATCGCGACATGGGGATCCCTTGGGACGCAGCGGCGCGCTGCGCCGGCCCTGGGGCGCGGCTCACATACACTGGAGCGGTTGGGGACGGACGAGGCAAGGCGGTATGGGCTGTGGGGCGCCACCGGGCAGAACCAGAAGTCAGGCGGCGCGGACATCGTGCCGAAAAGCGGGCGGGACACCCGCAGCGCAGCACGGAGCTGCTGGGCTGGGGCATTTTCATCGCCGCAACCACGGCCGGCTGCCTGCTGTGGGCTGAGCTGCCCCTATCGGTTTCGGCCGGAACCCCGGCCCTGCTTCTGGCTGCGTTCACCGCCGCCTGGTACGGTTCCCGGACTTCCGCACTGCCCCAGCAACGCACGGAACCCGCTGCCGCCCGCGAAGATTCAATCGAGAAGGCCGCAAACGACGGCGGCACCGCCCCCACCGCGGACACCCCGGTGCATGACGGCCATCCCGTAGTCACCGTCCCGGCTATTCCGCTGGCCCCCGGCGCCGCCCGGGAGTTCCTTAACACCCCCGCCCCGGGCCAAGCGGGGCAGGCAAGCCGGTGGACGCGCACTTTTGGTCCGCCGGACACCGGCTCACTCCCCCTGCAGCCGTACATACCTGCCGCGCACCCGCCGGTAAAGACGGCGGACTCCGAGCATCACGACCGCCGCCAGCGGAGCCACTCCAGTCTCTAGGCCCGACGGCGGCGCGGGCGTGCGGGGTACATTTGTCTCGTGCCAATAACTAACGAACGCATTGTCTGGATCGACTGTGAGATGACCGGGCTGGACATCAGTGCCGACGCCCTGATCGAGGTCGCCGTCCTGGTCACGGACTCGGAACTGAACATCCTTGGCGACGGGGTCGACGTCGTCATCAAACCCGACGACGCCGCGCTGGAGCAGATGGGCGACTTTGTGCGCCAGATGCACACCACTTCCAAGCTCCTCGACGAGCTGCCCGGCGGCATGACGCTGGCCGAAGCCGAGGCCGAGGTGATCGAATACATCACCAAGTGGGTACCGGAGCCGAAGAAGGCGCAGCTGGCCGGCAACTCCGTGGGGACGGACCGGATGTTCCTCGCGCGGGACATGCCAGAGGTCATCGACTACCTGCACTACCGGATCATCGACGTCTCCACCATCAAGGAGCTCGCCCGCCGCTGGTATCCCCGCGCCTACTTCCAGGCACCGGCCAAAAACGGCGGCCACCGTGCCCTTGGTGACATCCAGGACTCAATTAATGAGCTGCGCTACTACCGCGCGGCTGTCTTTGTGCCGGAGCCCGGACCCGATTCCGCACAGGCCAAAAAGATTGCAGCGCAGATCAGCGAGACGTCTGCCGGCAGTTAGCTGCATCACATTTGGGGTGCTGGGGACCACTTGTGTCAGAAGCACTCCAAAAACCGTGTAAGCTTGTATCCGCTGCCTCAGATAAATGAGTTTGCAAAGACCACTCGCCTGGACTTTGGAAATGAATAATCTGAGTGCACATGGTGGGTATAGCTCAGTTGGCAGAGCGCCTGGTTGTGGTCCAGGAGGTCGCGGGTTCAACCCCCGTTACTCACCCTTAAGAGGCTGGTTCCCAGCTTCACAAAGGCCGCCTCGGATATTGTCCGGGGCGGCCTTTTACGTATCCGCTTTGACTGTCCCGAACTAGGACGGGCAGCTGCACCGTAAACGCCGGCAGGCAAGAACTAAGGAGGCGCCGCGTTGGAACGCACGCTTTTCGAGGAAGACCACGAGCTGTTCCGCGACCTGGCACGCGAGTTCAATTCGCGGGAAGTCGCACCCGGATATCCGGACTGGGAAGCCGATCATATGATGCCGCGCCGCCTCTGGAAGGCCGCCGGTGAGCAGGGTCTGCTGGGCCTGGCCGTACCTGAGGAATTCGGCGGCGCCGGGATGCCGGACTACCGTTACCGCGTGGTCCTGGACGAGGAGTTCGCCCGTGCCAACCACCTCGCCGTCGGACTGGCTTTCCACCTCCATGACGACATGGTCCTCCCCCACCTGCTCGCGTACGGCTCCGAAGACCTCAAGGAGCGCTGGCTGCCGCAGATGGTCAGCGGGGACAAGGTGACCTCGGTGGCCTGGACCGAGCCCGGGGCCGGCAGTGACCTGCGCGGTATCCGCACCAAGGCAGTCCGCACCGCCGACGGCGACTGGCTGCTGAACGGCCAGAAAACCTTCATCGGCAACGGCATCAGCGGCGATGCAGCCTTGGTCCTGGCCCGGACGGACGGCGGTACCGGACGCGGCGGAGCACGCTCCTTCAGCATGTTCATGGTGGAAAAGACCGCTGGTTACTCAACCGGCCGCCAGCTGGACAAAATGGGTCTCAAGGCCTCGGACACCGCTGAGCTCTTCTTCGATGACGTACTGGTGCCGGCTGGGAACCTGGTGGGTGAAGAAGGCCGGGGTCTTGAATACGCTGCCGGACAGCTGCCGCAGGGCCGCCTGGCCATCGCCGTCGCGTCGTCAGCGGTTGCACGAACGGTCTACGAGGCCACGGCCGCCTACACTGCCGAGCGGGGCGCGTTCGGCGGCCGGGTCAGCGACTTCCAGAACACCCGCTTTGCACTGGCAGACATCCTTACCGAGGTCGAGGTCACGGAGTCCTACGTTGATTCGGCCGTACAGGCTTTCAATGCGGGTTCCCTTGACGCTGTCTCGGCGGCGAAGGCTAAGCTCTGGGCCAGCGAGCGGGCCAAGTCCGTGACTGACCGGTGCCTGCAGCTGCACGGCGGCTACGGATACATCCTTGAGTACCCGGTCGCGCAGGCGTTCCTCGCCGCCCGCCTGCTGACGATCTTCGGCGGCACTTCAGAGATCATGCGCGAGGTCATCGGCCGCAGCATCACCTCCCCCGCAATGGAGAACGGAAAGCAGAAGCCATGACTGTCCGCCCAATCGTCATCTACGGTGAACCGGTGCTGCACCGCCGGGCCGCTGAAGTTACGGAATTCGATGACGCCCTGCGCACCCTCGTAGCGGACATGTACGAGACCATGGACGTCGCCAACGGGGTGGGCCTGGCCGCGCCGCAGGTTGGTGTGGGTCTGCGCATTTTTACGTTTGACTTTCCGAACGACGACGACGCACCGGACCGCGGCGTCGTAGTCAACCCGGTACTGCTCACCTCAAAAGTGCCCGGTTCCGCACCCGACCCGGATGAGGAAGTCGAAGGCTGCCTCTCCGTGCCCGGTGAGAACTTTCCGCTGACCCGGGCCGAGTGGGCACGGGTTTCCGGATTCGATGAGAACGGTGCCCCCGTGCAGTTTGAGGCGACCGGGTGGTTCGCGCGGGTGCTCCAGCACGAGTACGACCACCTTGACGGCAAGCTTTACGTGGACCGGCTCAATGACCGCTGGGGACGCAAGGCGCGCAAGGTCCTCAAGGCCAACGGCTGGAACGTTCCGGGCCTGTCCTGGATGCCGGGAGTTGATCCGGACCCGTTTGGCCACTAGGGCGTGCAGCACCGCGCACGCGCCATAGAGCACGCACAGAACCTGTAGAACAGAGCGCCCCGTCCGGTTCCGGACGGGGCGCTCTGTTCGGTCAAAGGCGGCGGTGGTGCGCCCCCGGGCGGCGCTAGGCGCTGGCGACCAGTTCCTCTGCCCGCGGGAAGGCCGGCGGGTTCACGTGTGCCATTTCTTCAAGCACGCGGATTACCTGGCAGCTGTAGCCGTACTCGTTGTCGTACCAGACGTAGAGGATGGCGTTTTTGCCGTTGGAAATCGTGGCGAGACCGTCAACAATGCCGGCGCGCTTGGAGCCGACGAAGTCCGTGGACACAACTTCCGGGGAATCGATGTAGTCGATCTGCTTGTGCAGTTCGGAGTTCAGCGAGGTCTCACGGAGGAAGGTGTTCAGCTCTTCCTTGGTGGTCTCGGTCTCGAGGTTCACGTTCAGGATGGCCATGGAGACATCCGGGGTGGGAACGCGGATGGCGTTGCCGCTGAGCTTGCCGGCGAGTTCCGGCAATGCCTTGGCAACCGCCTTCGCGGCTCCCGTCTCGGTGATAACCATGTTCAGCGCAGCAGAGCGGCCGCGGCGGTCACCCTTGTGGAAGTTGTCAATCAGGTTCTGGTCATTAGTGAAGGAGTGGACGGTCTCCACGTGTCCGTTCACAATGCCGAACTTGTCATTGAGGACCTTCAGCACGGGCGTGATCGCGTTCGTGGTGCAGGACGCTGCCGAGAGGATCTTGTCCTCGTCGGTGATCGCCTGGTGGTTGATGCCGTGCACGATGTTCTTCAGCTCGCCCTTGCCCGGAGCGGTGAGCAGCACGCGGGAGACACCCCTGGCCTGCAGGTGCTGGGCCAGGCCGGCTTCGTCGCGCCAGCGGCCGGTGTTGTCCACTACGATCGCGTTGTTGATGCCGTAGGAGGTGTAGTCCACCGCTGCCGGGTCGTTCGAATAGATGACCTGGATCAGGGTGCCGTTGGCCAGGATGGTGTTGTTCTCTTCATCCACGGTGATGGTGCCGGGGAAGGCACCGTGGACCGAGTCGCGGCGCAGCAGGCTGGCACGCTTGACCAGATCGTTTTCCGCGCCCTTGCGCACCACGATGGCCCGCAGCCGCAGCCCCTGACCGCCGCCTTCGTGGTCAATGAGGATGCGGGCCAGCAGGCGGCCGATGCGGCCGAAGCCGTACAGGACCACGTCGGTGCTGGTGCGCTCGTCCGCACCGTGCTTGCCGGCGACGTCGGCAAGTTCAGCACGCAGGAAGTCAACCAGGGGCGCGCCGTTGCCTTCGCGCTGGTACTTGGCGTTCATCCGGGCCAGGTCGACAGAGGCGGCACCGAGCTCAAGCTCGGTGAGTGCCTTGAGGATCGGCAGGGTTTCGGACACCGGCAGCTCGACGTCGTCAATCTGGCGGGCGAAACGGTGCGCCTTCAGAATATCGATGACGGAGCGGTTGACCAGCGGGCGGCCGTGAACCGAGGTGACAACACTGTTTTCCCGGTAGAGGCGGCCAATGAGCGGGATCATGGCTTCTGCCATCGCCTCCCTGTCCATCCACGCATCCAGGCAGGTTTCGGACTTCTGGCTCACAGATCTTCACATCCTTTATCTCAGCCGGCACTGCTTTGTGACCGGTTGGTAAGTCCTCCGGCACCAGGCCGGAGCAAGCCCGCATGGGCCGGGTCGTTGTGTTCCGCGGCAAATTGCGCGGCCGCGGACCACTTCTAAGTGTATTAGGCCACACCCGAAGCGCCGGACAGGGCTGCGAGATGTTCGTCACAGACTCCGGGATGCCGTGGCGGACCCAGCGGCCGGCGCAGGAGGCGCCGGCTCCAGGTCTTCAAGATGCTTCACGCCGCGCAGCGGACCCCGGGAAGCAACGAACGGGGCCAGGACGGCGATGAGGATGCCCACCACAATCCCGCCGCGGACGCCGATGGTGGCGGCGAGGACACCGGCCACCAGGGAGGCAATCGCGAGCATTCCCCAGCTGACCATCCGGGTAGCTGAACCGAGGCGGCCCATCATCTCCGGCGGACAGACCCGCTGGCGGAAACTCGTGGAGACAACAATGTTCATGGATATGGCGAGTCCGGTCAGGAACATGCCAAAAAAGCCCGGCAGCATTCCCCAGCCCGGTGTCATTAGCAGCAGTGCGGCATATCCGGCCGCTGCCGGAAACATTGAAAACCGCCACACCACACCGGAACCGAACCGCTCCGCGAGCCGCTTGACGCTCAGGCCGCCCAGGGTTCCGCCTACGGCTGTGGCAGCCATCAGGAAGCCAAGCCAGGTGCCGTTCTCCCCCAGGGTGCGTATCACCAGCAGCACAAGCAGGGACACTACGATGTTCCCGCCGAGGTTCCAGAGCGCCGCGACCAGCAGCAGCACCCGCAGCGGCGTAGTGCTCAGTGAATAGCTCAGCCCCGAGCGCATCTCACGCCAGATATGGCGTTTCTCCGTACTGGCTGGCACGGATTCCTCAACCTTCAGTCCCAGAATGGCAACGAAGGAGGCAACTGAAGCGGCCAGCTGCACAAGCAGGGAGTTCGAAGCGCCAACGGCCTGGGTCATCCAGCCGCCAAGGCCCCTGCCGACGGCGTCGGCAGAAGCACCGGAACCGGTCATCAGGCCATTGCCTTCGATCAGTTCATCCTTGGTCACTGCACGCGGAACAAGGGCAGCCTCTGCGAGCGTGAAGTAGACGGCCGCCAGTCCAGCCAGGAAAGAAACGATGAAGAGCTGGGCGGTTGTGAGCACGTCAAGCCAATAGGCAATTGGCAGGCTGGCGAGCAGCACGATCCGGGCCAGCAGGGAAACCAGGATCACGGGACGCCGCCGGCGCCGGTCCACCACCACACCCACTGGAAGGCCAAACAGCAGCCACGGCAGGAAGACCATTCCGGACAGCGCAGCCACGGCAAAGTCGCTGGCTCCAAGTTCCACGGCTGCGATGACGGGAAGGACTACCGCTGTGACCGAACCGCCCAGGATTCCCATGATTGAGGAAACCCACAGCGCCCGGAAGTTGGCGTTGCGCACCACCAAATGCCTGCCGGGAGCCGTTTGCGTGATCATCGACACAGAATAACCGAGCAACATGCAGAAGCATGCCGGACCGTACCGGTAGAAATAAGTCAGCCTAAATTGCCGGTAAATGCTCCGTTGTGCTTGTTAGCTAAGCAGGGAGTGTACATAATGCCGAAGGCTTTGCCGGGATCTGCCGGTGCACACCGGTGGCACCTAAGGCGGGACAGGTTGGCCGATAAGCCGGGTTTTGTACCTGCGGGCCGTTACCGGCACTGCAGGCGGCAATCATCCATCTCCGGAAACCGTTGCCGGTTTCCTCCAGCGGCCTACCCGGATGCTCGGGCGGGCAGCCCTCAAACGCACCCTGTATGGCCTTGCTCCGAGTGGGGTTTACCTAGCTGCCCCGGTCACCCGGGGCACTGGTGGTCTCTTACACCGCCGTTTCACCCTTACCCGCGCATAACGCGGGCGGTCTCTTCTCTGTGGCACTGGCCTGCGGGTTTCCCCGAGTGGGCGTTACCCACCACCCTGCCCTGCGGAGCCCGGACTTTCCTCGGCAGGTCCGGTTCGAAAACCGTCCTGACGCGATTGCCTGGCCAACCCGTCCCTCGGTCAATGCTACCTTCCGCCGGACCTTACGATTAATCAGTGCTGATCCTCCTGCCGCCCTCCGAGGGCAAGACCCGCCCGCAGACGGGCCCCACCCTGAATGCCGATGCGCTGCATTTTCCCGAACTTGCCAGTGCCCGCAAGGAAGTACTCGCTGCCCTGATGGAAATCAGCGCGGCCAGTGATGCGCACGAAGTCCTGGGAGCCGGCGCGTCCCTGGCCGCCGAGGTGCAGCGGAACACGGTTCTTGAAAACGAGCCGTGCGCACCCGCCCACCGGATCTACTCCGGCGTGCTTTATGACGCCCTGGGCTACGCAACCCTCACCCCGGCCCAGCAGGCTGTGGCGGAAGACGCCGTCGTCGTGATTTCTGCTCTCTGGGGTGCGATCGGCTTCGGCGATGCGATCCCGGCCTACCGGCTTTCGATGGGAACGAAGCTGCCCGGCTGCGGGCGGCTGGCGGCGTTCTGGAAGGGCGCCCTCACCGAACCGCTGGGCAGGCACTCAGAAGGCCGCCTGGTAGTTGACTGCCGCTCCAGCACCTATGCCGCCGCCTGGCAGCCCGCTACGCAGAATACCGCCGCCGTGAACGTGTTCCAGCTGCGCGGCGGTGAACGCAAGGTGGTCTCCCACTTTGCCAAGCACACCCGGGGCGAGCTGGCACGGCACCTGCTCACCCGGGACGGCACGGCCCCGGCCACGGTGGAGGAGCTCCGCAGCGCTGCTGCCGAAAAGTGGGAGGCAGAGCTGGTGCCGCCGGCCGGGCGCAAGCCCTGGCAGCTCAACCTGATCCTGCCCGAGGACAGGTAGGAGGGCCGGTAGGCGAAGCGTAGCCTAGCTGCGGTCGGCTACCAGCTCCACTTCGAAGCCGTCCCCGTTTTCCAGGTACGCGGCGTAGTGCTCCGCTCCCCCGGCATGCGGGTGCTTGTCCGGGAACATCAGGGTCCAGCCGTGGCGGGCTGCGCGCCGCACGAGCAGATCTACCTCTGCGGGTGTTCCTGCGCCGAAGGCCAGGTGGTTCAGCCCCGGGCGGAGCCGCTCGTGGCCTGCTGGAACGACGTCGGGACCGGCCTCGATCACGATGTAACCGCTCGCGCCCATCCAGCTTGCGCCGGTAGCCCAGGTGTCCCTGCGCACATAACCCAGCCGTTCCAGCAACCAGCCCAGGCTGGCTTCAGCGCCCGCGAAGTCCCGCACCCAGATTTCAAGGTGGTGCAGCCGGCCGGTGGGCACCGCTTCGGCGGGGGCCGGCACCTGCTCCGGTTCTGCCGCGGGAACCGGCTTCCGGCCCTTCCACGGCACGCCGGCAATACCCGCATCCATGGCTTCGTTGGAGAGCCGGTCTGCATCCTTGTTGATTTCGCGCGGGATCCACTGGTACTTCACCCGGTGCGGGTCAACCACGGACCGGGCCTTGCGGGCCAGGCGCTGCATGTCCTCGTGCTTGATCTTCCAGCGGCCGCTCATCTGCTCAACAACCAGCTTGGAGTCCATCTTGGCCAGGATCCACGCGTCCGGATCGATCTCGTTGGCCAGTTCAAGGGCCGCGATCAGTCCCGAATACTCCGCCACGTTGTTGGATACGATGCCCAGGTACTCGGCCTTTTCAACCAGGATGGCGTTGGTTTCGGGATCCCGCACCAGCGCACCGTAACCGGCGTGTCCGGGGTTGCCGCGGGAGCCGCCGTCGGCTTCGACTATCAGGGTTCGCCGGGCACGGGACGGCGAAGTGGACACTTCGGTGTCCGACGGGTCAAACAGGGTCACCGCTTAGCTGCCCCACTCCGACGAACGGACCAGGATGCAGCCGGAATCCGGGCAGAACACAATGTCGTCTTCGGCTGCCTTGCGGATGGCCGCGAGGTCACCGGGGCTCAGCTGCATGCCCGAGCCTTCAGAGGTGCCGTGGAAGAGCCGGGCAGCGCCGATTCCGTGGCGGGACAGGGTACGTTCGTAGACAGCCAGCAGGTCGGGGGCAAAGCGTCCGGCCAGTTCAGTGCGCTGGCGCTGCGTTTCGGCCCGCTCGGCTTCGATTTCGGCCAGTTCGGCGTCGCGCTTGGCTTCCAGTTCTGCCAGCTCAGCTTCAGCCGATGCTGCCTCGGCGCGCCGCTCAGCCTCAATTCCGCGGACGGACTCGAGCCGCTCCATGACTTCGAGCTCGGTGTCTTCCAGGTCAGACCGGCGGCGGGTGAGCGATTCGATCTCGCTCTGCAGTGCGGTCAGCTCCTTTGAACCGCCCGTTCCGCTGTCCAGGTGCTTCTGGTCCCGCTCCAGCCGGGCGGTAACCGAGGCGACGTCCGCTTCGGCACGGGCCAGTTCACGCTCAATGTCGGCGCTCTGGGTGGCTGCGGCGCCCAGCGCCGAGCGCGCGGCTGCAGCCTTGGCGGCGAGAGCCTGAAGGTCGGGATTTTCCCGGACACTGCGTGCCCGCGAATCCAGCTGCCTCATCTTCGAGTCCAACGCCTGCAGGTCGAGCAGCCGGAGCTGTTCTGCCGATGATGCTTTTGCCACCAAATACCTCCACATAATCCGCTTGCCTGACTGGTGCGGCTCTCCTAGCCTATGCCACCGGCGGGCAACGGCGGCTAGCCCGGAGTGAGGACAAAGTCCCAGGGATCGGTGTTGCGCGTGCTGACCCGGATGTCAACACTGAACCCCTGGTCTGCGAGCACGTTCTCCAGCGCGCCTGCAGCCGGGGTCAGCCACAGCCATTCACTGCCGAAGTGCGACACATCTATAAGGTAGGGCCGGCCGTTCACGGCTGCCTCGCGTGCTTCCGACGCGGGATGGTGGCGCAGGTCCGCGGTCACGTACACATCTGCCTGCTGCTCACGGACGGCACCGAAGAGGCTGTCCCCTGCGCCGCCGCAGACCGCTACCCGCCGGACAAGTCCCTGCGGGTCCCCTGCCACCCGGACTCCCCCGGCAACCGCCGGCATGATGCTGAACACGAGCTCCGCGAATTCGGCCAGCGTGGTGACCTCGGTCAGGTCCCCCACCCGGCCAATGCCTTCCTCCGGGAGCCCGTCGGCCGCAGGCGCCAGGGGAACCGTGTCCACGAGGCCAAAGGCGTCTGCCAGTACGTCGGAGACCCCGCCGACGGCGCTGTCCCCGTTGGTGTGGGCAGTAAGCAGTGCGCAGCCGCCTTCGATCAGGCGGTGAACGGCGTCGCCCTTGAAGCCTGTCCCGGCAACGGAGTGCACGGGCTTCAGCAGCAGCGGATGGTGGGTGATGAGCAGATCCGCTCCCCATTCCAGGGCTTCGTCAATGACGTCGTGGGTGGGGTCGACGGCAAAGAGGATCCGCTGGACGCTTCGCTCCGGGCGTCCGGCAACGAGCCCAACGGCATCCCAGTCCTCTGCCAGGGACTCAGGCCAGAGCTCCTCGACAGCCAGGAGCACATCTCCGAGCCGGGGCAGCGCTGCCTCCGGGCCCGGTGCGCCCTGGCCGGGCAGGTCCTCGCTGCTTCCCTCAGTTTCGCCGTTGTGTGGGGTTTCCATAGCTAATAGTTCTACCGCACCGGCACCGCTGCCGGGTAAGGGAACACGGCCCGCCTCCCGGGTAAGGGAACACGGCCCGCCTCCCGGCGGCATTCCGGGAACAAAACCCAAGCCGGGGAATCTTTGCGTCCGGTGCAGGCTTATACATTGGCATGAAGACCTATGTTCTTGGCGGAGGCTGCTTTTGGTGCCTCGACGCCATCTACCAGAAGACCCGCGGCGTGAAGAGCGTCGTGTCCGGTTACACCGGCGGGTACACCGCCCACCCGGATTACGAGAGCGTGTGTTCAGGCATCACCGGACACGCCGAGGTCGTAGAAGTGACCTTTGACGAGGACGTTATCCCCGCCGAGGTCATCCTGGACATGTTCTTCATCTCCCACGATCCGACCACCCTGAACCGCCAGGGCTACGACGTCGGCACCCAGTACCGCTCCTCGATGTTCTACCGGACCGAAGAGGAGCGCGAGGAGATGGAGAAGGCCTGCGAACGTGCCCAGGCACTGTGGAGCGACCCGATCGTGACGGAAATTACCCGGCTGCCCGTCTTCCACCGCGCAGAGGAATACCACCAGGATTTCTACGCCAAGCATCCTGAACAGGGCTACTGCCAGGTAATCATCAATCCGAAGCTGGCCAAGGCCCGGAAATATTACGCCGAATGGCTTGACAACTGATCCTATGAATGCCTGCAGATACGCTTGAAGTAACAAGCGTTCCGCATCCGGTTCACAGGCTTCGACGAACAGAGGACAAACAACATGGCACGAATTTACGACGACGTCACCCAGCTGGTCGGCGGCACCCCGCTGGTCCGCCTGAACCGCCTCACCGAAGGTCTGCCCGGTGACGTTGCGGTCAAGCTTGAGTTCTACAACCCCGCCAACTCGGTCAAGGACCGCATTGGCGTGGCAATTGTCGACGCCGCTGAAAAGGCCGGGGCCCTGCGCCCGGGCGGCACGATCGTGGAAGGCACGTCCGGCAATACCGGAATCGCCCTTGCCATGGTGGGTGCTGCCCGTGGCTACAAGGTCATCCTCACCATGCCGGAAACCATGTCCACTGAGCGCCGGGTCATGCTGCGTGCCTTCGGCGCCGAGATTGTCCTGACGCCGGGAGCCGACGGCATGCGCGGTGCCGTGGAGAAGGCCAAGGAAATCGTGGCCACCACGGACAACGCCATCTGGGCCCAGCAGTTCGCCAACGCAGCCAACGCCCAGATCCACCGCACCACCACGGCCGAGGAAATCTGGGCCGACACTGACGGCCAGGTGGACATCTTCGTGGCCGGCGTGGGCACCGGCGGCACCGTAACCGGCGTCGGCCAGGTCCTGAAGGAGCGCAAGCCGGGCGTGCAGATCGTGGCCGTCGAGCCGAAGGACTCCGCAATCCTCAACGGCGGTTCGCCGGGCCCGCACAAGATCCAGGGCATCGGCGCCAACTTCATCCCCGAAATCCTGGACACGGAAATCTACGATGAGGTCTTCGACGCCTCCATCGAGGACTCCGTTGCCACGGCGCGTGCGCTGGGCACCAAGGAAGGCATTCTGGGCGGCATTTCCTCCGGTGCGATTGTCTGGGCGGCCCTTGAACTCGCCAAGCGGCCGGAAAACGCCGGTAAGCTGATCGTGGCCGTTGTCTGTGACTTCGGAGAACGCTACATCTCCACCGTTCTCTACGACGACATCCGCGGCTAGCCAGCCCCGCCTGCGACGGCGGGTACCCCGAAGCAGAAAGTCACCCGTGAGTTTCCTGTCCCGCCTGCGCGAAGACCTCGCCGCCGCCGCGTCCCACGACCCGGCGGCGCGCGGATCCTTCGAGAACCTCATTGTCTACTCCGGCCTGCATGCCATCTGGATGCACCGCCTGACCCACAAAATGTGGGCCAACCCGGCACTGCGTTTCCCGGCACGGGCGCTCTCGCAGTTCGCGCGCTTCGCCACCGGCATCGAAATCCATCCAGGCGCCACCATCGGCCGGAGGTTCTTCATTGACCATGGCATGGGGGTGGTCATCGGGGAAACAGCGGAGATCGGGGACGACGTCATGCTCTACCACGGGGTGACCCTCGGCGGGCGGTCCCTGGCCAGGGTCAAGCGGCACCCCACCCTCTGCAACGGCGTCACCGTCGGCGCGGGGGCCAAGATTCTGGGTCCGGTCACCATCGGCGCCAACAGCGCCGTGGGTGCCAACGCCGTCGTGGTCAAGGACGCGCCTGCGGACTCGATCATCACCGGCATTCCGGCAACCTGGCGGCACCGTGATCCCAAGATGAACCAGCCCGCCGTTGACCCGGCGGAGTATGTGGATCCCGCGATTTATATCTAGGTCCAGCCTCCAGGCTCAGCCCGCACAACCCAAAAGGCCGGTTCCTTCCCCGCGGGGAAGGAACCGGCCTTTTGTCTGCCCGTGGCTTAGTGGGTGTCCACGGCTTCGATCTCCGAATGGTCCCCGCTCCACAGTGTGTGGAAGGTGCCTTCGGCGTCGACGCGGTTGTAGGTGTGCGCACCGAAGAGGTCGCGCAGGCCCTGGGTCAGGGCAGCCGGGAGGCGCTTGCGGCGCAGGCCGTCATAGTAGGCCAGCGAGGAGGAGAAGACCGGAACGGGAATGCCCAGCTGTACGGCGACGGAGACAACCCGGCGCCAGGCCGGCAGTGCCTGGGCAATTGACTCGGCGAAGGCCGGAGCCAGCAGCAGGTTGGCGGGAGACTTCCCGTCGGCGTAGGCCTTCATGATGTCATCGAGCAGTTCCGCGCGGATGATGCAGCCGGCACGCCACAGCGAGGCAATCTCGTCCAGCTTCAGGTCCCAACCGTAGGTCTTGGCGGCACCGCTGAGCATGTCCAGGCCCTGGGCGTAGCTGACCAGCTTGGAGGCGTACAGTGCCTGCCGTACGTCCTCCACGAACGTCTCCGGAAGCTCGACGGCGGTTTCCCCGCCGGCCAGGATGCCCTGGGCCTCCTCACGCTGTCCGCGCTGGGAGGAAAGCGCACGGGCAAAGACGGATTCGGCGATGGCGGAGACCGGGGAGCCCAGATCCAGGCCGGAAACAACGGTCCAGCGGCCGGTGCCCTTCTGCCCGGCGGAGTCCACAACGACGTCGACGAACGGCTTGCCGGTCTTTGCGTCGGTGTGTGCCAGGACCTCAGCCGTGATTTCGATCAGGAAAGAGCTCAGCTGGCCCTTGTTCCACTCGGTAAAAATCTCCGCCTGTTCGGCCGGTTCGATTCCGGCGGCGGAGCGCAGCAGGTCATAGGCCTCTCCGATAACCTGCATGTCGGCGTATTCGATGCCGTTGTGGACCATCTTCACGAAGTGCCCGGCACCGTCGGTGCCGACCCAGGTGCAGCACGGGGCTCCGTTGTACTTGGCGGAGATCTTCTCCAGCATCGGGCCGAGCGAATCGTAGGACTCGCGCGAGCCGCCGGGCATGATGGACGGTCCCAGCAACGCGCCCTCTTCGCCGCCGGAAACACCGACGCCAACGAAGTGAAGGTCCTTTTCGGCCAGCGCGGCTTCGCGGCGGCGGGTGTCCTCGTAGTGCGAGTTGCCGGCGTCGATCACGATGTCGCCCGGTTCAAGCAGCGGCACCAGCTGCTCGATGACCGAGTCCACCGGGGCACCGGCCTTGACCATGATCAGCACGCGGCGCGGCTTCTCCAGGGAATCCACCAGCTCCTGCAGCGACTCCGTCCGGATAAAGTCGCCTTCGTCCCCGTGTGCGGCCAGCAGAGCGTCGGTCTTTTCGATCGAGCGGTTGTGCAGGGCCACCGTGTAACCGTTCCGGGCCAGGTTCCGGGCCAGGTTCGCTCCCATAACGGCCAGGCCGGTTACGCCTATCTGTGCACTCAAGTTCACTCCAAGGATTCTTCAGGTGCCGCATGCAGCAGCACAGTCTCGGCGCACCGATGGCGCCGTCTTCAGCCTCCAGCCTATTCTCCGAACCGTGCTGCCGCCACACACGTCCATGCGACGGCGGACACGTCATGTTCCGAAGCGGCCCAAACGGCTTCCATCTCCAGGGAGCCGGGCTGAGCTACTCCCCCAGTTCCCAGCGGTTCACAATCGCTGCAGCGCCTTCAAGGACGGAAATGCCTTCTTCCAGTGAGGACGTGCCGGCAGTGAGCACAACGATGCTGTATTCAGCGCCTGCCCCAGCCACAAACCCCGAGCTGCCCACGTTCCAGGCCAGGAAGTCATCCTGCAGCCAGCCGTTCTTAAGGCCCACTTCGGCCAGCGGGTTCAGGATTCCCGCGCTGATCCCCCAAGCCTGTTCCGGTACAACGTTCTCCAGCAGATCGGCCGCGTAGTCCTGCAGCCCGTCCCGTATCCAGTCAACTCCGCGGGCTGCCGCCGTCGCGATACGCAGCTGGTCTTCTGCGTTTGTCTCATTTGCTCCCCAGATGTCCGTGGCTTCCGTGCCGGTGACCCCAAGCAGGCCGTATGTCCGCTGCAGCTCCTCCGCTCCGCCGGTCAGCGCATACAGTTCGTCTGTGGCTGCGTTGTCGCTTTGGCAGATCATCAGCTCAGCCAGCTGCTCCTCTTCCGGAGTCAGTTCCCTGTCCTCTTCCGTGGCCTCGCGCAGCAGGGTAAGCAGGATCGGAACCTTCACCAGGCTCGCCTCGAGATACTGCTTCTCCGGGTGGTAGGACCAGGCGCGTCCTGATTCGTACTCGTAGATGGCCACTGAGAAGTCGACCCCGGTCCGGGCTGCGTATCGGTCCAGCTCGGCGTCCAGCGCCAGTCCGGGTTCGGAAGTGGCCGACGGCGTTGCCGGACTGCCGGGCACGGTCACCGCCTGTGGTGCAGGTCCGCCCGTGCACCCGGTGGCCGCCGTGGCCAGCAGGCCGGCACTGAGCAGGACTGCGGCGGCGGATTTGAGGAGGTCGGTGCGCAAAGTGCTCTCATCTTTCAGCTGCTTGGAACTCAGCGGTGCGGCATCCCGCCTCCGCCTTTTCCGTCTTATCACTGGAATCTTTGAGTTGGGTGGGCAGCGCCTGTCCGGCTGCCGGAGGTCCCTGGCCGGGAATTCCTCCGCCTGGAACCGGGCACGAAAAAACCCGCCTGCGGATGGTTCCGCAGGCGGGTTTTGCCGGTGGGTCCTACCGGGATCGAACCGATGACATCCACGGTGTAAACGTGGCGCTCTACCAGCTGAGCTAAAGACCCAAAGTGACCCGTTATGCCAGCTGGGATATTCCCGGCCAGCGCCGCATCACGAGGAACAACATTACCGGAACATTTGCCGGATCACCTAATCCGAGTGCCTGCCTGGATGCTGGCCGTATTGGGGAGCCGGATCAGGCAGGGCCCGCGCCAGGTACTGGAGTGCGGTGCCGACGCCCATGTCGATCTTTTGGTCAGCCAGCGAATCCCCCCGGGTCTGTCCGCGGTTGATGATCACTACCGGCTTGCCTTCCTTGGCAGCATGACGGACAAAACGCAGCCCACTCATCACCGCCAGGGAAGAACCGGCAACCAGCAGCGCTCCGGCGTCGTCCACCGCGGCGTAAGACAGCCGCACCCGTTCCTTGGGGACGTTCTCCCCGAAGTACACGAAATCGGGTTTGAGCATTCCTTCACAGACCGGGCAGTCAGCAACGGTGAAGCCTTCGGTGTCCGTGATCTCGGCGTCGGCGTCCGGGGCGATGTCCCCGTCCGAAGCAACGCGTTCAAGGTAGCCGGGGTTGAGTCTTTCGAGCAGCCTGGCAATCCCCTCTCGGGTGTAAACCGCACCGCAGGAGAGGCAGAGCACCCGGTCGAACCGTCCGTGCAGGTCTATGACCCGAATGCTGCCGGCATCGCTGTGCAGGCGGTCCACGTTCTGCGTGATGACCCCGGTGAGCAGGCCGCGCTCCTCCAGGTGCACAACGGCCTCGTGACCTGCGTTGGGCACCGCATGCCGCAGATGGTGCCAGCCCACATGGTTACGGGCCCAGTAACGCCGGCGCAGCTCGGGGTCACCGACAAATTGCTGATAGGTCATGGGGTTCCGCGGCGGCGCGTCCGGTCCGCGGTAATCAGGAATCCCTGAGTCCGTACTCAGGCCGGCGCCGGTCAGCAGTGCCAGTTTCCGGCCCGCAAGCCGCTCAACTGCTTGATCCAGCTGGCGGCGTTCGGCATCGGTGGGGTCTGCGGAGGCATCGGCCGCTTCCCGGGTGACGAATCCGGTGAGTCCCGTTCCTGAAGGTACAGGCTGGCTCATTTCAGTTCCGTTCTCCGGCGGACAGCTCCGAGAGTGCACCCAGGTAATCGGCGGCGCGGCGCGGTTCGTCCGGGTTGGAGCGCAGGATCTGCTGAACGGAGCCGGCTGCATCCAGAATGAAGCTGGCACGGCCCGCCGTCCCGCGGGTCTCGTTGAAGACCCCGTAGCTGCGTGCCGCCGCGCCGTGCGGCCAAAAGTCCGAAAGCAGGTCGAAATCCCACGACTTCTCCTGTGCCCACGCCCGCAGCGAATACTTCGCATCACAGGACACCGCCAGCAGGCGCGCTCCGGCGGCCCTGAAGTCGGGCTGGAGCGCGGCGAGTTCCTCCAGTTCGCCCGAGCAGACCCGGGAGAACGCGAAGGGATAGAACACCAGGACGGCAGGTGAACCAGTAAGATCGGCTGACCGGACCGTCTCACCGTACTGGTTGGGCAGCTCAAAGGCCGGAGCCCGATCCCCGATGCCGGGAACCCCGGCTGCAGGCATCAAGACCTGCTACTTCTTTCGGCGGCTGACCAGGCGCGTAGCTGCCCAGTCCCGGCTGACACCCGGTGAGGTGGTTACGTGCAGCCCTGCGGTGGGTGCTGCCTCTTCGATATCGGCGGGCGGAACGTAGCCTTCGCGTCCGGACTTGGGTGTCAGGACCCAGACCACTCCGCCGTCGTCGAGCGTGGTCAGGGAATCAACCAGCGCGTCCACCAGATCGCCGTCGTCCGAACGCCACCACAGGATCACCCCGTCGACGACCTCGTGGTCATCCTCAGTGAGGAGCTCGCCGCCGGACAGGTCTTCGAGATCCTCACGGAGATCAAAGTCCACGTCTTCGTCGTAGCCGAATTCCTGAATCAGGTCGCCGTCTTTGAAACCCATTCTTTCCGCCACGTTCTTCTCTGTGACGGCATCGGCCTCGCTCACTTCACTCCTCCTGGTTGACTGCATAAATACAAGGGAATCACATCTTGGCCAGAACTGCCCTTTTCCTGAGTCAAGGGAACACCTTTAACCGGCAAGCTTCAAGGGTTCGCCGTGCCCCGGCAGGCCTTCCCCGGTGAAGGGTACGCAAGGCGCGGCAGCCGGTCTACAGTGGCTAAAAGGACACGCACGGCGGTACGCGCGGCGCGTAAGTCCCCGGCATCCGGCCGACCGCGGAGACGTCCGGCAGGCACACGACACCGCAGCGGCAGGCCCCAGGCACGGCATAGGAGAGTTTCGTGGCCGCAGAAGACAGAACGGATATCCTCAGCGGGCTCACCGGCCAGCTGCCCGACACCGATCCCGAAGAAACCGCCGAGTGGATCCAGTCTCTGGATGACCTGGTCAAGACCGAAGGCACCGAACGCGCGCAGTTCATCATGCGTTCGCTGCTGCAGCGCGCAGGGGCACATTCCGTCGGTGTCCCCATGGTCACCACCACGGACTACGTCAATACAATTCCGGTGGATCAGGAACCGGAGTTTCCCGGGGACGAGGAAGTTGAGCGTCGTTTCCGTGCCTGGATGAGGTGGAACGCCGCAATCATGGTGCACAGGGCGCAGCGCCCGGGCATCGGCGTCGGCGGGCATATCTCGACCTTTGCGGGCGCGGCGACCCTCTACGAGGTGGGCATGAACCACTTTTTCCGGGGCAAGGACTACCCCGGCCGCGGCGACCAGGTGTACTTCCAGGGGCACGCAGCACCGGGCATGTATGCCCGGGCGTTCCTGGAGGGACGGCTCACGGAGGAAGACCTGGACGGCTTCCGGCAGGAGAAGTCCCGGGAAGGGCACGGCCTGTCCTCCTACCCGCACCCGCGGAACATGCCGGATTTCTGGGAGTTCCCCACGGTGTCCATGGGCATCGGGCCGATGAACGCGATCTACCAGGCGCAGCTGAACCGCTACATGGACAACCGCGGCATGAAGGACACCTCGGAGCAGCACGTCTGGGCTTTCCTGGGCGACGGCGAAATGGATGAACCGGAATCGCGCGGCCTGCTGCAGGTAGCCGCCAATGACAGGCTGGACAACCTCACTTTTGTGGTCAACGCGAACCTGCAGCGCCTCGACGGGCCAGTGCGCGGCAACGGCAAGATCGTCCAGGAGCTGGAGGCCTTCTTCCGCGGCGCCGGCTGGAACGTCATCAAGGTGCTGTGGGGCAGGGAATGGGATCCGCTGCTGGCTGCCGACGACGACGGCGCGCTGGTGGAGATCATGAACTCCACGCTCGACGGCGACTACCAGACCTACAAGGCGGAGTCCGGCGGCTTCATCCGTGACCACTTCTTCGGCAAGAGCCCGCAGACCAAGGCCATGGTGTCCGGGCTATCCGACGACGACATCTGGAACCTCAAGCGCGGCGGACACGACTACCGCAAGGTTTATGCCGCATACAAGGCCGCCCTGGAGTTCAAGGGAAAGCCCACCGTGATCCTGGCCCACACCGTCAAGGGCTACGGACTGGGCCCGCACTTCGAGGCGCGCAACGCCACGCACCAGATGAAGAAACTCACCCTCGATGACCTCAAGCTGTTCCGGGATTCGCTTCGGATTCCGATCACCGATGAGCAGCTCGAAGCGGATCCGTACCGCCCGCCGTACTACAACCCGGGGCCTCAGGCACCGGAAATCCGGTACATGCTGGACCGGCGGAAGGAGCTGGGCGGTTTCCTTCCCGAACGCCGCTCGGACTTCAAGCCGATCCACCTGCCCGGTGAGAAGTCCTATGAGGTCGCCAACCGCGGCTCGGGCAAGCAGCTGGCGGCCACCACCATGGCTTTCGTCCGGCTGCTCAAGGACCTCATGCGGGACAAGGAGTTCGGCATGCGGATTGTGCCGATCATCCCGGATGAGGCCCGCACCTTCGGCATGGACTCGTTCTTCCCGACGGCCAAGATCTACAACCCGCAGGGCCAGAACTACCTCTCCGTGGACCGGGACCTGGTGCTGGCGTACAAGGAGTCCCCGCAGGGCCAGATTGTGCATGTGGGCATCAACGAGGCCGGTTCGATCGCTGCCTTCACGGCCGCCGGGACGGCCTACGCCACCCACGGTGTGCCACTGATCCCGGTGTATGTCTTCTACTCGATGTTCGGCTTCCAGCGGACCGGGGACTACATCTGGGCCGCTGCTGACCAGATGGCCCGCGGCTTCATGGTGTCCGCTACCGCCGGCCGCACCACCCTGACCGGTGAAGGCCTGCAGCACGCCGACGGCCACTCCCCGATCCTGGCCTCCACCAACCCTGCAGTGAAGACCTATGATCCGGCCTACGGCTACGAGATCGGGCACATTGTGCGGCACGGACTGGAGGATATGTACGGGCCGGATTCCAAGGACCCGAACGTCATCTACAACATCATGGCCTACAACGAACCGATCCTTCAGCCCAAGGCCCCGCAGGACCTGGACGTGGAAGGTGTCATTCGGGGCATCTACCTCCTTTCCCCGGCCGCCATCGACGGTCCGCGGACCCAGCTGCTGGCTTCCGGCGTCGCGGTGCCGTGGGCCATGGAAGCCCAGCGCCTACTGGCGGAGGACTGGAACGTCTCCGCCGACGTCTGGTCGGTAACGTCCTGGAACGAACTGCGCCGCGACGGCCTGGCGGCGGAGGAGGAAGCGTTCCTGAAACCGGACGCCGAGCCGCGTGTTCCATTCATCACCCAGCAGATGTCCGGAGCTACCGGGCCTGTGGTTGCTTCCACGGACTACATGAAGGCCGTCGCTGACCAGGTCCGCCAGTTCCTGCCCAATGAGTTCGCGTCACTAGGCGCTGACGACTTCGGCTTCGCCGATACCCGGGCGGCGGCCCGGCGCTACTTCAAGATTGACAGCCACTCAATGGTGGTACGGGCGCTGGAGCTGCTCGCCCGGCGCGGTGAAGTGGACTCGTCTGCTCCAAGGGAGGCCATCAGCCGCTACCACCTGTTGGATGTCACGAAGGGCACCAGCGGCAACGCCGGCGGAGATGCCTAGCAGCGCTGCGTCAGTGCGGGGACTCGCATAGTTGTAGCCTTCACACAAAATGGAGGTTGTTCATCGAAGGCCGTAAGCTTCGAGCATGCCAGTGATCCGCACGACACAACCTGCAGCTGCGGCACCGGAGAATGGTGCCGACCCGCTCATCCTGGAACGGCTCAAGGCGAATATCGGCAAGCTCTCAACGGCCACGCTGAAGCAGCTTGACGTTTCCCTGCCGTGGTACCGGGGACTGCGCCCGGACGAGCGTTCCGCCCTGGGAATGGTCGCCCAGAAGGGCATTGCCTCCTTCGTGAACTGGTATGAGCGTCCGGCCTCCCCGGCGTGGGTGCTCAGCGACGTCTTCGGCACCGCCCCCACCGAACTGACCCGTGCCATCAGCCTGCAAAAAGCGCTTTCCCTGATCCGCGTGGTTGTCCAGGTTGTGGAAGACCGGGTGCCCGAGCTTGCTGCGGGTTCGGTCCAGGGTCCGCTCCGCGAGGCCGTACTGAGGTACTCCCGCGAGGTGGCTTTTGCCGCTGCGGATGTTTACGCCCGCGCGGCAGAAACCCGCGGCGCCTGGGACACCCGGCTGGAGGCGCTGGTGGTTGACGCCATCCTGCGCGGTGAAAGCTCGGATGCACTGCGCTCACGCATCGCAGCCGTCGGCTGGACCTCAACGGCAGGGGTGACGGTAATCGTGGGCAGTTCCCCCGCCGATCCCAGTCCGTCCTTCGTCAACGAGCTGCGCCGGGTGGCCGGGCGCCTCGCCGAAGACACGCTGGTGGGCATCCAGGGTGACAGACTGATCCTGGTGCTGGGCGGCATGAGCGAAAAGTCCGGCGCGCTTGGACGGCTGGCCGATCTCTTTGGCCCCGGGCCGGTCGTTTACGGCCCGCCGGCAGAGTCACTCGTGGATGCCGGCCCGTCCGCCCAGGCCGCCTTCGCCGGTCTCACCGCTGCCCGCGCCTGGCCAGCAGCACCCCGACCCGTAGCCGCCGACGATCTGTGGCCCGAACGGGTGATGTCCGGAGACGACTCCGCCCGCAAGGCACTGGTGCGCAGCATCTACAGGCCCCTGCTGGCCGCTTCCAACGGCCTGGCTGAAACACTCTCCGCCTACCTGTCCCTTGGCCATTCGCTGGAGGCCACCGCACGGGAACTCTTTGTCCACGCCAACACCGTCCGCTACCGGCTGCGGCGGGTCTGCGACATCACCGGCTGGGATCCGATGCTTCCCCGGGAAGCCTTCGTCCTGCAGACGGCACTGGTGGTTGGGCGCCTCTCACCGGCTGGGAAAGCTGTCCCCGAACGGCCTGCGACACGTTCCTGAGACCTCCTGGCCTCCCCTTGCACCGGCGGGCTGCACTTGTAGACTTCCTACAACACCCCCGGGTGAGCTTGGTTCACCCAAACACCCGGTAATCCACTCCCTCTTTGGAAAGCTTGTTACGTGCTTGCAATCGTCTGCCCCGGCCAGGGGTCACAAACGCCAGGCTTCCTCGCTCCGTGGCTGGAACTGCCCGGAGTCCGGGAGCACCTCGAAGCGCTCTCCGACACTGCGGGGCTGGACCTCGTAGCGCACGGCACCGTCTCGGATGAGGAAACCATCAAGGACACCGCCGTCGCCCAGCCGCTGATCGTGGCGGCCGGCCTCGTGGCGGCCCGGCAGCTGCTGGACACCGGCGCCCTCACCGCAGCGACCGTCGTGGCAGGCCACTCCGTCGGCGAGATTACGGCCTCCGCCGTTGCCGGGGCGCTGAGCGAAGACGACGCCCTCACCTTTGTCCGGGAACGCGCCAACGCAATGGCCACGGCGGCAGCACAGGTACCCACCGGCATGAGCGCTGTCCTCGGCGGTGATCCGGAGGACGTGGCGCGGGTCCTTGAGAGCTTTGGCCTCACGGCAGCCAACGCCAACGGCGGCGGCCAGGTCGTGGCGGCGGGAACGCTGGCGCAGCTTGAGGAGCTCTCCGCCAATCCCCCGGCCAAGGCCCGGGTCATCCCGCTGAAGGTGGCCGGAGCCTTCCACACCACGCACATGGAGCCCGCGCTCAGTGTGCTCGAGGCGCTGCGGCCCTCCCTCTCTCCAGCCGAGCCGCTGCCCACCCTCCTCTCCAATTACGACGGCGCCGCCGTGGTGAACGGGGAAGCCAATCTGGACAGCCTGATTGCCCAGGTCTCCCGGCCCGTCCGCTGGGACGCGTGCATGGAAACCATGACAACCATGGGCGTCACCGGCATACTGGAGCTTCCTCCGGCAGGCACCCTGACCGGGCTGGCCAAGCGGGGAATGCGCGGTGTTCCCTCGCTGGCCCTGAAGTCCCCCGAAGACCTCGCCGCTGCCCGTGCCTTTGTGGCCGAGCATTCCGGCGCGGCAGCAGTTACAACCCAAGAAGGTAATGCGTGAGCACGCCCACCCTGAAGCAAGCACCCGTCCACGAGTTCAGCCGGATCCACGGCCTGGGCGCCTTCCGTCCCGACGTGATCGTCAGCAACGACGACGTGTGCCAGTGGATCGATTCCTCCGACGAGTGGATCCGCCAGCGCACCGGCATCGTCACCCGGCACCGGGCTGACAAGGGCACCTCCGTGGTGGACATGGCCGAGCTGGCCGGGCGCGAAGCGCTGTCCAAGGCGGGCATTGAGGGATCCGAGCTGGACGCCGTCATCGTCTCCACCGTGACCCACCCCTTCGCCACGCCGTCGGCCGCCGCACAGGTCGCCGACCGTCTGGGCGCCACGCCCGCCCCCGCCTACGACGTGTCCGCCGCCTGCGCAGGCTACTGCTACGGCATCGCCCAGGCAGACGCGCTGGTCCGTTCGGGCGCAGCCAAGTATGTGCTCGTTGTCGGCGTCGAGAAGCTCTCGGACTTCATCGACAACACCGAGCGCACCATTTCCTTCCTCCTTGGCGACGGCGCCGGTGCCGTCGTGGTCGGGCCCTCCGACACCCCGGGCATCGGCCCCTCCGTCTGGGGCTCGGACGGCAGCAAGTCCGGTGCCATCGGCATGACGCATTCAATGCTTGAAATCCGTGAACTTTCCCTGGCTGCCGAGGCTGGCGGAGAGCTGCCGGCCGACGTCCTGGCCGAGCGCGAGACCAAGCTGTGGCCTACCCTGCGCCAGGACGGACAGACCGTGTTCCGCTGGGCAGTCTGGGAGATGGCCAAGGCTGCACAGCAGGCCCTTGATGCCGCAGGCATCACCGCTGAGGATCTCTCCGCCTTTGTACCGCACCAGGCCAATATGCGCATCATCGATGAGCTGGCCAAGCAGCTGAAACTGCCCGGGTCCGTAGTCATTGCCCGGGATATCGCCGACGCCGGCAACACCTCCGCGGCGTCCATTCCGCTGGCAACGCACCGTCTGCTCAGCGAACACCCCGAACTCAGCGGCAAGCTTTCGCTGCAGATCGGTTTCGGCGCCGGCCTGGTCTACGGCGCTCAGGTAGTAGTCCTCCCCTAGTTTGTAAGACCACACCGCCTGAGGCGGTTGGAAAACCCCATACCGGTCCAGCACCGGTACCAACGAAAAAAGGAGCCCCCATGGCTAGCAACGAAGAAATCCTGGCCGGTCTCGCAGAGATCGTGAACGAGGAAACCGGCCTGGCCCCCGAGGCCGTTGAGCTGGACAAGTCCTTCACGGATGACCTGGACATCGACTCCATCTCGATGATGACCATCGTGGTCAACGCCGAGGAAAAGTTCGGCGTTCGCATCCCCGACGAAGAGGTCAAGAACCTCAAGACCGTTGGCGACGCCGTCGACTTCATCTCCAACGCCCAAGCGTAGTTCGTGAAGGGCGGCCGCTGCGGCGGCCGCCCTTTTCAGCACCACCCGCTGCACCAGCATCACGGTGCGCCCCCAATTTTTCCGAGAGAGTGAATCATGGCCCGCAAAGTAGTCATTACCGGCCTCGGCGCAACCACGCCGATCGGCGGAGATGTCCCGACCATGTGGAAGAACGCCCTGGTAGGCGTCTCCGGCGCCCGCACGCTGGAAGACGACTGGGTTGAGAAGTACGCCCTGCCGGTCACCTTCGCCGCACGCGTCTCCACCCCGGCCACTGAGGTCCTCTCCCGTGTGGAGGCCAAGCGGATGGATCCTTCCACCCAGTTCGCCGTCGTCGCCTCCCGCGAGGCCTGGGCCGACTCCGGCCTGGAAGAAGCGGACATCGACCACGACCGGCTGGCTGTTTCCTTCGCCACCGGCATTGGCGGTGTCTGGACCCTGCTCGATGCCTGGGACACGCTGCGCGAAAAGGGTCCTCGCCGCGTCCTGCCCATGACCGTTCCCATGCTGATGCCGAACGGTCCCGCCGCTGCGGTAAGCCTCGACCTGGGCGCCCGCGCCGGAGCCCACACCCCGGTGTCCGCATGTGCCTCGGGCACTGAATCACTGCACCAGGGTCTGGAACTGATCCGGTCCGGCAAGGCTGACGTTGTGGTGTGCGGCGGCGCGGAGGCTGCCATCCATCCCATGCCGCTGGCTTCCTTCGCTTCCATGCAGGCACTCTCCCGCCGCAACGATGACCCGGAGCGTGCTTCGCGCCCCTACGACAAGGACCGTGACGGCTTTGTCATGGGTGAAGGCGCCGGCGCCCTGGTCCTTGAGGCCGAGGAGCATGCCCTGGCCCGCGGCGCCCGTATTTACGCCGAACTCGCGGGCACGGCAGTCACCGCCGATGCCTACCACATCACTGCTCCCGACCCTGAAGGCCTGGGCGCCACGCGTGCTCTCAAGGCAGCAATGTACGACGCCCGTGCCCACGCCGAGGACGTTGTCCATGTGAACGCGCACGCAACGTCCACCCCGGTGGGAGACAAGCCCGAATACACCGCGCTGAAGTCCGCCCTTGGTGCACATGTGGACAATGTCGCGGTCTCCGCGACCAAGTCCCAGACCGGTCACCTGCTCGGCGCCTCCGGTGCCGTCGAGGCTGTGCTGACCGCCATGGCAGTCTTCACCCGTCAGGCACCTGCAACCATCAACCTGGACAACCAGGACCCTGAAATCCCGCTCGACGTTGTCACCACGGCCCGGGATCTGCCTGCCGGTGACATCGTGGCGCTGAACAACTCGTTCGGGTTCGGCGGGCACAACGCCGTCGTGGCCCTGCGCAGCCACTAACCTGCGCAAGACAAAGGCCGGATCTCCTGAAACAGGGGATCCGGCCTTTGTGCTGGGGAGGAAAGTTAGGGAAGCGCTTGTCTGCGGAGGATCAGCCGACCTGGTGGAGCCAGCGCACCGGTGCACCGTCTGCTGCGTGACGGAAGGGTTCCAGCTCGTCGTCCCAGGCCTCACCGAGTGCCAGTGAGAGTTCGTGGTACACGGCTGCGGGATCGCCGGCGCCGTTTTCATAGGCGTACCGGATGCGGTCTTCGGAGACCATGATGTTGCCGTGGACATCGGTGGTGGCGTGGAAGATCCCGAGTTCGGGGGTGTGGGACCAGCGGCTGCCGTCAGCACCTGCACTGGGTTCTTCGGTGACTTCATAGCGCAGGTGGGCCCAGCCGCGCAGAGCCGAGGCCAGCAGCGATCCGGTTCCCTGCGGTCCTGCCCACGCGAGCTCAGCCCGGACCATGCCGGGGGCAGCGGGCTGAGGGGTCCACTCGAAATCCGTCCGCTTCTCAACGACGGATTCGATGGCCCACTCGATATGCGGGCACAACGCAGAAGGGGCTGAGTGCACGAACAATACGCCGTGCGCCATCACAACAGTCATTCCATCCTCCGTAGCTGTAGGTGCGTCTTCCCCAACGACCTGCACTGAACGGGATGGTTACTGAAGTTCCAAGCCCTAGAACTCTCATTGCCTGCATACGTTTAAGCTGCGGGCCTGAGACCTAGCATCATTGTGCCGTATGTTACGCAATTACGCCAATGAAACTACTTAGTTGTAAGTGATTTTTCGCCACCCTAAGTCCCGCCCATTCAGGCCCGGGGATGAGCCTGCTGGTAGCTCTTGCGCAGCCTGTCCACGGAGACATGGGTATACAGCTGGGTCGTGGCAAGGCTGCTGTGTCCGAGGATTTCCTGCACGCTGCGCAGATCCGCTCCCCCGTCCAGCAGATGAGTGGCTGCACTGTGCCGCAGCGCGTGCGGACCGCTGGCGGAGGTATCGCCGAGGGCTTCGAAGAGAGCCGCTGTGACTGCCCTGACCTGGCGCTGATCGATCCGGCGCCCGCGCTGGCCGAGGAAGAGGGCAGGACCGCTGTCCTCGCGGACCACGGCCGGCCGGCCGCGGCGCAGCCAGTCATCTACGGCCAGGGCCGCCGGCAGCCCGTAGGGAACAGTCCTCTCCTTGTTGCCCTTGCCGATTACGCGGAGGGTACGGCGGTCCTGGTCCATGTCATCCACGTCCAGGCCGGCGAGCTCCCCCACCCGGATGCCGGTGGCGTAGAGCAGTTCCACCAAGGCGCGGTCCCGCAGAGCCAGCGCGTCTCCCCCTGCGGCTGCTTCCGCAAGGGTCTCGAACAGGGCCTCGATCTGTGCCGGTCGCAGAACACCGGGCAGGGTTTTGGTGCGCTTGGGTGCTTTGAGCCGCAGTGCGGGATCGGACTGGATCAGTTCTTCACGCAGTGCCCAGCCGGTGAACGAACGCGCCGTGGCAGCACGGCGGGCGATGGTGGCCCGTGCCAGCCCGCTGTCGCTGAGCTTGCCGAGCCAGCCGCGCAGGACGGAAAGGTCGATTTCGGGCAGGGTGGTGATTCCGAGACCGGCGGCATAGTCCAGCAGTCCGGCGATGTCACCCTCGTAAGCCCGTACCGTGTGCTCCGACCGTCCGAGCTCCGAGCTGAGGTAGCTGCAGAATCCCTCCAACGCACGGACGAACTCCGAGGGCCGGGACGGGCGCGGGCCGGACGCGTCCTCCCGCGGACTGGAGTTGCTTGTTTCGCTGGAATTGCCCACGGGTCAACCTTCGCCGCTTTCGTTCCGTGCTTCAAGCAGGCACACCGGCACCCGAGCACTGCTGGCGCAGCACCTCGTTGCCCGGGGCTGATTCGAGCTCCAGCAGCGCCCGTTTGGCATCGATCCCTGCGGAGTACCCGGTGAGTGCACCTTTGGTACCCACCACCCGGTGCGTCGGCACGACGATTCCCACCGCGTTGCGGGCAAGCGCGGCACCGACGCTGCGTGCCTTGGAGGCATCACCCAGCGCAACTGCGAGCTGCTTGTAGGTCCTCGTCTGACCGTAGGGAATGGCTTTGACGGCCTGCCAGACCTGCTCCTGGAAAGGTGTGCCCGTCTGGGACACCGGCAGGTCGAAGCAGCACCTGCGTCCGGAGAAGTACTCCTCGAACTGCCGTTCCGCTGCCTCGAACCCGTCTTCGGCGGCCAGCCCCAGCCGGGCGGTGTTCCGGGGAAGAAAATCTGTCGGCGCGGCTTCCACCGCTACCAGCATTCCGTCTTCAGCGACAAGTGTCAGGATGCCCAGGGGCGAGTAGATCACTTTATGGGTGCGCATGTCAGTCTCCTTCAAGTGGCGGTTTGGTAGTTCCTGGGTTTGGGCGGGGACGGTCGCCGCGCTGCCAGAGACCCTCCCCTGTTCTCCGGGCAAGACCGGAGAGTTCAAGCCGTGCAAGCCCTGCGCGGACAGCCGCAGGGCTGAGTCCGGCCACAGCCGAGAGTTTCTGCGCGGGCACGGCTTTGCGCAGGGGCAGGGCGTCCAGCAGCAGGATGTCTTCGACGGTCAGGCCGTCATGGTCAGCCAGTACGCCCGTGCGGTGTGAACCATCGGCGTCGTCAGGGGCGAGGACAAACGGGTCGGAGAGTTCCAGGACCTCCGCTGCGTCGCTCACGCACACCGCGCTGCCCTCGCGCAGGAGCCGGTGGCAGCCGGCGGAATTCGCCGAATAGACGGACCCGGGCACCGCCCCCACTCCCCTGCCCAGTTCCGCTGCATGGTGCGCGGTGTTCAACGCACCGGAACGCCAGCGCGCCTCCACCACGACCGTCGCTGCGGCCAGGGCGGCAATGAGCCGGTTCCGCTGCAGGAATCTCCACCGGGTTGGAGCTGAGCCCGGTGGAACTTCGCTCAGTATGAGTCCTGTCTCTGCCACGGCACGCAGCAGATCTTCATTTCCGGCCGGATAAAACCGGTCCACTCCTCCGGCCAGCACCGAAATGGTCGGCGGTTCGGTGCTGCCCGCGCCGGAGGGACGGTTGCCGCCGCGGGCAGCACGGATTTCGGAGCCTTGCTGAATGCTGCCGACGGCGAGCGCGGAGCGGTGTGCCTGCGCATCGATGCCGTAGGCGCCGCCGGAGATAACGGTACGGCCGCGCTGGACCAGACCGGCAGCCAGGTCACCCGTGATGGCAAGCCCGTAGGAGGTGGCATCGCGTGATCCCACCAGCGCCAGGCATTGCCCCAGTTCAGGGATGTTTCCGTTGCCGCGGATCCAGAGACAGAACGGCATGCCCTGCCCCAGGTCAGCCAGGGAGGAGGGCCAGTCCGTGCCCTCGGGGACCAGCATCCTGCCGCCGAAACGGTGGACTGTCTGCAAATCCCGCTGTGGTGCCAGGCCCGCCGCCCGGGGCTGCCACCGTTCCAGTGCCTCGTCGAAAATACGGCTTGTCCCCTGAACACCGCGCTCCTCCAGCAATGCGCCGACTTCCCGGCGGAGGGACGTCTGCGCCCGTTCCCGTCCGGCCGCGACCAGGGCAGCCGTTTCCGGTCCGGCAGCAGCCACCAGGGCCTGGCCGACGGTGTCTGAGGGTTCTATCAGCCGGGACAGCGCTGCCCGGGCGAGCAGGATGGGCTCGAACTGGTTCATGCCGCCACCGTCTGCTGCCGAAAACCTAGTGCCTGGCCAATATCGTCTGCGTCGGGAGAGCCGTGCCCTGCCAGATCAGCTACTGACCAGGCCACCCGCAGCACCCGGTCGTAGCCGCGGGCGGTCAGTGTTTGACGGTCCAGTGCTCTGTCCAGTGCGGCTGTGCTGCTCCGCGACGGCCGGAGGGCGCCGCGCAGCACCGCTCCGGGCACCTCCCCATTGGTTCCACATCCCAGCGGCCCCAGCCGTTCCTGCTGCTGTTCCCGGGCCTGCGCCACCCGCTGCGCCACCCGGGCAGAGGGTTCTGCGGTTCCGGCGGCGTTGAAGTCCTGGAGGGAGACGCGCCGGATCTCCAGCTGCAGGTCCACCCGGTCCAGCAGCGGACCGGACAGCCTGCTGAAATAGCGCCGGCGCTGCTGTGGCGTACAGGTGCATTCAGTTCCCTTTCCGCTGGCCAGCCCGCAGGGACAGGGATTGGCAGCCAGCACGAGCTGGAACCGGGCGGGATAGACAGCCGTACCGGCAGCACGGTGCAGCACCAGCCGCCCGCTTTCCAGCGGCTGGCGGAGGGCATCCAGCACCCGGGCGTCATACTCCGGGGCTTCATCCAGGAACAGCACTCCCCGGTGGGCCCGACACGCTGCCCCAGGCCGGGGTATTCCGCTTCCCCCTCCGATGACCGCTGCTGCCGTAGCCGTATGGTGCGGGCTCTCAAAGGGCGGACGGCGGATCAGGCTGGTGCAGTGTGATGCCTGTCCGCTCAGTGAGTGGATGGCGGTAACTTCCATGGCCGGGGTATCAGGAAGATCCGGAAGCAGCCCGGGCAGACGTTCGGCCAGCATGGTCTTGCCCGCACCGGGCGGACCGGTCATCAGGAGATGATGGGCACCGGCTGCCGCGACTTCCAAAGCAAACCGGGCCTCATCCTGGCCGGCGATATCCGCCAGGTCGAGCCCGGACACGGCTGCCGGTTCAGTCTCCGTGTTTTCCGATGCAGGCCTGGATTCTTCGGCCGGAAAGACCAATGTGTCCGGACGGGCACCGAAAGCCTGCGCTACGGCGGCCAGCGAGGTAAACCCCCGCACCCGCGCTCCGGGAACGAGAGCAGCTTCGGCCGCGTTATCGGCCGCTACGGCAATGTCAGGGTAACCGGCTTCCACGGCCGCCATGACAGCCGGGAGGACTCCGCGCAGCGGACGCAGCCGTCCGTCCAGTCCCAGTTCGGCCAGGAAGACTGTCCTGCCGGTGCGGCGGACATCTCCGGCGGCAGCAAGCGCGGCCATGACTATGGCCAGGTCGAATCCGGAGCCCCGCTTGTGGACGTCCGCAGGCATCAGGTTCACCGTAATCTTCCGGCGGCTCAGGGGCAGCCCGGCATTCTTGGCGGCGGATTTCACCCGGTCCCGGGACTCGTTCAGCGACGCATCCGGCAGTCCCAGCAGGATGAACGCCGGGAGCGACTGCCCAATGTCCGCCTCGACTTCCACAATCCGGCCTTCCAACCCAACCAGGCCAACTCCGTACGTCCGCCCCAGGCCCATCAGCCGATTCCCTTCAGATGCTCAATTACGGGCGGCTGATCTCCTCCGGGCAGCAGGACGGACACAGCGTCCACCCGCCAGCTGCTCCGTACCTCGGAATGTTCACGGGTCCAGGCGGCGGCCAGCAGATACAGGCGCGCGAGTTTGGCAGCACTGACGGCTTCAAAGGGATGCCCGTAGTCCAGCGACGAACGGGTCTTCACCTCGGCGATGACAAGTGTTTTGCCGTCCCTGGCCACCACGTCAATCTCCCCCTGGCGGCACCGCCAGTTACGTTCCAGCACGTCATACCCGGCGGAGGCGAGATACTGGGCGGCAAGCTCTTCACCGCTCCGGCCCAGCTGGTCTTTGGCTTTCATGCCCCGAGTCTTCCGGCGGTTGTCCGCGGACCCGGGAGCACGAGCCGGTTATGTGGATGGCCCCAGACCGGGGGCCATCGGGCTGCGGACTGTGGAGGACGGGACGCGGGCAGCCCTCGGCAGCCTCAAACCCGGTACAGGACCGGCAGCGGTGTCAGCCGCAGCGGCTCCGGTGCCACAACAGGCATGTCGCCGGCAGCATCAGCGGGCAGGCGGAAGCCATGCAGGATGCTCAGATGCGGCCGCAGCACCGCAGAAAACGCCAGCGCCGGATCCTGCGCAGCGTAGTCTCCCGGGTCTGGAACCCCGCAGGCGGCAAGGAACTTCAGCAGCACGGCATACAGGAGCGCATGGACCTCCTCCAGTTCAGGTGTCGGGCTGCACTCAACCGCCAGGGTGGACCCGTTGAACCCAAACCCGGCCAGCCCAACCGGGGTCAGCAGAAAGTCATGAACCGGCAGGGCGGCTTCCGTGGCCGCAAGATACGCGGCTAGCGCCCGGCCGAACGTCTCGGGGGTAACGCCGGTGGCCTCCGCCAGCCGGCCATATGCTTCATCGGCCTTGCCGAAGTGGATAAGCGTCAGGTGCAGTCCTCCGGAACTCACAGCCCGGGATCGGGGCACCAGCTCACGTGCCTCGGACTGCAGCCGCGCCAGCTCCGCCAGCCCGGCGGCGTCGGGCTTCAGCTGCGCGTAAATGCGCACCCCTGCCAGGGCACTCCGCAGCTCCGGGGTGTACCAGGAAGGATCAGACGGGGAGGCTGCCATCTAGGCAGTCTAAGATGCCGCCGCGGAAGGACGGCGCGGTACCTTGGAAAAATGGTCTTCCAGATCCCGCTGCTGCAGGATGAAACGCTGCTGCTCCGGCCGCATCTCGTTACGGACGCAGACGCCGTCGTAGCCCGGTCGCGGGACCCGCTGACCATCCAGTGGACCACCGTCCCCCTGGATTACACCCGGGAGATGGCACTGACCTACATCTCGGCTGTGGGCGTGCCGCAGCAGGACACTATTTCCTGGGCGCTGGAAGCCAACGGCCACTATGCCGGCAGCATCGACCTGCGCTGGCAGGGAGCCGGAACCGGCAGTCTGGGGTTCGTCACCTCGCCCGGGTTTCGCGGCCAGGGCCTGATGAGCCGCGCGGTTCGGCTGGCAGTGGCATATGCCTTTGACACCCTGGGCTGGGAATCCCTGAACTGGACAGCGAACGTGGGCAACCTGGGCAGTTACAAGGCAGTGTGGCGCAACGGCTTTCCGCTCCCGGTCACGGTGCCGCGGCTGCTGGCGCACCGTGGCGAAATGGTGGACGGATGGTTCTCCGAACTCGACGCCGACGCCCCGCGGATTCCGCGCATCCTCTGGAGCGACTGCCTGGAACTGCTGCCCAACGTGCCCCAGGCACCTGCAACCGGCCGGCCGCTGAAGGAGGACTAGCCCAGTTCGTCGGCCTTGGGCAGGGTCAGGTCGTCATTGCGGGCCAGTTCTTCCACGTTGACGTCCTTGAACGTGATCACGCGGACGCTTTTGACGAACCGGGCCGAACGGTACACGTCCCAGACCCAGACGTCCTGCAGGGTCAGGTCGAAATAGATTTCGCCGTCGGCGCTGCGCGCCTGCAGGTCCACGTGGTTGGCCAGGTAGAAGCGCCGTTCGGTTTCCACAACGTAGCTGAACAGCCCCACAACATCGCGGTATTCGCGGTAGAGCTGCAGCTCCATGTCTGTCTCGTAGTTCTCAAGATCCTCTGCGCTCATGGCACCATCATCCCCCAACCGGACCCGCTGCGGGTCCATCCTCGAGCGTACGTGCCGTTCCCAGCCGCCACGACAGCCGGTGCAGCGGAGACGGACCCAGCGTGTCGATCGCCGCACGGTGCGCCTCGGTGGCGTATCCCTTGTTGATCTCCCAGCCGTACTCCGGGTGCAGGGACGCGTACTCAACCATCATCGCGTCACGTTCAACTTTGGCCAGGACCGAGGCGGCGGCAACGCTCAGGCAGGTCATGTCCGCCTTGATGCGGGTGTGGACCGGAGCGGTGCAGGCGGCGTCGTCTTCGGGCTCGTCAAACAGGCTCGCCTGCATCTCGGGCGAGAGCCAGTTGTGGTTCCCGTCCAGGAGCACGACGTCGGGTGTCAGGGTTTCGCAGACCTGCGTCCACGCGCGCGTGCCGGCCAGGCGCAGGGCGCCCATCAGGCCAAGCAGGTCGATCTCAGCGGCGCTGGCATGGCCAACACCCCAGGCGGGGCACCATTTCTTGATCTGCGGTACCAGTGCCTGCCGGTCAGCCGGCGTCAGCAGCTTACTGTCCCGCACACCTTTGAGTGCACGGACGGATTCCAGCTGCACTGCCACCAGGCCCACACTGACCGGCCCGGCCAGGGCACCGCGGCCCACCTCGTCGCAGCCGGCCAGCACCCGGTGCCCCAGGGCCGCAAAGGTGCGCTCGTAACGCAGGGTCGGCCCCTTGGCTGCGGTGCGGGCGCGCGGGGCGCGGCCTGCGCCTGCCGCGGAGGCACCCGCCGGTGTCCGCAGGGTGCGGCCTGGCTGGGTGGTCACTTCGACGCCGTTTCCGCCCCGGACGGTTCGGGAACGTTCTCAAACACTTCGGGGTAGCTGCCAATGAATCCTGCGCGGCCCAGCGGCCAGGCGATCACGGCGGCCTTGCCTTCAATGTCTTCAATGTTGATGAAGCCGCCGTTGGGTCCGTCCTGGTGCTCGCGGGAGTCGGCGGAGGCGTTGCGGTGGTCGCCCATCACCCAAACCTTGCCCTCGGGTACCACCACGTCGAACGCCGCTTCGGACGGCTTCGCTCCCGGGTAAAGGTACGGCTCCGTCAGGGGTTCGCCGTTGACGGTGATCTTCCCGTCTGCGGTGCAGCACGTCACGTGGTCGCCGGGCATGCCGATGATGCGTTTGACCAGGTGCTGTTCGGATTCATCCGGCAGCAGCCCCACGAATGTGAGCGCATCGGCGATGAAATTACCGTCGTCGTTCTCCTCCGTTGCAGGCAGCCAGGCCTGGGTGTCCTTGAAGACGACGACGTCTCCGCGGGAGAGATCGAACGGTTCCGGCACCAGGAGGTTTACGAAAATCCGGTCGTCAATTTCGAGGGTTTCCTCCATTGAACCGGAGGGAATGTAGAAGGCGCGGAAGAGGAAGGTCTTGATCAGGAAAGACAGGAGCAGCGCGATCACCACAATGATCACTACCTCGCGCAGCCATGCTCCAAACCCGCGGTTCTTGCCGTCCTTGCCCTTGGCATGGGAGGCGTGGCCGTGGCCTTCGCCGGATTCGGCGCCCCCGTTTGCGGGGTCGTCCGGGAAGTCCTGCGCCATGTGCTGTCCTCTTATTCCACGAATTGCCATACGGTGTCCAACTCTAGTCGTTCAATCTCGGTACTTCTTTCGAACGGCCAAAGGATTCGCTGTGCGCGGCCGATCACCCGCTCTTCGGGAATCAGCCCGCCGCCGGGAGCGCCAAGCAGCGTCCGGGAGTCGGCGGAGTCGGAGCGGTGGTCGCCCAGCAGCCACAGCCGGCCTTCGGGTACAACGACGTCGAACGGTGTTTCGCTCCCGGTGTCCCCGGGGAAGAGATAAGGCTCACGGATGGGCTGCCCGTTCACGGTGAGCATGCCTTCGGTGCAGCAGGCCACCCGGTCTCCGGGCACGCCGATGACACGCTTGATGTACACAGTGTCGCTGCCGGCCAGGCCCAGCCACTGGGCGGTCGCGTCCACTGCCTGTTTGAGGACGGGATCGGAGCTGTGCAGCGGAGCCAGTGAGCCTCGCCCGTCAAAGACGACGACGTCGCCCCGCTGGATCTCGGAGCCGCGGTATTCGGTGCGGGAAACCAGCACCCGGTCCCCCGGCTCGAGCAGCGGCTGCATGGAGGCGGAGGGAATGTAATAGACGTCAAAGACGAAGGCCCGGACCAGGCCGGCGAGCACCACTGCTCCGGCAAGGGCCCACAGCACAAAACGCCAGCCCGTAATGGACCGGCGTTTTGTGTGTTTCCGGGGGCCAGCCCCGTCCGCGGATGTCTGCGGCAAGAAAATTACTTGGCGGGACGGAAGTCGCGCTTTTCCTTGATCTTGGCAGCCTTGCCGCGCAGGTCGCGCATGTAGTACAGCTTGGCGCGGCGGACGTCACCACGGGTGACAACCTCGATCTTGTCGATGACCGGGGAGTGTACCGGGAAGGTACGCTCCACGCCGACGCCGAAGCTGACCTTGCGGACCGTGAAGGTCTCGCGCAGGCCGTCGCCCTGGCGCTTCATGACGAAGCCCTGGAAGACCTGAACACGGGTGTTCTTGCCTTCAACGATGTTGACGTGAACCTTGACCGTGTCACCGGCGCGGAACTCGGGGATGTCCGAACGCAGCGAGGCTGCGTCGAGGGAATCTAGGATGTGCATTGTTACTCACTCCTGGTGAACGCCACAGGTCATCCACTTTGGTCACGGCGGCAAGGGTGTACCTAACGGTGCACAGATGCTGCCGAAGCTATGAAACCGGCGTTCCGGGAATCGGTTGCCGGTGTGCCTTGCCTGTTGGCCTCGCTCCCCCTGTGGCAGGTGCGGACCCAGATGACACAACTACCCATTGTGCCACAGTGCTGCCGGAGCCCACCAATCCGGAACCGGTTCAGGCCTGCGGCAGGACGGCTTCCCCTGACACGGTCCAGCCCAGCGCTGCCAGGGTGGCCTTGTCTGCCTTGTCCAGGCTGGCCGGATCCAGTTTGGCGATGAGGTCCGGGCGCCGCTCGGAGGTGCGGCGCAGCTGCTCGTCGCGGCGGAAACGGGCAATCTTGGCGTGGTTGCCGCTGAGCAGCACCTCGGGAATCGGCCGTTCACGCCACTGCGAGGGCTTGGTGTAGACGGGGTATTCCAGCAGGCCGTCGGAGTGGGACTCCTCCACCAGGGACTCGGGGTTCCCGACGACGCCCGGCACCAGGCGGCCAATGGCCTCCACCATGGCCAGCACGGCCACTTCACCACCGTTCAGGACGTAGTCCCCCAGACTCATGGGCCGGACGTCAAAGTGCTCCCCTGCCCATTCCAGCACCCGCTCGTCGATACCTTCGTACCGGCCGCAGGCAAAGACCAGATGGTCCGTGGCAGCGAGTTCGTAGGCGGTCTTCTGGGTAAAGACTTCTCCGGCGGGCGAGGGAACGATCAGGGTGGGCCGTGCGGATCCATCCGGGGCGCCGTCGAGCGCCGTGGCCAGTGCCTGCGCCCAGGGTTCGGGCTTCATGACCATCCCGGCGCCGCCGCCGTAGGGCGTGTCATCGACGGTGCGGTGCCGGTCGGCGGTGAACTCCCGCAGGTCCTGCACACGCACATCCAAGAGCCCGTCCTGCCGGGCCTTGCCGATCAGGGACAGCTCAAGCGCGGCAAGGTACTCCGGAAAAATGGAGAAAACGTCAATGCGCACTTAGCGCCCGTCCTTGCCGGCGTCGGGCAGGTTCAGTTCAAACAGTCCGGCCGGCGGGGTCAGCAGGACGTAGCCCTCTTCCGTGTTGACCTCGGGGACGATTGCCTCGACGAACGGGACCAGGATTTCCTGGCCCTTGGTGCCTTCCACGATCAGCAGGTCCTGGACCGTGAGGGTGCGCAGGGCCGTGACGGTGCCTACGACGTCGTCGCCCACCTTGGCCTTCAGGCCCACCAGCTCGTGCTCGTACCAGCCCTCTGCGTCGTCATCGTCGCCGGCTTCCTCGGTGTCAATGAACAGCTTGGCGCCGCGCAGCTCCTCGGCGCCGTTGCGGTCCACCACTTCCTCGAAGCCAAGCAGCAGGATCTCCTTGTTCCAGCGGGCACTGGTCACGGTCAGCGGTCCCTTGGCGGCTGGTTCCACCGTGAGGACTGCGCCCGGCGCGAACCGGTCCCCGGGGGCATCGGTCAGCACCTGGACGGTTACTTCACCCCGGATGCCGTGGGGCTTGCCGATGCGTGCCACCTGTAACTGCATGGATTCTCCTTGGTCGTTGTGGGCGCGGCGAAAATGGCCGGAGCCGAAAAAAACATCCGGCCCCTTCACCATTATCTGGTGCCGGGGCCGGATGTTAGGAACTGCTGTTTACTGCTTGGAATTGCTGGTGCGTCAGCGGCGGCGGTCGGTGTCGACGACGTCGACGCGGACAGCTTCGCTGCCGGCCAGGGCGGAAATCACCGTGCGCAGTGCGCGGGCGGTGCGTCCCTGGCGGCCGATAACCCGGCCAAGATCATCCTGGTGAACACGGACCTCGAGGGTTTCCCCGCGGCGGTTGTTCTTGGCGGAAACCTTGACGTCCTCCGGGGAGTCAACGATTCCGCGCACGAGGTGCTCCAGCGCTTCGGCCAGCAATCTACTCAGCCTCAGCCTCGGTGGAAGCGGCTTCTGCCTCTTCCTTCTTGGCCTTCGGGGTGATTGCCTCGGGGACGATCACGGACTTCTTCTCGGGAGCCACGAAGGGCTCCTTCGGAGCCTTGGTACGCAGGGTACCTTCCTGGCCGTCGATGTTCTTGAACTTCTGCCAGTCACCGGTGATCTTCAGCAGTGCTGCGACCTGCTCGGTCGGCTGGGCGCCGACGCCGAGCCAGTACTGCGCACGGTCGGACTTGATGTCGATGTACGACGGCTCCTCGGTCGGACGGTACAGTCCGATTTCTTCGATGGCACGGCCATCGCGCTTGGCACGGGAATCCATGACAACAACGCGGTAGTGTGCTGAGAACTTCTTGCCGAGGCGCTTAAGGCGAATCTTTACGGCCACTTTTGTGGTCACTCCTGATCTGAAATGGGGCGAACCCGAACTTCTGCTCCCGTGGGGCGGGCCATAACGTTTGGGGTTCAAAAGGACAAGATGCTGCACGGAGAGAGGGGCCACGCAGATCGAGTACCTGTCCATTGTGCCAGATGACTCTGCCTTTTGCGACTCGCGCTGCTGCGGGGGTGCGGCACCCCGGGTATGGGGTGCCGTGCAACCTGCATTCCTGCGCTTTGGGACATTCCCCCGGTTCGGGACACGGCACCAAC